>JBNKGB010000125.1:0-11602 GCA_050289605.1 Roseibium sp. | reverse complement strand
CCGGTGCAAAGGCACTGGAAAAGGCACAGGGCGGCTCCGGCACTCTCGTCGGCGGCGTTCCGGGCGTTGAGCCGGCCAAGGTCGTCGTCATCGGCGGCGGTGTCGTCGGTTCCCACGCAATCACCATGGCGCTCGGCCTCGGTGCGGACGTTACCGTTCTCGACCGCAGCACGACTGTTCTCGGTCAGCTGTCCCAGACTTTCGGTCCGGCCCTGAAGACCGTCTATTCCACCAAGGCCGCGCTCGAAAAGCACGTTCTGGAAGCCGACATGGTGATCGGTGCCGTTCTTGTTGCCGGTGCCGCCGCACCGAAGCTGGTCTCCAGGGACCTCGTCAGCCGCATGAAGGCAGGCTCGGTTCTCGTGGACGTCGCCATCGACCAGGGCGGCTGCTTCGAGACCTCCAAGGCAACCACCCATTCCGATCCGACCTACATCATCGACGAAGTGGTTCACTACTGCGTTGCCAACATGCCGGGTGCCGTGCCGAAGACCTCCACCTACGCGCTGAACAACGCAACGCTGCCGTTCGCGCTGGCGCTGGCCGACAAGGGCGCGAAGAAGGCTCTTCTGGACGATCCCTACTTCCTGCCGGGCCTGAACGTCATCGGCGGCCAGGTGACCTGTGAAGCGGTCGCAACTGCTCTCGGCTATGACTATGTCGACCCGAAGGTTGCCCTGGAACAGGCAAAGGAAAGCGCAGCCGCCTGATCGGCATCTCGCTTTTGAAACGGAAAAGGCCGGTTCGTTCGAACCGGCCTTTTTTGTTTTTCGAAAGGTTCTTCGGCTGCCCTGGAATACCGGACCCCGGTCATGTCGGTTGCGCGGCAAACCGGGACGACAAGCTGCAAAAGCCCAGCCGTATGTCGAATGCGGCATGTCTAGTTCTTCGAAACGGAAAAGGTGTTGAACTCGGGACGGGTTTGGGAACAGCTGAGAAAGAGCAACCCGATTTGAGAACCGCGGATTAGATCTGCAGAAACAATCGCCTCTCTCCTTACGGACAGCGGACCCTGTAGGGCGTTCCGTCGAGATCGTGGGCAATGCAGGCGCGTGGGGTGGTGACGACGCCGACGAGGCCGCCGCCGATGGCGCCAAGCGCTGCGCCCGCCAGGGTCGCGTTGACGGTGGAGCCCGCTACGGCGCCGATCGTGGCGCCGGTTGCCGCACCGAGACCTGCTCCGATGAGCATGCGGTCCCGTTGGCTTTCGGTGTTGACGCAGCCTGCCAGCAGAAGGGCAAGGAATGCGGCGGTCAGGATGGGTCTCATCCGGAATCCCCTGGCGAGAAATATCCCGCCAAGGGTGGAGTTTTATGGTTAACAGATCCTTACCGTGACCGGTTTATCCAAACCCGATGGACGGGCAGGGCCGCAAAAGGAACCCGTCAGGTGGATTTGCACCGATCAGTGCGCGGTCGCGGCGCCAATGGCGGCGCCGCCGGCGGCACCGACGGCCGCGCCGGCGATAACCGGTGCGGCTCCGGCTCCGATCGCCGCTCCGACGATTGCACCCGTCGCGGCACCAAGGCCGCCGCCGATCAGAGCGCGATCTCGTTGCGCGGACGAGCTGCAACCGGCAAGCAAGGTGGCCATTGCGGCCACCACGAGTATTTTTTTCATTCTACACAGCCTGTGAATGGACGATACGCTCGGGTTCGTTTGGATCAGGGGCAGGCAACCCGGTAGGGATTGCCGTAGCGATCGTAGGCGACGCAGTTCTTGGGCGTCGTTGCGGCCCCGACAATCGCGCCGCCGGCAGCGCCGATGGCAGCGCCCGCAAGGGCGGGGCCTGCGCCATTGCCCGCGGCTGCGCCGATGATGGCGCCCGTCGCCGCTCCCAGACCGCCGCCAACCAGCGCACGGTCCGTCTGGCTATCGGACTGGCAGCCGGCAAGGAAGGCGGCTGACACAGCGATCAGAAGGAGATGTTTCATTTTGGACTTCCTACCGGAATATACCGCTATTGCGTTCAAGCGTTCTTACGGGCAGGCGACCCGGTACGGGTTGCCGTAACGGTCATAAGCGACGCAGTTTTTCGGCGTGGTTGCCGATCCGACGATTGCCCCGCCGGCCGCACCGATGACACCGCCGACCAGGGCGCCTCCGACATCGCCGGTTGCGGCCGCACCGATCGCGGCACCTGTCGCAGCGCCCAGACCACCGCCCACAAGGGCGCGGTCACGCTGGCTGTCAGATTGACATCCGGCGAGTGCAAGACCTGCGACGGCAAGCAGAACAAGTTTCTTCATAAAGAATTCTCCCTTCAGGAACCGAGCAAGGCGGCCTACCAAACGAATAAAGTCCCGCCGAGGGTAAGCTGCTTTGCTCTTGGGAGCAATGTTTCATCACCACCACCGGCCCGGGCCCGAGAAGAATCCTTCGTGGACTTCTTCAACGATGTGAAACAGATAGCCGCCCGTTGGGCGAAAGTAAGGCGGGAGAAACGTCGCCCGCCTTTTTAGGACACTTTGTGCCGTTCAAGCCTTGAGAGCTGCCAGCAGACCCCTTGTGGAAGCATCCTTCGTGTCGGGAGGCAGGTCGCCCTTTACCATGGGCAACAGCGCCGTTGCCAGTTCCTTGCCGAGTTCAACGCCCCACTGGTCGAAGGAATTGATGCCCCAGATCACGCCTTCGACAAAGACACGGTGCTCATAGAGCGCGATCAGGCGGCCGAGAGCGAAGGGCGTCAGCTTGTCATAGGCGATGGTGATGGACGGGCGGTCGCCCGGGAAAACCTTGTGCGGGGCGAGGCGTTCGACGTTCTCGCCGGACGTGCCGGCGGCCTCGAGCAACGCCTTTGCCTCGTCGAGCGTGCGGCCAAGCATCAGGGCCTCGGACTGCGCCAGGCAGTTGGCAATCAACAGGTCGTGGTGGTGCTTCAGGTCGTCCTCGTGACCGTTTGCGGCAATCAGGAACTCGCACGGGATGACCGTCGTGCCCTGGTGCAGCAGCTGGTAGAAGGCGTGCTGGCCGTTGGTGCCGGGCTCGCCCCAGACCAGCGGCCCGGTTTCCTGGTCGACCGCCGAGCCGTCCAGCCTGACGCGCTTGCCGTTGGATTCCATGTCGAGCTGCTGCAGATAGGCAGGCAGGCGCGAAAGGCGCTGGTCGTAGGGAAGGACGGCCCGGGCGGAAAGCCCTAGTACATCCCGGTGCCAGATGCCGATCAGCGCCATCAGGACCGGCAGGTTCTCTTCAAGCGGAGCAGTCCTGAAATGCGTGTCGAGCGCATGGGCGCCTTCCAGGAAATCCGAGAAGGCGTCCGGGCCGATGGCAATCATCAGCGGCAGGCCGATCGCGGACCAGACGGAATATCGCCCGCCGACCCAATCCCAGAAACCGAAGACACGGTTCTCGTCGATGCCAAAGGCGGAGACCTTGTCGAGGGCTGTCGAGACGGCGGCAAAGTGATCGCCCACCGCCTCCTCGCCGAGCGCGCCGGAAATCCAATTGCGCGCGGTCTGCGCGTTGGTCATGGTCTCGATGGTGGTGAAGGTCTTGGAGGCGACGATGATGAGCGTGGTCGCCGGATCCAGCTTTTCCAGCGTGTCGGCGATGTGGGCGCCGTCAACGTTGGAAACGTAGTGCAGTTCCGGACCGTCGTGATAGGGCGCCAGCGCCAGCGTGGTCATGACCGGGCCGAGATCCGAGCCGCCGATGCCGATGTTGACCACGTCGGTGAAAGCGTCACCGGTGGAGGAGGTCAACTCGCCCGAGCGGATCGCTTCGGAAAAATCGGCCATCGCGTCCAGAACAGCGTGGACATCGGGCATCACGTCCTTGCCATCGACCAGAACCGGGTCTTCGGAGCGGTTGCGCAGGGCAGTGTGGAGCACCGCGCGATTTTCCGTGCTGTTGATTTTTTCACCGGCGAACATGGCCGCGCGCTTGCCTTCAACGTCCGCAGCTCTGGCAAGGTCCAGCAGCAGGCCGAGCGCGCGGGCATCGATCTTGGTTTTGGAATAATCGAGCAGGAGATCTTCCGTGCGCGCGGAAAAAGTGTCGAAGCGGGAAGGGTCCGCTGCAAAAAGCTCCCGGAGCGTTGTCCCTTTCAACTGATCGGCTTGTTGGCTGAGAGACACATATGCTGCTTCAAGAGCCATGAAACATCCCCTTAAATCGATTTAGTTCGCTCGCTTTCGCGCTTTTTTCTGCGCCGGGCTTCAGATAGCACACCCGGTTCCCGAGGGGGAGGGGAAATTCAAAATTTTGACCGCCCCGGGAACGGGATTCGACTGGAGATGTTCAGTTTATCGGTGCCAGCAATTCCGATGCAGTCACGAGCTGGCGGACGCCGTGGGAATGGTCTTCTTCGAAGACGTTTCCCTGTTCCACCCAGGCATTGAGCGAATTGATGTCGAGCTTTGTGCATTGCGGCCGGACGCTCCAGGTAACCTGCAGCGGCGAGCAGACTTCCTGGGTGTAGGTCGGGCCGGTCGTGGAGCCGATGAAGGTGACGGGCACGCCCGTGCCTTCCGGCAACGCCTTTGGCTGATGCAATCCGTCCCGGATGTTGCCGCCATAGGCGAAATCGAGAAAGTTCAGGGCGTTCGGATCGTTGACGACGAGGAAAACCTGGGTCTCGACCCGCAATTGCGGATTGGCGCAGGTCTCGCTCAGGCAGGCGCCAAGGCCTTTGCCCGGTTGAATGTTGCAGGACGAATAGACCCAGTGAACTTCAAGCGTGTCGCCCGGCTTGACGTCCTTGAAGGTGTAACTGGCCGGTTCCGCCAGTTCCTGTTCCGTCAGGTCGGCCGTCTCGTTGCATTGGAAACCGCCATGCTTGCCGTCTCCGGCGAAGACGGAGAACCCTGGTCCCTTGTGTTCGGCATTGGTGTGCGTGTGGATGTTGCACAAGTTGAGCTTGTCCGCCGTCGGGGCAATTGCCACCGCTGCGGTATTCGTTCCGGCCTTGTTCGTAATGTCCCTGGGCGTTTGCGGTCCGAAGCCGGTGCACAGCGCCTCGGCCTGGGCTGAGGTAATGGCGCCAAGCAGTAAAATTGACGGAATGGAAATTTCTTTAAGGAATTTCATAGCGGTATCCTCGGTCGCATGCGGCACACTGACCGGTGGACCTGCGTGGAAAACGCACTGGTCCGATCCTGTCCATTCGCATCAAACACGGTTTTTCCGGATCTGTCATCGCTGGGTTGACCGGTCGTGCGAGGGAACGCTGGTCGGTTCCTGTCCGGTAAAATGCTTATTGGAGCGGAAAACGAGGGTTTGTCTCGCGCCATTAAGTGAAATGCAAGTCTACGCTGCGTAAAGTCGGGGCATGTGCGAAAACGGCAAAAAAAACGACCAGACCCATCCGCTGGCCCATCTTCAGGACAGGCCCGAGGCGAAGGAAGATGTGCTCGTGGTCGATTTCGATTCCCTGTCCGTCATTGACGCGGTGGTCTCGAACGTCAACCAGTGGGGGTTCTGCCTGACCTCTGACGATGTCGACGAGCTTTACTTGAACATCGGCATCCGGACGAAAGGGGCAAAGAAGCTCCTCAAGGCCCGGGTAACGTCGGTCAAGAACGGCGCGGCAGCCGCCGTTTTTACAAAGGCCGACAAGTCGGTCTCGGACCAGCGCCGGGAAAAACGGGCGGATGTCAATCTGCCGGTAACGATCGGCGACATGGAAGGCCTGACCGAGATCAGCGGAACGATCGTGGATGCCGGCCGGAACGGATGCAGGGTGAAGGCGAACGGTCTGACCGCGCTTCCCGACGAAGTCCTGCTGACGCTCAAGAGGTTTCAGAAGCCGGTCGTCGCGGAATTCGCCTGGCGGGACGAGAAGTCGGCCGGATTGCGCCTGCTGTGGGACCGGACGCTGGAACAGGACGACGAAGAGGCGGCGGACGCCGCCTTCGCCGCAGTTGAACAGGAAGAGATCGCGGCCCAGGCCGACGAAGCTTCCGTCTGACCGTGTTCGGTCCGGCGGGCGTGGCCGATCAGCCCTTGAGGCCGGCCGCGGCCCTTGCGCGCTCTTCGATGCCGCTCCAGTCGTCCGACGCAATCGCCTTGGCATCGGCTATCCAGGAGCCGCCGACGCACAAAACGTTGGGAAGCTTCAGATAGTCAGGGGCCTTGTCGAGGCTGACGCCGCCCGTCGGGCAGAACTTCGCGCCTGCAAGCGGCGAGGAGAGGGACTTCAGATAAGCGGCGCCACCGGCCTGTTCGGCCGGAAAGAACTTCAGGCGCCTGTACCCGCGTTCCAGGAGATACATGACTTCCGAGGCCGTTGCGGCGCCAGGCAGAAGCGGGACGCTGTGCTGGTCGGCGGCGTCGAGCAGGGCTTCGGTCGCACCCGGCGAAACGATGAACTGCGCCCCGGCGGAAACCGCTTCGTCGTACTGCCGGCCGTCGAGAACTGTGCCGGCGCCGACAATCGCCCCTTCCACGTGCTCGTTCACCGCGTCGATCGCTTCAAGAGCATGAGGCGTTCGAAGCGTGATCTCGATCGCAGGCAGGCCGCCGCGCACCAGGGCCCGGGCCATCGGTATCGCCTTTTTCGGATCTTCCACCACCAGCACCGGGATGACCGGCGCGGCGCACATCACCTTTTCGATTTTTTCAATATCCTGGGCCATGTATTTACCGTCTGTCTATGGTTTCTGATACGTTCAACTTTTTGGTGCGCCACGGGATCGGGCAGCCGCGAAAGGAAAGTTCTTGTCTGAAGTCTACTTTGATGCCGCCGTTTTCACCATTTCCGAAGAGAGATACGGTCTTACTGTCGGGTTTTCGGAGAAAACCGATGGGTCAGGCCAGTATGTCATCCTGATTGAAGACGAGACCGGATGTTATCTGGAGCTGAACGATCAGTTTTATTCGTCCTATGGCGACGTCTCAGCTGCTGTTTTGGCGGGCGACACGGTCGTCCTTGACCTGGAGGATGGCCTCCTGGTCGAAGGCGAACGGCGCAGACGCATCAAAATCAGGCTTCCCTCCCTTCCCGACGGACCAGAGCCGCTCAGGGCGGCTTTGAACCGGTTGATCTAAATCCGTCCTCAAGCGCCGAAGACATGCGCTCCGGTATCCGGCGTGCCCACATTGGCCCGGAACGCCGCGAAAAGATTACGACCGACGCCGAACTAGTGGGCGCTCAAATCCGCTTCCGCCGGCTGCCGGGCGTTGAACTCGGCCTCATCGACCAGAACATTTAGTTCGCCCGTGACCGCGTCGATGCGGATCATGTCACCGTCGCGGATTTTTGCGATCGGACCGCCGGCGGCGGCTTCAGGCGTCACGTGGATGGCGGCCGGCACCTTGCCCGACGCCCCGGACATGCGCCCGTCGGTGATCAGGGCCACCTTGTGGCCGCGGTCCTGGAGAATGCCGAGGCAGGGCGTCAGCTTGTGCAGTTCCGGCATGCCACAGGCCTTCGGGCCCTGGAAGCGGACAACCGCCGCGACGTCGCCGGTCAGTTCCTTGTTGTTGAAGGCCGCCAGGAAGTCTTCCTGCGTGTGGAAGACGCGGGCGGGAGCCTCGATGATATGACGCTCCTTTGTGACGGCGGAAATCTTGATGACTGCCTTGCCGAAATTGCCGGTCAGCATCTTCAGGCCGCCTGTCGGCTGGAAGGGGGTGGAGAGCGGCGCCAGCACCGTTTCGTCGCCGGACTTTTCCGGAGCGGCTTCCCGGCGAACGTTGCCGTTCTCGTCGAGCCGGGCCTCAACCGTGTAGCCCGACAGGTCCGTGCCGTTGACCGTCTTTACGTCCTGATGGAGGTAGCCGCCGGAGAGCAACTCGCGAATGAGGAAGGCAAGGCCGCCGGCAGCCTGGAAATGGTTCACGTCCGCCTTGCCGTTGGGATAGACGCGGGCGAGCAGCGGCACCACGTCGGAGAGGTCCGAGATGTCGTCCCAGGTCAGCCGGATGCCGGCCGCCGCGGCTATCGCGACCAGATGCATGGTGTGGTTGGTGGAACCGCCCGTCGCATGCAGGCCGACGACGCCGTTGACGATAGCCTTTTCGTCGATGATCTCGCCGACGGGCGTGTATTCGTTGCCGAGGGCGGAGATGGCCAGCGCGCGTTTGGCAGCTTCCTTCGTCAGCGCATCGCGCAGGGGCGTGCCCGGATTGATGAAGGAGGCGCCCGGCATGTGCAGGCCCATGATTTCCATCAGCATCTGGTTGGAATTCGCGGTGCCGTAGAAGGTGCATGTGCCGGGAGAGTGATAGGCCTGCGATTCGCTTTCCAGCAAAGCGTCCCGGCCGACCTTGCCTTCCGCATAGAGCTGCCGGACCTTGGCCTTGTCGTCGTTGGAGATGCCGGTCGTCATGGGACCGGCCGGCACGAACACCACCGGCAGCTGTCCGAAGGAGAGCGCTGCGATCGCAAGTCCCGGGACAATCTTGTCGCAGATGCCCAGGAACACGGCGGCGTCGAACATCTGGTGCGACAGGCCTACGGCTGCTGCCATGGCGATCACGTCGCGGGAGAAGAGGGACAGTTCCATGCCGTCCTGGCCCTGGGTGACCCCGTCGCACATGGCCGGAACGCCGCCGGCAACCTGCGCGACCGCGCCGACTTCATGGGCGGCCTTGCGGATCAGGTCCGGATAGGTCTCGTAGGGCTGGTGGGCGGAGAGCATGTCGTTATATGCGGTGATGATGCCGAGGTTCGGTACCACATCGCCGGAAAGGGCCTGTTTGTCGGAAAGCCCGCAGGCGGCAAATCCGTGGGCAAGGTTGCCGCAGGAAAGGCGCGAGCGCTGCGGGCCCTTTTCGCCCGCCTTGCCGATCCGCTCCAGATAGAGGGAGCGGCTGTCGTGGCTGCGTTTGACGATCCGTTCGGTAACGTCTCCGATGCGATCCTGGATGGTCATGACTTCAAGTCCTTTGCTCACCGGTGTCCGGCTGGCCTGGTTTCATCAGACAAATAGAGCGATAGTGCCAGATTTCAGGGCGCTAATCGATTTAAAGGGCGCAGGTTTCACAGGGCCGGGCCCTGTGAAGTCCGTTTACTTGCCGTCGTCTTCCGCCCAGGTGCGTCCGTCCCGTTCCACAAGGGCGATGGACGCGGACGGTCCCCATGTTCCAGCCGTATAGCCTTTCGGGGTTTCCTTCGAGGAGGCCCAGGCCGACAGGATCGGGTCGATCCAGGCCCAGGCGGCGTCCACTTCGTCGCGGCGCATGAACAGTGTCTGGTTGCCGCGGATCACGTCCATGATCAGGCGCTCATAGGCATCCGGGTTGCGTACCTTGAAGGCTTCGGCAAAGCTCATGTCGAGCGGGACCTGGCGCAGCCGCATGCCGCCGGGGCCGGGGTCCTTGATCATGATCTGCATCTGCACGCCTTCGTCGGGCTGCAGCCGGATGATCAGGCGGTTCGCAGTGATGGCTCCGGCTTCAGCGCTGAAGATGGAATGCGGGATCGGCCGAAACTGGACCACGATTTCCGAAACGCGCTGGGCCAGGCGTTTGCCCGTGCGCAGGTAGAAGGGCACGCCCGACCACCGCCAGTTGGCGATCTCTGCCTTCAGGGCAACGAAGGTTTCCGTCTGGCTGCTTTCGTCGCCGAGCTCTTCCAGATATCCCGCGACGGCTCCCCCGGCGGAAGCGCCCGCCCGGTACTGGCCGCGAACCGTCAGCCTGTCCGCGCTCTGTTCGTTGATCGGGGCGAGGGCCTTCAGCACCTTCAGCTTCTCGTCGCGGACGCTGTCGGCGTTCATGGATTCTGGCGGTTCCATCGCCACCAGACACAGGAGCTGCAGCATGTGGTTCTGGACCATGTCGCGAAGGGCGCCAGCCGTGTCGTAGTAGCCCGCGCGGCCGCCGACCCCGAGCGCCTCGGCAACGGTGATCTGGACATGATCGATATGGGCGGCGTTCCAGAGCGGCTCGAAGAGCGCGTTGGCGAAACGCAGCGCCATCAGGTTCTGAACCGTTTCCTTGCCGAGGTAGTGGTCGATACGGAAGATCTGGTCTTCGGCGAAGACCGCGCCGACCGTGTCGTTGAGGGCCTTGGCGGAAGCGCCGTCCTTGCCGATCGGCTTTTCGATGACGACGCGCGAGTGGCGGTTGACCGCTCCGGTCCTGCCGAGATGCTCGCAGATCGTTCCGAAGAGGTCCGGGCCGACGGCAAGGTAGAAGGCGCGGATGACCTCCGGGCGCTCGTCCAGGAGCGTCTTCAGGTCTTCAAAGCCTTCGCCGGAGGCGATGTCGATCTTCACGTAGCGGATGCGTGCCAGGAACTTGGCCAGATGCTCGCTGTCCAGGTCCTTGACGTGTTCCTTCAGGGCCGCTTCGGCATAATCCCGGTAGTCGTCGTGCGAATAGTCGCGGCGGGCGCTGCAGATGATGCGCGCATCCGCGGGTATCTGTCCGTCCGCGTCCCGGTGGTAAAGGGCCGGCAGAAGCTTGCGGTGTGCAAGGTCGCCGGAAGCGCCGAATACGACCAGGTCGAAATCTTCAACTTCAATGACGCGTACCGCCATAAACTCATTCCTTCCTGACAACTGTCCCATCAACGGCCCGACGAAACGACCACCTGCGGCCGCAAATTGTTCGGCCGGGTTTTAAATCGATTTAATTCCTTTGTCAGCCCCTCATTTCAAGGCGGCCCACTCTTTTTCCAGCTCGGCTTTCCGGGGCATATCCGCTCCGCGCCGCGAACAGGTGATAGCGGCTGCCCCGACAGCGAATGCAAGAAGGCCGCCTATACGTGTTTCGTCAAGGGCCGACAGCGCCGCCCGGTCCGTTGCGCCCAGCTGTTTCAAGCCGGCGAGAAGGGCCGCCTGGAACGTGTCGCCGGCACCAACCGTATCCTCGACCGCCACCTTGATTCCTGGGCAATTGACCTCGAGGCCGGGCGCAAAGGCCGTCGCCCCGTTGCTTCCCCTCGTGACGACGACGAGCTTCACGCCGAGCGCCAGCCACCTGCGGGCAATTTCCGAGACGGCTTCGCCGGGTGCGATCAGGTCCAGATCCTCGTCACTGACCTTGATGACATCGGTCAGCGGCACCACGGCTTCGGTATTCTTTCGCCAGAGCGCCATGTCCGGCACGACGGTCGGCCGGATGTTGGGATCGAAGGAGATCAGCGTGTGGGCGCGCTCGCGTTCGATCAGGGCCTTCAGCGCGCTCGCCACCGGTTCCACCAGCGCCGTGTAGGAGCCAATGTGAAGGAAGAGCGGCGGTTCGGAAAAGGCGGGAAGGTCGTCTGCCGTCACCATCCGGTCGGCCGCATTGGCGCCGTAGAACGTATAGGCCGGGTGGCCGTGGTCGTCCTTCTGAACGATGCTGAGTGTCGTGAGGTAATCGGTTCTCAGGATGTATTGTTCCGAAACGCCTTCGGTGCGGAACTTCTGCACCAGGCGCTCGCCGAGGGCGTCCTTCGAGATTCCGCCGAAGAACCCGGCTTCCTCTCCCAGTCGCGCCAAGCCCATGGCGACGTTGAAGGGTGAGCCGCCGATGCGGGCGTCAAAGGAGAGGCTGTCGCCGGATGCGGCTTCGCCGAAGAGATCGAACAGCGCTTCTCCGCAAATCAGAAACATCAATCGTCCAGGTCTTTCATTTTGGTCGGAGACGCTTGCAGAGAGCGTCCGATCAGGTGGCGACAGGCATTTTCCAGCAGCATTCCGCTAAAATACGTCCTCATCCTGAGGAG
>JBNKGB010000124.1:0-11742 GCA_050289605.1 Roseibium sp. | reverse complement strand
CGATGTTGAAAGCAGTCTACATTTACAGATATGCGATCCTGCTTCTGCTCCTGCACACCCTGGCGACTGTTGCCACATTCGAGTACTTTCAGGTCGCCCCTGTCATCATCACAAGCTCGGTCTATGTTACGCTGGCGTTGAGCTGCGCGATCATCGCGACCCCCTGCGCGCTGATTTTCGTCACCATACGCCTGCTCTTGAAAAAACATCCTCACCCGACAAAAGAACTGCTGCGGCTCATCCAGGTCCGTTTCATTGAAAATCGCTTCGGCGCGCACATCGTTCTGACCTACATTATCTTTCTGGCTTCCATCTCCGTATTCGGGACGGTCAAATCGACCCTGCCGCAGATTGTTCCCTTCAAATTCGACCTGCTCTTCCACGAACTCGACCGGCAGATCTTCGGAACCGACCCTTACGAATTGCTGCTGCCGTTCTTCGGTGGCGACTGGTCAATATTCATCCTGAACAATGCCTATCAGGCCTGGCTGGTGGCGATGGTCCTTTCGATCCTCTGGGTCACGCTTTCCCGCAACCATCTGCGCCGTCTGGAATTCCTGTTCGCGAGCATTCTGTCCTTCGCCGTGTCGGGAAACCTCATCGCGGTGGCCCTTTCTTCCGCCGGTCCGTGCTTTTTCGAGCCCCTGCTTGGCCTCGATGTCTACGCACCGCTGCTCGATCACCTCATTGAGATCAACGAGCGAACGGGGACAGTCTGGGCTCTGGTCGGGCAGCATGTCCTGTGGGACTACTACGCCAACAGCAACGGGTTCATTTCCGGAATTTCCGCGATGCCGAGCCTGCATGTCGTCTTTGCCTGGTTGTGGGTTTTCGCCGCGTGGCCGCACCGCCTGCTCCGCTATGCGACCCTCATCTACGCCTTCATAATCTTCATCGGCTCCGTCATCCTGGCCTGGCACTATGCGGTGGACGGAATAGCCGGTTTCGCGCTTGCGATACTGGCCTGGCTCGCCGCCCGGCCCCTTGCCAGGGTCTCCCTGCGCGGGGTCGATATGCCGTCGGGAGCTTTTGCCTCCAGCCGGATGTGAAGCGAGCCGGGCCTGCTGCCTTCAATTCTTCCCGTTCTTAACGGTTATCTAACCCGCATGAGTCACTTTCACTTCAGTGAAGAGGTGAAAGTTATGAAGCGGCTTATCCTAATTTCCGAGCTGGGCGTCATCACCGGGCTGTTGCTGATGACATCGTTCTTCTTCGTCCGGCTCTGGATCGGCATGGATCCGTCCAGTCCCCTCGCCTGGCAGGCCTTTCTGGAAATGCCCGATCTCATCCGGGAGCCCGCCAACTACTTCTACTACAAGACGGGATTGCCGGTTCCCTATTGCGCCGCCCTTTTCGCCTGTGCAACGGCGACCGGTATCTTTCTCTTGAAAGCCGCCAACCATGTGCGGTTGCGCTTCCTCTATTTCAACGCAGCGGTTCTCACGTTCTTTGTGTGCCTGGGTCTGGACCTCTTCCAGCTTCCGGCCCCGGCGGGCGACATCACGCAGTCGATCGCCAATATTCTTTCCTGCCTGCGCCAGGTCGAACCGATGCAGGCTGCGTTTCTGGCGCTGCTGACCGTATCCCTGTTCAACACCCACCGGGTCATCCTTCTGGCGCCCGGCAGGTAAACATCGCCCAGGTGGATCCGGCGGCAGCCGGGTCCCCTGGCCAGTCACCCTGATTGAAACAATTTCCGCTCTGGAGGACGGACGTGGAGTTCGCCGCTTTTTATAGTTGCCTGGCTGTCGCGGCAGCCTTCTTCGGTTATGTCGCCTACCTGGATTTCCAGTACTGGAAGATACACAACAGAAACGTTCTGATCCTGTGCGGCCTTTATGCCGTCGTGGCTTTCATCGGCCTTTCGACGACGGACATCGCGTCGAAAGGTTTCGTCGACCCGTCCTGGGACCTGGTTGTCGGCGTCCTGCTGTTTGCCCTCGGCTTCGTCTTCTGGGCGTTGAAATGGTTCGGTGCGGGTGACGCGAAGTTGCTGTTCCCGACAGGCCTGTTCGTGGGCTGGGATCACATGATGCTGTTTTCGATCAGCCTGCTCGTCTTCGCCTTCGTCTTCCTTGTCCTGCTGAAGCTGCCCATCCTGCATTCGTTCGCGCACACGCGGGTCGGCTTCCGGTTCCACGAGATCGCGACCACCCGGAAGACGCCCTACGGGGTGGTGATCGTGCTGGCGCTCTATGTCGTGATGTATGCCAGGTTCATTGCCTGATCCGCTCGCTCGCCGCGCTGTCTGAAGCCCTGGGTCTGGGCCGGGGCGTCTTCGCGCCCCACGCGATGCTGCTCGCCGGCGTCCGGTGCTGGCCGCGCAGGTGCCGCGCATCGATGCTGCAAGGCATCTCGCGCGGATTGCTGCAAGATTCCCGAAGGCCAGGGACCGGAGGGTTTCTCGGGACCTACCGTCTCTTTTCGTAGCGGACCTTGCCGTCCGGGGTAACGACCCGGCGGAACTGCGCCGAGGACTGGAAAGACGGCGAACCGCTCTCGACGGTGACGCTCGGCACGCCGCTCGGCAGCGAGTTGCCCCCGGATGCGGCCGCGCCCGACATTGCCTGGGTATCCGCCCTCAGGTCCCGGATTTCATCCTCGAGATAGGCGCCCGTTTCCTTGAGGGTCGCATTGAGGGTCATCACCTCGGACCTCAGACGCTCGATCCGATCGTCGGTTCCTTCAAGTCGCTTCTGGAACCCGGTGTTCATGAGATTGATCTTGTCGGTGATGCGGTCTTCGAATTCCTGCAGATCGCTCAATTCGGCCCGGATCCGGCGCAGTTCCGACGTCGACGACCAGGAATAGATCAGGCCGAACAGCAGGATCACCGCCACCGCGATGGACAGGGCGTTGGTGGCAATCAGCAGACGGAGCCGGTTCTCGCTGCTCAGGACAAAGGGTCTCGGACCGCCGTCCGCTTCGACGGTGTCCGGAACGACCGTCCCGGTCTGTTCCTCGGACGAAGTGTTATTCGTGGTCAACTTCACCCTTTCTGAAGTCGATCCGCCTCAGATCCCTAGCCACGCTTCGCGAAGGAAACGCTGTTCCTCAGAAGCTCCAGGTTATTGGCCGTCACATCGTTGTCGGGATCGATTTCGTAGGCCTTCAGGAAGTATCTGCGCGCGATGACCAGATCCCCTCTCAGGAGATGGGAATAGCCGAGGTTGTTGAGATACTGGGGCGTGTTCGGGATCATGTTGGCAAGCTGCCGGTATCCCTTGTCGGCATTGTCGAACCGGCCGATCATGTCGGCGGAAGCCGCGTAGCCCAGCCAGGCGTTGGGATCCTTCGGGAAGACTTCGACAGCCTTCTTGAAAATGGCGTAGGCCTTGCCGTAGTTCCTTTCCTTGAACTGCACGACCCCCTGCGGCAGCAGCTCGTCGTCCTTGTAGTAGGAAACGTCAGGCATATCGTTCACGGAAGCGGCACTGTCGCCAAAAGTCGACAGGTCGCTGATGTCACTGGACTGGCAGCTTGCCAACAGCAGCAATGACACGCAGACGATGACTTCCTTCGCGATTAAACGCATACCCATACACTACCCCCAAAACTCAACTTCGTCCGCCTGACAGGGCGGGGATGCGGTCCCTCCAGCACCCAAGCGAGCGGACGAACTGGCAATCGGGACCGAATTGCCCATGCGGCTTGCGCAATTTTGCCTGACCGGCGCCCCATCGTTCAGCTACGTCAGTTGTCGTCCCCTTGTGGCACATTATCCATGGCAAAGGAATTAAGAGACCCCTTAAATTGACTCTACGAGACCCAAGGAGGGGCGCATAAAGTTGGATTGTTGTATTTTGGCAACAAGAATCGCCCTCACAAATTCTTCCGGGGGCTCCAGGGTGCAAAGGTTCGCCGATACAATCGGAGAATCAGCGCCGCCGGTCCCGGCATTCACATTTCCCGCATGAAGCCTTTCGTGTACGAATAGCCCATGACCGCATCCGACCTGCCTCACTCGCTCAAAGACCACCGCCGGAAAAACGGCCTGACCCTCGACCAGCTGGCCCGGAAGTCCGGGGTCAGCAGGGCGATGATTTCCAAGATCGAGCGGGGCGACGCGACCCCCACGACCTCGATCCTCGGCAAACTGGCCGAAGCGCTGGACGTCAGTATCTCGCAGCTGGTCGGCGGTACCGCCCGCAGCGGCCCGGTGATGATCCCGGCCGAAAAGCAACCGTCCTTTGTCGAACCCGGCACGGGGTTCGAGCGCCGGTCGCTTTCCCCACTCTATCGGGGCCGAGGCGTCGACCTTGCCCGCAACACCCTGCCGCCCGGTATCCGGACCGGTCCGTTTCCTTCCCACCGCCCCGGTGTCGAGGAACATATTTTCGTGCAAAGCGGAACCGTGCGCATCCATGTCGGTCCGGACAGCTGGGACCTCAAACCGGGAGACTATCTCTTCTATCCCGCAGACGAGGACCACAGCTTCGAGAACCTTGGCGACACGGAAGCCGTCTTTCTGATCGTGATCGACAGCACCCAGCTCCGCTGAAGCCGGCTTTCAAATCCGGGCGCACTTGCCCCCTCCGAAGAAATCTCTTATAGAAGAATAATTCTACTATAGGAGACTTTCTTGAAAACGCTTATCGTCGGCGCCGGAGGTATAGGCGGGTATTTCGGCGCGCGGCTGACACAGGCGGGTGCTCCTTCGACCTTTCTCGTCAGGCCACAGCGCGCGGCACAACTGCGGGAAAGGGGCCTGGTCCTGCAAAGCCCGCTTGGCAGTTGGAGCGGCATGGTGGAAACGATCACCGCCGATGCTCTGGTGAAACCTGCCGATCTGATCGTCCTGACCTGCAAGGCCCATGATCTTCCAGATGTGCTGGAGGAAATTGCGCCTGCCGTCGGACAGGGCACCGCCATCCTGCCCTTCCTGAACGGTATTGCTCATATCGAGGCGCTTGCGGAGCGCTATCCCAAGGCACGGCTCTGGGGCGGCGTCGCTCACCTCAGTGTCATGTTGATGGCGGACGGTACCATCCGCCACCTCAATCGGCTCGACAGCTTTGCGTTCGGACCTGTTTCGCCAAGGTCCACCGACTTCAAACGCGCCAGGGCGCTTCAGGACCTTTTGTGCAGCGCTGGCGTCACGGCACGTGCGGAGCGAGATATCCTTGCGGCCATGTGGCACAAGCTGGCGTTCCTCGGAACGCTCGCGGGCATCACCTGCCTCATGCGGGCCGACATCGGCACGATCATGAGCACCGACTTCGGCGGTGCGGCGATCGAGGAACTGTTCGCCGAATGTACCGCCGTTGCGGCGGCCGAAGGGTTCGCCCTCCCACCCGAAGCACTCCTGACCGGCCGCGCCCAGTTGCTCGACCGGAATTCCACCTCGACGGCCTCCATGCTCCGCGACGTCGAAGCCGGAAAACCGACTGAACATTCCCACGTACTCGGCGACCTGGTGCACCGGGCCGCCCGTCACGGCATCGCCGCGCCGCTGCTGCAACTCAGCCTTACCCACCTTCAGGCCTATGAGAGCCTGAGAGAAAGGAACACAATGCAGAACCTCTTGACCCGGCAGGCAACCGCATGAGCCGGGAAACCGCCGGTCTCATCTGGGGATTCGTCGGCGTTGCCGCCTTTTCCCTCACGCTGCCGATGACCCGGATCGCCGTCGAGGTTCTCGACCCGCTGCAAATCGCGATCTGGCGGGCGATCGTCGCAGCGGCCGCCGCCTTCCTGATTCTGGTTGCCAAACGGGCCCGCCGGCCCCGTTCCCTGGAAATCGTCTATGTGATGTTCGCGGCCGCCGGAACCGTCTTCGGCTTTCCGGTGTTCACCACCCTTGCCATGAAAAGCGGGTCAGCGGCCCACGGGGCCGTTGTCGTCGGCCTGCTTCCACTGGCAACGGCCGCGGTGGGGATCCTTGTCAACGGCGAGAGACCGGGACCTGTTTTCTGGCTGGCAAGCCTTTTTGGAACAGCGGTTACACTGGCCTTTATCCTGAACCAGTCGGACGGCCGTTTTTCCGTCAGCGATCTTTATCTTCTCGCGGCCGTGGGCTCGGCGGCGGTCGGCTATGCGTTCGGCGGCAAGGCGGCGAAAACCATGGGCGGCTGGCAGGTGTCCTGCTGGGCGCTGATCGTTTCGCTGCCGGTAATCGTGCCGCTCGGCTTCGCCGTTTCACCGCCGCCCATGTCTGCGCCCACGGATATTCTGCTCGCCTTTGCCTACCTTGCACTGGTTTCGCAGCTCAGTGGCTTCTTTGCCTGGTATCGCGGCCTGGCGATGGGGGGCATTGCCCGCGTATCGCAACTGCAACTCCTGCAGCTGTTCCTGACCATCCTCGGCGCCCGGATCCTTCTTGGCGAGGAAATCGGTTCAGGAACCTTCGCGTTCGGTGCGCTCGTCGCGGCTTCGGTCTGGATTGGAACCCGTTTCAAATCCGGAGGATTGCGCCTGACCGGACAGCGCTTGAAAACCCAGCGCAACTGATCAGGCAGTAACGGGCCTTCAGGCCCGCGCCAGGCGCCGCCTGATCAGCCGGACCAGGTTGTTGTGCTCGTCGATCGTGAAGACGCCGCTCTTGACGTTCTTGTCCAGGGGTCCGAGTTCATCCCGCGTCAGGAGATTCCGGTCTACACCAAGGTCGGTTTCGCCGATGAGATAGGTGAATTGAGCCGCGGTCCCGTCCAGGATCACCGACTTCTTGCTCTTCAGCCGGCCGTCCTTGGGATAGATGAAGACCTCGTGGCCGTTCATCGGTGTTTCGACGCGTCCTTCGATGCCGAGCTTCGTTTCTGCAATCCGCAGCAGCAGGGTCGACACGGACAGGCAATCGCAGATGCCGCCATAGGTATCGCGAACCGAGCCCTTGGTTTTCGGCCGCGAGGCGAGCCGGGCCTCCGTCACCGCATCCGCGGCTTTCCTTGGATCGATGTTGTCCGGCAGCTCGTCCGTTTCGCTGGCACCTGCAAGCGAGCCCGCCATCATGTGCTTCAGGGAAGAGGAGATCTGCGCCTGCATGTCCCGCGACCCGGCCGCGTCCGACAGATAACCGCCGCTCGAGGCATAGCCGCCCGAATTCATTCGGTTGAACAGCACCTTGTTCTCGCGAAGGCGCACCAGGGCCATCTGGAACTGCTCCGGCGCGACCTTCATGTTGTTGGCAAGCTTTTCACTCAGGTCCGTCAGCAGCTTGACGATCTCGACAGCCGCCTCGTTTCGCCGGAAGGTCGAATGCGCCAGGAAGGATACGACGGACCTGACGTTTTCGAAGGCTTGCGAGCTGCTCTCCGAGGGTAGCCTGCTGCAACCGTCCAGAGCGGCAATCGCCTCCTCTATGCTGTCGATTCTCTTTCCCCAGAATGTCGGTCCGGCCATCGCTCAACCCAATCCCGCGCAGGGTCACACCATGCAGCCTGACCCGAAAGCTTGAAGTTGTCAGCGATATTATATCCGCAAATGCTCCCTTTCCGTGATCCGGATTACTGATCGACGGAAAAACGCCTGTCCTCCGTGGCCGGGAGATGCGGTCAGTCGATCTGGGCAGTCGCCTCGATCTCGATCAGCGCCTCGTCCTCGATGAGGCCGGCGACCACGACCACGGACATGGCCGGGAAATGACGTCCGAAGACGCGGCGGTAGGCCTCGCCGACTTCCTTCTGCCGGCCCATGTATTCACGCTTGTCGGTGATGAACCACGTCAGGCGGACGATGTCGGTCACGTCTCCGCCCGCCTGCCTCACGATGGCGGCGATGTTGGCGAGCGTCTGCTCCATCTGGCCGACGAAGTCGTCGGTTTCGAACACCTGATCCTGGTTCCAGCCGATCTGGCCGCCAATGTGCAGGGTCTGACCCTTGGTCAGCATGCCGTTCGCATAACCCTTTGCAGGAGCCCAGCCTTCCGGTTGAATGCTTGTCGCGGTCATGGTTCCTGTTCTTCCCTAGATAAAGTCAGTCTTGATTTGACATCCTCGGGCCAGACGATGGGACGGCCCTCGGCATTCACGTTGACGAGCGTGAGCTCGGTTGAAAATCTTGGGTTTCCCGCGCAATCGGCGTCGATGGCGATGCCGCAACTGGTGCGCCCCACGCGGGTGACGGCAAGCGACAGGGTCAGCGCGTCGCCGAGCCGGCTCGGTGCGGTGAACCGGGTCCGGATCTCCGCCGTCGGCACGGCGCCGTCCTTGTGAACCTCCGCAAACGGCCAGCCAACAACACCGGCGAAGAAGGCCTCGACACAGTCGTTCATCATCTCGAAGTAGCGGGGATAGAAGACAATCCCCGCCGGATCGCAATGCCTGAACAGAACGGATTGCGGAAAACGGAACATGGCTCAGACCCCGATATACCGATGCGCGACGTCTTCGCTGAGCGCCTCGATGGCGCCCGTCCAGACGGTCTTGCCGCGTTCCAGGATCGTCGCCCGGTCGCACACGCCCTTCAATTCCTTCAGCGACTTGTCGATCACCAGGATGGAAAGGCCGGCTTCCGCCTTCAGAAGGCGGATTGCGGACCAGATTTCCTGGCGGATGATCGGCGCCAGGCCTTCGGTCGCCTCGTCCAGGATCAGAAGCTTCGGATTGGTCATCAGGGCGCGGCCGATGGCGAGCATCTGCTGCTCGCCGCCCGAGAGCGAGCCCGCCCGCTGGCCGCGCCGCTCACCGAGCCGCGGGAACATGCCGATGACGCGCTCCAGGGTCCAGGCGCCCTTGCGGGCCGCCGCGATCAGGTTTTCCTGCACGGTCAGATCGCCGAAGCAGCGCCGTCCCTCCGGCACCAGGCCGAGGCCGAGCCGGGCGGCGCGGTGGCTCGGCAGCCGGCTCAGGTCCGCGCCATCGAAGGTCAGCGTGCCGCGTGCCGGCAGCATCCGGCAGATGCATTTGACCGTTGTCGACTTGCCCATGCCGTTGCGCCCGAGCAGCGCCAGAACCTCGCCTTCCCCGACCTGAAGGTCGACGCCGAAGAGGGCCTGACTGGCGCCATAGGATGCGGTCACGCCCGAAAGCGTCAGAAGGCTCATGCTTCGTCCCCCAGATAGGCTTCGCGTACGACCGGATTGGCGCGGATCTCGTCGACGGTTCCGGTGGCGATCACTTCGCCATAAACCAATACGCTGATCCGGTCGGCGAGCGAGAAGACCGCGTCCATGTCGTGTTCGACCAGAAGGATCGGCGCTTCGTGGCGGAGCGTGTCCAGGAATCCGGTCAGCAGCTTCGAGCCTTCCGCGCCGAGCCCTGCCATCGGTTCGTCCATCACCAGCACTTTCGGCTTGAGCGTCAGGGCGACGGCGACTTCCAGCTGGCGGCGGCGGCCGTGGCTGAGTTCCGCCGTGCGATGGCGCATGTGATCCTGAAGGCCAACCCGGGTCAGGGCCTCTTCCGCGGTCTCGCGCAGGGCCTTGTCGCTCAAGACGTTCGACCAGAACCGCCAGGGCCGACCGCTGGCACCGAGCGCACCGAGAACGGCGTTCTGCAGCACGGTGTCGTCCATGGCGAGCGAGGAGATCTGGAACGTGCGGCCAAGCCCCTTGCGGGCACGTACCCGGGTCGGCAGATGGGTGACGTCTTCCCCGAGCAGGGAGACGGCACCCGCGTCCGGACGGAGCGTGCCGCAGATCTGGCCGATCAGCGTGGATTTGCCGGCACCGTTCGGGCCGATGATGGCGTGAATTTCGCCGGGTTTCAGATCGAGGGAAATATTCCGGCTTGCCTGAAGCGCGCCGAAGCTCTTGCTGATGCCCTTAACCTCAAGAACGGTGTCAGTCATGGACAGCCTCCCGTCCCGAGATCATGCCGATCAGCCCGCCGCGTCCGAAGAGGACGATCACCAGCAGGAGAAGGCCGAGATAGATGTGCCAGAATTCACTTAAGCCCCCGAGCCAGTGTTCCAGCGCGACGAACGCAAGGGCCCCCACCACCGGGCCAAACAGGCGGCCGACACCGCCGAGGATCACGAAGATCATGATCTCGCCGCTGGTCTGCCAGCTGAACATGGTCGGGCTGACGAAGCGGTTGAGGTCGGCAAATAGCGCCCCGGCAAGCCCGGTGATCGCGCCGGAGAGCACGAAGGCGACCAGCCTCAGGCGGACCGTGTCGAGGCCGACGGTTTCCACCCGCACCGGAGCCTGGCGCGCGGCGTTGAGCGCAAGGCCGAAGGGGGATTTTGCCAGCCTCCAGGCAAAGACCAGCACCAGGCAGAGAAGCGCGAGGCAAAGACCATAGAACTGGATCGGGTCGAGGGTGTTCAAACCCGGAAAGCCGTTGCGGACATAGATCGACAGTCCGTCTTCGCCGCCATATTCGGCCCATGAAATGGCAAAGAAGAAGAACATCTGCCCGAAGGCCAGCGTGATCATGATGAAATAGACGCCGGTGGTGCGAAGCGACAGGGCGCCGATCACCAGGGCCGCAAGGGCGGAGAACACGACGGCCATCAGCCAGATCAGCGGCATGGACTTGCTGCCCTCGATGACGAAAGGCCATTCGAGGAAGGCCGTGTAGGTCTGGGCGTGATAGGCAAGGATGCCCATCGCATAGCCGCCGAGCCCGAAGAAGACCGCATGGCCGAGGCTGACGAGACCGCCGATGCCGAGCGCGATGTTGAGGCCGATCGCGGCAATGGCAAAGACCGCCGCCCGGGTCATCAGAGTTATGGTGAAGGGCTCGTCCGCGACAACCGCCCAAAGCGGGATCAGCACGAAGAGCGCCAGCGTGAAGATGTTGACGTAGCTTTCCCGGATCATGCGCGTGCTCCGAACAGTCCGGAGGGCCGCAGGATCAGGACCGCTGCCATAAGGACGTAGATCGCCATGGAGGCGAGCGACGAGCCGACGGAGGTCGCGGTCGAGGGATCCATGAAGAGCTTCATGAGTTCCGGCAGGAAGATGCCGCCAAGCGTATCTGTCAGTCCTACCAGGACCGCGCCGATCAGCGCCCCCTTGATGGAACCGATGCCACCGATGACGATGACGACGAAGGCCATGATGAGAACAGGCTCGCCCATGCCGACCTGCACGGACTGGATTGCGCCGACGAGCGCTCCCGCCAGGCCGGCAAGGGCGGCGCCGAGCGCGAAGACGATGGTGTAGAGCCGGGCGATGTCGATGCCGAGGGCGGCGATCATCTCGCGGTCGTTTTCCCCGGCGCGGATCTGGATGCCGAGCCGCGTCCTGGAGATCAGCAGATAAAGCCCGAAAGCCACCAGCAGTCCGACGGCAATCAGCGTCAGCCGGTAGAGCGGATAGTCGATCCCGCCCGGCAGGGTGACCGGACCCGAGAGAAACTCAGGAACGTTCAGGAACAGCGGGAAAGAGCCGAAGATCCAGCGCGTGCCTTCGGAAAAGATCAGGATCAGCGCGAAGGTCGCCAGCACCTGGTCAAGGTGGTCCCTGGCATAGAGCCGCCGGATGACGACGAGTTCCACCAGCGCGCCAGCGATGGCGGCACCGGCCAGTGCCGCAACCAGCCCCAGAAGAAAGGATCCGGTTGCCGCGGCGACGGCCGCCGCGCAGAAGGCCCCGATCATGTAGAGCGAACCATGGGCAAGGTTGATCAGCCCCATGACGCCGAAGATCAGGGTCAGTCCCGCGGCCATCAAGAACAGCATGATGCCGAATTGCAGGCCGTTCAGGACCTGCTCTATGAGCAATATCAGTGACATGAATTCCCCGCCCCGTTGACCGGTACGCTTATGCGCACCGGTCTTTGGTGCTTACCTTACATGCTGCATTCGGACCAGTAGGCATCGGCATGGCTGGTCAGGGCCGTTCCGATGATCTTGTTG
>JBNKGB010000123.1:0-11770 GCA_050289605.1 Roseibium sp. | reverse complement strand
TAGCCCTCGGTTACCTCGGTGCGATGCCGGCGGAAGGCACTTACGTTCTGCTCGCCCGTATCTGCACGGCATACTACTTCGCTCACTTCCTGATCATCCTGCCGCTGCTCGGCTTCCTGGAAAAACCGCGGCCTCTCCCGGCTTCCATTTCCGAAGCAGTGTTGAAGGGCGGTTCCGGAAACCCGGCTGGTGCGACTGCCGCGCCGGACACGAAGTAACGCGAACCGATCAGGAGTTATTCGAGACAATGAGCACCATGATCAAATTGGTTCGTTCCTTCGCAGCGGTGGCGGTCGTCGCCATCGCTACCCCGGCCTTCGCTGCGGGCAATGCGCCGCACATCGAACGCCAGCAGTGGACCTTCGGCGGCCCATTCGGTCAGTTCGACCGCGGCCAGCTGCAGCGTGGCTTCAAGGTCTACCAGGAAGTCTGTTCGTCCTGTCACGGCCTGCGCCTGGTGTCGTTCCGGAACCTTGCCGAAGACGGCGGTCCGGGCTTCACTGAAGAACAGGCGAAACAGATCGCGTCCGAATACACGGTGGAAGACGGTCCGAACAACGACGGTGACATGTACGAGCGTCCGGCAGTCCTGGCGGACAAGTTCCCGTCCCCGTTCCCGAACGAGCAGGCAGCCCGCGCCTCCAATGGCGGCGCCTATCCGCCGGACTTCTCTCTGCTGGCAAAGGCACGCGCAGGACATCGCGGCTTCCCCGCGTTCGTCTTCGATGCCTTCACCCAGTACCAGGAGCAGGGCGCGGATTACATCTATGCGCTGCTGACCAGCTATCCGGAAGAAAACCCGGCATGTCTGGGCGAGGACTTCTCCGGCAACTTCAACCCGGCGTTCCTCGGCGGTTCCGTGACGGCTGAAGAATGCGCCCACGAGCATCTGACCGGTGGTCCGATCGGCATGGCTGCACCGCTTTCCGACGAACTGGTCGAATATACCGACGGAACGCCGATGACGGTCGACCAGTATGCCCGTGACGTCGCTTCTTTCATGATGTGGGCCGCAGAGCCCCATCTGGAAGAGCGCAAGAAGATCGGCTTCCGCGTCATGATCTTCCTGATCGTCTTCGCCGGACTGCTCTACTTCACGAAACAGAAACTGTGGCGCAACGTCGAGCATTGATTAAGTGCCAACACAGTGCATGATGAAAGCCGCCGGTCATCCGGCGGCTTTTTCTTTGAGGAGTTCTGGAATGAAGCGAATATTGACATGTCTTGCACTGTCAGTTCTTCCAGTGCCTGCATTTTCACAAGCTGCGGCGATCCATTCGGTAAATGTTCTCGATCTTCAGATCGCCATGAGGGCGGCGCTCAGGTCCGTCGAGGTCTGCGCCGAGGCGGGATACCAGGTCGGCGCTTCCGTGGTCGACCGCTTCGGCCTGGAACAGGTGACCCTGCGCGGCAACATGGGCAGCGCGTATGTTGCCGAAAGCGCTCGCCGCAAGGCCTGGACCGCTGCAGGCTTCAACCGGCCGACGTCGCAGCTGGGCGGGACGACCGGCGACGGAGGCGCCGCGGAAGCCGTTCCCGGAGCGATGGCGCTCGGCGGCGGACTGCCGATCCTCACCAGCTCCGGCGAGCTTTTGGGCGGGATCGGCGTTGCCGGCGTCGGCAATGGCGAAGTCGAGGCCAAATGCGCCAAGGCCGGGCTTGACGTGATTGCCGAACAGTTGAAATAACCCATGCGGGCACCGGCCGCGAACCAATGATGACGCCGGAGCCCTCCTATTGAAACGCAGCGGGAGCGGACATGGCAGACGCAGTCTTGGGCATCATCGGTGGATCCGGCATTTACGACCTTCCTGGCCTGGAAAACTCCGAATGGATCACCGTTGAAAGTCCCTGGGGCACGCCGTCCGACCAGGTTCGCATCGGAACCATCGACGGCCTGAAAGTCGTGTTCATGCCGCGCCATGGCCGCGGACACGTCTATTCGCCCACCACGATAAACTACCGGGCTAATATCGATGTCATGAAACGCTGCGGAGTCACCGATCTCCTGTCGGTTTCCGCCTGCGGGTCGCTGAAGGAAGAGCATGCGCCCGGCACCTTCGTGCTGGTCGACCAGTTCATCGACCGGACGATCGCGCGCGAAAAGAGCTTCTTCGGCACCGGCTGCGTCGCCCATGTCTCCATGGCAACGCCAGTCAGCCCGAAGCTTGTGGACGCGGTGGCTGCCGCTGCGGAGGCGGAAGGTCTCGCCTATGCCAAGGGCGGAACCTATCTTGCCATGGAAGGTCCGCAATTCTCCTCGCTTGCCGAAAGCCAGCTCTACCGTACCTGGGGATGCGACGTCATCGGCATGACAAACATGCCCGAGGCCAAGCTCGCCCGGGAAGCCGAGATCTGCTACGCAACGGTCGCCATGGTGACCGACTACGACAGCTGGCATCCCGATCATGGCGAGGTCGACATCCAGGCCATCATCCGTGTGCTGCACGAAAATGCGGAGAACGCGCAGCGCCTTGTTGCGCGCGTCGCCCGCGACCTGCCACGCGAACACCGGTCCTGTCCGGCAGGGTCCGACACCGCACTCGAATTTGCCATGATGACGGCGCCGGACAAGCGCGATCCGGCGCTTGTGGCAAGGCTTGATGCCGTCGCCGGACGGGTCCTGAACCGCTCGGCCTAGTTACCCCAACCACTTGAAATGACCTGAATTCGCTTCGACCGCCGGATCAAACTTGCTATAAGCGACGGTCGGGACGGACGCTCAGCAACGGAAAGACACCTCGATGACCGCACAGACGATCCAGGATGAACTGATTTCCTCGATCCGCACGATCAGGGATTATCCGAAGGAAGGTATCCTGTTTCGCGACATCACGACGCTACTTGGCAACGCACGGGCTTTCCGGCGGGCCGTGGATGCCCTGGTCCAGCCCTGGGCCGGATCCAAGGTCGACCAGATCGCCGGCATCGAGGCCCGTGGCTTTATCCTGGGCGGCGCCGTCGCACATCAGCTTTCCGCGGGGTTCGTGCCGATCCGCAAGAAAGGCAAGCTGCCGCACGAGACGGTGCGGGTCGCCTACTCGCTGGAATACGGCCTCGACGAAATGGAAATGCACAAGGACGCGATCCAGGCAGGCGACCGCGTGATCCTGGTTGACGATCTGATCGCCACCGGCGGCACGGCGGAAGCCGCCTGCAAGCTGCTGCGCTCCATGGGCGCCAACATCGAGGCCGCCTGCTTCATCGTGGACCTGCCGGATCTCGGCGGAGCCAAGAAACTGGAAGCGATGAACGTTCCGGTCCGTACGCTCGTGGAATTTCCGGGACACTGACCTGACATGGTAGCGGGGACCAGGCAGCAGGGTGTCAAACCGGAATTCTCGGGAGACTTTCAGACCGAATTCGAGACATTGCTGAGGTGGCGCAGGGATGTTCGCCGCTTCAAGCGGGATCTCTTGCCTGAGGGCATGCTGCAGCATCTTCTGGAGCTTGCAGATCTGGCGCCCTCGGTCGGCAACAGCCAGCCCTGGCGGATCGTCATCGTCGACAGCAAGGCGTGCAGGGACAAGGTCATCGCTTCTTTCGAGGCGGAAAACGAGGCCGCGGCCAAACAATACCTTGACGAAAAGGCACAGCTCTACAGGCAGCTCAAGCTCGCCGGACTGAAGGAAGCGCCGGTTCATCTGGCCATCTTCAGCGACGAGAACCCTGAGCAGGGGCATGGGCTCGGCCGCATGACCATGCCGGAGACGCTGGCCTATTCCACGGTCAGCATGATCCACACGTTGTGGCTGGCGTCCCGGGCCGAGGGCATCGGCCTCGGTTGGGTGTCGATCCTCGATCCGGAGGTTGTCGCCCGCATCCTGAAGGTTGACGCAGGCTGGCGGCTCGTGGCTTATCTTTGTGTCGGTTACCCGGAAGAGGAACACATCGATCCGGAACTGGAGCGGGTGCGCTGGCAGGCTCGCACACCCCTGTCATCCCGTATTGTTCACCGTTGAGGGCAGACCATGAGCGTAGTCATCCGCCAGATCACAGAGGCAGACAAGGACGCCGTCTTCCGGCTGCTGACCGAAAGATGGGCCGGCCCTGAAATGCTGCTCGGCGGAGAAACCATCGATGCCTCGCGCCTGCCCGGTTATACCGCCTACGACGGTCCCGATCTGGTCGGGCTTGTTACCGTGATCAAGCGCGAAGGCGAGTGGGAGATCCTGACGCTCGATTCCCTGAGCCGCTGGGGCGGCACCGGAACGTTGCTGCTGGACGCGGTGATCGAGGAGGCCCGCGCCAGCGGCATCAGCCGCGTCGTGGTGAGAACCTCCAACGACAATCTGGATGCCTTCCGCTTCTACCAGCGTCGCGGGTTCCGGCTCGAACGGGTCGTTCAGGGGATCATCGATGCCGAGCGGGAAAAGAAACCGGAGATCCCGCTGCGCGGCGATTACGGCATCGAGATTCACGACGAAGTGCTCTTCGCGCGCAGCCTGTAGGGCTGCTCGAACGGGGCCCGGACAGTGCGGCAGAGGCAGAGCGGGCAGGCGCGGGGTCAGCCCGCGTGCCGCTCCAGAAACACGTTGCCCTTGAAGGAAAAGGCGAGTTCGCCCGCCTGGTTGACGGCTTCGAGCTGGAAGTGAATGAGCCCCCACTGCGGCCGGCTGCGGCTTTCCGTCTTGCCGATGACGACCTGGCGGTAGGTCAGCTCGTCTCCGGCGTAGACCGGTCTCAGCCATTTCATGTCCTCAAAACCGGGGGAGGGGCCGTATTGGGCCGGGGTGATCCCGTCGGCCAGGGCTTGCCTTTTCTGCGCTTCGTAGGTCTCGACCCAAAGTTTCATGAAAACCGCCGCCGTGTGCCAGCCCGAAGCGCAGAGCCGCCCGAAATGGGTCCCGGCGGCGCCTTCCTCGCTGAGGTGAAACGGCTGCGGATCGTATTTTTCCGCGAAGCGGATGATATCCTCGCGGGTGAAGGTGTGGCGTCCGAGCTCCAGCGCTTCGCCGATTTCGATATCGTCGAAAAAGGCGGTCATGCGCCGGTCTCCCGTTTGGCGAAGAGGATAGGGCTGTCCCACAGGAGAACTTCGGTACCGGACTGGTTGGCCGCGGTAACGCGCACGGTCACGATGCCGAGATCCGGTTTGGAGCGCAACTCCTTGATTTCCAGAACCTCCGCTTTAGCGGTCAGCGTGTCGCCCGGACGGACCGGACGCTTCCACTGCAGCCTCGTTACACCCGGGGAGCCCCGTCCCGACGTTCTGTTCAAAAGCCCATCCACCAGCAGCCGCATGGTCAACGACGCGGTGTGCCAGCCCGAAGCCGCCAGTCCGCCCAGAAGCGACGCCTTGCCGCCTTCTTCATCCAGATGAAACGGCTGCGCATCGAACTCGGAAGCGAATTCGATGACCTCTTCCTTGCTGACTGTCAGGGATCCTAGATCGAATTCCTGACCGGGCGAAAAATCTTCAAAGCAAATCAGATCGGGCATGAAACTCAGTTAGTGCTGGTTGGGAGCAGAAACGCGTGGTTTCCGCGTTTCTGCCTGACTTTTTCGATCAGATCAAATCAATCGAAATAGATTTCATTGTCCTCGAGGTAAACGTTGCTTGCCTCGCAGATGTCGATATCGATCGGTTCGTCGAGAACCTCGGTGTTGTCGTCGCCGAGCCAGCCGATCTGGAGGGTCTGATCGCAATTGCCGCTTTCGGACTTGAATTCCGCCCGCGCACTGTCTCCCGGCTCAAGCGCATCGGACAGCCAGTTCTGGCTCCAGCCGCTGCCGTCATTGGTGTAGAACCCGACGACGATGTTGTCCTCGGTGTTGTTGTAGACCTGAAAATATCCTTGTGACCCTGTTCCCTGCGCATATGCATGGGAGGCAAGGGCCAGCAGGCCGACGCTGATCGCGGCTGATCTGAGGAAGTGCATTCTGGTGTCCTTATGGCAGCAGGGCTGCCGACAGTTGATGAGCGCGCAGAAGCTAGTCTTCGCAAGGGACGAAGTAAAATTAAATCGACGCAGTCGCCACTTCCGCCGAAACTTTTTGGACCGTTTTGGCGTTCCGTCAGACCTTCACGTATTTGCGCCAGTCGTGTTCTTCCCGGAAGCCCAGAACTTCGCGGATCTTCCGGTTCGAGAACAGGGCCTCATACGGTCCCAGCTCGCGGCTCAACGGGACATTCGGAAAGAAACGTTTCAGGATTTCGGCGTTCGGAATGTCGACGGAATTGGTGTCGTTGCCGGCATTGAAGACCTGGTAGCCGAGGCCGTCCTTGCGAAGGCACAGGTCGACGATCTGGCCGAGGTCGCGCGCGTCGATATAGCAGAAGAGATTCCGCCGCCGCTGTTCCGGGTTCCTGAAGAAATCCGGGAAGCGGTCGTATTCGTGCGGCTCGATGACATTGCCGATGCGAAGCGCATAGATGTCGAAGCCGGACCGGCGCTGGAACGAACGGGCGGTCTGTTCGTTGACGACCTTGGACAGGCCGTAACTGTCCATGGGGTCGACGTCGTAATCCTCTTCGGCAGGCAGTACCTTCGGGTCGACGACGCCGTCGGCAAAGCAGACGCCGTAAGTGGTTTCCGAGGAGGCGATGATGATCTTGCGGATGCCGAGCTTCACCGCCGCCTCGATGACATTGTAGGTGCCGACGGTGTTGACCGCGAAAGTCTTGTTGTCCGGGTGGATGAGGATGCGCGGGATGGCGGCGAAATGTACGACCGCGTCGAAGGCGGGTACGCCGTTGCCCGGTTCCAGCTCGTCGAAATTGGCGTAGCTGGTCATGACGTTGAACATCTCGCCGGACTGGGTGATGTCCGCGGTCAGGTTGTCGACGCCCGGATGATCCAGAGGCGTCAGGTCCACATTGACGACCCGGTGTCCTTGGCCCAGCAGATAGGGCACCACATGTCTGCCGGCCTTGCCGGATCCGCCGGTGAAGAGAATGCGTTTCGGAGTGCTCATCGGCCTGTTCCTTGTATGTGAGGAGCGTACATCATGCAGATATGCGTTCCTGATACCAGTGCCGGATTGTTTCCGATCCGGGAAAGCACCTTGTCAAACGGCGTCGCCTACCGCGGTTTTTCACAGCGGCCAGAACACCAGAATGGCGGGAAGGGCGATGACGAGCACGAGCACTTCCAGTGGCAGCCCGATGCGCCAGTAGTCGCCGAAACGGTAGCCGCCGGGGCCCATGATGATGGTGTTGTTCTTGTGTCCGATCGGCGTCAGGAAGGCGCAGGAGGCGGCGACCGCCACTGCCATCAGGAACGGATCCGGGTTGACGCCGAGCGTGTTGGCGATCTGGACCGAAATCGGCGCGGCGATCAGGCAGGTGGCGACGTTGTTGAGAAAATCGGACAGGGTCATGGTGACAATCATCAGCACGGCAAGCGTCACCCAGGCAGGCGCGCCTGCTGTAATCGTGACGATACCGTCGGCGATTAGCTGGGCGTTGCCGGCGGTCTCGAACGCCTGGCCCAGCGGGATCAGCGAGCCGAGCAGAACGATCACCTTCCATTCCACGGCAGCGTAGATTTCCGATCCGCTGATAAGCCCCGTGGCAGCATAGAGGATGACGCAGGCCGCCAGGGCCACGGGCAGATAAACGAGACCGGCAACGGCGGCACCGATCGCCAGGGCAAACCCGGCGATCGCCAGCCAGGCCTTGTCCCGCTGGATCATGCCGGTCTTCCGGCCCTCCAGAGGCAGCACGCCGAGCCAGGAACAGGCGTTGTCGAGCCGTTCCTGGGTCCCAAGCAGCAGCAGCACGTCGCCCGGCCGGATTTTTTCGTGACGGACCCGCTGCTGAATACGTCGGCCCTGCCGCGAGATACCGAGCAGGGTAACGCTCTGGCCATAGAGAAGGCGCATGTCGAAGGCGGAACTGCCGATGATGCGGGCATTGTCCGGAGCGATCGCCTCGATCAGCGAGAGAACCTTGCCGGTCAGCCCGCCCTTGTGGCGCTCGGAGCCGGCGAAGTCGAGTTTGGCCGTTCCCATGAAGGCTTCGATCGCCTTAGGGTCGCCCTCAACCACGAGAAAATCCCCGGACTTGATCGGCTCGCGCCGGGCGAAGCCGCGGATCCGCCTGCCGTTGCGGATGAGGCCGATGATGGCAACATCCTTTTCTTCCGCCGTCGGATAGAGATCGCCGACCGTCAGGGGCTTGTCCTCCGACACCTCGCTGATCTTCAACTCAGCGGAATAGAGGCTTTCTTCGAAGCCTTCCTGTTTCGGCGGTTGCCGGAAGCGTGCGGGTAGCAGCCGCCAGCCCGCGAGCGTGACGAAGGCAATGCCGCCGGCGGCGACAAGCAGCCCCACAGGCGTGAAGTCGAACATGGAAAACGGAGCGCCAAACGCATCCGAGCGGTATTGCGCGATAACGATGTTCGGCGGTGTGCCGATCAGCGTGATCATTCCGCCGAGGATCGTGGCAAAGGAGAGCGGCATCAGCGACAGACCGGGTGAGCGCTCGGCCTTGCGGGCGGCCTCCAGGTCCAGCGGCATCAGCAGCGCCAGCGCCGCGACATTGTTGATGATACCGGAAAGACCGGCGCCGAAGAGGGCCATCAGGCCGACATGACCTGAGAGACCACGGGAGGCGGACAGGAGGTGGCGAGCGATCAGTTCGACCGCGCCGGAATTCATCAACCCGCGCGAGACGATCAGCACGAGCGCGATGATGATGACGGCGGAATGCCCGAAACCTGAAAAGATCTCGTGGGAGGGAACAAGGCCGAGCAGCGCGCCGAGGATCAGCGCCGCGAAGGCGATTAGATCAAACCGGAGGCGGCCCCAGATCAGCAGCGCGAACACGATGCCGAACAGGGCGAAGAGGGCGGTCTGATCGAATGTCACGGGACGATAGCTCCGGCAGATATGCAAATGAGGTCGAAGCTGACCACGGCACCGGCTCGATCTCAAGCCGCTTTCCGGAAATTCCCGTGCCTTACGGTCGAATGATGGGGTGCCACAAGGTCGGCGGCAACGCTTCGCCGCTTCGGGCTCTCCGATTCAGACGACCCGGACGGTGAGCGCTGGCAAGCCCGCAATCGAGGCTTCCAGGAGATCGCCTCTTGCGACCGCTCCGACCCCTGCGGGCGTTCCGGTCAGAATGACGTCGCCGGCGTCGAGCCGGAACAGGCCCGACAGGTTGGAGATGATTTCCGGTACCTTCCAGATCAGCTGGTTGAGATCACCTTCCTGGCGGAGGGCGCCATTGACGCTCAATGCGATCCGGCCCGCGTCCGGCTTGCCGAACCGGTCGGCGGAAACAATCGCGCCGACGGGTGCCGAACGTTCGAAGGCCTTGCCGACCTCCCAGGGGCGGCCGGCTTTCTTGGCTTCGCCCTGCAGGTCGCGGCGAGTCATGTCGAGCGCAACCGCATAACCGTAAACGTGCTCCAGAGCCGCATCGACGCCGATATCGCTGCCGCCGGATTTCAGCATCACCGCCAGTTCGACTTCATGATGGACGTCGTTGGAAAGGGGCGGATAGGGAAACTCACCGGACGGGTCCAGGTTGTCCGGGTTCTTCTGGAAGAAGAACGGCGGTTCCTTGTCCGGGTCATGGCCCATTTCGACCGCATGCGCCGCATAGTTCCGTCCGACGCAATAGACCCGGCGCACCGGGAAGCCCAAATCGCTTTCGTCGACAGGCAGGATGTTGGTCCGGGGGGCCGGGATGACTGTGGGCATGCGGAACGCTTTCCAGAAGAACGGGAGACCTGCTTTTACAGGTTTCCCGGAGCACTTGTCGAGCCTGGTCGGAGGGCCGCCCGAGGATAACCAGGCGGACCTTGAAGGTGCGTGCCGAAGTCAGATCTGCAGGCGTCCGGAAATGGGAATGTCGAGGTCACGGGGATGGCTGACGAGCGCCGCAAGCGCGAGGCGCAGTCCCTCAGCCGCCGTTTCGACGGACATGCTCGGCGCACCGATGTTTTCATCTCTCGCGGCAACTTCCGGCAGATGCGGCAGATGGATCCAGCCTGCGGGGATGCCGTGTCCCGTCACGGTGAGATGATGCAGGACACCGTAGAACAGATGGTTGCAGCAGAAGGTGCCCGCGGCGTCGGAGATTTCCCCCGGTGTGCCGCCCTCGCGCATGGCCCTGACCATGGCGCGGATCGGCAGGGTGCTGTGATAGGCAAGCGGGCCATCGGCAGCGGTCGGATCGCCCTGCAGTTCCACGCCGGCATTGTCCTTGAGGCCGTACCGGGTAGAGTCGTTGAAGTTCTGCGCGAGACGTTCGACGCTGATCGTCGCCCGGCCGCCATATTCGCCCAGCATGACCACCGCATCCGCGTCTGTTTCGCTGAGCGCCGCCTTTACGGCGTCGATGCAGACAAAGAACGTGTTGGGAATGATGCGCGAGACAATGCGCGCACCGTGCAGCATTTCACCGTCGAGGCGCCTTGCGACCTGCTCGGCGGGATTGACCGGCGTGTTGCCGAAGGCTTCGAAGCCGGTCAAAAGGATCGTTTTCACTGATTTTCTCCCCTTCCGTCCCGTGCCTCGAGGATAAGAGCCGGAAGGCGAGAGATACAGGGGCAAATCAGGTGTTGAACTTGAACAGCAGCACGTCGCCGTCACGGACGACGTATTCCTTGCCTTCGTCGCGCGCCTTGCCGGCTTCCTTGGCGGCCGTTTCGCCGCCGAGGGTGACATAGTCGTCGTAGGCGATTGTCTGGGCACGGATGAAGCCACGCTCGAAATCCGAGTGGATGACGCCGGCGGCTCCCGGGGCCTTGGTGCCCTCGGTGATCGTCCAGGCGCGAGTTTCCTTCGGGCCGGCCGTGAAATAGGTGATCAGGCCGAGCAGGTCGTAGCCGGCACGGATCAGCCGGTCGAGACCGGGTTCTTCCAGACCGATGGTTTCCAGGAATTCGTCCTGCTCTTCCTTGTCGAGCTGCGAAATTTCGGCTTCGATCGCAGCCGAGATCACCACGGCGGCGGCACCCTGTTCCTTGGCCATGACGGCCACCTTGTCCGACAGCGCGTTGCCTTCGGCGGCCGAGGCCTCGTCGACGTTGCAGACGAAAAGAACCGGCTTGGAGGTCAAGAGGTTGAGGCCCTTCAGAAGCCTCGCTTCTTCCGCATCGGAGGTTTCCAGCGTGCGGGCCGGCTTGCCGTCCTGAAGCAGCGCCAGCGCCTTTTCCATGATGGGCAGCAGCGCCTTGGCTTCCTTGTCGCCGCCGGTCGCCTTTTTCCTCAAGGGCGCGATACGGCGCTCGAGACTTTCCATGTCGGCGACCATGAGCTCGGTTTCCACGGTCTCCGCATCGGCGATCGGATCGACGGTTCCCTCGACGTGGGTGATGTCGTCATCCTCGAAGCAACGAAGCACATGGGCGATGGCGTCGACTTCGCGAATGTTGGCCAGGAACTGGTTGCCGAGGCCTTCGCCCTTGGAGGCGCCGCGCACCAGGCCGGCAATGTCGACGAAGGTGATGCGGGTCGGGATCACTTCCCTGGACCCGGCCACCTTCTGAACCGCATAGAGGCGGGGATCCGGAACGGCCACTTCGCCCGTATTCGGCTCGATGGTGCAGAAGGGATAGTTCGCAGCCTGGGCGGCCGCCGTTTTGGTGAGCGCATTGAAGAGCGTGGACTTGCCGACATTCGGCAGCCCAACGATGCCGCACTGGAATCCCATGGGAGTTCGCTTTCGGTTTGTATCGTGAAACTGTTGGAGCGCTACATGCCGTAGAGAACGGGGCAGGTCAAGGCTTTGCAGCAGTCGCGCCACACCCGGAAGGCGTTAGGGTCAGGACTCATTAATTTGACTGAAATGGCGCAACAAACGGCAAAGAGC
>JBNKGB010000122.1:0-11840 GCA_050289605.1 Roseibium sp. | reverse complement strand
GGCAACCGGCCTGGTGCCGGATTTCATTTTGCCGAGGCCGTGAGGGGGGGAGCAGCGGCGGATATATTGCCGGGAGCAGGCTGGCAGGCTCGCCGAAAGTGTTTTTGAAGCGGACTTTCACACAGGTCAGGCTCGCGGCGGTGCCCTGCCCCCTTCCTGACCTTGCCGCAGACGGCAGCGAAGGTCAGGATTGCTCGTGAGGGGTCGCTCTTTCCAGGTCATTTGCGAGTTTGAACTCGTGTCGCCGTCAGCCCCCGTCAGCCAACCTGGCAACGGGGTTTCGCAGTCGGGACCTGGAAATATCCGCGCTCAGTTGGCGGCGACTGCGGAAGGAAAACGCCAGTGCCCGTCGATCAGCTCCTGTTTCGGACGATACATGCGCACCAGGTAATTCCAGCCCTCGACCAGTTCAAAACTGTTCGGTCCGTCGCCACCGAAGGAAATCGTGAAGGACCCGTCCTCGTTCGGCTTGGCCGTGACGCTGTTGTAGGAATAGATGCCGCTCTTGTTTTTCGACAGGTACCCCTTGGCGTCATAGAGCGTCACCGACCAGAACGCCTCCACCGGCACGTCCTTCGGAACATTCAGGACATAGGGCGTTTTGCCGTCGTTGTTTTCGACCAGGCCGACGGCGTATATGGCATCCTCGTAGGGATTGCCGCCCCAACCCGCTGCCGCGCCGAGGTTCCAGTAAAGCTGGTTGAGGTCTTTTCTGATGCCGAAATAGCCGCGCGTACTCGATCTCGTCTGGGCGATCTGCTGCAGCAGATCGCGCATCGCATCAAGGCTTTTCTGATCCCAGTTCGGAACATTGAATTCACCGATGTTCTCCTGCTCGATCCCGATCTGATCCTGAAGCGCGTGTGCCGCCTTCATGTCGTTTTCGTCGTTTGGATCGGCGAATGTGCGGACAACGCAGAAGGCATATCGCGTGCCCATTTGCTCCCGCGTAAACTCGAAATAGCCTGGCCCGTAGACCGTTGGCTGGATCGAGTGTTCCTCGCTCAAGCACTCCAGCGACTGAAATCGATTGCCCGGATCGGGCATGGAGATTGTTACCGGAGTCGTCAGATCGACCGTCGTGAATGAGTAGAGCGTGTCGACGTTCGAGCGGATGACGATCTGGTCGGCGGCGTCGACCATCTTGCGTTCGTGCACGAATTTGCCGAAGGCCCCTTTCTTCACGTAGCCCGCCATGTTCGTGTCGCTTTGGGCATGAACAAAATTGTCGATGTTGACCTTGACGGCCTCAGCTTCCTGCGCCGATGCCGGAGTTCCGGCGACAAGTGCAGAAGCAACGAATGTGGAAAGCAAAAACAAGTGTTTCATCTCGAATTCCTTTGCAAAAGAGCTAAGTGTCTTGCAGGCGGGTGATCCAAGGGGACCACCACGCCGGACATGATGAGACGTCACTTGACGAGTTCGATCTCGGTCGGCTGCCAGGACTTGTCGAAGAAGCTCGGCAACGGGCTGTAGAGACGCAGGATCGTGAACCAGCCCCGTTCCGGGTCTGTCTGGATCCAGTTGCCGCGCTCAACCCCATCGGGCTGCTCCGGGCCGAAATAGACGATCGTGCTGCCGTCCCCGGCGGCCACGGCGGCCGGGCTCGGATAGGACTGGCTTCCCGCACGCGGATATTTCTGCGGCGTTTGCAGCATGGAGCGCGTCTGGTTGTCGTAGAGCGTGAACGACCAGAACGCCTTTGCGGGAATGTCCTTCGGCAGGGTCACCTTGTAGGTCTTCGACCCGTCATAAGGTTCCCCGTCGGCATCGACGAAGTTCATCAGGTACTGCGAACCGACCTCGGGAATGCGCATGATCATGCCCGGGCTGTCGAGCGTGTAGGCATAGTAGAACGCAGTGCGGCTATCGAGTGTCCGGGCGCCGGTCGGCGGAAAAGGCTTGAACATGCCGTTTTCAAAAAGGGGTGGAGGCGTTTCGAAGAAGGCTCCGCCCTCGAACAGCATGTTTCCCCAGTTGGACCCTTCGTAATAGGCCCATTCCGGATGTTTCACGGCAAATTGCCACTGCAGCGCCCGCCCGTATGCCTGACCCGCCTGGGCGGCGTCTGAAAGGATTTTCTTCATCCTGTCGTCGGGAGCGAATGTCTTGCCGTGCACGATACCGATCGCCGCCAACTGACCGGCCAATTCCACGTCGTAGCTCGTGGCCGGCTCGTTCTGGACGTTCTCGTTGAGCAGTTCGAAAAAGCCGTGATCGCTCGGCGGAATAGTGTTGAAGGACAGGCCGCTGCCTTCGATGAATTTCATCTCCGGAACCTTCGGTTCACCCGCGAGGCGAACCTTGCCTTCAAGGGCTTCGGCGATCGGCGTGCCGAAACTTCCCGGCCCGTAGGGATAGATCTTCAGGTTCTGCTTGATGTTCTCGACGGCCGGCTTCGGATCCTTGCCGTCGGCGATGAACGCCCTGAGCGCATAAAGGACAGTATTGGTCTTGGCACGGGTGACGAAATAGCCTCCCTGGGGCAGCGGTCCGTCATAATCCGGCCCGGCAATCAGGTATTTTCCGCCCAGACCACGATCTGGTCCCGGCTTGCCGATATCAACCACCCACTGGAACCACATGTCGTTGATCGTGCCGAGACCGTCCGACGGCTGCTCGATCACCACCGGCCCCTTGGAAAGGTCGATGTAGGCCATGTAGTAGACGGTGTCGGCATTCGCGGTCAGAAACAGCGAAGCGGAATCCATCAGGTCGGAGAAAATGATGACATCACCACTGCCGGCGCCGACGCTCTCCATGCCCTTCTTGATCGCAAGGGCCGAGGCGCCGCGAAAACTGTTGTTGTAGGCGTTGAGGGCACGGGTGAAATCGACCGTGTCGAAAACGGTCTGTGCCGTCTTGTCGGTCGGGACGCCCTTGCTGAATTCAAGCGTGCCGATACGCGTATCGACGGACTGGGGCGCCGACAGGGACTTGACGACTTCGGACGACACTTCCGCAAATGCGGGGCCACCGATACCGAGAGCAGCGGAGGTCATTAACGCGGCAGCAACACCGAAGGCTCGTTTATGCGTGGAAATCTGCATTTCTTCCTCCAATAAAAAATGAACAGTCTTTGTTGGAATTCATCCGTAAATTCGCCATGGCGGTACGTTGGCAAAATAAGTCGAGTGCCTCGGGATGACCTCGTCATTTCACGACAGAAGCCTGTTGTTTTTCAAAGGCGGCAGCTAGTGCCGGCTCTGGTAGGTCTTTCGAAATTGCGTCGGGGTTACACCGGTCCAGTGTCGAAACGACCGCGAGAAATTCGAGGCATCCTGAAAACCGAGTTCCAGTGCTATGTCAAAAACGCGCCGATCGGGATCGGCCATCAGGCGAAGGGTCTTTTCAAATCGGATTTGCGACAACAGGTCGGAATAATCCTGTCCCAAGGCGGACAGTCTGCGTTGCAAGGTGCGCGGGTGCATACCCAGTGCCTGCGCCACCTGTTCAAGTCCGCACTGCCCTTCAGGGAGGAGAGTCGCGATCACCTGTCTCAGGGAGCCAAGGAAATCAGCACTGGGCGATGCCGCGTCGATTGCTTCTGTATCGCGGGCATCAAGTCGTCTGCCGTCTCGCCAGTGCAACGGAACGCTGAGCAAGGACGCCGGGAAAGAGAACCCGCTGACCTTGGATTGACGAATTTCCGGCTCACAAAACTCTTCGCTCAGCAGCGAGAAATCATCCGGATTCAACGACAGGACGATTTCGGGCTGCCACCGCGGACCGGCAGCCAGCCGGATCACATCCCGCATCAGCAAAAGCGCGCAATGACGCGCATAACGGCTGCCGGCCTCGGTCTTGTGAATGTAGGAATGGAGGAAGAAAGCTGTTTCGGTCGTTTCCCGCGTCCACCACACCTTTTCCGCCGAGCTGTAGAGCGAAAAAGTGGAGTGAACCTTGTTCAACGCATCATGCAGGGTGAGTGAACGGCACAGGCTACGACCGAAGGCTCCCAGCTTTTCAATGCCGAACTGCCTGCCGACCAGGATCCCGAAATCCGCCGCCCCGAGCCTGCCTGCCCCCCGTTCAAGAAAGTCATGTGCAAGATGGACGGGGACAAGTGCTTCGCCGTCCCTGTGCACGATCGCGGGGACCAGTTCGCCCTCGATGCAGCGATCGACCGCAACGCCTGCCGTTTCGAGAAATTCGACGAACGGCAGGTAGGCACTTCCTCGAACCTGCGGAACCGGGGTCATGGGCGCAACCAATAGGTGTTTCAAACTCGTCAAGATTACGTAACGTAAATGACAAAAACAATACAAATAGCATTGAAGATCGTCTCCGATGCACGTGCAGGTTCCGGTGAAACAGTCCTGACAAACATCGCTTCGTGGCAAGACGCATGCTGCCAAGGTCTGTTGTCGGGAAGCATGTCAAAAGGCATCAATGTCCGGCATGGGGCGCAAATACAGCCCAAACCCCCAAGCTGACGCAGGCCTGCACCAGGCCGTCGACGCCCTTCGTGCACCAATCATTTTCCAAAATCCCCCTCCTCTTAGCCACCTGTACAAACCTCGCCCCCCGCCACACCCAAATCACTGGATGATCTGGTCCAACACGCCCTTGATCCCTATCCAAGACTTCTCTCGTCGACAGGGCCGCTAAGGCTAACCGGGCGGAAATTCCGAAGAGCCGCCGAGGTGTGGGCAAGAAGCTGCTGGTCAGCGGCTTGCACGGCCGGCAAGGCGGCGCTGCATTCTGCGCCTTGACGACACGCCCCGCTAGATGAGGACCTGCCGTCTCCGGCCAGGTTTTCCTACACGGGAAACGGCTTCAAGATCGCTGCGACGCCATTATTGGCGTGAGGGTGGAACATTCTGGTTGAGCCGGAAGACGTTCGACGGATCGTAGTGGTCTTTCAGGGCTCTCAGACGTTGGAAATTTTCGCCATATGCATCCGAGATCCTTGCCGCACCCTCGTCATCGCCAAGATAGTTCGTATATCCCCCCGAAGTTGCGTGCGGCGCCAATCGGTCGTGGGTCTGCCGCGCCCAGGCGATATTCTCGTCGCTGTCCTCGCAGGAGGTCCATTGCGAAAGGATCAGGATGCTGAAACCCGGCGAGCGGCAGTTGAACGCCGTTGCGCCTGGCGGCCGCTTGAGCGCGGCCCCGTGCGGGGCCTCCAGGATCAGCTTGCTTTTTGTCGATGGGCAGGCGGCGAATTGCCGAACCAGGATGTCCATGACGTCGTCACTGAGCGTTTCGACGAAAGAGGATTTCCAGTAATTCAGAGCCAGCTTCGGGAAACTCGGATCTAGAAGCGTATTGAGCTCGCTGTAGTCGATCGGCCCCAGCCGGTCGATCACGGGGGTTCCGAGCGCGCGGATCTTCGCCAGGTCCCGCTCCGCCGCCGCACCGGTTCCGGTATGACCGACCAGCATTGCCACAAGCTTGCGGCCCGATCCGTCCGGGGCATGGGTCAGGCTGCCGGCAATCGTCAGGTCATCGTCGGGCGCCTCGGCAAGGTCCCGCAAGAAGGCAAGAGCCTGCCGTGCGCTGTCTTCCGGAAAGGCGATGAGGCCGCCGTGAACGGTCGGCCCGACGGGGTGAAGCGCGTATTCGAAGCTTGTGGCGATGCCGAAGTTGCCACCGCCGCCACGCAGGCCCCAAAAGAGCTCCGCGTTCTCATCGCTCGAGGCAGTCAGAACCTCGCCGCCGGCCGTCACCAATTCGACAGACACGAGATTGTCGACGGTATAGCCGAATTTCCCCATCAGGTAGCCGAAGCCGCCGCCAAGCGTCAGACCGGCAATCCCCGTGCTCGAGACCGCGCCGCCCGTGGTCGCCAGACCGTGAAGCTGGGTAGCCCGGTTGAATTCCCCCCAGGTAACCCCCGCCTGGGCTCGAACGCGCCGGCGGCCCGGATCGACCCAGATCCCTTTCATCGGTGCCAGATCGATCATCAGGCCGCCGTCGCACACGGCGCGCCCCGCCACATTGTGACCGCCACCGCGAACCGAGATCTGCAGGTCCCTTTCAAGACCGAAGGCGAGGGCATCCACGACATCCGCCGTGCCCATGCAGCGCGCTATCACGGCCGGCCGACGGTCGATCATGCCGTTGTGGACCCGCCGCGTATCCTCGTAGCCATCGTCGCCGGGAAGCAGGATCGTTCCGGAAAAGCGCGCCTTCAAGGTGTCGAGCGCGTCGTCATGGGTGATCGTATCGTGTGCCATCGATTTTCTCCGCCCCCGGTTCGACGGTAATTTTAGTTCGAACGATACTGCATGCAGATAGCCAAAATGGCATAGCTTCGATACAAAAATGAATATGAAGACCTCCTGGGACGACCATCGCTACTTCCTGGCCATCGCGCGTGCCGGATCGCTGACTGAGGCAGCCCAGGCGCTCGCCGTCAGCCAGCCGACCGTTTCGCGCCGCCTCGACGCGATGGAACGAAAGCTCGGCGTTCGCCTGTTTCACCGCACGCGCCGAGGTTACCAGCTGACCCGGAACGGGGCGCAGCTTTTCGAGACCGTTGTGCGGGTCGAGGAGGAACTCCTCGCAGCCGACCGCAATCTCGTCGGCCGGGACACCGACATGGCCGGCTCACTGCGCTTCACGAGCACGGAAAATCTCATCAATGGATTTCTGGCCCCCCATATCTGGGCCTTTCTGCATGCGCATCCGGACATCGAAATTGACGTTCTGGCCAACAACGCTCCGCTCAATCTTCACCGGGGAGAGGCGGATCTCGCGGTTCGCTTCACCGAGACGCCGCCACAGACGATGATCGGCAGGCGGCTGGCGACCGCTGCCTACGGCATCTACTGCGCCGCCGATACGCCCCGGTCGCGTTTCCCGGAGAGCGACCGGTCGTCGTGGGAATGGATCGGCCTTCAGACCGAGATCTACAACCGGTTGGTCTTCGGAACATTTCTTCCAAACACGCGCCCGAAGCACAAGGTCGACAGTCTTCCGATCATGCATGGCATGGTCCGCGCAGGCCTCGGCGCGGCCCTGTTGCCCTGCTACACAGCGGACCGCGATGCGACGCTCCGGCGGCTGGATCCAAAACCGCTCATCGACCCCAAATTTGACATGTGGCTTCTCTTCCCTCCCAACCAGCGCCGAACCCGCCGCCTCAGGCTGTTCGCGGAAGCCATGTCGGCTGCGATCCGGGCGGAGATCGACCTGTTCGAAGGTCGATGCCCCGGCAATGTCATCGAACCGTAGACGTAATGCCAAACGCGGGCGACAGGATAAGTCTACCTGACGTCACCCCTGTTGCGTCTGACCGGATCAGCTCGACCGCATTGCCGCAACTCTCTCCGCTCGGCAGACAAAGGCTCAATCAAACGCTCAACAAGCCTCGGGCCGCCCGTAACAGCACCGGCGGCATCCCCCGGTCGAGGCGCTGTGAGCGGAAGGCAGAACTCGTCCGCAGACGATGGTGCGCCGCTCGGCCTTGCGCGGCGGGTTCGAGGTGCGGTTGGAATTCGATGACAAGGCACCCGTCTTGCTGCCCTTGGCCAGACGTCGCAGGTGATCGCCGAGCTGCGCACCCTCAACCCCGGCCCAAATACTGGCCGCATCCTCAGGAAAAACAGGGCTTTTTTCTTAACGCCAAAAATATTTCTGCAGAATCCTCAAATTGTTTTGTGCGGCGCCTTGTTTTGAACAAGGCCATATTCTATGTAATATAACTCGATTTTGCTTGACGAACTTTGTGACTGCGCGGTGAACCGCGTTCTCTACGATCTTCCCTCTCAACTTCGACCGAATTGCTTCGCCTTGCGAAAACCAGGGCGGGCGCACACCCATGATCGATTGAAAGGAAATCGTTATGACCATCGGAACCGTAAAGTTTTTCAACGCCAACAAAGGCTTCGGATTCATTCAGCCGGAAGACGGCTCGTCCGACGTTTTCGTTCACATTTCCGCCGTCGAACGCTCCGGCCTGCTCTCGCTGGTCGAAGGCCAGAAGGTCAACTTCGACATTGTCAAGGACAGCCGGTCCGGCAAGTCCGCCGCGGACAATCTCCAGGAAGCCTAACCGCGCCGCCGGCTCCACGCCCACCCGGAAGACCCGGCTTGTTGCCGGTGGACCGGGAGGCGAGGCCGGGCCGCCTTCCTCACCTGCGTCAGGCCTTCCGGCCTGCGCACGGGGAAGATAAAGACCGCGGAAGCCGGGTCAGCCGGACAGCTTGCCCCGGAAACCACGCCGACCGAAATCGGCAGCCGGATCGGTCCATACGACCCGATCCGGCTCCGTGAATGCAACCGCCGCCACGCGCCTATAGAATTCCGGAACTGATTTGACGACACTTGCCAGGGCCTCCCTCGAGGCAAAGACAGACACGCAATCCTGGACACGGGCGCTTGCCAAATACCGGCAACCTCGTCCTGCGCGCAGCGTATTCGAGATCGCGGCCACGGTGCTGCCGTTCGTGGCCCTCTGGGCCGTTGCCGCGCTCAGCGTGCTGCAAGGCGAATGGTGGGGGCTCGTGGCGACCGTTCCCGCCGCGGGGTTTCTGGTTCGCCTGTTCATCCTGCAGCACGATTGTGGTCACGGGACCCTGTTTGCCCATCGCGGCCTCAACAACTGGATCGGCCGTGTCCTGGGGGTCATCACGCTCACGCCCTATGACTACTGGCGCCGGACCCATGCCGTTCACCACGCCTCGGCCGGCAATCTTGACCGTAGAGGCATCGGCGACGTCGACACGCTCACGGTGGCTGAATACCGTACCCTTTCCCGCTGGCAGCGCCTGCGCTACCGGCTCTACCGCCATCCGCTTGTCATGTTCGGGATCGGCCCCGCCTGGCTGTTCGTGTGCCAGTACAGGCTGCCGCTCGGCCTCATGCGCGCCGGAGCCCAGCCGTGGGTGTCGACGATCGCGACCAATATCGGCATCGTCCTGCCCATTGCGGCGATGATCTGGCTCATCGGCCTGGTCCCGTTTCTGCTGGTGCAGATCCCGATCACCCTGATGGCCGCCACGGCCGGTGTCTGGCTGTTTTACGTGCAGCACCAGTTCGAAGCCACGCATTGGGCAAAGGAGGGGGACTGGAACTTCCAGCAGGCCGCCCTCCACGGCAGCTCCCACTACGACCTGCCCCGCCCGATCCGCTGGCTCACCGGCAACATCGGCATTCACCACGTCCACCACCTTGCGGCCAAGATCCCGTTCTACCGCTTGCCCGAAGTGCTCAAGGACTATCCGGAGCTGAAAAATACCAGCCGGATCACCTTCCTGGAGAGCCTCAAATGCGTGAAACTCGTCCTGTGGGACGAGAGCGCCATGCGCCTCGTCTCCTTCGGCGAGGAACGGGCAACACGGCAAGGAGCCTTCTAGGCCTGCGCAAAACCAACCGGCGTCCACCTCCTTCCAACGGGACCTGATCGTACCGGCGGAACCGGCTGCAGTCGGCCGCCGCAAAGAACGGCGATGGACAAACCCCGCCGACTCTCCTATCACCAAATCATCAGATGATTTGGTGATCTATCAATGCAATCTCTTTCCAAGACTTCCCTGGTTGACAGGGCCGCCGAGGCGATACGGGCGGAAATTCTGAAGAGCCGCTGGGGCGTGGGCGAGAAATTGCCCAACGAGGTGCAGCTTTCGGAGCAGCTTTCGATCAGCCGCGGCACTGTGCGCGAGGCCGTGCGGGTGCTGGTTTCGCACGGCTATCTCGAAACCCGGCAGGGATCTGGGACCTATGTGCTGTCGGCCACCGACACCACCCGACCGCTGACGATGATGCGCCGGGCGACGTTGCGCGACCAGTTCGAGGCCCGGCTGGCGCTCGATGCCGAGGCCGCGCGCCTGGCGGCCCTCCGCCAGACGCCGCATGTGATTGCGGATCTACGCCGCCTGCTGACAGAACGCGGAAACTACGACGGCCGCGACAAGGCCGGTTTCGTCGCGCGCGACTTCGCCTTTCACCTGGGCGTCGTGGCGGCCTCCCGTAACAGCGTGCTCGCCAATATGTACGAGTTCTTTTCCAGGATCATCGGCGAGACCATCGAGGCGACGCTCGGGCAAGAGTTGCGCGAACCGGACATGGCCGCCCATGCCGCCATCGTGGACGCCATCGAAAGCGGCGACCCGGACCGGGCGGAAGCCACCGTCCGCCAATTCATGGCGCCGGTCCTCAGAGACCTGGAACGATTGCTCAATTCATGAACCAGACCGTCAACGTCGATCCCGGCTCGATCGAACTGATCGACGCCGAAGAAACAGGCGACCTCACCCATGTCGCCCAGCCGGAGCAACCGAAGGGGATCGCCCGCTTCGTGCTCGGGGCCAGCCTCGTGCTCATCGCCTTCAACCTGCGCCCGGTCTTTTCCAGCGCCTCGGCCCTGCTGCCGGAAATCCGTGACAGCCTCGGTCTTTCGGCCACGGGCGCGAGCCTCCTGACGACGCTGCCCGTCGTCTGCCTCGGCCTGTTCTCACCGCTGGCGCCACGCCTCGCGCGTGCCATCGGCACGGAGCGCACGTTGCTCGCCGTCCTCTTCCTGCTCGCGCTCGGAACGGCGGCCCGAGGACTTGATTCCGTTCCCCTGCTCTTTCTCGGCACCGCCCTTGCAGGAGCCTGCATCGCCATCGGCAACGTGTTGTTGCCCGGGCTGGTGAAACGGGACTTTCCGGACAGGGCAGCGCTTTTGACCGGCTGCTACACCATGGCGCTCTGCGCCGGGGCGGCAAGCGCCGCGGGCCTTACGATTCCCGTCCAGAAGGCACTCGGCGGCTCGCCTGGCGGCGCCCTTGCGGTCTGGGCCCTGCCGGCACTGGTCATCGGCCTGCTCTGGCTGCCCCAGGTCCTGGCCACCGGTAAGCGGGCGAAAGGCGAGGTCTTCGTGGTCGAGGGCATGTGGCGCGACCGGCTCGCCTGGCATGTCACGCTGTTCATGGGCCTTCAGTCGGCGCTCGCTTATTGCGTCTTCGGCTGGCTGGTCCCGATCCTGCGCGCACGCGGACTGGACGGCGTCACGGCCGGAGCGATCGTCTCCGTCTCGGTCATGATCCAGTCTGCCTCCTGCCTGATCGCACCGCATCTCGCTGTTCGCGGCAAGGACCAGCGGCTCATCAACGTGGCGCTCTGCCTGATCGCCACGGGAGCTCTCATCGGCTTTCTGTTCGCGCCGCTTTCCACCGTCTGGATCTGGGCGGTCCTGCAGGGGGTCGGCCAGGGCGGACTGATCGCCGTCGCCCTGACCGTCATCGTGCTCCGCACGCGGGATTCCCACGCCGCCGCCCAGCTCTCCGGCATGGCCCAATGCGTCGGCTACATGCTGGCGGCCATCGGCCCGCTGATCGTCGGCCTCATCCGCAGCTGGACGGGAGATTTCGCCTGGAGCGCCGTGCTGTTCGTCGCACTCGGCCTCGGGGCCGCCGTCAACGGGTGGTTCGCCGGCCGGGCGGAAGTGGTCAAGGCGAAGACCGTGAAGGTGACGGATACCCCCGAATTGCAGCCCGCAGCCGCCTGAACCTCCCGGCGGGCTCTGCCCGCCACCATTCGAGTTTCTCTGGCGGGCCCTGCCCACCACCATTCGAGTTTCTCTGGCGGGCTCTGCCCGCCTCCATTCACGCTTCTCCTGCGACTGCAGATCGGGACAGGACCTGCGCGTCAGGCGCAATGCCTCGCCATGGCGCACTGGTAAGCGGCGGCGCTGCCAAGTAGCATCCGCCGACCTGAATCACCTTCACCTTCGCCAAACGGAGATCCGCATGCACGCCTTTCTGCACTTCAACCTCGACGAGATCGTTCCGGAAAGGGAAGCGCCGGCGCCGGAGAAGGTCGTTTCCGGAGATCCGCAGTTCACTACCTGGCTGGTCGAGGCAAGGGACAACGACACCCTGTTCTCGGGCGTCTGGGAATCGACGCCC
>JBNKGB010000121.1:0-12147 GCA_050289605.1 Roseibium sp. | reverse complement strand
GTTGATCAGGCCAAATAGCCGAGCAGCAGCCCGCATAGCGCGGTGATGCCCAGGGTGAGCTGCATGCTTCGGTGAAGTCTGAGCAGGAGAACCCCGGCGACGAGCGCGAGGACGGGCACTCTCCAGTCGATGGTGGCAAGGTCCGGCATCCAGGGATTGGCGGGACCAAGAGGCAGGCGTGAGACCGACGCGAACATCACCTGCAACGCGAACCAGATGGACAGGTTCAGGATGACGCCGACGACCGCAGCCGTGATCGCCTCCAGCGCGCCTTTCAGACGCGGCTGCCCGTGAAGCCTCTCGATATAGGGCGCTCCGGCGAAGACCCAGAGGAAACAGGGCACGAAGGTCACCCATAGCGTGACCGCCGCCCCGAGCGCACCGAGCAGCAGATCCGGCGGCCCGCCCGTGCTACGGGAGGCGGCGAGAAACCCGACGAATTCGGTGACCAGGATCAGGGGGCCCGGTGTCGTCTCCGCCAGACCCAGGGCATCGGCCATTTCAGGGGCGGTCAGCCAGCCATAGCCGCTGACCGCTTCCTGCGCCATATAGGCCAGCACCGCATAGGCGCCGCCAAAGGTGACGGTGGCGAGAACCGAAAAGAAACGCCCGATTTCGCCGAGCACGTGCCCGGGCAGGAGCACCTCGAGCATCAGCAGCGGAACCAGCCACAGCGCCAGCCAGACGGCCACCGTTGCCACGGTTCGTCCCGGATGGACTTTTCCAGCGTTCTCGCCGACCGGAGCCGCACCCGGACGGGGCGCCAAAAGCAGACCCGTGAGCCCCGCCACGACGACCACCGCCGGATAGGGCGCGTCGAACACAAACAGGGCCACAAAGGCCAGACCCGCAATCCACCAGTGGTATCGCAGCTTGAGCGCGCGGCGGGAAATACGCAGCAGCGCCTCGAGGACGATGACGAGCACCGCGGCCTTCACCCCCAGAAACAGCGCCAGCACGATCGGGACGCCGCCGTAAAGAGCGTAGACCGTTGCCAGCGCCAGGATCACGGCCGCGCCAGGAAGAACGAAGAGGAGACCTGCGACCAGGCCTCCGATCGTTCCGTGGAGGCGCCAGCCGGCATAGGTGGCAAGCTGCATGGCTTCGGGGCCCGGCAGCAGCATGCAGAAGGACAGGGCATTCAGGAAGGTCTGTTCGGAGAGCCACCTGCGCTCTTCGACGATCACCCGATGCATGAGGGCGATCTGCGCCGCCGGTCCGCCGAAGGACAGGACGCCGATCCGGGCCCAGATGCGCGTTGCCGCCGCAAGTGTCGGGCGGGAGGCAGGCGTGTCCGCCTCGCCGCCTTCGGTCCGGGTCCCTTGCCCCGCCGCCAAGTGGTTCGCGGTCATCTGTCGCCACCTTCCGTAGCCGGGACCGAAGCGGAAGGAACCCAGTCGTGCCCTTCCTCGTAGCCGTCGCGCGCCCAGCGGTAGAGCGCATCGTAGACGGTCATTCCGGCTTCGAGCTGTTTGAGGTCGTCCGAGAACTGTCGGGAAAGCCCTACGGATACGGCCAGCAAGCCGGCGGCCTGCGGCGCCAGGTCATGCCGGTTGGTATCGGCTCCCCGGACAACGACGGCAAGACGCTCCAGCGCCGCGCTTCGAAGTTCGAATTCGGCCAGCATCGTATCGAAGCTGCAGCCCTCCTGCCGGTGCGAAAAATGAACCCCTTCGACGTCGAAAGGCGTGGCGCCGTACCTGTCGGCAACGCCCTGCACCTCGGAAGGCGAGACAAACAGGAAACGGGCCCCGGGATCCACGAACCGGCGGATCAGCCAAGGACAGGCGATCCGGTCGATTTTCGGCCGGTGCCGGGTTACCCACAGGGTCGCGCCGTCCACCGGCTCCGGAAGGGCGGCGGCGGGCACGCGCATGGCGCCCTCCAGCTCCCGCCAGGCGTACATGCCGCCTGAAAGATATTCCGCCTCAATGCCTTCCGTTCGGAGCCAGGCAACCATTCCCTGGCTGAGCTTGATGCCCCGCTGGCAGATGACGACGCATTTTCTGCCAGCCAGCTTCGCAAGCAGGCCGGCGCGATCCGTGTGGAGATGACGGAAGGAACCGGGAACGAGATAAGGGTCTTCCTCGAAATCCGGTTCGATCGTGATGTCGACAATGGCCGGACACTCGGGTGTTCCGATCAGTCGAAGAAGTTGTGCAGGGGTGATTTCATTCGGGGCGGCCATGACGACTCCTCGGGTGCGAAAGACATTTACCCCACGTTGCTACTCGGGCCCGGGGGCGTTCATCCGTCGCGAAACTTGAGCCTTAGCCTCACGGGGTGTTCGCACGACCCCATGCGAAAAATCTAGTCACAGCCCTGCGGGGTTGTCAATGGAATGCGGAGCCGAACCGGCACCGCGTTCCCGCAGTCTGTGCGCCGCATCTCCCGGTATGGTGCCCGCCCGGCCGGTTTCTTCCTCCGCCCCAAAAATGTCATGAAAACACACCGCAGAAGCCAGATTGGCGACTGCGAGAAGGCGCAATTGCCTCCGACAGTGAAGTCGGCGAGCATGATGGAGGAAACCATGCAGGCAACTGACCTGAATAAACATGCAAGGCAATGGCAGACGCAACGGACCGGCTTTCCATCCGCGTTTTTGTATCTGCTGGCAACCGCGTCCCTCACCCTCATGTCCCTGGCTTATGAGCCGCGGCTCGCCCCTCCCCTGATCGCCTTTGCCGCGATGGTGGCGTTGACCTGCCGCCTCGGGCGCCGGCTTTTCGGCGAACTGGCTTACGCCTCCCGCAACAAGAATTAGCAGGCGGCGCACCGTCGCTCTCCGCCCGCTTCAACCAGACCGATTCGATCATGATCCACACTGCAAAATCATCCGGCAAGGTTCCGGCATCCCATAAGCGTGCCTTCGGCGAGGCACGGCCGCTGTTGCAGGCGATCGCTGTCGGATTGCTGCTGGCGACCGCACTGATGGTTGCCGCCGCATTGGCAAATCCGGATGGCCGGCCGTCTCGAGACGTGCAGGGCGCGACCGTGTCGAAACCCCAGCCAGCACGGACAACGCTTCCGACAGTGTCTTCGCAGTGGTGAGGCAAACCAGCCGGTTCCCGCTCAGGCCCGCCGCTTCGTTCCGCCCTTCTCCGCGCAAACGGCGACGCGCCTCTCAGTTTTCGGAAATCCGTCGCACTTCCTCCAGATAGGCTTCCTGCAACTCCGCCAGAACGGACCTGCTTCCAGCGCGCCTGGCAACTCCCAGGTGGATTTCGCGCAGCTCGTCCATGAAATCGTCCCACATCTGCGGCCCGCCCTCGGCCAGAACCCTGGCCCGGACCGCAAGCTCCGGGGCGGGGGACAGGAACCGCACGCCCCAGGCGCCGAGCTGTGCCATGACCGGAACGAGGCCGATGGATTTTTCCGTCAGGCTGTAGATCTTCCGCTGCTTGTGCTGGGGATCCGGCGCCTGGGTGAGCAACCCCTCCCCTTCCAGATGTTTCAGCCTCGCCGCCAGAATGTTGGTGGCGATCCCCTCGAGCGAATGGGTCAGAAGCTCCCGGTAGCTGCGGAAATTTCCGAACATGATGTCGCGCAGGATGATGATGCTCCACCGATCCCCCAGAACCTCGATTGACAGATTGATCGCGCACCCGGAACGGCCGTCCATGAACACCTCCAAAAAACCGCTTGCATTATGCACTTGGTTGAGAAATAAATTCAACCGGTTGCAAACAGCAAGTGGATTTAGAGAATGCGTAAACTGGTCGTTTCCATGTTTCAAAGCCTTGACGGGTTCATCAACGGCGCCGGAGGCGAGTTTATCGGGCCGGAATGGTCCGCCGATCTCGATACCTGGACCCTGCGGATGCCGCGGGCGTTCGACACGCTTCTTTTCGGGCGCACATCCTGGGAAAAGATGGCCGAGTTCTGGCCCGGAATGGAAGCGGATGCCAGCCAGCCAGAGCCGACGCGGGAAGTGGCCCGGTTCATGAACGGCAGCCGCAAGATCGTCTTTTCCCGAACGCTTCAGGACACCTCGGCCTGGCAGAACTCCGAACTGGCGGATGCTCCGTTCGAGGAGGTTGTCCGTCGCGAGAAGCAGAAAGACGGCAAGGACATGGTGATCTTTGCCGGAGCCCTTACGGCGCAATCCGCCCTGAGGGCCGGCCTCGCCGACGAAATCTGGCTGCTGACGCTGCCCGTGTTTTTCGGGTGCGGGACGCGGTTGTTGGACGGCCTCGGAAAACGCTCGGACCTGTCTCTCCTGGAGGTCGGCCAGATGGACACGGGAGCCGTGCTGACGCGCTATGCAATCAAGCAATAGCGGCGAGGCCTGCTGAAGAAGAAGGGAAACGCCGACCGGAGAAGGCGGGGAAAACCGGAGCCGACGCACATCTTGCGTGTGCAGCCGGCTCCGAGTGCCCGGTCCGCCCCGGTAAGCCGATGTCCTTGCCTTCCGCCGGATGCTTCCTGGGCAACCGGCCCGCACGCCTGGTTCCGGCGTGCTTTCGCCCGTTCGAATTGATCCGGGTCAAGGACGTAATTCTCGATGCCTGCCAAGTAAAGCAAGAGACAAAAATGTCCGCAAGGCCATTCGGCGGCGCCAGCCGGCAAGCTTCGGCAATTAACCCGAAAGGCGTTGAACGGATCCGATTACGGGGGATAACCCTGGGGACAATCTTCAACAGGGCTGGAAGGAAATCACATCATGACCATTGCCAATGATGCGAGTTGGATCGATAAAGAAACGACAGGTATGTCGGAGGCAGCCATGGATGTTGATCTCTCCCTATCCGCGGACACAATTCGTCTGCTCGCGCAAAAGGCGCGGGCCGTTGCCTCTTCCCTGCAGGACTCGTTCGAAGATGGTCACGAAGGCGAAATCGAATTCGACGCCGACTCGCTGGAAGAAAGTCACAATCATGACGGCCTGGCAGAAGAGGAACAGGACGACCTGTCCGATGAGGAACTGCGCGAACTGATCGAGGACCTGAACGTCGACGAGGCCGCCGAACTGGTAGCGATCACCTGGATCGGCAGGGGCGACTTCGATGCGGAGGACTTCGACACCGCTGTCGAGGAAGCGCGCGAGCGCGCGGTCGGCTCCACCGCCACCTACCTGCTCGGCATGCCGATGCTTGCGGACCTGCTGGAAGCCGGCCTCGACGCACTCGATCTCTGATACCGCTGTTTTGGGCCGGGTCTCACAGGATTGGCAAAGGTCAACCCCGGCCGCCATATTTTGCCGCCTCCTCCACAATTTGCCGGTTTTCTTGGGAAAACGGGTTAGGAAATCATTTACCGTCTTTCCCTGCCCTCCGCTTTCGAGCACTCTTCGAACCGTTAAAGGTGAGACATGACAAAGTGCCGCGCCCTGAAAAGGTGACGCAGGCAGACAGTCCACCTGGGAAAGCGACGTGGGGGAGTTAAGGGCAATGCTGCATGACCCGGCAAATCGCGATGTATTTTCCGTTCACCGGCCTTCGCCGTGGCCCTTTGTCGGTGCGATGCTGGCGGCAACCGCGCTGATCACCACGCTGATCGTCGCCTTCAGCAGCTAATCAGGATCCGGCCCGCCGAGGCGCCCGGGACTACGCCCCGCAGGCAGCTGCGGCAGGGTCCAACGCTCCAGAAACCCAAGCCACCGGCGGTTCCCAGAAATGCCCCAACAACGTCTGGCCGTGCTCGACCTTGCCCGCGGCCTGGCCGTTGTCGCCATGGCGATCTACCATTTCTCCTGGGATCTTTCGTGGTTCTCCTTCGTCGGCTGGCCGGTCGCCCAGGGCATGGGCTGGCGTGGCTTCGCCATTGTGATCGCCGGCAGTTTCCTGTTCCTTGCGGGCGTCAGCCTCGACCTGGCCCATCACGAACGCATTCGCTGGCACGCCTTCTGGCGCCGAGAGGCCGTCATCGTGCTGGCGGCCGCAGCGGTGTCGCTGGTTACCTATTTCACCTTCGGCAACACCTATGTCCGCTTCGGCATCCTGCATTCCATCGCCGCCGGAAGCCTGATCGCCCTGCCCTTCACCCGCCTGCCGTTCTGGTGCGCGGCAGCGGCCGCCGCCCTGATCCTGACATTGCCGCTCTGGGCAAGCTCGTCCGTCTTCGACGGCCAGGCCTGGCTCTGGACCGGACTTGGGATCCCCGAGTTCTCCAGCGTCGACCATGTGCCGCTCGTGCCCTGGTGTGGAGTGCTGCTTGCAGGGATCACCGTTTCGAAACTGTTCCGGTCCGCCCGGGTCTGGGACCGGCTCGCGTTTCTTCAGCTGAAGGGACGCGCAGGCAGGCTCTTCCGGTTTCTGGGCCGTCACTCCCTGCCCGTCTACCTCCTGCACCAGCCGTTGCTCTACGGACTGGTCTGGTCGGTTGCCGTGCTCGGGCCGGAAAGCGACCGGGCCGCTGTTGCCTTTGTCAGCAATTGCACGAAGGCGTGCGAGGAAAATCTCGGCTTCGGCGGGACCTGCGAGGCAGTGTGCGGCTGCACGCTTTCTCATCTGAAAGCCGACGGCATCTGGGAGCCCCTCAACGAAGACCCGACCAATCCGTCTCTTCGCGCGGGGATGAACAGCCGCTACATGCAGTGCCTCGCGGACCCGGAATTCGCGCCTGCCCCCGCGAACTGACGCGACCTTTTACAAGAGTTCCAGACGGGCGAGCGCCCTGTCCCGCCGTTCGCAGGCAAACGGAACGAACACCGCCTCGTCGCGTCCCCTTGCCGCCTGTTCGAGGGCCCAGAGAGCGGAGACCGCGTCGCACCTGGCTTTCATGGCCTCCAATTCCTCGCCACCGGGCAAGAACGCCCGCGCCGGGCCAGCGCGATAGGCCGCCAAAAAAGTCTGTTCCCGGCTGACCGAAAACCCGTGTTCCAGGATGGCGTAGGCAAGATCCCAGGCAGGATCGGCCATCGCGGAATATTCCCAGTCGATCAGCCAGAGCCGGTCGGGTGTCGACAGGCAGTTGCCGGGGGAAAGGTCGCCGTGGCTCGGAACCGTCCGCACACCGCCGCCTGCCGGACGTCTGCCGGCCAGGGCCTCCAGGATCTGGTCGAGCGGCGCCAGTGCGGACTTCAGCTCAGGTGCCCGGCCGAGAGCCTGTCGTTGCGAGCGGATGATGCCGTCCGGATCGAGCAGGCCCGCGAAAGCTGAGCCGGACCCGTGCAGCCGGCTGAGAGCCGCTCCAAGCCGGGCGGGATAATCCGCGGGTCTTTCTTCCAGAACATCGGCCGCCCGTGTCGCCAGAACGCCGGTCGCACAGTCGCAGAACAGCGCCGGCAGCGCCAGGTCCAGTTCCGACGCCAGGGCGATATTGCGCGCTTCGGCGCCCCTGTCGACCGTCCCCTCCGCCTCCGGCACAGGAAGCCGCAGGAAGAAGGTCCCGTTTTCAGCTTCCAGCCGGTAGACACGGTTCGTCAGCCCCGCCTGCCGGTCGACCCGTTGCGGCGTTCCGACCAGCGTTGCAAGCTCAGGGTGACGCTGCAGGGCCTCGCGCACGTCAACGGGAAGGATGGCTGGCGGTTCGACGGGAAACTGTGGCACAAGCGGTGGAAACCGTATCGTTCAAGAGGAGGCAGGACGCCATGTCCGACATGCCGTCACCCCATATCATCATAACCTACTGCCGCCAATGCAACTGGTTGCTGCGGTCCGCCTGGATGGCGCAGGAAATCCTCACGACGTTTTCCGAGGAAACCGGCGCGGTCACGCTCGTTCCCGGAACCGGCGGCATCTTCACCATCACCTGTGACGGCCGGCCGGTCTGGGACCGGAAACACGACGGTGGTTTTCCCGAAGCCAAGGTGCTGAAGCAACGGCTGCGCGATCTCCTCTGGCCGGACAAGGATCTGGGTCATGCCGACAGGACCGAACCCTAAGCGCAGAATCCAACCTCCAGATTATTCCCAATACTGCTCTTTTCCTTAGAATCTTCTATGATCTTCCAACCCTCCAATGACTTTTGCCAGAAAGCAGACTCAACCAGGAATGGCCAGAACTTGAAATGCACGTTATGCGAACGTTTATTCATGCTGTACTACTGATTTTATTTTCAAGCGTTTCTTGCTTTGCGGCAAATTCAAATCAACCAGAACTTGTCATCTACACCGAAAACTACAGCCCTCTTTATCAGATTGACGTCGATGGAAATGTGACCGGTGTCGTGGCGGACCTGCTGCGAAACATCGCCTCAAGGGCCGGCATTTCCCTTGACCTGCGTTTGCGCCCGTTCAACCGCGGACTACTGGCCGTCAAGAAGTCCCCCGGCACCTGCTTCCTGGCGCTTTGGAGAACCTCGCTGCGCGAACCCTATTTCCTGTGGGTCGGTCCGCTGGAGATCGACGGTTACGCCTTCTTTGCGCTGAAGGGTAGCGGGATTTCCATCGCTTCGGTAGAAGAAAGCTTTCAGTATCCGACCGGTGCGGTCTCCGGATGGACCAGCACCGTGGAAGTGCAACAGGCCGGTCACCCGGAACTCATTCTGGTGGACGAAGACAAACTGAACCCGAAGATGCTTCGAAACGGCAACACGCTTCTTTGGCTTGGCGGCTTGTTGTCGGCTCCTTACGTTGCCAGGGAACTGGGTATCGAGATCGAAAACGTTTTCACCGTCAAGGAAGTGGACCTGTCCCTTGCCTGCAATCGGGGCACGGACAGGGCCTTGACGGACCGGCTGCAGGCAGCGCTCGACAGGTATTATAAGCAGGTTCGGGAGATCAACCCGGAGCAACCGCCTCGTCGTCTGATGCAATAACCCGGCGGCCTTCGCCGCCGGGTCCCGGTCAAGAAGCTCATTCTGCCACCGCGCAGCACCGGCAGCCGGCTCAGCCGCCTGGTTTCAGGCTGCCGTGTCTCTTGCGGTGTCCGTTGCCTCAAAGACCTCGCGGGCGGCATTGAGGCCATTGATGGCAGCCGGCAGGCCGCCATAGACTGCCATCTGCCAGATCACCTCGACGATTTCCGACCGGCTCGCTCCGGCTGCCAGCGTGTGTTCGATATTGATCTTGAGCTGCGGCGCAGTCTGCCCGCCCAGCACCGTGAGGGCCGCGATGGTGCAGAGCTGGCGGGTCTTCAGGTCCACACCCGGGCGGGCATAGTGCCGGCCGTAGGCCCATTCGATCAGGCTTTCGGTGAACCCGGGCAGCAGATCGTCGTAGCACTCCTTCAGGACCGATTCGAGATCAGGATTGAGTTGTTGCGTCAGGGCGCGGCCGCGTTCCAGTGCTGTGGTCATGGGAAGAGTTTTCCTGGCTTGGCGGCGCACCGTGTTCGGTCCGGGCGCAGCTTTCAAAGGCCGGATCGACGGTTTCGCCCGCCTCCATCCTTCTGTAGAGAACAACCTTATCGTCCAGAACCTGCAGCATCTCGGTGAGCCGGGCGATGTCGCCGGCGACTTTCTCCCGGTGCTCCTCAAGCATTTCACGGCGCTCGGTCAGGGAAGCCGTGCCCAGGGCACGCAGTTCCGCATACCGCTGCCGGTCCCTGATCCCCATGCCGGTTGCCTTGAGGCGGTCGAGAAACGCGATCCAGCGCAAGGTGGCCGCGTCATAGACCCGCCGCCCGCCGGCATCGCGCAGGGGACGCGGCAAGAGACCGATCTTTTCGTAGTAACGCAGGGTGTCGGTGCTAAGCCCGGACTTCTCGGCAAGGTCGCCAATCTTCATCTGCTGACTGTCTCCGAACGGAACGATTTCCTTCACCTACCGGTTGGAGTGCACTCCAGGTCAAGGACTTTTTTCGTGATGGCCGATGTTCGCGTGCGCCTTCAAAATGAAAAAGGGGCGCAGCAACGCCGCGCCCCTTCCAGTGATTTCATGTGTCGGCCAGAGCCGGAGCTTAACTGAACCACCAGCGCTCGCAGGCACGGAAGCCGTCGAGGGTCCAGTTCGCGGCGACCTTTTCCGGATGCGCGACGTTGTTGGCATGGGCCATCACATAGCTGGCGAACATCGGAATGACGACGCCGCCGTCGGTGCGCACCAGATTCTGCATTTCGGCATACATTTCGGCACGCTTGGCGTCGTCGAGCTCCGAACGGGCTTCGACGAGCAGCTTGTTGAAGCGCTCGTTTTCCCAGAAGGTGTCGTTCCAGGGCGCGCCGGAAGCGTAGGCGACGGAGAACATCCAGTCTTCCGTCGGACGTCCGCCCCAGTAGACCGCGCAGAACGGCTTCTTCATCCAAACATCCGACCAGTAGCCGTCGTTCGGCTCACGCACCGGCTGGATGTCGATGCCGCATTTGTCCGCGGTGCTGGAATAGAGCACGGCCGCGTCGACAGCACCGCCGAAGGCGGCTTCGGAGGCCGAAAGGCTCACTTTCAGGGAATCGAGGCCGGCCTGCTTCAGGTAGTATTTCGCCTTGTCAGGATCATAGGTGGTCTGTTCCAGATCCTTGGCATAGAAGCGGTTCGAAGGGCTGATCGGGTGGTCGTTGCCGATCGCACCGTAACCGAAGAGGATCTTGTCGACGAGTTCCTGACGATCGACCGCATGTTTCAGTGCCATGCGGACGTTGTTGTCGTTGAACGGCGCCGCGCGTGTGTCCATGGCGAAGGTGTAGTGCTGGGTGCCCGTGGTCGACAGGATGGTCACATTCGGCGCGCGCGCGAACAGGCCGACGGTCTTCAGGTCGACCTTGTCGATGACGTCCACGTTGCCGGTCAGCAGAGCCGACTGACGCGCAGCCGGATCGGTAATGACCAGGAGCTTGACCTCATCGAAATGGGCCCGGTCCGTCTTCCAGTAGTTCGGGTTGCGAACCAGTTCGGCAATGACGCCCGCCTGGTAGTTGGTGACCTTGTAGGGACCGCAACCGTCGCTGCTCGTCGGATCGAGCTTGCCGTCCTTGGCCTTCATGATCGGCAGGTGATAGTCGCTGACCACAAAGGGGAAGTCGGCATTGCCGGCTTCCAGCGTGAAGACCACGCTGTCGCCGTCGGCCTTGATGTCCGTGATCGGATCGACGAAAGGCTTGGCGGCCGACGTACTCTTTTCGCCGCGGTGATGGCTGACCGAGGCAATCACGTCTTCTGGCGTGACGGTTCCACCGCCGTGGAACTCGACGCCCTTGCGGAGCTTGAAGGTCCAGACCTTGGCGTCGGGCGAAGCTTCCCAGCTTTCGGCCACTTCCCCGATAAGGTCACCTTCCGCGGTGATTTCCACCAGATAGCCGTGACGCGCGGTTGCGAAGACCTGGACAAATTGGTTGTCCCAGGTGCCCGGATCGAAATTGTCGTTGGTGTTGCCTGACCCCAAGCCGACACGGAAGACGCCGCCCTTCTTGGGCTCTGCGGATGCCTTTCCCGCTCCGAACGGACCGGCAAGCGCCATGGCGCCGACAGCCGCGGATCCCTGCAGGATACTGCGCCGGGATATCCCGGAGGTGATGACTGGCTGAATTGGATTTTTCATTTCCCCTCTTCCTTCTCTAGCCTGCTGCATGCACGAGCTTGCGGCATGTCCGAGTGTCATTATGTGGTAGTAATTACGCGTAAAAACCGCTTCCTGCGCAACCTCGCTTCGTTCGTGGTGTCGTTTCTGCTCAACGGCATGCCGTCCTTTTTCTCAGAATAGTTATTTTGATTGATTGCTCAATCAAAAAAAATCAGGTGTGATGGACCGGGGTCTTTCGGGCAATGGAGAAGCTGCATGGCAGGGCGCAAGAACATACTGATACTCATGGTCGACCAGTTGAATGGAACGCTGTTTCCCGACGGTCCCGCCGACTTCCTGCATGCCCCCAATCTGAAGAAACTGGCGGCCCGCTCGGTGCGGTTCGAGAACACCTACACCGCCTCGCCGCTGTGCGCGCCGGGACGGGCGAGCTTCATGTCCGGCCAGTTGCCGCGCCGCACGGGCGTCTACGACAATGCCGCCGAGTTCGCCTCCGACATTCCCACCTACGCCCATCACCTGCGCCGCGCCGGCTACACGACGTGCCTTTCCGGCAAGATGCATTTCGTCGGCCCGGACCAGATGCACGGCTTCGAGGAGCGCCTGACCACCGACATCTATCCGGCCGATTTCGGCTGGACGCCGGACTACCGCAAGCCCGGAGAGCGCATCGACTGGTGGTATCATAACATGGGTTCGGTCACCGGGGCGGGTATCGCCGAGATAACCAACCAGATGGAATATGACGACGACGTCGCCTTCCAGGCGGTGCGCAAGATCTACGACTACGGCCGCGGCAAATACGACC
>JBNKGB010000120.1:0-12222 GCA_050289605.1 Roseibium sp. | reverse complement strand
GTAGACCGCGACGCCCAAAAGCGCGAGGCCCGCAACCAAAAGGCCGGTGACGGCACCGGCCTTGAAGGCGATTTCCAGTCCTGCGCCCAGGCTTTGGCTGGCCGCCTGGGCCGTGCGCACATTGGCGCGGACTGACACCATCATGCCGATATAGCCGGCCGATCCGGACAGAACCGCGCCGATGGCAAATCCGATTGCCGCCGTTCCTGAGAGCAAAATCCACGCAAGTACAAAAACAACGGCCCCAACGATGGCAATGGTCGTGTACTGCCGGTTGAGATAAGCGCGCGCGCCCTCCTGAATGGCGCCCGCGATTTCCTGCATTCGGGCATTGCCCGCATCCGATGCCATGACGGACTGAATAGCCCATGCCCCATAGGCAATAGATAAGAGGCCACAAAAAATGATGACAACAAGCTCGGTCATGCTTCCTCCCAAGGCTGCGGCGGACGGATTTTGTTGTTCTTTTATCCGCCAGACTGCGCCTCACACCATTTCCCCAGCGTGAGGAGTGCACACGATAGCAGCAAATCGGAGCGCTTCGTCAAGCTCTCACATTGTTTAATTTGTCAGTTCCGTTACGGTATTGTTTGATGCAGCGCAGTAAATTTGCTGCACCGACGAAACGATTTTTGGATCCTGACTTAAGTAATTGCGCCTACTCTTCTTTCCGAAACGACTAGCCAGAAGAGCAGGCCAAGACACAGGATGACGAACGGAAAAACGAGAACGTTCACCGTGCCCCATCCGAAAAGGTTGAGCAGCGCGCCGGAGGAAAACGAGGCGGTCGCAACGAATCCGAACACCAGAAAATCGTTCACCGCCTGGACCAGATTGCGTTCCTCCGGGCGGTAGGTGTCGGTCAGCATGGCGGTCGCGCCGATAAAACCAAAATTCCAGCCCAGCCCGAGCAATACGAGCGCGGACCAGAAATGCGTCAGTTCGATGCCGGTCAGGGCAACGACCGAGCACGCGGCCAGCAGAGCCAGGCCGATCGAGACGATCCGTTCCTTGCCGAACCGCAGGATCAGATTACCGGTGAAGAAACTCGGTCCGAACATGGCCAGCACGTGCCATTGGATGCCGAGCGCGGCATCGGTTTCCGAAAGTCCGCAGCCGATCATAGCCAAAGGCGTTGCGGTCATTACGAGGGACATCAGAGCATAGGTACAGATGCCACAGGCTGCGGCGACAACAAAACGCGGCTGTTTCATGATCTCGCGCAACGGTCGTCCACCGGCCTGCGCATGGCTCTGCCGAGGCGGTCTTGGAATACGGAGAAACGACAGAAGAAAAAACGCGACGACAGCGAGACCGGCCTGCGCCAGATAGGTCCCCGCGAACAGGATCGGCGCGAACATATCCTTCGTCGCAATGACCGTCTGCGGTCCGATGACCCCGGCAAGAACGCCGCCCGCCATGACCCAGGAGATGGCCTTAGGCTTGAAGGCGTCGCTTGCCGTGTCGGCGGCGGCGAACCTGTATTGCTGCATGAAGGCGCCAGCAATGCCACCGAGGCAACAGGCAAGCATGAACAGCCCGAACATGTCGTGGAAGACGCTGTAGGAAGCCAGAAGGCCGGACAAGGCGCTTACCACCGCAGCCCCCATGAAACCCGCCCTGCGGCCGAAACGGCGCATGATCATGCCGGCCGGGATGGTGCCGAAGGCGGTTCCGAGAACCATGACGGAAATGGGAAGCGTCGCCAGCGACTTGTCGTCCTTCAGCATCACGTAACCGACGAGCGGCCCGGTCGCCATCACGATGGACGCGGAGGCGCCGCCAAGAGCCTGGGCGAGCGCCAGCAGTAAAGCGTTGCGCTTCGCCAGACGGTCATCGACGCGGATGTCCAGTGCAGCAGCAGTCATTATGGAATTGCCTTGTATCGAAACGGCGAGCGGGATTTTCTCCTATCACCATTGCCGTTCGCGGGAAAGCTGCACAAACCGCATGAAACCGTCAGGTGGTCCCGTCCTGCTTGAGAGCTCCCTTCATGCTGGCGGCAAAACCAAGAACATAGCCCGACCAGATGGCGAGGATCACTGCGGCCAGAACTGGATGGGGGTGGGTCAGGAAAAACAGCGGCAGGGAGACGGGATAGAGGAATTCGAGCACCAGACGCCCGCCCCAGACCAGGGACATGAGCCCGAGGAACACAGCAGACTGGCCTTCCGGACCGCGTATTCCTGCGTGGAGAGTCAGCAAGGCAAAACAGACCAGAAACAGGCCGATTGCGTAGGTTCCGAGATAGACGAAGTGTTCGCGTTGCGCCTCGGGAATGGCTTCGAGATCCCGGCCATCGTAGCCGAGTACCGGCATCACAAAATGCGCCAGTCCGATGGCCAGAACCAGGACACCTGACAGGAAAACCGCCAAACGGGGAAGCACCTGAAGTCTCATCAAGGGGAGTTTCATCAACACCTCCTAAAGCCTGTCCAGGGACATGATGCGTTCGAGAAAGCGGCGAATGGTGTCGCGTTCCTTTTCGCTGAACCCTTCCGAAAGGGTCGCGTCAAATCCAGCGATCATCGGGCCGACCCGTGACGCCTTGTCCCTGCCCAGGGGAGTCAGTTCAAGACAGGTTGCGCGGGCATCGGCCGCATCTGCCTTGCGGCAGACGAAGCCTTCGTCCTCAAGGCGCACCGCGAGCGTCGTTGCCGCCGGTTTCTGCAAATCGAGCGCGGTTGCGAGGTCGCTGATCTTCATCGGTCCCTGTCCCTCCAACGCCAGAAGCGCCAGCGCCTGGGCTCCGTGAACGCCAGTATCCGCCAGGGCTGCTGCAGTCGCCAGTTTGGTCAGCCGGGCGCAGCCTGCCTTGACCGAAAGAAACAGGTTGCCGCCCGGAAGAGACTTAGTTCGCATACGAACTATATATCCAAGGCCCGCGGAGGTTGCAAGCGTCAGCCTTCTACCTGGTCAGAAATGCCGGAAGCCGTCCTTGAAAAGCCCGTCTGCGGGGAGACTGTTCCGCAGAAGCCTCACGCCGTCCCCGGCATCGTCGAAAACACCGATCCGGGTCACCGGACAACCGGTCCCGGCGGCTTCCCTCTCAAAGGTGCCGGCTGCGGACGGCGGAACGCCCGCCAGGATCTCATAATCGTCGCCGCCGTTCAGGCAGGCTGCAAACTGGTCAGGGGCGCTTGCTTCGAGTTGCTTCAACGCCGGAGAAAGGGGAACCGCTTCGAGGTCGATCGAAATGCGCAGGCCCGAAGTCTTCGCCAGATGGCCGCAATCGGCCACCAGACCGTCGGAAACGTCCATCGCCGCACTCGCATGGTGAGCCAGAACGGGGGCAAGGCACGTGCGAGGACGCGGCAGCAGGTAGCGGTCGAGAATATGCAGCTCTTGCTCGCCGGTCAGTCCCTTCGACTTGCAGAAATCCGGATCGAGCCGAGCCTTCAGGCCGGCGGCCGCATCCCCGATGGTGCCAGTCACGAAGAGGATGTCGCCGGTTCTTGCGCCCGACCGACGGACCGCCCTGCCCGTTTCCACTTCGCCGATGGCGGTGACGGAGACCTGGAGACCGTTGCCGGAACGGATCGTATCACCGCCCAGCAAGGCCAGGTCATAGGCCGCCTGATCGGCGGCCAGCCCCTGGCAGAAGCGGGCAAGCCAGTCTTCCGTCCAGTTGGAGGGAAGCGCCAGTCCGAGCAAGTAGCCGCGCGGCTTGGCGCCCTTGGCGGCAAGGTCGGAAAGATTGACGCGCAAAGCCTTCGCGGCAATGGCTTCCGGCGCATCGCCTGCAAAAAAATGGACGTCGGCAGCCAGCACGTCCTTTGTCAGCACGAGATCGAAACCCGGCTTTGGCGTCAGCACGGCGGCGTCGTCGGTCAGGCCCAGGCTGCCGGGATCGTTGGCGAGCGGCGCGAAATAGCGCCTGATGAGCTCGAATTCTCCCGGCCGGTCCGCAGCCATCGTCAGGCTTCGCCGTCCGCCTTGCCGGTGTCGAACTCCGCATTGCGCAGTTCATGGGCGAGCCGGTCAAGCACACCGTTGACGAGACCGGGCTCGTCGTCCTCGAAGAAGGCCTTGGCGACGTCTATATATTCGGAAATGATCACCTTGGCGGGCACGTCCTTGCGTCGCAGCAGTTCATAGGACCCCGAGCGCAGGATGGCGCGCAGCAGGCTGTCGATCCGCTTCAGCGGCCAGTCTTCCGTCAGCGCGGTGTGAATGTAGGGATCCAGGAACTTCTGGTCCGCGACCACACCGGAGACGATGTGCTTGAACCACTGCTCGTCGGCTTCGCGGTATTGCGCGCCGTCGAGTTCCTTGCCGAGGCGGAAGGCGGTGAACTCGCTGATGACACTGTTGAGCGGCGCGCCGCCCACGTCCATCTGATAAAGAGCCTGCACGGCCGCGAGGCGGGCGACGCCTCGCTTGTTTGCAGGGCGCACAGTCTTAGCCGGTTGTTCCGGGTCGGCTTTTCCGGTCATTTTTCTTATACTCCAAGCCGTTCGCGCAGGGCGATCATGTCGAGGGCGGCCTGAGCGGCGGCGCCGCCCTTGTCCTTGTCGTCCACCCGCGCGCGGGCCCAGGCCTGTTCACCGTTCTCGACGGTCAGGATGCCGTTGCCGACCGCAAGGTCCGCGTCGACGATCAGGTCCATGATCACCCGGTTCGATTCATTGCTGACGATGTCGTAGTGGGTCGTCTCGCCACGGATCACGACACCAAGCAGGACAAAGCCGTCATAAAGCTCGCCGTCGTTTTCCATTGCCGTCAGGGCCATGGAGAGCGCCGCCGGAATTTCCAGCACGCCCGGGACTGCGATCCGGTCGTAGGTCGCGCCGGCCGCCTCGATCGTCCTGATCGCACCTTCGGCGAGCGCATCGGCGAGATCGCCATAGAAACGAGCTTCGATGATCAGAAGTTTCTTTGCAGCGCTCATGGGTCTCTCAATCCTGTTTTGGGCCGCGACAGGAACCATGTCTGCCCCGGTTTGTCCAGTCTCATTCGTGAAGGATCGCGAAAACCCGACGACGGAAGCCCCGCCTGGTAGATGCGATCCCGGATAATAGCTTATTTTGCGAAGATGTTGGGACGTCCCCTACCCGTTCCTGGAGAATTCCGCAAGACGGGCGGCGTAGCGGGCCATCATATCCACTTCGAGGTTGATCTTGTCACCGACCTGACGCTCGGACCATGTGGTCACCTGCAAGGTGTGCGGGATGAGAAAAACGGAAAAGAGCAGCCCGTCCACCTCGTTGACCGTCAGCGACGTGCCGTCCAGGGCCACCGATCCCTTTCTGGCGATGAAAGGCGCGGTTTCTTCCGAGGCCTCGAACTGGAAGTAGACGGAATCGGGATAATCCTCCCGCTTGACAACGGTGGCCACGCCGTCGACATGGCCGAGCACAAGGTGCCCTCCGAGTTCGGCCCCCATGGACAGCGACCGTTCCAGATTGATCTTCTGGCCTGCCTTCCAGTCCGCGACCATTGTCAGCGCAAGGGTCTCCGCGGCCGACTCCACCTCGAACCAGTTGCCGTTTGGGCCGTTCGCCTTGGCCGTCACCGTGTGGCACACGCCGCCGCAGGCAATGGAGGCGCCGATGTCGAACGTATCCGTGTCATAGACGGTCCGGATGCGCGTCCGCTTGCCGGCCGGGATGTCTTCAACGGAAAGGATTTCGCCGAGGTCGGTTACAATGCCGGTAAACATGTCAGGCTCCACGCCGTCTTAGGAAAATGTAGCGGTCGGTGCCGAAGGTACCGGCGTCGACCCGTTCGAATTTGGGGTCTTTCAGAACATCCGAAAGGTCGAGGCCGTGCAGAGCCGGTATGCCGTCGGCGCCGATCTCGATGTCACCGGTCACGACACACAGGTCGTCGACCAGATCCGCTTGCAGAAAGGACGCCGCCATACGCGCGCCACCTTCCACCATCAGGCGCGTGACGCCGCGCATGGCGAGCGCGCTCAGGATGACGGCGGGGTCGACGCCCTTGCCGTCGGCCGGAACGCGGATGATCTTGATGCCCGCGGCAGCCAGATCCTCGATCTTCCCGGGATCGGCATCGTTGCCGCAGATCAGCCAGACCGGAACGCTTGCGCAGGTTTGAACGAGTTTGGAGCCAAGCGGCAGGCGCGCCCGCCGGTCGACGATGACCCGCACCGGCGAGCGCCCGGCAAGACCCGGCAGGCGGCACGTCAGTTGCGGATCGTCTTCCAGCGCGGTCCCCGAGCCGACGAGGATCGCGTCATATTCGGCCCGGAACCCGTGAACCTTGCGCATGGACAGGGGACCGGATATCCGGACCTGGCCGTCGCCCTTGCGGCCGATAAAGCCGTCCTTCGACCGTGCAAGTTTCAGGAATACCTGCGGCCGTAGCCTGATCTGGCGGTAGGTGAAACCGCGATAAAGCACCTTCATCGCCGCCTCGCGGACACCGACGACGACATCGATGCCTGCCTCACGAAGCATTGCGACACCCCGCCCGGCAACGCGCGGATTGGGATCCAGCATGCCGACGACCACCCGCTTGACCCCGGCTTCGATCAGAGCAAGGGCACAGGGCGGCGTTCGGCCGTAGTGGGAACAGGGCTCAAGCGTGACATAGCAGGTTGCCCCCCGCGCCCTCTCTCCCGCCTGGGTCAGCGCGTTAACCTCGGCATGGGCCATGCCGGGACGCGAGGTGACGCCGCGCCCGACCAGAATGTTGCCCTCGTCCTGGCACACGATCAGCGCCGCGACGGACGGGTTGGGCCAAACCCGTCCGAAACCGCGTCGGGCCAGACGTTCGGCAGCCGCCATGAAGCGCATGTCCGTATCGGATATTTCCGGCATGAAGGATTGGTCCCGGCGATCAGTTGTTGTCCGGCGAGGCGCCGTCGGAATCGCTCAATTCGTCCAGGAGAGCCTCGAAGTCCTTGGCTTCCCGGAAGTTCTTGTAAACGGAGGCGAAACGGACATAGGCGACATCGTCGACGCCCTTCAGGCCTTCCATGACATGATTGCCTATGGTTTCAGCGGTGATTTCGCTTTCACCGGAGCTTTCCAGCTGGCGCACGATGCCACTGACCATGCGCTCGATCTTTTCCAGATCCACGGGACGCTTGCGAACGGCGATCTGGACGGAACGCATCAGCTTTTCCCGGTCGAACGGCACCCGGCGGCCGGAGCGCTTGAGCACCAGCAGCTCGCGCAGCTGAACCCGCTCGAAGGTCGTGAAACGGCCGCCGCAGGTATTGCAGATCCTGCGGCGGCGAATGGCGGTGTTGTCCTCGGTCGGGCGGGAATCCTTGACCTGGGTTTCGTCGCCGCCGCAAAAAGGACATCTCATTTCTCAAAGCTCCTGACCGAGCCCGTCGGATTATTTCCCGTAGATCGGGAACCGGGCCGTCAGTGCTTCTACCTTGGCTTTGACGGCCGCTTCAACCGCCGCGTTGCCCTCTTCACTGTTTGCCGCCTTCAAACCGTCCAACACTTCCGTGATCAAGAGGCCGACTTCGCGGAATTCGGCAACGCCGAAACCACGGGTCGTCGCGGCCGGGGTGCCGAGGCGGATACCGGAAGTAACGAACGGCTTTTCCGGGTCGAACGGGATGCCGTTCTTGTTGCAGGTGATGTTGGCACGGCCGAGAGACTTCTCGGCAGACTTGCCGGTCGCGTTCTTGGGACGCAGATCCACCAGCATCAGGTGGTTGTCCGTGCCGCCGGACACGATATCGAGCCCCTGTTCCTTCAGGACTTCGGCCAGCGCCTTGGCGTTTTCGGCCACGGAGCGCGCATAGGCCTTGAACTCAGGCTGCAGCGCTTCCTTGAAGGCGACGGCCTTGGCGGCGATAACATGCATCAGCGGACCACCCTGAAGCCCCGGGAAGACCGCGGAATTGATCTTCTTGGCGATGTCCTCGTCATTGGACAGGATCATGCCGCCGCGGGGACCGCGCAGGGACTTGTGGGTGGTGGTGGTGACCACGTGGGCATGGGGCAGCGGAGACGGATGCACGCCGCCGGCGACGAGACCCGCGATGTGGGCCATGTCGACCATCAGGTAGGCACCGATGCTGTCGGCGATCTCACGGAACCGCTTCCAGTCCCAGATGCGGGAATAGGCGGTGCCGCCGGCAAGGATCAGTTTCGGCTTGTGTTCGTTGGCGAGGCGCTCGACCTCGTCCATGTCGAGAAGATGGTCGTCCTGGCGCACGCCATAGGAAATCACGTTGAACCACTTGCCGGACATGTTGACCGGGGAGCCGTGGGTCAGGTGACCGCCGGAATTGAGATCGAGACCCATGAAGGTGTCGCCCGGCTGCAGCAGGGCGAGGAACACGGCCTGGTTCATCTGGCTGCCGGAATTCGGCTGGACGTTGGCGAAGTTGCAGCCGAACAGTTCCTTGGCGCGCTCGATCGCCAGGCTTTCGGCGATGTCGGCGAACTCGCAGCCGCCATAGTAGCGCTTGCCCGGATAACCTTCGGCATATTTGTTGGTGAAGATCGACCCCTGAGCTTCCAGAACAGCGCGCGAAACGATGTTCTCGGACGCGATCAGTTCGATCTCATGCTGCTGGCGGCCAAGTTCCTTTTCGATGGTGCCGAAAATCTCAGGATCGACCTCGTCGAGGCTACGGGTGAAGAAACCGGTCTGCAGGAACTGAGGGGAGCTTTCCATCAAAGACATCTCACCATCCTTGTGTCTCATTTTAAGGAACAGCGGCGCAGGTTTTGGAGACATTCTCTGACTGCGTCTCGTGGCATGGCCGACATGACGCGACGGCTTAACACAGGCAATCCCGAGAACCAAGGGCCTACGCGACGCGTTAAGTTTGGAAAACGACAAAAGGATACCGTCCCGGGCAAATGTGCGTTCAGGCGCCGATCCGGCTTTGAAATTGCGGGGAACGCGTCCGAGGCGCGCCTCCGCCTGCTGCGGGCCGGCCGAAACAGATCTGAAGCGCGAAGGCCTGGCCTGCTTCGAAAGGCGCAGCGGAGCGGCCTGAAGGGGTCGGGCATCAATAAAGAGTGGGATCGGATCCGGCTGGCGCGGATCCGGCGCGTTCCTGTTCAAGTCGCCGCTGCAGCTTGCGCACTGCAAGGCGCTTCAGGTCTTCCTGGAAAGTGGAAGCCGGTCCGAAGACGGACACTTCAATCCCGGTCGCCGCGTCGATCGCGGTGACTTTTACCTGCTGACCAACCGGCCGGAATTCGAGATAGATCTCTCCAGCCTGCGGTTCGCGACTCATTGCGGTGCTCCCTGCCCCGATTGCCGAAACGATACCGCCAAAAGCCACGAAACGCCGGGCCGATCAAGACCGGCGGTCGAAGTTCCTTTCCGCCATTCGCATCCGGCGGAGCGGTCGCTTACAGACGGGCCTGCGTGTCCGTGGCACCGTCTACGCCCTCCACGGTGCCATCGGTGCCGTAAAGATCGTCGCGGTTGTAGATGTCTTCGCGGAAATGAACGACACCGTCGGCATTCGCCCAGGCAGTCACATAGGTGAGATAAAGCGGGATCTGCTTCTTCAGCTTCACGTCGTCCCGTTCGCCCGTGCGGATGACGGAATCGACGCGCGAGCGATCCCAGTCCGGCGTGGTCGATTCAAGCAGCCACGTCACGAGTTCGCGGACGTTCTGCACGCGGACGCAGCCGGAGGAATGGAACCGGTAGCCTTCGCCGAACAGGGTCTTGGAGGGCGTGTCATGCAGGTAGACCTGATGTTTGTTGTGGAAGTTGATCCGGACCGAACCGAGCGAGTTGTCCGAACCCGGATCTTGCGTGAAGCGATACTGGGTTGCCTCGTCCGTGTTCCAGTCGATCTGCTGCCAGGTCAGTTCGTTGCCCTTCCAATCGAAGATACGAATGTTGTTTTTGGCGAGATATTCGGGATCCTGCTTCATCTTCGGGATCAGATCCTTGCGGATGATCGACACAGGAACGGTCCAGTAGGGATTGAAGTTCAACTCATAGATCTTGCTGTTGAGGATCGGTGTCTGACGGTCGATCTTGCCGACCACAGCCGTGTGACGGGAGCGGACACGGCCGTCCTCGACAGCTTCGATTTCGGCCGCCGGAACATTGACCATCACATAACGGTCACCCAGGAAGCCGGACATGGCATGCATGCGCACCAGGTTGGTCTCAAGCTGGCGCAGGCGCACATGCGCCGGAACGTTGAGGGCCGCGACGGTGCCCTCACCCATGACCCCGTCCGGGATCAGGCCGTGACGCAACTGGAAGCGGCGCAGGGCGGCATCCACATAGGAATCGAACGTATCGGAAAGGCCGGCCTGCTGCTCCAGATCGCTGGAGGCAATCAGACGGCGGCGCAGTTCGACGACGCGCTTGTCCTTGGCGCCGATGCGGAGCGACTTGCCGTCCGCGGTAACGGTGCCCCAGCCGCCGGTCTGCACGATCTGCTGGTAGCGGTCGATGGCCACGGCGATGTAGTCGGCGGTCTCCGGCGACAGTGTCGGTGCGGACGACTTCACTTCCTTGATGTGATCGGTGGCAATGTCGAAATTGTCGGCCCATTCCAGGTTCTGGTTGCTGGCCTGAAGCGATTGCATCGCTGATTCTGCGCTTGCCCCGGTGGTCGCCAGCAGCGGCGCCACGAGCCCGAGTGCAAAAAGACCTTTGAGCATCCCGCCCGCAGCCCCATCCAATTGAAACTTTATTCCGAACCGTTCGGACAAAAGGTTCATTGCCGACCCCATTTTGCAGCGCTTCAAGCGCCGGTTTCATTCACGCAATTGAGACACGGACAGGCAATCCCCGACCGCGCCAGATGCTAAGGTACTCTTCCTACCGGAAGTCAGTTAACAAAAAACTCGGTTTCTTAACCATCAATCCATCCGGAATGCCGCTAAAAGCCATCTCAATGTGACCTAATGATGTCCGGCCGCACGAAGACAGCCCGGCAGACGCACATTCCCCGGAAGACATTCGCGTCCCGGCGCCGGAAAATCCCGGCCAGCGCGCCCCCAAATACAAGGACACCGTCGCCGGATTTGCCTCCGGGACGGTGCCCTGTCATCTGAATGTGCCGCGAATTTCTTAGAGGCGATACAGGATCTGGTCGGTCCAGAAGCGCTCCAGGCGGCGCAGGGACTTGTTCAGCGCTACGAAGTCCTGCGGTCCGATTTCACCCACCTGCTCGACGGAGAGCATGTGGCGCTCGTAAAGATCGTTGACGATCTTGGCGACATCCCGGCCCTTTTCCGTCAGACTGACGCGGACCGAGCGGCGGTCCATACGCGATCTCTGATGATGAATGTAACCGGTTTCCACCAGCTTCTTCAGGTTGTAGGACACGTTAGAGCCGAGATAGTAACCACGGGTGCGAAGTTCGCCTGCCGTAAGCTCGCTGTCTCCGATGTTGAACAGCAGCAGAGCCTGCACGCTATTGACATCGGACCGGCCCATGCGGTCGAACTCGTCTTTGATTACGTCAAGCAGACGGCGATGCAGCCGCTCGACCAATGTAAGAGCTTCGAGGTAAAGCGGCTTGATGTCCGACTCTTCCCCTTCGTTCGGTGCTACAGTCTCAACTGCCCTGTTTGCGGTGATCATGTGATTGCGCCTCATATTGTGCCTGTTGTTCGACGGATATTTTCCCGCCTTGAGGAGCAATCTAACGTAGCGATTCTAAAATCCGCTTAAGAGACACGCTGAATCAAAAGTTAACTTTCAAAATGTGTTTTAGGCACCCTATTAAGATCTTGTTAAGATCTCGGTAACGATAGAATTTCGCCGCCAAACACTTCTATTCTTTCAAGAATTCGCTGTAATACGACTGAGCCCGCTTCCATCGGCAGGTTTCGGCCTGGGCTTCTGGTCTGCTTGCCGGAGGGGCCCGGGCGGCATCGCAGCGGACGCCCGGGCCTCATCGTGGTCCGTATTTCGCTCAGGCGTTTCCGCGCAGGAACTTCACGATGCCCGAGAAGTCCTGCCCCTGTCCGCCCGAGTTGCAGAAGAGCGAATAAAGAGACGCGGCTTCCGCACCGAGCGGCGTCGCCGCGCCGGAAGAGCTTGCCGCCTCCTGGGCGAGCTTCAGGTCCTTCAACATCATTTCGGCTGCAAAGCCGGGCTGATAATCCCTGTTGGCCGGCGACGTGGGCAGCGGCCCCGGAACCGGGCAATAGGACGTCAGCGACCAACACTGGCCGGAGGCGGTGGAGGAAATGTCCCACTACGTGGAAGCGGACTACCTGGTGGTCAACGACGACTTCGACCTGGCCCTGGAGCAGCTGGCGGCGATCATCACCGCCAACCGCCTGGCGG
>JBNKGB010000119.1:0-12265 GCA_050289605.1 Roseibium sp. | reverse complement strand
TTTCATGAGTATCCTCCAGCGACTTCGGCTCGCGCATACAAGGCACGCCCTCCGGTCCGTTAAAGCCGCTAAAAAAAAATCCGATACTTTCAGTGCAAATTTTGTTTCTTCAAACTATGATCTGGACCTTCGTACCAGCTGTTTTCGTATCGATTATTACGTTTTTTCTATATTTTTGTTTTGATATAGAATTCAAATTCTTGAACGACTGGAAGCTGGGCACAACTGAATTCAAAAAAGTCGTCAGGTATCCACCGCCTGCAGCAACGGATGCCATTGCCCCCTGACCTCGTGTGAGCGCGCATCCGAATAGTCGAAGACGCCGGTTCCGGCAGCGGCGTGGCGGGCGTAAAGAACCCGGTCGGAAATCCTGCAAAGCAGCGGGAAGCCCCTCGCCGCGAGCGTCTTCTCCAGATCCGCGACCTGTGTCGAGCGCTTGTTGATGCGGTTGGCGACGACGTGAATGTCGGCCTTGCCCTTGCGCACGCGCTTGATATCGGAAATGCCGTCCAGAAACTTCAAGGTGGCGTTCCAGTCGAAGGCTGAAGCCAGAACCGGTACGACGATGTCGGAGGCTTCGGCAATCAGGGACCTGGCATGTTCCGACTTGAGTCCTCCCGGACCGTCGATCACGATGGCGTCGAGGTGTTTGCTGCGCTCGCCGATGGCTCCTTCCCTGGTCCAGTTGAGCGCTTCGATCGCGGCAAGACCTTCCGGGCGCCTCTTGACCCAGGCCAGGCTGGATTTCTGCCTGTCGGCATCGGCAAGAGCGACATCCTCCCCGCGGGCGGCGAGTGCGACAGCGAGATTCGTGGCAATTGTCGTCTTGCCGCATCCCCCCTTGGAATTCACCACCAGTATCTTGCGCATCGGTTCTCCCCTGCCGGATTGCGGCCCGTTCCTTCAAGGCTCAACATAGGCGCACATATTGCGCTTGCTCAAGATCGGACGGTCTCAAACTTACCATTTCGTGGCGACAAAGCGGCAGAACTCGGGTATAGCTGTGCCTCACCATGCATGTGATTACAAAAACAAAAGAACTCGCCTCTGCCTGCGAGCGCCTTGCCGCCCATGATTACGTAACCGTGGACACGGAATTTCTCCGTGAAACCACCTTCTGGCCCAAGCTCTGCGTGATCCAGATGGCGGGGCCGGACACGGCCTTCATCGTCGATGCCCTGTCTGAAGAACTGGACCTTCAGCCCTTTTTCGATCTGATGCGCAACGACAGCGTAACGAAGGTGTTTCACGCGGCGCGCCAGGACATCGAAATCATCTATCATCTCGGCGGGCTGATCCCGGCGCCCATTTTCGATTCGCAGGTTGCCGCGATGGTCTGCGGCTTCGGCGATTCCATTTCCTACGATCAGCTCGTCTACAAGGTCACCGGCGCGCGGATCGACAAGTCGTCCCGATTCACGGACTGGGCGCGGCGCCCATTGACCGCCAAGCAGCTTGACTACGCTCTGGCCGACGTCACCCACCTGCGCGACGCCTATCAGTTCCTGAAGGCAAACCTGGCGGAACAGGACCGCAGCCACTGGGTGCAGGACGAAATGGAGGTTCTGACCTCGGTCGCCACCTACCGCAGCGATCCGGAACAGGCCTGGAAGCGGTTGAAGCTGCGGGTGCGCAAGCCGATCGAGCTCGCCGTCATGATGGAAGTTGCCGCCTGGCGTGAGCGAGAAGCCCAGTCCAGGGACGTGCCGCGCAGCCGGGTGATCAAGGACGATGCCATCTATGAGCTTGCCGCGCAGCAGCCCCAGGATGTCGAAGCCCTTTCAAGATTGCGGACGATACCGCGCGGGTTCGAACGCTCCAGATCGGCTGACGAGATACTGAAGGCCGTCAAGCGCGCACTCGACCTGCCAAAGGACAAATTGCCGAAGCTGCCGAAGGGCCGGCAGGCACCGGACGGGTCCGCAGCAGCGGTAGATCTGCTCAAAGTCCTTTTGAAACTCGTCAGCGAAGCTCATGGGGTCGCAGCCAAGGTCATCGCTACGGTGGACGATCTGGAAAAGATCGCAGCCGACGATGCCGCCGATGTAGCCGCGATGAAGGGTTGGCGACGGGAACTGTTCGGCGAACCGGCTCTGAAACTGAAGCGCGGCGAGATGGCACTTGCCTTCAGAAACCGCCAGATCGTAGCGCTCGATCAGCAGCCACCAGCGGACGCGAAGGCACAGGCGGCCGCCGAATAGTCGCCTCTGGGCGAGCCGCCCTTCCACTCGACGTGTTGCGACGTCAACATGTCAGTTCCGAACCACCCTGACCTCGACCGGCGTCTGGATGATTTTGCCGAGCTGGTTTGCGCGCTTGCGCAGGCGTTCGCCGTCCAGGCTGGCGATCTCCGCCCCGAGTTCAAGCGCAAGGCCGTCTTTGGTCCTTGCGATGCCCACTTTCGGCAACAGGCCGGCCATCGACGCACTGAGCAGGGAGGCAACGCGCAAGGTAGCTCCAAGCACCTTGGCCCGGATGCGCAGGCGGTCCGTGAAAAGCTCGCGGATCAATGGCGACAGGTCACCTTCCCGCAATCCCTGGTGGCGATAGAACACGGCGGCTGCCAGATAGGCCCGGCAGGCATGGTCCAGGCCAACGAAGGAGGCGTTGGAAATGATGTTCAGGCTTTGCTCGCCGCGGTAATCGGGATGAGCCCGCCAGCCGATGTCGGACAGGAGACAGGCTGCGTGCCGCAATCTGGTTTCATTGGCCGTTTCCTCGATCTCCAGTTCCCTGAAGAGCGTGTCCGTCCACACGATCAGTTCCTGGGCATGCTCGGGGGAACGGGCGCGCAGTGTGCTCAGTTCCCGAGCGGCCTCGATAACAGGATCCTGCGCCTGCATTTCGGGAGGCAGGTTTTCGTGTAGCAGGCCCTCGCGGACGCCGGTTGCCGAAAAGACCAGACGTTCCGCCTTCATCGCCCTCAGGACCTGCTCCAGGACGACCGCTCCGATGGGCACCAGCGGCCGCCGCTGCTTGGAGACGACTTCCGCCCGGTCGACACCTTCAAGGTTCGGAACCGAGATCTGGCGGCAGAAGGCAATCGCGTCCTCGGCATCGATCTCGTAGTTGTGCATCACGTGCAGCGGATAGCCCTTCTGGAGGAGATGCAGACGTCCGAGCGACCGCCAGGTGCCCCCGACGGCGTAGAATGTCCTCTCCCCCGGGGCAAGATGCGGCCAGTCGAAGGCACTTAACGAGGCTTCGGCTATTTTCTGCGCCTTGGCGATCTTTCCATCGGCCTCTTCGGAAAGTCTCAACCCTCCGAGCGGAAAGGTCGCCCCGACACCGGGCTTGTTGTCGGCGATCTCGACCAGTTCCAGGCTTCCGCCGCCCATGTCACCGACGATACCGCGCGGTTCCCAGAACCCGGCGACGACGCCAAGCGCCGAATAATAGGCTTCCTCGCTGCCGTTCAGAATGCGGACCGGTGCTTCGAGGAACCGCTCGACCTGCCGGACGAACTCGGGTCCGTTTTCCGCGTCCCTGGCCGCGGCAGTCGCCACGATATAAAGATCCTTGCATCCCGTATGTGCAATCAGCGCCTTGAAACGCGCCAGTTCGCCGAGGGCCAGATTGACGGAGTCGTCGGCCATGCGGCCGGTCGCCGCGACACCGCGGCCGAGGCCCGCGAGCAGCTTCTCGTTGAAAAGCATGGTCGGCGTGCGCGCTTTTCTTTCATAGATGACGAGACGCACGGAGTTCGAGCCAATGTCCACGACCGCGATCGGCCCCGACCCGTTGAGCCGGCCCCGGGCCGGATGAAACTGGCGCGTCATGCTAACCTCGCTGTTGCCGTTCCAGGAACGACTTGGGCCGATCGCTTTTCAGGGATTTTCCCCGGCCCGAAAGAGACGGATTCGTCATGAAGTACCGATGGGCGTTGAAAGGTTCCTCGTTCGCGCCCGGTACGATCCGCTTGTGACTGCCATCCGGCAGGATATGCCAGCTTTGCTGGTTGTCCTTCAGGTTGGCGACCATGATTTGGTCGAGAACCTGTTCGTGAACGGTCGGGGTCAGTAGCGGCGCCAGGACCTCCACGCGCCTGTCGATGTTGCGCGGCATGAGATCGGCCGATCCGATATAGACATGGGCTTCGGGAGACGGCAGCCCGTGCCCGTTGCCGAAGCAGAAGATGCGCGAATGCTCCAGGAACCGCCCGACGATGGATTTTACCCGGATGTTTTCCGACAGGCCCGTGATGCCTGGCCGCAGGCAGCAGATGCCCCGGATGATAAGGTCCACCTGTACGCCGGCCTGGCTGGCCCGGTAAAGGGAATCGATGATCTCCGGATCGACGAGGGAATTCATCTTCATCCAGATCTGCGCGGGCCGGCCGGCCTGGGCATGACGAATTTCGGCCTCGGTCATTTCCAGCATGCGTTCGCGCAGGTTCACCGGCGACACCATCAGATGCTTGAGTTCCGCCGGACGGGCATATCCGGTGATGAAATTGAAGATCCTCGCCGCGTCCTCGGCAATGCCCGGATCGTCGGTGAAGAAAGACAGATCCTCGTAGACCCGGGCCGTGATCGGGTGATAGTTGCCGGTACCGATATGGCAGTAGGTCTTCAGCTGGCCATGTTCGCGCTTGATGACCATCGACAGCTTCGAGTGGGTTTTCAGCTCGATAAAGCCGAACACCACCTGAACTCCAGCCCGTTCGAGGTCGCGCGCCCACTTGATGTTGGCTTCCTCGTCGAACCGGGCTTTCAGCTCGACAAGCGCGGTCACCGACTTGCCCGCTTCGGCCGCTTCCGCCAGGGCCTTCACAATCGGGGAATTGTTGGACGTCCGGTAGAGCGTCTGCTTGATCGCCACCACGTCCGGATCGCGGGCCGCCTGCCGCAGGTATTGCACCACGACGTCGAAGGACTCGTATGGGTGATGGACAATGATGTCCTTCTGGTGGATCGCCGCCAGACAATCGCCGCCATGCTCCCGGATCCGTTCCGGGAAGCGTGCCGTGTAAGGCTCGAATTTCAGATCGGGCCGCTCCTGGTCGACGATCTGTGACAGGTTGTTGAGCGCCAGCAGACCGCCCGCCTGGAAAATTTCGCTTTCTCCCACGTCCAGGGCGTCGGCGACGAACTCCTGGAGGGCCGGAGGGGTGGTGTCCTGGATTTCAAGCCGTATCACCGACCCGCGCCGCCGGCGCTTGAGAGCGCTTTCGAACAGGCGCACGAGATCTTCCGCTTCTTCCTCGATTTCCAGGTCGCTGTCGCGAATGACGCGGAAGGCGCCCTTTCCCCGGATCTCGTAACCGGGGAAGAGACGGCCGATGAAAAGGGCGACGACCTTCTCGATGGCAAGGAACCGGGCGGATCCTCCGTCCTTGCCGGGCAGTTGCACGAACCGGTCGACCTGGTTGGGAATTCTGAGCAAGGCAATCATGCCGCGCCCCCCCGATGTCGGCACCAATTCGAAGACGATGGAGAAGCCGAGATTGGGAATGAAGGGGAACGGATGCGCCGGATCGATCGCAAGCGGCGTCAGGACCGGAAACAGATAAGCAAGGAAATAATCCCGGAGCCAGATCCGGTCGTCCTCCGCCAGATTGTCCCCTTTCAGGATTTCGATGCCCTTGTCGACGATCTCGCGTCGCAATTCTCCCCAGATCTCCTGCTGGGAAGCCTGCAGGTCCCGGACCGCCTCGCTGATCTTCTGAAGCTGTTCCGTGGGTGTCAGGCCGTCATCGGACAGGTTCATGATCTCGGCGCGCTGCTGGCCTCTGAGGCCGGCGACACGAACCATGAAGAATTCGTCCAGATTGTTGGCCGAGATTGACAGGAACCGGACCCGCTCCAGCAAGGGGTGGTTCTCGTTCGTCGCCTCTTCCAGAACGCGACGGTTGAACTGCAGCCAGGACACTTCCCGGTTCATGAAACGCGCCGGCGACGTCGCCAGATCGCTGATGATTTCAACGGGTGCGGCAAGCTCCTCGGCAGCCCCGGCGTCACCGGATGGAGACAGACTTTCTGAAAATTCAGGAGTTTCGATCATGACGCCTTCCCTTTTCCAGCCTGTGCCGGCGCAACGGGTGCATTCAACCAGCCCGTTTCCGGCTTCTCCAGTGACGACTTTGCCGCATAAGCATTTTAGCGGACCTGCGTCGCCGCGTCAGACCCCTGGTCCTGCCGTCCTGCCGTCCTGCCGTCCTGCCGATGCTCTAACATGGACCGGCCCGTTCAAAAATGACAGTTCCATGACACGCCCGCCAGTTATGAGCCTTTATGCACATCTTCCAGAACCCGGCCGGCCAGTGGCTTGGTGATCTTGACCCGGCCCGCCAGAGCTTCCCGATCGATGGCTTCCACAGCCCGCAAGGCAATCTCCAGCGAACGCTCCATGCGCACCACCAGATAGTCCACGACACCGAAATCGACGGAAATCTGTCTGTCGGCGAAGAGCTTCACCAGAACCCGCCGAAGAAGATCGTCATCCGGCTCCAGGATTTCGACCGGCGTCGCTGCCCTCAGGCGCGACATGAGATCCGGCAGGGTGACTTTCCAGCCGGCCGGCCAGGTACGGCTCGTGATCAGAACGGTCTTGCCCGCCTGGCGGGAGGCATTCAGCAGATGAAAGAGTGCGGTGTTGTCGACGCCGAGATGAGCGTCTTCGATCACCGCGGCGGGCGCGGATACGAGACCTTCAACCAACGCATCCGTCAGCTCACGGGCAGGCAGGACGGCCGCGCCGGTTTCATCCTGGAATGCCTTGACGAGATGGCTCTTTCCGGAGCCGACCGGGCCTGCCAGCACAACGACGGGAGCCGGCCATTCGGGCCAGCGTTCCAATAGCTCGAAGGCCGCCCGGTTGGAATTGCCGACCAGAAAATCGTCCCGGCCGAGCGCCGCTTCGTGAGGCAGGTCCAACGGTAACTGGCGCGGGGGGTTCGCCATGGTTTGTTGCTTACTCTAACTCTTCGGGTCCGGCCGCCGAAGCGCCGGTGCCCTTGTATACCGGGCTTGCTAGGTACTGCTTCAGGGCGAAGCGCGCAAGCACCCCGATCATGGCGGCCGCGGGAACCGCCACGAGCATGCCCACAAATCCAAAGAGATATCCAAAGGCAAACAGAGCAAACATCAGCGTTACGGGATGAAGGCCCGTGCTTTCACCGACCAGTTTCGGCTGCAGGATGTTTCCTTCCAGAAACTGGCCGGCGGCGAAGACGGCCGCGACCGCGACGATCCAGGGCCAATCCGGCCAGAACTGCACCAGTGCGACCCCAATGGAGAGCACGAGCCCCAGGCTCGCGCCGACGAAGGGAATGAAACTGACGAGACCGGCTCCCATACCGATCAGCAGGCCGAAATTGAGGCCGACAAGCACGAGGGCAACCGCATAAAACGATCCGAGGATCAGACAGACCGATACCTGGCCTCTGACGAAACCGGCAACCGCCGCATCCATTTCCCCGGCCAGAGCACGGATCTCGCCGAGGTGATCGCGCGGCAGCCAGCCGTCGATGCGCTCGATCATGTGATCCCAGTCGAGCAAGAGATAGAAGGCGACCACCGGCGTGATGACGAAGAGCGACAGGATGGACAGCAGCGCCTGACCGCCACTCCACAGCGAGTGCGCCAGCTTGCCGATGAAGGACGCGCCCTGCCCTACCAGATTGGACATTGTCGCTTGCAGGTCTTCCGGATTGATGCCAGCGGCGGCGGCAAGGCTGGAGCCGATATTGTCGGACAGCAGCCCCTGAAGCTTGCGGACCAGTTCCGGAAACTTCTCCAGAAACAACGCCAGCTGGTTGCCGAGCACGGGAAGGAGAAGAATGAAGAACAGCACCAGTACGAAAATGAAGGCAAACATAATGGTGAGCGTCGCCCACAGGCGGCCCATTCCGAGCTTTTCCAGCCGGTCGCAGACCGGATCCAGCAGATAGGCAACAGCCATGCCCGCAACAAAGGGCAGAAGCACGCTCGAGAACACATAAAGGAAGGCACAGAACGCAGCCAGGGAAAGCAGCCAGAATTGAACCTGCCGGCGAAGGGTCATGAAGGCGTTCCTCATTGAACAGACGTGTTGATATCGGCACTTCTTGCAATTGGAATTAAACGTGGCGACCGGTCAAGTCCAGAGGCCGCGCGCCTTCCTTGTTCCGGCCGAAGGCTCCGGTCGTCGAAGGTCTGTAGCACCGGCGTTGCAGTTCTCCTGTCCCGGCCGCCCTGAATCCTCTTCATGACAACGTCTTTCAAGGCATCGCCTCTTGTGTTCGCAAGCGCCAGACTGTAATCCGCGTTGGCAAAGCTATATGCATGCAGTCCCGGAGCGCCCAATGAGCCAGTCCACTCCTCCCTCCAATGGCCTGACCTACGCGGATGCCGGCGTCGACATCGATGCCGGAAACGAACTGGTCAACCGGATCAAGCCCCTGGTCAAGGCAACGTCCCGGCCGGGAGCGGACAGCGATATCGGCGGCTTTGGCGGCCTGTTCGACCTGAAAGGCGCGGGCTTCACCGACCCGGTCCTGGTCGCGGCCAATGACGGCGTCGGCACCAAGCTGAAGATCGCCATCGAAACGGGTCAGCACCGCACCGTCGGTATCGATCTTGTGGCCATGTGCGTCAACGACCTTGTGGTCCAGGGTGCTGAGCCGCTGTTCTTCCTCGATTATTTCGCAACCGGCGCCCTGGATGTCGGTACGGCCACGGATGTGGTTGCCGGCATTGCCGACGGCTGCAAGATGGCGGGCGCGGCCCTGATCGGCGGCGAAACCGCGGAAATGCCCGGTATGTATGTGGAAGGCGACTACGATCTCGCCGGTTTCTCGGTCGGCGCGGTGGAACGCGGTGAAATTCTGCCGCGCAAGGACGTGGCCGAAGGCGACGTGCTGCTGGGCCTGGCTTCTTCCGGGGTCCATTCCAACGGTTATTCCATGGTCCGCAAGATCATCGAGCTTGCCGGCCGCACATGGTCGGACGCCGCTCCCTTTGCGGAGGGCAAGACGCTCGGCGAAGCGCTGATGGAGCCGACAAGAATCTACGTCAAGCCGCTGCTTGCCGCCCTGAAGGCGACCTCGGGCATCAAGGCGCTGGCGCATATCACCGGTGGCGGATTGCCGGAAAACCTGCCGCGCGTGCTGCCGGAGAACACGTCCGCCCGCATCGACCTCGGCACAATCGCGGTGCCGCCGGTCTTTGCCTGGCTGGCGCAGACCGGCGGGGTCGCGGAAAGCGAAATGCTGCGTACCTTCAACTGCGGCATCGGAATGGTCGTAGTCGTCACCGACGATGAAGCCGACGCTGTCTCGAAAGTTCTGAGCGACGCGGGAGAAACCGTTTCCCGGATCGGGCGGATCGAGCCGGCCGGCGATAAACCGGTGCTGTTCGACGGCACCCTGGGACTTGCCTGATGGCGCAGCGCAAGCGGACCGCCGTCCTGATCTCCGGTCGCGGCACCAACATGAACGCCCTGATCGCGGCTGCGCTCGACGAGTCTTATCCGGCGAAAATCGAACTGGTGCTTTCCAACCGTCCGGATGCCGCCGGACTGGAACGGGCACGACAATTCGGAATTGCGACTGCCGTTGTCGATCACAAGGAGTTTTCCGGCGACCGGGAAGCCTTTGAAAGGAAGATCGACGAGGTTCTGAAAGAACACCGGATCGAAATCGTGGCGCTCGCAGGTTTCATGCGCATCCTGACGCCGTTCCTCGTCAACGCCTGGGCGAACCGGATGATCAACATCCACCCTGCCCTGCTGCCCTCCTTCAGGGGCCTTGCCACGCACGAACGCGCCCTGGCGGAGGGCGTGAAACTCCACGGCGCTACTGTTCATTTCGTTTCGGCGGAAATGGACGACGGGCCGATCATCATCCAGGGTGCCGTTCCGGTGCTGGACGACGACACGCCCGATACGCTTGCTGCCCGGGTTCTGGACGTGGAGCACAAGATCTACCCGAGGGCCCTGGCGCTGGTTGCCTCCGGCAAGACCTCGATCGCCGGAGCACGGGTAGCGACCCGGGGCAATGGGGAAGAACCGGGCGAACTGGTCTGGCCGTGACGTTGCCGGATCACTCCGATCCGTTCCCGGGGATGAAATCAGCCGGTCGTTGATTTGCACCGCCTGCAGGTCCGCCGCCCGCCCCTTCGCCGCCGGCAAGACATTATCCGACCTTAAATTCACCCATTCCCGAAATTACTTTCAGTATCGGCATCGCTGGTAAATTTAACCGGGTAAAATTTAACAATATCCTGAATTATGCCTTGCGGTTTTTCTATATCGATATTATCCACCCCGTCACTTTTATACCTTCATTGTAAATTATAACAATATATATACTTGCTTCCGCGAAACTTCCGCCAATATTCCTCCTTTTCAGACCGACACCAGCTGTTTGGACTGTTTATTGATGGAGGAGCACTGCAATGAGCGCGATTTCGGTATTGAACCTTCAGGGAACGAGCGATACGGTTCCCGAGGAAGCGATCGAAGAACTCAGGGGCACCCTCCGGGGAGACATATGCCTGCCCGGCGAAGAGGGATACGAGGCGGCACGCACCTTGTGGAATGCCATGATCGACCGCCATCCCGACCTGGTCGTTCGTGCGCGCGGACCGCAGGACGTCTTGCGGGCGGTTCGGTTCGCCCGAGCTCACGATCTGCTGGTGTCGGTGCGATCCGGTGGACACAACATTGCCGGGAAAGCGGTTGCCGACGGCGGATTGCTGATCGACCTGTCTCAAATGCGCGGTGTCAGGGTCGATCCAGCCCGAAGGACGGCCTGGGTGGAAGCCGGTTGCCTTTTGAGCGACGTCGACGCTGAAACGCAGGCGCACGGCCTCGTCGTGCCGCTCGGCATCAACTCGACGACCGGCATCTCCGGCCTCACGCTCGGTGGCGGTTTCGGCTGGACTTCGCGCAAGTTCGGGCTGGCGGTGGACAACCTGATTTCGGCGGATGTGGTCACGGCCGACGGCCGGATGATCCGGGCCAGCGAGAGCGAAAACCCCGATCTGTTCTGGGGCATTCGCGGCGGCGGTGGCAATTTCGGCATCGTCACCGGTTTCGAATTCAGGCTGCATTCACTCGGGCCCGAGGTGACGTCCGGACTGATCGTTCATCCGTTCGACCGGGCAAAGGAAATCCTGACCGCCTGGCGCGATTTCACGGCGACCGCCCCCACGGACCTGAGCGCCTGGGTCGTGTTGCGCAAGGCCCCGCCGCTGCCGTTCCTGCCGCCCGAGTGGCACGGCCGGGAAGTGGTTGTTCTCGCCGCCTGTCATGCCGGCTCCCTGGCCGAAGGGGAAGCGGCCCTCGCCCCCTTGCGGGCGGTGGGCGATCCGATCGCGGACGTGATCGGCCCTCACCCCTTCGTCGGCTGGCAAGCAGCATTCGATCCCTTGCTGACACCGGGCGCGCGGAATTATTGGAAGAGCCATGACTTCGCCGAAATGAGCGATGCCACACTCGACGTTCTGGCGGATTTCTCCGGACGCTTGCCTTCTGATGAATGCGAGATTTTCGTTGGCCATCTCGGCGGCGCAATCGGCAAGGTTCCATCCGATGCGACGGCATTTGGCAGCCGGAAGGCGCAATACGTCATGAATGTACACACCCGCTGGCAGGACAGCAGCATGGATCGCCGCTGCATTGACTGGGCACGAGACTTCTTCGACGCGACAGCGTCCATGGCCCTGCCGTCCGTCTACGTCAATTTCCTGCCCGAAGACGAGACAGGAAAGCTGGGATCGGTCTACGGACCCAACTTCGACCGGCTGACGGACCTGAAGACAAAATGGGATCCGGACAACTTCTTCCGGGTCAACCAGAACATCCTTCCTCGGCCGGCCTGAGGCGCCGGGGCCCGCGTTGCCGCCTTCGATATCCTGACGGGATCGGCGGCGGCAGACGCGGGCACGCCGACTGGATCAGGCGGCGGCCCGGTCGATGATGATGTGCCGCTCGCCGCGTGAGCAATGCTCGATGCGCGCGTCGATCCGGTAGATCCGCCGAAGCAGGTCCTGCGTGATGACCATTTCTGACGGACCGGCGGCAACAAGCCGTCCATCCGCAATCACCATCGTGTTGCGGCAGAAGCGCAGCGCATGGTTCAGGTCGTGAAGGGCGATCAGCACCAGCATTGCGTTCTGGCGGGCAAAGGCCTGCATGAAGCTGAGCACCTCGACCTGACGATAGAGATCGAGCGCTGACGTCGGTTCGTCCATCAGCAGGACTTCGGGCTTCCTGACAAGGACCTGGGCGATGGAGACGAGTTGGCGCTGGCCGCCCGAAAGCGCGCCGAGATTGCGGAACG
>JBNKGB010000118.1:0-12454 GCA_050289605.1 Roseibium sp. | reverse complement strand
GGGCAACCGAAATAGCCGTTCAATACGCTCGGCCGGCAGCACCTCCCCCCCCGCCTGTTTTCCAGGGGTTCCTTCATTCACCGGTGCTCGATTATCTCAAATCGCCGCAATAATACCCTGCATTTGGAATGCAAGTGACATTCCGGTCCCGATTCTTGGAGGGCCTCGCATGGGATTCGTTGACGGTTGCCCCTTGCTGAGAAAATAACTTCGTTTAGCGCGGGCATGCCAATATTCACGCACACACAGAGCAAAAGCCGCTGAAATCGTGATGGCCCAAAGCGTGTATTACGGTCTTGGAAGCGAGGAGAAGAGTGGTGCCCAGAGCCGGAATCGAACCAGCGACACGCGGATTTTCAATCCGCTGCTCTACCAACTGAGCTATCTGGGCGCGCTTTGCATGTGGTCCGGGAAGCCCCGTTCGCTGAAAGCCCGGTCCTTATAGAGGCTGGATCTGACCTTGTCCAGCACCCCGGCGAAGTTTTTTGCGAACCCGCAACGCCATAGCTGGGGAAAACTTAGACCTCATGCAAGTTATTGGAATCACTCATCTTAATGATAAGCCCCTGTCAAAATGAGCGGTGACCGGCCCGGAGAAAGGCACCGGTTTCCGTCTTGCGTGAGCGAAAGAAAAAGGGCGCCGCGATGCGGCGCCCTTTCCGTTTATCCGGAACAGGCCCGGAACCGGCTTATTTCGCGGTGATGCGATCGTCCGTATAGGCCGTGTAGCCGTTCTTGCCTGCAAGATAATCGGACACCACGTCGGCGACATCCGGACCGAAGTCGTAGGCGTTCATGCCGTTGGAAGCGAAGATCTTGTAGCCGTCGCCGCCGCCGCGCATGAAATTGTTGGAGACAACGCCATAGGTCTTGTCCGGATCGATCGGCACATAGGCATCGCCTTCGAGCACCATGACGTCGGAGATGCGCTCTCCGGCCGGCTTGGATTTGTCGAAGGTGTATTTCAGCCCGGCGACCTGCGGGAACCGACCGGCGACTTCCTCAATCTGGCTGACACCGTTTTCCAAAGCAGCAACCACATCCGCGCCCTTCAGTTCGAAGGTGGAGAGCGTGTTCTGGAAGGGCAGCACGGTCAGGACTTCGCCCTTGGTGATCTCGCCGGCATCGATGGACGCCCGCAGACCTCCGCCGTTCTGGATGGCAATCTGAACGCCCTGGTTCTTCACGCGCTCGAGCATGGCGTCCGCCACGAGCACACCCATTTCGCAGATCTGCGTGCGGCAGATATCGCGCTCACCGCTGATCGGAGCGGAGGCCTGGGCAACGACCTGCTGGCGGATTTCATCCAGCGGTTCGGCCAGCTGCTTGATGCGCTCGACCAGCTCCGGATTTTCGGCGATCTTGCCATCCGTGATGATCGGCTCGCCCGCAGCCTGAACGATGACACCGTTGTCGTCAAAGGTGACGTTCAGTTCGCCCAGGAACTTGCCGTAGGCATAGGCCTGGACGACCGCGGTCGGCGACCCGTCCGGGCCATCGATCATGGTCGGATAGGGACCGACCGCCTTGTCGGACGTGTTCGAGAGATAGGTGTTGGTGTGGCCGCCGACGATGACGTCGATGCCGGGAGCGTTCGCGGCGACCCGCTTGTCGACCTCATAGCCGGAATGGCTCAAGACAATGATCTTGTTGACGCCCTGCGCGGCAAGCTTTTCAGCTTCCCTGGTCACCGCCTCGACCGGGTCGGAGAAGACCACATTCGGACCGGAGCTGGAGAGTTCACTGGTGTCCTGCGGCGTCAGGCCGATCAGGCCGACTTTCTCGCCGCCCCGTTCGATCACGGCCGAGGGCATCAGCTTGCCTGCCAGATGCGGTTCCTTGGAAATGTCGGCGTTGGACATCAGGACCGGAAACTCGACAGCATCCATGAAGCCGCGCAGGACTTCCGGGCCATCGTCGAATTCGTGGTTGCCGACGGTCATGGCTTCATAACCGAGCTTGTTCATGAATTCGGCCGCAGCCTTGCCCTTGTAGTAGGTGTAGAACAGCGTGCCCTGGAACTGGTCGCCACCGTCGACGAGGATGGAGTTATTGCTGGCGGCCCGGCGATCCTTGATCAGCGTGTCCAGACGCGCGGTGCCACCGAAGCACTTGCCTTCCGCGTTGTCCGCCTCGCCGCAGGTCGAATCGTACTTGTTGATCGGCTCGATCCGGCTGTGAAAGTCGTTTGTGTGCAAAATCGTCAGGGAATAGTCGGCATAGGCCGCCGTGGACAGTGCCGTCGTCACGGACAGCACCGCAGCGCTCAATATGTGTTTCTTCATCGGACCCTCGCCCTTGGATAGGTTGTTCTCGCAGGATCGGGGCAGATCGCCACCCCGCCCTGGCACCCGGCGTATTTTTTCACCCCCGGCCCATCACGCCGCGCAGGCACCGGATAGCCGCGATGCCAGCGGATCTGATGAAGCCGGGCTTGCCGGTATGGGCCGATCTTGGTGCAGTTTTATGACAGTCGCAAGGGGAGGCAGACGGCTTTTTGAAAAAATTTTTGCCCACTAAATAATTTTGCACGCTCCCGAACGAGAAACATTGCCGCCGCAACGCCCCCGCGCAGCAGCACGCGCACTCGCGCCATGCGTGGGGCGGAACTGCGCGCGGAAAAGCGGGCTGCGGCGCCTGATGCGCGTAGCCTTCTGCGCTTTCTGGAAGCTTCAGGTAAAACGGACGGGCCCGGCGGCCGTCAGTCGTCCGGATAATCGCTTTCGTCGATGTCGTCGGTCTCGACGACCGGGATCGTGTAGCCTTCGTTGAACCAGCGGTTCAGGTCGATCTTGGCACAACGGTCCGAGCAGAACGGATAATGGTCCTGGGTCGACAGCTTGGAGCAGATCGGACAGGGGCGCATGCGGCGCTGGGGTTTCCCGGTTTTGGGGTCGGTCATCTGTACCTCCCTCTCCTCTCTGTCTGAACCTGCGGCCGGCAACCGGCAGCGGCACAAGAAGGCATTGCGCAGATCAACGCAATCAGGCGGCGGCCGTTGCCCAGCCCTGATGGACCGGATAGCCGGCGGAAGCCAGCAGATTGGCCGTTTCCACCAGAGGCAGGCCGACGACCGCCGGATAGGAGCCGACCAGCTTGACGACAAAGCTGCCGGCCAGGCCCTGAATGGCATAGCCGCCAGCCTTGCCGCGCCATTCGCCGGAGGCGATGTAGTCGTCCATGTCCTTGCGCGACAGGCGCTTGAAGCGGACGCGGGTTTCGACAAGCTTGGAGCGCACCTTGCCGTTCGCTTCTGCAACGGCGACACCCGTGAATACCCGGTGCCCGCGGCCGGACAGCAGCGACAGGCACAGCAGCGCCTGATCGGTGAGTTCCGCCTTCGGCAGGGCGCGACGACCGACGGCCACAACCGTGTCGGCGGCCAGTACCACGCTGTCCCGAAGCTCTTCGGCGCCGTCGGCGGCCTGCCGGACCGCTTCGGCCTTGGTCCGGGCCAGACGCATCGCCAGGCTGCGCGGCGTTTCGTGCTTCTTCGGCGTTTCGTCGATATCGGCGGGTAAAAGGTGATCCGGTTCCAGACCGATCTGCTGCAGCAACGCAAGGCGGCGCGGCGAAGCGGAAGCCAGGATCAACTGAGGAGCATTCGTCATGAAAGCGCGAGCCTTGCAGCCGGCATCACCAACAATTCCGCTTACTTGAAGCGGTAGGTGATCCGTCCCTTGGTGAGGTCGTAGGGGGTCATTTCGACAAGAACCTTGTCGCCCGCAAGGACGCGGATCCGGTTCTTGCGCATGCGCCCGGCCGTGTGGGCGATGATTTCATGATCGTTTTCAAGTTTTACGCGGAACGTCGCATTCGGCAACAGTTCTGTTACGACGCCCGGAAACTCCAGAGCTTCTTCTTTAGCCATTTGATATCCTGAATGAAGCGAGCCTGGCCCGCGGGTGCCGGGAAACTAACGGATTAGGGACAGAAAGTGAACCTTTCTTTCTACTGCAATGCAAAGAAAGCTGCAGCCCCCTGCTGAAGCCCGCCCAAACCCGAAACGCAAGCGCAACCGAACCCCTCAAGAAGGCGTCGATTGCCGCCATTCACGCTGCAACAGCGCATAATAAAACTCCTCGTCCCAGCCGCCCTTGAAGAGGGCATGTTCCCGGAAATGCGCTTCGCGGCGCATGCCGAGCCGCTCCATGACCCGCCAGGATCCGGTGTTGCGCGCATCGCAGCAGGCGTAGAGGCGATGGAGGTTCAGGTCCTCAAACCCGATTTTCAAAAGCGCCCGGCAGGCCTCGGTCGCATAGCCTTTTCCCTGCCAGGCCGGATTGAGCGTAAAGCCGAAGGTGCCCTGACGGGATTCGGCATCGGTCACGCGCAGGGACACGTCGCCGATGAGCCGCCTTTCCACGCGCGTCACGACGGCAAAGGCAAGCGTTCCCTCGCCCTCCAGCCGGCGCATCGCCGTCCACTCCCCGAGCTTTCGCCGGACTTCTTCCAGACTTCGCGGTTCCCAATGCTGATACTGCGCGACTTCCGGCAGGGACTGGTAGGCGTGAATGGGCTCCGCATCTCCGGTTTCCATGGGGCGTATCGACAGCCGGTCCGTTTCGACCGGCGACTTGATTTCGTAGGTCATGACGTAACGTCCGTTTCAACCGCTCGGCGGCGGCGTCCAGTCCAGACGCTTCTTGATGCGCATCATCAGCTGATCCCGTACCACGCGATATTCGTTCAGGATCTGCTCCCGGCTGCCGGTTGCCAGCGTCGGATCGAGCGTCGGCCAGTATTCGACATCGACCGCGTCGGTACGGCTCATGTCCAGCGCCTTGTGGTGGGCTTCCGGCGCCAGCGTCACCACCAGATCGAAACCCGACTCGTCCAGCTCCTCCAGGGTCTTGGGATGATGCCTGCTCATGTCGACGCCGACCTCGGCCATCACCGCGTCGACAAAGGGGTCGACCTTGCCCTGCCGCACGCCGGCCGAGCGCACATAGATCTGGTTCGGAAAAAGTTTCGCCGTCAACGCCTCGGCCATGGGGGAGCGCACGGAGTTCATTCCGCACACATAAAGCACCGCAGTCGGACGCAGGCCCGGCCCGGTCATTCCGCTCAGCCTTTCCAGTGCAGGGCGTAGACGAGGGTGAACAGCCGCCTCGCGGTCTGCAAATCGACCTCGACCTTGCCCTCCAGGCGCTCCATCAGAACGGCGGAGCCTTCGTTGTGAACCCCGCGCCGGCCCATGTCGATGGCCTCGATCTGGCTCGGCGTCGCGTGACGGATCGCCTCGTAGTAGCTTTCGCAGATCAGATCGTAGTCCTTGACGATCTTGCGCAGCGGCGACAGCGACAGGACGTGGGTGACAACGTCCTGCTCGTCCTCTGTCCTGATGCGGAAAACCAGCTTCTTTTCCACCACGGAGAGGTTCAGGACGTAATTTGCCGGCGGCTGGCCGACCGGCTGAAAGCTGTTTTCCTCGATCAGGTCGTAGATGGCGACCGCGCGGTCATGTTCCACTTCCGGCGTCGAGCGGGCGATCGAGGCTTCATCCAGGACCACGTCGACCAGCTTTCCGCCGGCTTTTTGCGGTTCGGTGTCCGGTCGCGGATCGCTCATGCCTTTGAAGCCTCTATTGATCTGGACTACATGTTCAGCCTGATGGAAACAGAGCGCGCGTGCGCCGACAACCCCTCCGATTCACCAAGGGCGATCGCGGCAGGCCCGAGAATGCGCAAATTGTCCGGGTTACACTTCAGGATCGATGTCCGCTTGACGAACTCCAGCACCGACAGCCCTGAGGAAAAGCGGGCGGAACGCGCCGTCGGCAGAACGTGGTTGGAACCGCCGACATAATCGCCGATCGCTTCCGGTGTGTAGTGGCCGAGAAACACCGCCCCGGCATTGCGCACCTTTGACAGGAGCGCTTCAGGATCGTTGACGGCAAGTTCCAGATGTTCCGGCGCGATGCGGTTGGCAAGCGGCATGGCGCCTTCCAGGTCATCCACAACGATGATGGCGCCGTAGTCCTGCCAGCTGGCCCTGGCAACATCCTCGCGCGGCAGGGTCCGGAGCTGCGCTTCCACGGCCTTTTCCACCTCGTCCGCCAGCTCGGCGCTGTCAGTGATGAGGATCGACTGCGCGGCCGTGTCATGCTCGGCCTGGGCCAGAAGATCGGCGGCCAGCCAATCCGGGTTGTTGCCCTTGTCGGCCAGGATCAGGACTTCCGACGGGCCTGCGATCATGTCGATGCCGACCGTGCCGAACACCCGCCGCTTGGCGGCGGCGACAAAGGCGTTGCCCGGCCCCACGATCTTGGCGACCGGCGCGATGGTTTCCGTGCCGAAGGCGAGCGCGGCCACCGCCTGCGCCCCGCCGATGCGGTAGATCTCGCTGACACCGGCGACTTTTGCAGCCGCCAGAACCAGCGGGTTCAGGACCCCGTCCGGGCTCGGCACCACCATGACGATGCGCTCGACACCGGCGACCTTTGCCGGCACCACATTCATCAGAACCGAACTCGGATAGCTGGCAAGGCCTCCCGGAACATAGACGCCGACGGCCTCGACCGCCGTCCAGAGCGAGCCGAGTTCGACCCCGATCGGGTCGGTGTAGCGGTCGTCCTTCGGCATCTGGCGGGCGTGATGGGCAAGGATCCGGTCATGGGCGAGCTGCAGCGCGTCGAGCGTTTCCTGCGGAACTTTCTTGATGGCCGCCTCGATCTCGGCTTCCGACACAGTCAGGTCCGCCATGGAGGCTGCGTCCAGCCGGTCGAATTTCCGCGTGTAGTCCAGGACGGCCTTGTCGCCGTCCGCCTTCACCTTTTCCAGAATTTCCCGGACAATGGCATCGACGTCTTCCGACACTTCCCGTTTGCCGGCCAGCAGCTCGCGGAATTTCGCCTCGAAACCGGCATCCTTGTTTGACAGGCGTAGAACCACGCAACTCTCCATCATCTTCGGTGCCGGGCACCGGGTATTTCCAGGGTCAGGACCTTGATGTCAGCTCAGGTCGTGCTGCGGCAGGTTGGGAGTCGACCAGGCCGCGCCGAGATCGGAGAGCTGCGCCTCGATGCATTCCACGTCGAGGGAAAGGCTGGCCCCACCCGCGAATGCAAGCTGGATCTGCCCGGAAGGGTCTTCATCGCCACCCGGCGTGAAGGTCACGGCCAGGAGCTCCAGAACGGCGCCCTTTGCCTCCTGGCGGATGCCCTGTGCCTTCATGGCGTTCACCTGGGCGATCACAAGGGCCGAGCGGCGGCGCTCGTGTTCCTTGGACCTTTTGTCCGCTTCCTTGTCCCATACGAAGCGATTGACGACGAAAACCGCCTTCTTCTCCTTCGGCAGGTAGCGGATATCGGCAATCGTCAGCACGGCATCCTGCAGATGGGCGGAGAGAACCTGGAGATCTTCCTGGTCGAGGGCGGCAAGTTTCAGCTGATCCATGGTGGCCTGAATTCTGATCCCGTCTTCAATGTGGAGGCCCGCCGAATATAGGTCCGGCGGCCCTCGCTCCCAAGGTTGTTGACCTAATGGGGAAAAGCGCGTTTGGCAATGTCGAATAGGCCCGCGGCAGGCATTCGACCCCTTGTGGCTACTCTTAGGGGCCCTCGTCCACCCGCTGGCGCAGGTCCGCCTTGATCTCATCCGGCGTCGCAAGCCGTTTGAAGATCCTGCGCCCGAGCCAGAGACCGGCGACAAGCAGAAAAAGCCCGAGCGTCGGCCCATAGGGCGACGGCACCAGGACGACGACGAAAAGGGCGGCAAAGGCGAAGGCCAGTTGCACCAGGAAGCGGATCGACTGTGCGTTCATGCCTTCTCACTCTCCCTTCCCCGACCACTTCTGAAACGCAGCTGCAGTGTGATCGCCAAATAGACTTTCCCGAATCTTGCAATCATCACCGGCATTCCGGACAGTATCGAGCGAACCGCATTACCTGCAATAACTCGGGGGACCCTGTTGACCAGATTGTCGTTTTTCGCACTGTTCCTGTGCGCCCTTGCTCCTTTGCCGCTTGCCGCCCAGGACCTGACCGACAAGGTTCTCGGAGAAACCATTTACGTGCCCGCCTATTCGCGGATCTTCTCCTATCCGGGCCGCTCGGACCTGCTGGCGGCAACGCTCGCCGTTCACAACATCGATCCGGAAACCTCCATCACCCTGGAAAAGGTCGACTATCACAATGAGGACGGCGACCTCCTGCGAACCGTTCTGGACACGCCGGTCGTGCTGAAGCCGCTGCAATCGAAAATCGTGCTGATCCCGATCAACGACACAAGTGGCGGCGTGGGGGCAAATTTCCTTGTTGTCTGGTCGTCCGAAAAACCTGCGCTCAGCCCCATTGCCGAAGCCATCATGACCAGCGGCAGCGGCGGCCCCGGCCCGTCCTTCACCTCACGGGGAAAGGTAATCAAGCGGCGCTCACCGGAATAACGGAAACCAGGGCGGATCATCACACAGGGAAACGCGAATTTGCCATCCTGTGTCGTCCCGGTTTGGCAAACCCAAGATCGGGATCCAGTATCCTCAGGCTACACCGTCACTCGCAAGCACCAGCGTTTACTGGATCCCTGCGTTCGCAGGGATGACAAGAGCATAGCGCGTTCCACTTCCCGAAGAAAGCAACCCGCTTCAGGCCGTGATGCGCTCGATCTGTGCGCCGCAGCGGGTGAGCTTGTCTTCCAGGCGCTCGAAACCGCGGTCGAGGTGGTAGACACGGCTGACCGTGGTCTCGCCTTCAGCGGCAAGACCTGCGATCACCAGCGAGACGGAGGCCCGAAGGTCGGTTGCCATGACCGGGGCGCCGCGCAGGGTGGAGACGCCGTCGACGGTGGCCGTACGGCCGTCCACATGGATCTGGGCGCCGAGGCGCGCCAGTTCCTGAACGTGCATGAAACGGTTTTCGAAGATGGTCTCGGTGATCCGGCTGGAGCCGCCCGCCTTGGTCATCAGCGCCATGAACTGGGCCTGGAGATCGGTCGGGAACCCCGGGAAGGGCTCGGTGGTGATGTCCACCGGCTGAATGCCGTTGCCGTTGCGGTAGACCTTGATGCCCTCGTCGGTCGCGGTGATCTCGGTGCCGGTCTGGCGCAAGGTGTCCAGCGCATTTTCCAGAAGGTCGGCGCGCGCGCCCTTCAGCAGCACGTCGCCACCGGTCATGGCGACCGCCATGGCATAGGTGCCGGTCTCGATCCGGTCGGGAACGACCGCATGATGGGCGCCGTGAAGGCGCGGCACGCCCTGGATGCGGATGGTCGAAGTGCCCTCGCCCTCGATCCTGGCGCCCATGGCCCGGAGGCACTTGGCAAGATCGACCACTTCCGGCTCGCGCGCGGCGTTGACGAGTTCGGTCTCGCCGCTCGCCAGGGTCGCGGCCATCATGATGGTGTGGGTCGCGCCGACGGAAACCTTCGGGAATTCCACCCGGGCGCCCTTCAGGCCGCCGGGAGCCCTGACGACGACATAGCCGCCCTCGATCTCGATCTCGGCGCCAAGGGCCGAAAGGCCGTCGATGAAGAAATCCACCGGACGCGTGCCGATGGCGCAGCCGCCGGGCAGCGACACGCGCGCCTCATGGCAGCGGGCAACCAGCGGGCCGATGACCCAGAAGCTGGCGCGCATCTTGGAGACAAGCTCGTAAGGCGCAGTGGTGTCGACGATCTCGCGGGCGGTCAGATTCAGCGTCTGTCCGGCCAGTTCGTCCTGACCGCTGCGCTTGCCGTTGACCGAATAGTCGACACCATGGTTGGAGAGGATCTGCATGAGCTGGGCCACGTCGCGCAGGCGCGGCACGTTGGACAGCGTCAATGTCTCGTCCGTCAGGAGCGCGGCGATCATCAGCGGCAGGGCTGCGTTCTTGGCTCCGGAAATCGGAATAATCCCGTTCAGCTTCGCGCCGCCAACGACTTTGATACTGTCCATAGCTTTCCCCGGCCCCGGTCCGCCTGCGAATGCGCGGACGCCCTTGAAAATTCGAAAATCACATCAGTCGAAGCGATCTACACGCAAGTTATGGCCCATGCAAGGCAAGGCCCTGCCTTTGTCCGGGCATTATTGTGGCAGCCGGCGGCTGTTTCCCGCCCTGCGGAGCGGCGCTCAGCTTTCGTTGCGCGATTTGGCGGCGCTCTTGCGCCGGCGCAGATTGGCGCGGAGGGCTTCTGCGAGCCGCTCCTCCTTCGATTTGGACTTTTCCTTCTGCGCCGCCCTGGTCCCGGCTGCGCCGTCACGCCCCTCGCCCGCGTCAACGGTTTGGTGCTGCTGGTCTTTTTCGCTCATGAGCTCGATCGGTCAAACGTGAAGTCTGCTCCTCTTTATCAAGCCGGACACGGCCTTGCAAAGCCTGATCCGGCGCTGTGACGGCCCGCTTTGCCCTCCATGTGACCTGACGGGCACCGCTTGCGGCCATTGCCATCGCCGCCCGCGCAGACCGCCCGGCACGGTCTCGCCCCGCTCCGGATCGCGCCCCTTGCCGCCCAGCCCCGACCCCGCTGCCCGTCTCGCCCGCGGCCAATATCCACAGGCGCGCCGGACGCCGGTAAACGGCGAATTTCCGGGCGAAACGGGCAATCGGCCATCTGGTCGGCGCGCATGCGAATTGGCCGCGCAAAAAAAAAGAAATCTCGGCTTGCGTCCCGGAAGCTCTTATGGCAAAAGCCCCCTCAATCCGGTCGGCGACGCTGATCGGCACCAGCACCCGCGTCCCGAACCACAGCTGACCAAGCACCCGGTTCCCCTCCAAGACGCACCAGATGCTGCCGTAGCTCAGGGGTAGAGCACTCCCTTGGTAAGGGAGAGGTCGAGAGTTCAAATCTCTCCGGCAGCACCATCGTTTCCAAACGAAAACAATAGCATAACGACCACAGTCGGCAAGGTGCTAATGTGCCGATGTGGATGAATGGTGCTAAGTTGTTATCAAAGATGGTGCATATCTGGTGCACCTAGGCGAAGCTAGTCATCCGGACCAAAAAAATCCCTCTGAGCGAACCGCTGGGTCGCCTCAACGCGATGCTCAATCTCTTCCTTCACGAGTTCGCGCTCTGCCGTGAGAATTTTTCTAGCCTCTTCACGCGACTGAAGGAAAATCTGTACTGCCTCGTTTAGTTGCTTCTCGGATAGAAGCTTATAGTCAGCTCGCTGCCAAATCTCGGCCTCCCTCACCTGCTCTTCACCATTGTCAACTTTCGGGAAGAATAAGTACTCGGCGGGCGACATCTGAAAGTCCGTTAGAGAAAGAAACGCATCCTCACAAATGGTCACCAACAGGCGACGCTGAAAATCGGACAAGCTAAGGTCGCTCCAGCCACAGACGAACAATGGAACAAACTGCCCCTTCTCTCTGATCACTGACAGAGGTGAGACGGGAACTTGTATGTCTCTAGAAACTCGAAACCACTCCCTCTCAAACTCGATGAAACTATTTGCGGGATAGCCGCGAGTTTCGTCGTGATCGAAAAAAGCATTTACGAGTTCTTCGTTAGGTTTTCGACCTTTGGGCGAGCCTGACCGCTGCGCCATCTTAACTGCGGTCTCCCGATCAACGCCGAGCTGGATGCGATCCTTAATGGCTGCATATCCGGGTGAATATGTAAAAGGCGGGATGCCTTTTGCGAATGTCACAATGGACTTTGTTGTGCTTGCAACACCGTCCTGCACAAACCTCGCCCAGTTTGGACCTGACGGAGGCCGATCCAACTTCGCGAGTACTTTCTTGTAGTCAACCGTCATCAGTGCTTAACCGTCCTTCCATACCAACTCATTATTAGTTCATCTGAAATGCGCATTGATGCGTTGGTCTCACCCTCATGGTTCCAAGTCTGGTCCCACGGTCCTCCATCAATGTGAGATTGAGCAACAAGTGCGCTGGGCTTCATGCTGACGTATTTCTTAGTTAACCCTTCTAAGAACCTCATTTCTTCTGGTTCGAAGTCACATCGAGCTACTTCTTTGTCGCCTGTTTGCGGATTGAGTATCTTCGCTCGAGCGGTGATTGGACCGTTACCAAATACTTTGAACTCTCTGTACAGTTCTCTGAACACAGGTCCATGTGTCCATGCTTCAATCTTCGCGCCCACCAAAGCGCGTGAATGTGCCACTAGATAGTCTGCATGCAAGAAGTAGACGATCTTGTTGATATGCAGATTTGAAACTGTCTTCTGGTCGACTTCGGCTACATCTAGTACGAAATTTGCGACCCCACGGACGTCGTACACCATATTTGGCACGCTACAATATTCCTGGTTTGTTCGCAATTCGTTTGCCCCTGTATCCCCAAGGGTGTTGACACTTTTTTTAGAATTACAGGCCCGGTTTGACCAAGTTTCCGAAGGTGGGTCCCGTGAACAAAGCTCTTCAAGCGTTTGAGAACGTTCGCTGCTCAACTGTTCTGCCAACTGAATTGCTACCAGATGGCGAATAGAACAACCGTAAAAACAACAGATTTTTTCGCGGGGGCATCTAAAGGTCGCGTGGTGTCTGCTTCCCCCATACCCCCTTTCGATACTAC
>JBNKGB010000117.1:0-13009 GCA_050289605.1 Roseibium sp. | reverse complement strand
ACGGCTGCTTCGAGGCTGCGGGCGATGACTGAATTGGGGGCGCGAAGCTGCCATTGAATCAATAGGTGTTGAATGACCGCTCTGGGCCGGAACTCACCGTCAGCCTGTTCCGTGGAAATGTCCGTTTCGCAGGTTTCACCTCCGGAAGCCGACAGTCTCCCGTCGGCCCCATCCCGGACATTTGTTTAGGTCGCAGTAACTAGCAATTGTCCCTCGCAAATCAATAAAATGACTGTCCCGGAACGCAGCTCTCGCTTCATAAAGGGGCGCGAGAGCCAATTTACTTACAACCACACTCGAGTTAGGGGCTGGGCAACTGCTCCCCCTTTGCCGTTCTTCGAACGCATTACGCCTTCTTCAGGTAGGCAACCAGAATATCGAGCGCTGCCTGAAGATCGGTCTTGTGGATCATTTCGGTGACCGTGTGGATGTAGCGCGTCCCGACGACGATACCGACGGCCTTGGCGCCGGCTGCCGCCTGCTGGGCGGCGGCGCCGTCCTGTCCGCCCGCAGCCAGCATGGTGCGCTGGAACGGGATCTTCTCCTTGGTCGCGATTGCCTCGATTTCCTTCACCAGCTCACGGTCGGCGATGAAACTGGAATCCTTGACGTGCAGGCCGAAACCCGCGCCCTGGACCGTGGTGCGGTCGGCTTCCGGAACGCCCGGCGTATCGCAGGCCAGGGTCGTGTCGACGCCCAGGCCGATGTCCGGCATGATCGCGAAGGCCGCAGTCCGCGCGCCGCGCAGGCCCACTTCTTCCTGACAGGTGAAGGCAACGTGAATTTCGCATTCGTGCTTCGCCTTTGCCAGCCCGCGGATCGCCTCGATGCCGAGCCAGCAGGCGATGCGGTTGTCGAGCGCCTTGGAAACCACCTTGTCGCCGATTTCGATCAGCGGCTCGTCCATGGTGACCATGTCGCCGACCTTGACCACATCCTTGGTCTTTTCGCCGAGGCCCAGGTCGACCACGAAATCCTTCGGCTCGGGAACCTTCTTGCGCTCTTCGGGTGAGGAAATGTGGAGGGGCTTGCCGCCCGGGTTCATGACGCCCTTGTAGTCGCCCTCGTCGGTGGAGACCAGGACGCGGCGGGAAAAGAGGTTGCGGGCGTCGAAGCCGCCGACCGGCTGCACGTGGACGAAGCCCTTGTCGGAAACATGGGAAACCAGGAAGCCGATTTCGTCCATGTGACACAGCAGCAAGACCTTTTTCGGCTCGCCCTTTTTCGGCGCCTTGCGGCTCGACCGGCGGCACAGGAGCGATCCCATGGGATCGACCGTGATGTCGTCGAACAGGTCCTTGATTTCGGCCTGTATCAGGTCGCGTACCCGGTGCTCATGGCCCGGCACGCCTGGCGTTTCGCAAAGACGGCGAAGGAGATCTATATTCATGGAACATCCTGTAGGGAATTTGAAATCGGGGTGATCCTATTCTGAAAGCCCTGCCGGGATAAAGGGCCAAGAGGCATAGTTCCAAAAGACAGTTGTTCCGCGTTTGCAGTCCCTGCGATAACAACAGCGGGCGTCGACGCGCCGTGCCGCCAGGCATGCGGCAGGAACAAAGGGCACGGACGGGCGTGAACAGCATTTGCACGGAAACAGGTACCGTCGAGGACCGGATGATCGGCATCGGGCGGGCGCAGGTCTTCACGCGCAGATGGAAGCCGGCCACGTCCGGCGGCGGACGGTCGCCGATCCTCCTGTTTCACGATTCCCTCGGCTGCGTCGCGCTCTGGCGCGAATTCCCGGAGCGTCTTGCCACGGCAACGGACAGGACTGTGATCGCCTACGACCGACCCGGCTTCGGCCACTCCTCGGCGCGCGGCGATATCCTGATGGCGGATTTCATATCTGCGGAAGCGAGAACCGTTGTCCCGGCAATTTGCGAAGCGCTGGACGTCGACCGCTTCGTTGCCCTGGGTCACAGCGTCGGTGGCGGCATGGCGGTCCATACGGCCGCCCATTTGCAGTCGCGCGTCGAGGCCCTGGTCACGATTGCCGCCCAGGCCTTCGTGGAAGACCGCACCCTTGCCGGGATCCGGCAGGCGAAAGCGGCCTTCGCGGAACCAGGTGCGTTCAACCGGCTGGAAAAATACCACGACGGCAAGGCCCGCTGGGTGCTGGACGCCTGGACGGAAACGTGGCTCGCACCGGAATTCGCAAACTGGTCGCTCGACGAAGCCCTCGGGAAGGTGACCTGCCCGGCTCTTGCCATCCATGGCAGCGAGGACGAATACGGCTCGCCCCGTCATCCGGAAAGGATCGCCGCGGGCACAGGAGGAAGCGCTGTGCTCCTCACCGGCACCGGCCATACCCCGCACCGGGAATGCCCGGATCTGCTGGTTGAAAAAATCGCAGTTTTTCTGGCGTCCCGCGCACAACTTTAGGCAGGCCACGGCACCGCCGCCGGGTCAGCCGGACATGAATGTCCGCTTTCCCGAACTCCATTTGAAGCTATTCGCTTAACCGATTGATCGTCATTTTTCAAAAATCGGCACCTGCCGGGCCGCTTTGCCATTGCAGTGTCGCATTTGCTGTCAAACATTCATTGGCCCATGAAAAATGCCTGACGCTTCCGCGAACAGGCGTGCCCCTTCCTGACCCACCATTCCGGGAACAAGAAAATGGCCCAGAAAAAGCGTTTCATTCTTTCCATTGACGGTGGCGGCATCCGCGGCCTGATCCCCTTGCGCCTCCTTGAAAGCCTTGCGAGCCGGCTCGGCCAGCGGGGCGTGACGGTGCCGATGCACCGGATCTTCGACCTGATGGCCGGAACCTCCACGGGCGGCCTGATCGCCGCCGGCCTGAGCGCGCCGCGCCCCGGCGGGGCGACCGGAGAAGCCGCCGCGACCATCGCCGAACTCAAGACCTTCTTCGAACGTGAAGCCCGGGAGGTGTTCAACCGGCCCCTCGGCACACGGTTCGCGCGCGCCGTGACCAATCCGCTCGGCCTCTTCGACGAGACCTACGACGCCCGCCCGCTTGAAAGGCTGCTGAAGGAGCGTTTCGGCTGGACCTCCATGGCAAGCGGCCTGACCCGGTTGGTCCTGACCGCCTATGACATCGAAAGGCGCCGCGCCGTCTTCCTGACCAACGGTCTTGAGGAAAACGGCAGCCGCCCCGACGACTACTATTTCTGGCAAGCCGTGCGGGCCACGACCGCTTCCCCCGTCTTTTTCGAGCCCGCCAAGGTAGAAAACCTCACCCGCAAGCGCGACGAGGCGCTCGTGGACGGCAGCCTGTACCTGAACGATCCGGCGGTCGCCGCCTATCTGGAGGCAACGAAGCTCGGCTGGGGCGAGGACGAGCTCGTGATCCTGTCGCTCGGCACCGGCAAGGCTGCGAACCGCGCATTCCGCTATGAAGACGTCCTCGGCTGGAGCCCGCTCGGCTGGATGCAGCCTTCAAAGGGCGCCCCCATCCAGTCGATTGCCGCCGACGGCCAGTCGCAGACGAGCGCTTATCAGGCACGGCATCTGTTCGCCAGGCTGCCGAACGTCACCTACCTGCGCTTCGATGCGGAGCTGGCGGCGGACGCGGAAGACATGGACAATGCCCGTCCCGGCAACATCATCTCGCTCAACGGTGCCGCCGACCGGGTCATCCGGGACAACACCGTGCTGTTCGACAGCATCGCAGAGATGTTGAAAGCCCATGTCGAGGACGGAGAATCGGATGCGGACCAACCGGATTTGGTGCATGCTGCGTAAAGCAGAGAAGGTTTGCGGCAAGGCACGAAACGGTACGGCAGACCTTCGGGAGCACTGACGCACGAGGTTCGACGTGACCACGCGGAGACGAAAAGCACGGGCAGCCATGCCGATCCCCCGGAAGATTGGCCCTGCAGCAGCAATGGCAGGTCTCCTCGCCCTGTTCTGCGTCCCGGAAGCCGGCGCGCTCACGCCGGTTCCGGCCGCAAAACCGGCCGGATCCGCGGAAATGGCAGCTGGGCCCGTCGGCGAAGGGGACTTCCGGCCCAGCCTGCAGAAGGTCGCCGGTATTCCGGTTCCGGTCAAAAAGCGCTCCGTGCCCGACGGTTACGTTGCCAGCAGGCCGAAGCTGATGCTTTATCCGGATCTTCCGGCAAAGGACTATTTCGGGGCAGCCCTTGTGCCCGCGCCGTTGAAGGCCAGCCCCATAGGCTCATACGCCAAGGGGTGCCTGGCAGGCGGCGCGGAGCTGCCGACGGACGGCCCGACCTGGCAGGTGATGCGCCTGTCGCGGAACCGCAACTGGGGGCACCCGGTCCTGATCGACTATATCGAAGACCTTGCCAATGACGCGCCGAATCTCGGCTGGAACGGCCTCCTGATCGGCGACATCGCCCAGCCGCGTGGTGGTCCGATGACCTCCGGCCATGCCAGCCACCAGGTCGGGCTGGATGCGGATATCTGGCTTACGGAGATGCCGGACCGGCGCCTCTCGGTGCAGGAGCGCGAGGACATCTCCGCCGTTTCCATGCTGATCGGGCCATTGGACGTCAAGGGCGCCGACCGCCGCGTTGACCCCGGGAAGTGGACCGACAGCCGCGCCCGTCTGATCCGCCGTGCTGCTTCCGACAGGCGGGTTGCCCGGATCTTCGTGAACCCGACGATCAAGAAAGCGCTCTGCGACTTCGAAAAAGGCCCGGACAGGGCCTGGCTACGCAAGATCCGGCCCTGGTGGGGGCACCACTATCACTTCCACGTCCGGCTTTCCTGCCCGCCCGGCAGCACCGGCTGCGAGAACCAGAACCCGCCTCCGCCCGGCGACGGCTGCGGCTCGGACCTGGCCTACTGGCTGTCGGACGAGCCCTGGGTGCCCAAACATCCGCCCAAACCGGGTGAAAAGCCGAAGGTCGTGAAGAAAAAGCCAATGGCCCTCGCCGCTCTGCCTAAGGCCTGCCAGGCGGTGCTGACGGCGAACTAGGACGGATCGGCATTGTCTCCGGAGTTACTGCTTCACCTCATCCTGAGGAAGGCCGAAGGCCTGTCTCGAAGGAACGCCGGCATATTCCTGAGCAAGCGGTCCATCCTTCGAAACGCCTGGCCTTGCCAGGCTCTTCCGGAGGAGGACTTCGGTGCGTTCCGGTCTTGAGTTTCAGACCCTGGGCGCCTTCATGGGTCCGAGAACCTTCGACATCAGCACCAGATCCAGCCAGCGGCCGAATTTCGTGCCCGCCTGAGGCAGGCGACCGGACACTTCAAAGCCGAGTTTTTCATGCAGGCGGATTGAGGCCGCGTTTTCGCCGTCGACAACGCCGATCAGCAGGTGCAGGCCCTTTGCCTCGGCGATTGTCACGATCCGGGCAAGGAGATCCTGTCCGATCCCGCGCCCCTGACAGGCCGGTTCGACAAAGACGGAATGCTCCGCCGTCAGCCGGTAGCCCTCTCGCGGACGGAAGGGACCATAGCTGGCAAAGCCGACGGCATGGTCCGCGTCATTCACCGCCACCAGAACAGGCATGTCCTGCCGGAGACGGGCATCAAACCAGTTGAGCCTGTCGTCGAGTGTCTCTTCCTGGTTCGTCCAGGCCGCCGTCGTCTCGCGCACGGCCCGATTATAGATGGCCAGGATAACCGGAATGTCTCTGGGTTCGGCGTCGCGGATCGTCATACACAATCTCGTCCGGGCGGTGCTTGCGTCATCGAGCAAATCTATTTCTACATACGCATTAAAGGCCCGGAAAGACCAATCGCCAAGGCCCGGCGCGGAAATAGCGGCCTGGATGTTCAGAAAGTTCGCGAACCGGCCGGAAATCAGCCAATCCTCAGGGCAAGAGGCTCATATGAGCCTCTTTTCGAAACAGACCGCTTCCGGCCGCCCGGCATATTTGCCGAAATTCGGAATGCGCGCATAGCCGTTGCGCTCATAGAACTGAATCGCCCTGTCGTTGACGAGCCGGGTTTCCAGCCGGATGGCCTCATATCCGTCCGAACCGGCCTGCTGCTCCAGATAGCGAAGAATGGCGAGTCCGACGCCCTTGCTCTCGGGCACGGCGTACATTCTTTTCAATTCGGCGATGCCGGGCTGATTGGGCCGGTATGCACCGCACCCCAGCGGATTGCCCGCCGGATCCCGCGCAATGACGAAATGGCTCCCCGCGCTGCGCACGTCGTCCGGATCGAAGGAGTTTTGGCCGCTGTCGCCCGTGATCTTTTGCAGGACATCCGACAGGCCCCCCATCAGCGTCACCGCGTCGGGGTGTCCCGGGTCGGCCGGACTGAGGCTAACCGCGGGCATGCCGGCCGGCTCAGCTTGCGCGTCCTGCACCAGTCCGGGCATCGGACGGTCGTCGAGTACCAGGGTCATCAGGTAGAGATCCAGCCATTCGCCGAATTTCATGCCCACCTGCGGCAGACGGCCGGCGATTTCGAAGCCGAGCTTGCGGTGAAGGGCGACGGAGGCGGTATTTTCCGCTTCGACCGAACCAATGAGCACGTGGTATCCGTCTTCGCGCGCCTGCTCGATAAGCTTTGCGAGCAGGGCCGTACCGGCCCCAGTACCACGCGCCTGCCGCGTCACATAGACCGAGTGCTCCATGGTCAGCCGATAGCCTTCCTTCGGGCGGTAAGGGCCGTAGGAACCGTATCCCACCACCTTGCCGTCTTCGGTCTCGGCAACGATGACCGGCAGCCCAGCCTGCGTGCGCGTCTCGAACCAGGCCTTCCTGTCCTCCAGCGTGTCCAGCCTGTCTGTCCAGATGGCCCGCAGTGACCTGACGGCGTCGTTGTGGATGTCCAGCAGCGTCGGGAGGTCGGCTGGCGTCGCATGTCTGAGATGCATGAAACCCTCTTTTCGATTAGTGATTTTCATCCTAGCCTGCAAAAACCAAAAAGAATTTATTGTATCGATAAGAATTTCGTATGGATATCAATCAGCTGAAAGCCTTCGACCGGGTCGCTCGGGACGGCAGCTTCACCCGGGCGGCGGCACGCCTCAACGTCACCCAGGCAACCATTTCCATGCGCATCCGCGCACTGGAGACGGACCTTGGAACGCAGCTCTTCACCAGGGGACGGCACGTGCGGCTGACCGATCAGGGGATCGGTTTCCTGCCCTATTGCCGGCGCATGCTCGGCGTTCTGCAGGAAGCCAGGGAGACCTTGCGGCGCGGGGAAAGGGGGCATCTGGCCGTCGCCTCGCTCGGAACCATGATCATGCCGATGGTGTGTGACGCCCTGCTCCGCTTCCAGCGGCGGAACCGGGAGATCGACATCGTGGTTCGGGACGGGCGGCACAACCAGATCGCCGCAATGCTGCACGAAAGGGAGGTGGAACTGGCGATCATGTGCTGGCCCAACCTGGACCCGATCCTGACCAGCGTGGAGCCGCTGCTGATCGTCCGGGAGGACGCGCCGCTGGTGGCGGCACCCGATCTTGCAAGGCGGATCGGACCCGCGCCTTCGATAGCGGACATCCTGGGAAGGGCGCCGCGCTATCTGAACCTGAACTGGTGGCAGGTCGCACCAGCGGCGGCAACGGCCATTGCGCTCGCGGCGCCCGTGCGCGTGGAGCTGCCCACCGATCCGGGCAGGAGCCTCGTCGAGGCCGGCGAGGGCGTCGGCTTCTTCGTGCGTTCCAGCGTCGCCGCCGCCCTTGCCGACGGCAGGCTGGTGGAAATCAGGCCGAAGGATCACGAACCGCTCTTCCGCGACATTGCCCTGACCGTGCGCGGCAGCGAGGCGATGATACAGGCCCATCTCATGGAATTTGCGCAGGAAATCGCGATCGAAGGCAGGAAGCTCGGCAGGGTTCTGAAGGACGAATTGCTGCCCGCCGCCAGAAAGTCCTGAGGGCCGGGCGGTTCCCGATCGGACCCCGGCGACGCCCCCTTCGACTAACCTGTGACGGGAAGCCTGACGCCAAATGCGGAAAACCCGCGTTTAGCGGACTCAAACCCTATCAATTCCCTTTGCGAACAGCCATCTCGGTGGTAAACGGGCGGCCATGACGACGAAGACGCTTTCCAACATCCGCAACTTTTCCATCGTGGCCCATATCGATCACGGCAAGTCGACGCTCGCCGACCGGCTGATCCAGATGACCGGCACGATGACAGACCGCGAAATGACCGAGCAGGTCCTCGACTCGATGGACATCGAGCGCGAGCGCGGCATCACGATCAAGGCGCAGACCGTGCGGCTGATCTACAATGCCAAGGACGGCCAGCAATATACGCTGAACCTGATCGACACCCCGGGCCACGTGGATTTTGCCTATGAGGTTTCCCGCTCGCTGGCGGCCTGCGAGGGTTCGCTGCTGGTGGTCGACGCCTCGCAGGGCGTGGAGGCGCAGACGCTCGCCAACGTCTACCAGGCCATCGACAACGACCACGAGATCGTCACCGTCCTCAACAAGATCGACCTCCCGGCGGCCGAGCCCGACCGCATCAAGGAACAGATCGAGGACGTGATCGGCATCGACGCCTCCGAAGCCTGCATGATTTCCGCCAAGACCGGTCTTGGCGTCGACGGCGTGCTGGAAGCCATCGTCCACAAGCTGCCGGCGCCCAAGGGCGATCCGAACAGCACGCTGAAGGCCATGCTCGTCGACAGCTGGTACGACACCTATCTCGGAGTAATGGTGCTGGTCCGCATCATCGACGGCTCCCTGAAGAGGGGCCAGAAGATCAAGATGATGGGCACTGGTGCCGTCTACGATGTCGACCGCGTCGGCGTCATGACGCCCAAGTTCCTGCAAGTCGAGGAACTGCATGCCGGCGAGATCGGCGTCATCACCGGCTCGATCAAGGAAGTGGCCGACACCCGCGTCGGCGACACCATCACGCTGGAAAGAAAACCCTGCGCGGAGGCCCTGCCGGGCTTCAAACCGGCCCAGCCGGTGGTGTTCTGCGGACTCTTCCCGGTCGATGCCAACGACTTCGAGGACCTGCGCGCCGCCATGGGCAAGCTGCGCCTCAACGACGCCAGCTTCTCCTACGAAATGGAAACCTCCGCCGCCCTCGGCTTCGGCTTCCGCTGCGGCTTCCTCGGCCTGCTCCACCTGGAAATCATCCAGGAGCGGCTTTATCGCGAGTTCGATCTCGACCTGATCGCGACCGCCCCGTCCGTGGTCTACCAGATGACCCTGACCGACGGCACGGAAGTGGAACTGCACAACCCGGCCGACATGCCGGACGTCGTCAAGATCAAGGAAATCCGCGAACCCTGGATCCGCGCCACCATCATGACGCCGGACGAATATCTCGGTGGCATCCTGAAGCTCTGCCAGGAACGGCGCGGCATTCAGGTGGACCTCTCCTACGTCGGCTCCCGCGCCATGGTCACCTACGACCTGCCGCTGAACGAAGTGGTGTTCGACTTCTACGACCGGTTGAAGTCGATCTCCAAGGGCTACGCCTCCTTCGACTACCAGCTTTCCGACTACCGGGCGGGCGACCTCGTCCGGATGTCGATCCTCGTCAACGAGGAGCCGGTGGACGCGCTCTCCGTGCTGGTGCACCGCAGCCAGGCGGAACGCCGCGGCCGGGCCATGTGCGAGAAGCTGAAGGAACTGATCCCGCGGCACATGTTCAAGATCCCGATCCAGGCAGCCATCGGCGGCCGGGTGATTGCCCGCGAAACAATCTCGGCGCTACGCAAGGACGTGACCGCCAAGTGCTACGGCGGCGACGCCACGCGCAAACGCAAGCTTCTGGAAAAGCAGAAGGCGGGCAAGAAGAAGATGCGCCAGTTCGGCAAGGTCGAAATCCCGCAGGAAGCCTTCATCCAGGCCCTGAAGATGGATGAGTGAGAAGCGGTCGGGCTCTGCCCGACGCAAAGGTCCGGTGGACCTTTGCGAGCTTCGAACGCACACGAGTGTAAGGCACAAAGTGCCGTCGAGTGGGCTGCAACGCTCACGCTACGCCCGCGAACGTAAGGCGCAAAGCGCTGTCGAGCGGACTAAGCGGTTAGCCCGCCCTGGCGGTCAGGCGAATGCACGCAAGCGCAGGATGCGACGCACCCTCGCGCGATCAGGCAATTGAATAAAGGAATAGACCATGAGCCTTGAACAGGATCTCCGTGAGCGCGCGGGAAATGCATGCGAACTCTGCGGCGCGACCGACGCCCTTGCCCCGCTCGAAGTCGGCCCGGACGCGGACGGTACCGCGGCAACGGCGATCCTTGCCTGTTCAACCTGCTCCGGCCAGATCACCGGCACGGCCGAGACCGACGCGAACCATTGGCATTGCCTGAACGAATCCGCCTGGAGCCAGGTTGCTCCGGTTCAGGTGAGCGCCTACCGCCTGCTCGCCGGCATGTCCGGGGAAGGCTGGGCGCGCGATCTTCTCGACATGCTCTACCTGGAAGATGAGGTTCTCGCCTGGGCCAAGGCCGGCCTTGCCAGCACCGGTTCCGACGACGGCGGCGAAGTGGTCCACAAGGACACCCACGGCGCTGTCCTCCAGTCCGGCGACACGGTCACGCTGATCAAGGACCTGAAGGTCAAGGGCGCCAACTTCACCGCCAAGCGCGGAACGGCGGTGCGCAACATTTCCCTCGTTGCCGACAACCCGACACAGATTGAAGGCCGCGTAAACGACCAGCGGATCGTCATTCTGACCGAGTTCGTCAAGAAGTCCTGACACAGCGAAACTTCTTTCGCTGGCCATTCCTGCAAGGGCAGTAATCTGGAAAACACGAGCACTCGTGTTTCAAAAGAAGGACCGGGATTACTGATCCCGGCCTTCAGCTTCGTTGCAGCCGGGATGACAAACTGGCAATGACAAAAGGGCAACGAACTCAACATATGAGTTTGGGCTACGCTCCTTGTCAGTTCCGCTGAACTCCCCCGAGGATCGCCGGCGCGACCGGCCGCTTGGTGCGCGTCGGGAGGACGCTTTCATCAACCTCGTCGAAACGAAGCTGGAAAACTGGTCCTTCGGCAACGGCATCGCCCAACTGGCGGACAGGCAGCCTGTGGCCGTGTGAGGAAGGTCGAAATCGGTAAATCACTACCGAGGTCATCCCCGCCTCCGAGCGGGGATCCACTCATTTCCAGGGCGCCGGAAGTGAGCACGTTACAAGCGGAAGCGCACCGGAAAAGCCTTGAATTCCATTTGCACGGCTAGCTGGATTGGATCCCGGGTCAAGCCCGGGATAACCGCGTTTGCGCGGCATTTTTTTGGAACAGCTTCAGTTCGGCAAGTTTTCTTGCGTCTTCAAAGGTATCCAGCCGAGTACCAAAACCAGAAACGGCGCCCGGCCCAAGGGCCGGAGCGCCGTTTTCTGAGTTTTCCGGGTCCGGATCCAATCGGCCAACTTCCTTGCAGGTGGTCGATCAGAAGGAATTGCAGGACCGGCGTCGCCGCCGGTCGGAGCCGTTAGCGCCGATTGAACGGCAGGTCTGCCAACTCGCGCGGCGACATGCGAACGATGGCCGGATGGGCCAGCGGGTCCCGCCGGTCGTAGCTGCCGGCCGGTCTGGCGGTCATCTGACGGCGCATGAACAGTTTCAACATGAGTTTCATTTTCCTTATTGTTGTTTTTTTCATGGCCAAATCCTTATTCTTGAATTTAGCTCGACTTCACATATAGACGTGGCTACTCCATAAAAAAATCGACTTCTTCTGCAGTTCGATTTAGTTTTTCTAAAATGAAAAACCTGAACCTCATACACCTTTCCGGCCTTCGGGCCGTGGAAGCCGTCGCTCGGCTCGGATCGATCAAGAAGGCCGCCGAGGAACTGGGCGTGACGGTCGGTGCCGTCAGCCAGCAAGTCCAGAAGACGGAAGCCCAGCTCGGCGTGCAGCTATTCGAACGGCAGAACCGGGCGCTTCTGCCGACGGCTCACATGCTGGCCATGCAGCCGCATCTGACCTCCGCCATGTCGTCGCTTTCGACGGCCGTCGCCACGACGCAGCGGGGCCGGGAGGGTGCGCTCACCATTTCCGTTGCGCCTGTCTTCGCCGGCAAATGGCTGGTCTGGCACCTGAAGAACTTCAACAAGGCCCATCCCGGCATCCGGGTACGGGTGGAAGCAACCGTCGATCTGGTGGACCCGGACACGAGCGACGTAGACCTGTGCATCCGGGTCGGACCGGGCCCATATCCGGGCCTGATTGCAGAGAAGCTGCTCAACCAGCGCGTCTTTCCGGTCTGCAGCCCGGCGCTTGCCGAAAAGATCAGGGAGCCGAGGGATATCGGCAAGTTGCCCATCATTCGCGACCAGGGTCAGCGGTTTGCCTGGAAGCCGTGGCTCGAACTCTTCGGCCTCGACGAAAGCATCCTCAAGGACGGCCCAACCTTTTCCGACGGCTCGCTCTGTCTCGACGCGGCGATTGCCGGCCAGGGCGTATTCCTGGCCTGGGAAACCCTTGCCGTTTACGCGGTCCAGTCCGGACAGCTGGTCTCCCCTTTCCCCGAGCGCCCCGCCACAGGCAGCTCCTACTGGCTCATCAGTGGCCGGAACGCACCGCGGACAAAGGCAAAACAGGCCTTTGGGGAATGGCTGAAGCAAGAGTTGCAGGCCTCGATCGGACGGCCGAAGGGGGCAGATTCGGTTGAGGAGTGAATGCCCTCGCCGCGCCGTCTATCCGGAACAAGCGGCCCATCCTTATCTGTTTAGAATTTCGTAGATTGGTCTTGGGAGGGCATTTGATCGCCCTCCCAAGCGGGCCGGAGACCGTACCATCCTCGGCACCTGTCCAGTCCGATCGAAGCAAGGCTCCCGGTCCCGCTTTCCAACTTATCCCGAATGGTTGCTCGCGCAAGAGTGCGTAGATAAGGCAGGGACAGATGGACGAGACAGACTTCTTTGTTGGGATTGATGTGTCGAAAGCGGCGTTGGACGTTCATGTCCGGCCGGGCGACATGAGAGCCCGGTTTGCCAATGATCCTTCCGGTTGGTCGGAGCTTGGTTCGTGGCTGTCTGCGTGGCGAGTTGCGCGCCTCGTCATGGAGGCAAGCGGCGGCTATGAGCGCAAGGCCGCCCGGGCGTTGCAGCGGCAGGGGCTGCATGTTTGCGTGGTCAACCCGCGCCGGGTACGGGATTTTGCCGGAGCCTGCGGCTTTCTGGCCAAGACCGACC
>JBNKGB010000116.1:0-13007 GCA_050289605.1 Roseibium sp. | reverse complement strand
ACGGGGCTCAGCAGGTTGAGGAACGGCACCGACATGATCACCGCGATGATGAAACCCGCAACGAAGCTGCTGCCGTTATTCGCCTTGCGGAAGGCCTTGGCTTCGGCGGGCGGCAGGAAACGCATGGCGGCGAACTCGAAGAACTCGCGGCCGAGCAGATAGCCGTTGACCACAAAGAAGGCGATCAAATTGATGCCCGGAATGAGCAGCAGCAGCAAGGCAAACAGGTTGCCGAGAATGACGACACCGGTGAACTTGATCGCCTGGCCGACGGACTGCGCGATGGGCAAGGCCTTGCCTGGCTGGTCGCCCGGATAGTCGCGCACTTCCACGATATCGGCGATGTCATCCTGAAAAAGGCCGGCAAAGAGCGCCGAGATTGGTGCAATCAGGAAGCCGAGCGCGAAGACGGCACCGATGCCGGTCAGGATCGAGACCGCCCATTCTGCCCAGTTGATCCAGCTGCTGCCGTCGCCCCATTCGGTTGCCGCAACACCCAGGAAGTGGCTGACAACACCCTGCAGGACAACCCAGATCACCAGGAGAACGGCGAGCGTAAAGCCAAGCATTTTCCAGAAGATCGCCCGGAAGGGCTGTTCAAAAACCTGGGACATGGCACGGGTGGCAGCCTGGAACATGGAATCCCTTCAAGTTCTGTGACGGACTGCCTGCACATAGGAAATCCCGGCTTCTGACACAAGGGAGCGCCGCCGGTGGAAGCTACCTGTTGTGACGAGGCATGTCTGCAACTAGCCTGTCTCCAGCCCCCACGACCGCAGACCTTTTGCGGACCGACCCGGAGATTTCCATGCTGCACCTCCATTTCAAAGCGGATGCCGATCCTTCCAAAATCCTGGACACGGAAGCACTGGAAATCTTCCAGTTCGAATGGGGTATTTACAGCAAGCTGGTGCAATCCAATTCCATGAACCACAGGGAAATAGCGGCTCTCCTGCGCAAACTGATCGACACGCATTTCGACCGTCCCTTCAGCTTCATCGACCTTGCCTGCGGCGACAGCAGTCTCGCCCATACGGTGCTGGAGGGAACCAAAGTCGCTCGCTACGAGGGACTGGATCTTTCAAGGCCAGCTCTTCAATGCGGGGCGGAAATCATGAAGGATGTGCCCTACGAGGTGGATCTCGATGAAGAAGACATGGTGGCCGGCATTGCCCGCCGGCCGGAAAGCGCCGACATGATCTGGTGCGGCTTTTCCATCCACCACCTGCAAAGGGAACAGAAGCAGGAAATGCTGGCGTCGATCCGGCAGGCACTGAAGCCCGGCGGGATCTTCGTCTGCGTGGAACCGGTCAACGCCCCCGGCGAAATCCGAGAGAACTATACCGGCCGCTGGCACCACGAACTCAAAAAGCGCTTCGCCGTACTGTCAGACGAGGAATTCGACCACATCTGGGACCACATCCGCACCTATGATTTCCCGGAAACGCCGGAAACGTGGATCGCAATGGGCGAAAAGGCTGGTTTTTCGATCAGCCGCCAGATCTTCCGGATGCCGGGGGATTTGTTTTGTGGCGGGTTTCTGTTCGAGAAATGAATCGAGCCGCACTCGCCCCTGGATATTTGTCGTCCCTGCGAAGACAGGGATCCAGCAAACGCAAAAGCCTGCCACTCAATGTCACACTGTGGTTATTGGATCCCGGATCTCCGCTTCGCTGCGTCCGGGATGACAATCTCCAGGTAAGGAGTAGTTGAAAGCTTGGACTCGGCCGTTATTTCAAAACCGCGTCCGCGCCTTCAGCGCCTGTGCAAGGGTTCCCTCGTCGAGATAATCCAGTTCCCCGCCGACCGGCACGCCATGGGCGAGACGGGTGACGTTGACGCCGAGGGGGGCGAGCTGGTCCATGATGTAGTGGGCCGTCGTCTGGCCCTCGACGGTGGCGTTGATCGCCAGGATGATCTCCGAAAAGCCTTCGGAGCTGCAACGCTCGACGAGCGAGGCAAGGTTCAGGTCTTCCGGACCGATACCGTCGAGCGGCGACAGGTTGCCGCCGAGCACGTGATAACGGGCATTGATTGCGCCGGCGCGTTCCAGCGCCCAGAGATCGGCGACATCCTCGACCACGACCAGAACGCTCTGGTCGCGCTTCGGGTCGCTGCAGATGGTGCAGGGATCGGAGGTGTCGACCGTGCCGCAGGTGGAGCAGACGCCGATTTCCCTGACCGCGACGCCCATCGCCTCGGCCATCGGCACCAGCAGCTGATCCTTTTTCTTGATGAGATGGAGCGCGGCACGTCTTGCGGACCGCGGACCGAGGCCCGGCAACTTCGCCAGGAGCTGGATCAGCCGCTCGATTTCCGGTCCCGCAACGTTTTTCTGCGCCATCAGCCGCCTGCCCGACCGGAACCCTAGAACGGCAGTTTCATGCCGGCGGGCAGTCCGAGGCCGCCCATCAGTTCCTGGGTCTTTTCCTGGATCGCCTGCTCGACCTTCGCCCGCGCTTCCGTGTGGGCGGCGACAATCAGGTCTTCCAGGATCTCGCCTTCTTCTTCCTTCAGGAGAGACGGGTCGATTTTCAGGCCCTTCAGATCACCCTTGCCGTTGAGCCTGAGCTTCACAAGACCGCCCCCGGCCGAGCCTTCGACCTCGATTTCGACAATCTGCTCCTGCAGCGAGCCCATCTGCTCCTGCATCTGCTTTGCCTGCTTCATCATCTTGAGGAAATCCATGGATTTGCTCCTTCCAGAACCTCTCGCCCCGCGCTCAGCGGACGCTTCAACATTTGGGATTAGCGTTTAAAAGAACAAGGCGCGCCGATCAATCGTCTTCGTCGTCGCCAAGGGCCTCGTTCAGGAGGGGGTCGCTCACCATCGGGTCCGCCAGGGCCGCCTCGTCTTCCTCGCTGACCTGCACCTTCACGTCGACCACCTTTGCGCCGGGGAACGTCGACAGCAGCGCGGCAACGGTCGGATGCGACTTGGCGTCGGACAGAAGCTGCTGCTGGTTGGCCTCCTGCTCCTCATGGATCGTGGGACGGCCGGGCGTGCGCGAGACGGCGACGAACCAGCGCTGGCCGGTCCATTCCGTCAGCTTTCGGCCGAATTCGCCGGCGATGTCGGCGGGCGCGTCGTCCGTCGGCTGGATCTCGATCTTGCCCGGTTCGAACTTGACCAGACGCATCTGCCGCTGGATTGCGACCTTCATCGGAATATCGCGCTTTTCCGACGCCAGCGCGACGCAGTCGTGAAGATTGCGCAGATTATAGGCCGGCTGGGCCGGAGCCTCCGGCTGGGGAGCAGCTTGCGGCGAGACCTGCGGGCTCGGTAATCCGCCCTGGATGGCGGAAAGCTGCGGCCGTCCGGCCTGCATGGTCGGCCCGTTTCCTGAAGCGCCCGACGACATCGGCATGCCGACCGCCATGGCCTGCGCGCCACCGCCGCCGGAAGGTGCTGCGCCGCCACCGCCCGACGGCATGCCGCCGCCGAAGGGGTTCTGGCCGCTCCTGATCTTTTCCATCAGGTCGCCCGGATCGGGCAGATCGGCCGCATAGGCAAGGCGGACCAGGACCATGTCGGCAGCCGCCAGCGGTTTCGACGACGCATGAACTTCCTGGACGCCGGCGAGAAGGATCTGCCAGGCCCGCGACAGCAGGCGGACGGAGATCTTTTCCGCGAATTCCCGGCCGCGGCTGCGTTCCGCCTCGGTGACCGAGGCTTCCTCCGCCGATTTCGGGGCGACCTTCATGCGGGTCACAAGGTGCGTGAAATCGGCAAGATCCGTCAGGACGACCGCCGGGTCGGCCCCGACCTCGTACTGCGTCTGAAGCTCACCGAGCGCTTCCTCAATTCTGCCGGCCATGATGTGGCCGAAGAGATCGATCACCCGAGCCCGGTCGGCGAGACCCAGCATCTGGCGCAGGTCGTCCGCCTCGATGGCTCCGGCCCCATGGGCCATGGCCTGGTCGAGCAGGGAGAGCGAATCGCGCGCCGAGCCCTCGCCCGCTCGGGCGATCAGCATCAGAGCCTCGTCGGAGATCCGGATATTTTCCGCATCCGAGATCCGCCGCAGCAGGCCGGTGAGCTTGGACTGCTCGATGCGGCGCAGGTCGAAGCGCTGGCAGCGGGAGAGAACCGTGATCGGAACCTTGCGGATTTCCGTGGTCGCGAAGATGAACTTCACATGTTCCGGCGGCTCTTCCAGGGTCTTCAGAAGACCGTTGAAGGCCGCGTTCGAGAGCATGTGCACTTCGTCGATGATGTAGACCTTGTAGCGCGCCGTCGCCGGGCGGTAGCGCGCCGCGTCGATGATCTCGCGGATGTCGTTGATGCCGGTATGGGAGGCGGCGTCCATCTCGATGACGTCGACATGGCGGCCTTCCATGATCGCCTTGCAGTGCGTGCCTTCCTGGGTCAGTTTCACCGTCGGCTTGTCGGCGACACCGGGCACCTCGTAATTGAGACCGCGCGCCAGGATCCGGGCGGTGGTGGTCTTGCCGACCCCGCGCACACCGGTCAGCATCCAGGCCTGGGCAATGCGCCCGGTCTCGAACGCGTTTTCCAGCGTCTGCACCATCGGCTCCTGGCCGACCAGATCCTCGAAGGTTTTCGGCCGGTACTTGCGCGCCAGAACCCGATAGGCCCCGTCGTCGCGGGCCGGCTTGGCCGCGCCCTGATCCACCATCAAACCCGGCGCGCCGCTGTCGCCATTATCGGAAAAGCCTGTCTCATCCATGAGCGCACCATAGCGATTTTTTCAGAAAGTGGGACGGGCTTTTGAAAGTTTTTCTGTGTGTGGATGGGGATACCGCCGGATGCACCCTGCGATGCTTTGTTCAGCTGGAAAACCTGTCCGGCATCAGGAATGTTTCCCGTGCCTTTTTCGAGCCAAGCCTTTCGGGCGAATACCAGGTTTCCATCAGGGATCTGGACGTGAGGTCCGGGTTCTTTTCCAGGAACTCGCCGAAGCTCGCATGGGGCGTATTTGCCATGCGTTCGGAAAGAAGACTGAGAAACGCGAGCGTGATCGTGGCGTTGAACTTTTCCGCCGCACCCGCTTTCGCGGCAATGGCGCGCAGGCTAGCGCTGAAGCGATGGGCCGCCTCCAGAAACTCGTAGCGCTGCAGCATCTGACAGGCGACGCCGATGTGATCGACATGGGTAAAGCCGCGCGCATCGAGGCTTTCGGCTTCGAACCGATCCGCCATGTCGCGATAGGTTTCAGACAACGTCATCATCCCCCTCCTTAAGCCTGTGGCTGTCGGAAGCATCGAGATCGAGGTCGTAGACGCTCTTCAATTGGCGGATTTTCTCAAGCGTCTCTTCGGAAAACGGCGGCTTGTTTTCGAAGGCATGCAGCGTCATGCCCTCGATCAGGTCGCCGAGCGAAAGATCCAGATGCTCCGCCAGTCCCTTAAGGACCTTCAAAAGCCGCTTTTCCAGGCGCACGCCCGTTTGAATCCGTTCGATTGACTTTGCCATCTTGGTAACTTGGTACCAAAGTAACATTTTGTCAATCAGGAATGTCGATGTGCGGGTCGAACAAAACAAAAAAGCACCGCGGAGGGCCGGGGTGCTCGCCAAGTCGTATTCCAGACTGATGAAGGTGGGAGGCTGGCACGGCGACCCGTGCCGAGGCTCGTTAGGGCTGCTTCCTTCCGGACCTGACCCGGTTGGCGAGTGGCTCGTCCACCACCAACCTCCCGAAGGCCTTATATCAGAAGCCCCCAGGGGGTTGGCAAGGGGGCGGCGAAGGTTTTTTGCCAGACGGGAAATCCTGCTCGCCAAAGCGAGGGCGAACCGTGTAGCCTCTGGTAAGATTTGAGTGGAGCCAGCCCATGACATCCTTCGCGCTCAACCCTCGCCTTGAAGGCGACAGCTATTTCGTGGCCGACCTGCCTCTTTGCAGCTTGCGCCTGATGAAGGACGCCAACTATCCCTGGCTCCTGCTGGTTCCGCGCAAATCGGATCTTGTCGAGGTCATCGATCTCGACGAGGCCGACCAGCTGCAGCTGATGCGCGAGATCGTGCAGGCAAGCACCGTTCTTCGGGAGGTTTCCGATTGCGAGAAGCTGAATGTCGGCGCCCTCGGCAACCAGGTTTCCCAGCTGCATGTTCACGTCATTGCCCGCTTCCGCGACGACGCCGCCTGGCCCGGCCCCGTCTGGGGCGTCGTCCCGGCCAAAACCTATGACCATGAAAAGGCTGAACACCTGATCGAACAGCTTCGGGACGCCCTGTCGGAAGACTGAATTATTCTGCATTGAGATTTGATCGGTCCCGGCCCCTGCATGTGGTTCCCCTGAAAACCGCGTTGCTCTAGGGTCTCGGTCAATTCATTGCCCGCCAATCGCATTCCAAGGACAAAAATATGCACGCCTCTTCAGCAGGTCTCCAGGCCATGGAGATGAGCTTTCTCGGCAATTCCCTCGACCGGCAATCAACACGGCGCGGCGACAAGGCCTTCGTCTTGGGGCTATTCGAAAAGCCGGACACGCGGGTTGTGCTGTCCACCGCCCGAACCCTGGTATTGCCCGCCGGAGAGCCGCTCGCGATCGGACACGAGGCGGGGCGGGCACTGGACCTCGGCGTGGAGCGCGATGAACTGGTGTTCCTCGGCGTCCGGCCAGAAAACGGCCAGGCGCTGTTTGCGGGCGCGCTCGAGCGCAGCGACGAAGAGCTGGCCGAACGGCTGGACCTCAAGCTGATCGACCTCAGGACCCTTGCCCTGCAGAAGCTGCTGCCGGAGGCGGATCTCGGGCCGATGGCCCAGGCGCGCGCGCTCATCCACTGGCATCAGAGTCACAGGTTCTGCTCCCGCTGCGGTCATAAAACCCGGATGGCGGAAGCCGGTTACCGGCGAGACTGCCCCTCCTGCGAGGGCCAGCATTTCCCGCGCACCGACCCTTGCGTGATCATGCTGATCACCGACGGCGACCGCGCCCTGCTCGGCCGCCCTTCCCGGCTGGCGGAGGGCATCTACACGACGCTTGCCGGTTTCATGGAGCCGGGCGAAACCATCGAACAGGCGGTCCGGCGCGAGACCCTGGAGGAATCCGGCATCAGTGTCGGGGACGTCAGGCTGATCTCCAACCAGCCATGGCCCTTCCCCGCAAACCTGATGCTTGGCTGCGTCGGCACCGCGATCTCCACCCGGATCAGCATCGAGGACGACGAACTGGAGGACTGCAAGTGGTGCGACCGCGAAGAGGTCAGGCAGATGCTGGCCGGCACCCACCCGGAGGGACACAGGATCCCGCCGTCGATCTCGATCGCCCATGAGCTCATTTCCGGCTGGCTGGACGGTAGGATCTGATGACCTGGTGCGTTTACCTGACGCATCCCGAAGTCCGGATCGATCCGGACAGACCGGTGCCGGACTGGGGCCTGTCGGAGCTCGGACGGGAGCGGGCCGCCCGGGCCGCCATGCTGCCCTTTGCAAAAGACATCCGGCAGGTGGTTTCGAGTGCAGAGCGGAAGGCCGTCGAAACCGCGCAGGTCTTCGCCGCCCGCCGCAATGTCTTTCATCGCGCCCTGACCTTCCTCAACGAGAACGACCGCAGCGCCACGGGCTTTCTGCCGCCGGAGGAATTCGAGAAAACCGCCGACGCCTTCTTTGCCGAGCCCTTCGTCTCCGTGCGTGGCTGGGAGCGGGCCATCGACGCGCTGGACCGGATCGTCAACGGCGTCAAAAGCGCGCTGCGGCACATCCCTGACGATGATCCCGTGCTCTTTGCCGGACATGGCGGTGTCGGCACGCTGCTGATGTGCCACCTGATGGCCGCCCCGATTTCCAGGCATTACGACCAGCGGCGCGGCGGCAGCTGGTACCGCTTCGAAAAGCACTGGCTGATGGACCAGAGCGGCCGGCATTTGCGCTGGACAGAACTCTGACACCGGTCGGCTCGGATAGCGGTTCATGCTAGGCTGCCCGCACCGTTCAGACCCAGGAGCCCATTGTGATCCGCCGCCTGCCGAGCCTAGTCCCTGCCCTTTTGACCGTCCTTGCCTTCTCTTTGCTCCCGGCCCGGGCGGGACAATATGATGCCGAGTTCCGGCAGTTCCTGACGTCGGAGATCGCCCCCGCCGCGCGGCAGGCGGGCATCAGCCAGGCGACGCTCGACCGGGAGCTCAAGGGCCTCACCCCGGACACCTCCCTGCCCGACCTCGTCGGCCCGGGCGGCAAGGGCGCGCCGCCCAAGATCAATTTCCAGGCCGAGTTCAAGTCCCCGGCCCGCTATTTCCGCGACAGCCAGTTCAACGCCCTTGTGCCGCGCGGACGCAGTCTCATGCAGCAACACGCCGCCACCCTCGACAGGATCGAGGCGAAATACGGCGTGCCCCGGCGCATCATCCTGGCCATCTGGGCAAGGGAATCGGGCTACGGCAGTGCAAAGATCCCCTTTGACGCGGTCCGGGTTCTCGCCACCCAGGCCTTCATGGGACAGCGGCCGGAGGTCTTCAAGGCCGAGCTGATCGCGGCCCTGAAAATCCTGCAGAACGGCGACGTTTCCCGAAAGGCGATGAAAAGCTCCTGGGGCGGGGCCATGGGCGAACCGCAGTTCCTGCCGTCCTCCTTCTGGAAATACGCGGTCGATTTCGACGGCGACGGCAAGCGCAACATCTGGTCCTCGGATGCCGACACCATGGCCTCCATCGCCCACTATCTCTCCGCCCACGGCTGGGTGACGGGCCGCGACTGGGGCTATGAAGTGGTCCTGCCCGACACCGTCTCCTGCACCCGCGAGGGGCCGGACAACCGGCTGCCGATTTCCGCCTTCGTCCAGGAAGGCGTCAAGCGGGTCAGCGGCAAGCCCTTCCCGGCGAACGAATTGAACCGGCCCGGCAACATCCTGCTGCCCGCGGGCCGCTACGGCCCGGCCTTCATCGCCACGGAAAACTTCTATGTCCTCAAGGACTACAACGAGAGCGACACCTACGCGCTCTTCGTCGGTCACCTGGCGGACCGCTACGGCAGCAACAAGGGCTTTGCCGGAGACTGGAAACCGATGAAGGAAACGACGCGCGGCGCCGTGCGCACCCTGCAGCAGCGACTGGAGAGCCTCGGCCACGACGTCGGCGGCGCCGACGGGCTCATCGGCTTCAAGACGAGGCGCTCCATCGGCAAGGACCAGGAAAAGAACGGCTTCTTCGCCACCTGCTGGGTGGGGTGAGGTATATAGACTTATTTTCCTCAACGAAGACTTGCATTTTTTCTCCCGGCGGGTATCCAACCTGATCAGGTCGAGTTGCCGGGGGGCACAGTCGTTCATGAATTACTTCAAGGCGCGCTATCTGCGCTTCCTGAAATCCATTGCCAAGCGGTCCCGCCGTTTCCGTTTGCACAGGCACTATTATCACAACCGGATGCTGCTCGACATGAGCGAGCCGACGTCCAGGGAAATCTGGGCCGGGTACGAGTATGAATACGGCGAATACGATCTCGTCAAAGCTTCGCTGAAACAGGAACCCGCCGACGTATTTTTCGACATCGGCGCCAACTGGGGCGGATATTCCCTGCTGGCCGCGCGGGCCGGCGCCCGGAGGATCGAGGCTTTCGAGCCGAACCGGAAGGTCTTCGGCATTCTGGCGGCCAACGTCACGCTCAACGATTTCCACCACCAGATCCGAACCTGGAACATCGCGGTCAGCAACGAGGACCGGCACGGTCACCTGTCGATCGACCCGCGAGCGACCGACGTCTCCAGCCTGTCGCCGGACCGCATGTCGGAAAAATGGACCTATAGCGACCGGCAGGAATGCCTCATCCGCCGCCTCGACACCTTCATGCCCGTTTCGGACCAGTCCATTTTCATCAAGATGGACGTGGAGGGGCACGAAACCGAAGCCCTGGCGGGCATGCAGGAGACCTTGAGGAACAACCGGGTCCGGCTGCTGGTCGAAGTCCTCGGCAATCCCGAATTCGAAGGCATCGCCCGGGAACGCTACGGCCTGACCGTGCAGCACCGCTTCGGCTCAAATCTCTTTCTGTCCAATTATTGACCCGGCCAGGTCTTCCCGTCCGGTCCCGGGGAGCCACAGCGGTGTCCCGGCCTTTTGCCCGCATTCAGGATACGCCGATGGCCCGGCAGGCTCCGGCCTATTTCATCCTCACATAGGTGCCGGGTGCATTCCCGAGGGAAGGATAGCCCTTCTCCGGCTTTCCGGCCGGTCTGGCGGCGACGGATCCGGAGGAATTCCGCTTCAGCCAGTTGGCCCATTCAGGCCACCAGGACCCGTCCTGCTCTTGTGCGGATTGCTCCCATTCGCTCGCATTCGGATGCGGGTCGCCATGCCTGTAGGCGAGCTTGCGGAAGCTTCTGTGCTTGTGTCCGGGCTCCGAGACGATGCCGGCATTGTGGCCGCCCGATGTCAGGACGAAGTCCACATTTGTGTCGTAGAGATGCAGCAGTTTGAAAACCGACTTCCATGGAGCCACATGATCGGTGGTGGTGCCGACGGCGAAGACGGGGACACGGATGTCCTCCAGATGGACCTCGTGGCCTCCGACCTTGAACCGCCCCCGGGACAGATCGTTGTTGAGATAGAGCTGGCGCAGATAGTCCGCGTGCATGCGGTAGGGCATGCGTGTGGCATCGGCGTTCCAGGCCATCAGGTCATTGGGGACGTTCCGGCGGCCGAGCAGATATTCCCGCACCATACGGGACCAGACGAGATCCTGCGAATGGAGCATCTGAAAGGCTCCGGCCATCTGCCATTGGTCCAGATAGCCTTTCTGCCACATCACGTCTTCAAGGAAGGAAAGCTGGCTTTCATCGATGAAGAGACCGAGTTCGCCCGGCTCGTTGAAATCCACCTGCGCGGCGAGCATGGTCTGCGTCTTGAGCCGGTTGTCGCCGTCCCGGGCCATGGCTGCCGCCGCCATGGCCAGAAGCGTGCCGCCGAGGCAGTACCCGGCCGCATGGATATGGTGCGAGCCGCTGATGGCTTCGACGCCATCGAGGGCGGCCATGACACCGAGGTTCACATAGTCTTCAAGCCCGATGTCCCGATGGCGTTCGTCCGGATTGACCCAGGAAATGCAGAAGACCGTGAACCCCTGGCCGACCAGGTAGCGGATCAGGGAGTTTTCCGGCGACAGATCCAGGATGTAGTACTTCATGATCCAGGCGGGAACGATCAGGACCGGTTCGGCATGGACGATGTCGGTTGCCGGTTCGTACTGGATCAGTTCGATGAGGTCGTTGCGAAAGACCACCTTGCCCGGCGTGACCGCGACGTTGCGGCCCGGCTCATACGCCGGCGGCTCGGTTTGCGGCGCGTGCATGGCCTTCATCGCATCGCCGGCCATATAACCGAGACCGCGCATGAAATTCGCGCCGCCTTCCCGCACCGTTGCCTCAAGGACTTCCGGGTTGAAGGCCACGAAATTGCCGGGGGACACCATGTCCAGTATCTGCCTTGTATAAAAGGCGACCAGTCTTTCGTGTTGCGCGGTGACGCCGCTGACGCCCGTCGTCACGTTGTGCCACCACTGCTGCGAGAGCAGGAAGGACTGCGCATAGAAATTGAACGGGAACTTCTTCCAGGCATCCGCCGTGAAGCGATGGTCCTGCGGCAGCGGCTCGATGCAGCACCCTGCCTTTTCGCCCGCCAGCAAGCACTCGGCGACATAGGTGGCGAGACGTATCTGCTTACGGAGGTATTTCCTGGCGATCTGCTGCTGCTTGCCCGGAGAGATCGAGAGATGCAGAGCCCAGTCCTGCCAGGCCTGCAGCAGGCTGATCGGCGAAATGCCAAGGGTGACGGAAGCAATCGCCGCATAATGCAGGCGGTCGGCGATCCGATAGAATTCGTCGTCGGACTCGCCCGTGTCTCCGGGAAGCGCGGGGAGCCCGCAGCCGGTGGCCGCCGTGGAAATCCCGGCGGGTTGCTCACTGAACGTTTGTTTCACGTCGGTCTCTCACTGATTTTCGAAGTGTAGGCTGACTTTGGCAGCCCGGGCTCACGCAGCGACCGAAGTGATCGTCCTGATTTCATTGGCAAGGTCTTCGGTCTGCTTCTGGACCTTGGCGGCGGCATCCGTCGCCAGCCGCGGGCCATAGCTGGAAACCTTGACCATTTCGCGCGAATAGTCGTCGAGGGCTTCCTGAAGAAATGCGGAGGCCGTGAGAAGAAGCTCGGAAGGGTTCTGCGTCTTCGCCAGATCGTCAAGGTAACGGATATCCTTGCCGTAGCGCGTTTTCAGAAAATCGAGCAGTTCGATCTGTCCCTCGAGCATCGCTTTGGCAAAGCCGACCTGGATGCCGCCGACAAAGGCGAAGGGATTGCCCTGGTTCAGCAAACAGGCGTTGCAGATGTCCGCGAAACCGGTCTTTCGCAGCAGGGGTCCGGTGGTCATCATCTTCTCTCCTTCTGGCCTCTCCTCCTGATCCGGGCTCTCCGCAAGCCAGGCCCTCAGGCGACAGATCGCCGGTTTCAACGCCGCGGATCCGTTTTGTCCGCGTTGCGGCCCGAACTCCCGAGCCCTCGAAGACCGGATTACCGGACGGTGACGCAGGTCATCGGTGCGGTGTTGGTCAGGCGGTGCGACACGCTACCGACCATCAGGGCCTTGACGTCGGACAATCCGCGCGCGCCGGTCACGATCATGTCGGCGCCCACGTCTTCGGCGACCTCGAGAATGCGCGCGGCGGGGTTGCCGTGTTCCGTTCTGCGGCTGAGCCTGGTGACGCCATGTTCGCGCGCGATGTCTTCCGCTTCGTTCAGGACGAATTCGGCCACCGCCTGCAGCGCCTCTGCCGGGCTTGCCGCGTCTTTCGGTATCATGCGGACCAGAGGATATCTCGCGTCCGGAATTGCGTCGATCACCTCGGCCATCGTCCTGCTTTCCACGTGATATTCAACTTCCGCGAAGTCTCGCATGGCCTCGGACAGGTGATCCCGTAGCAGGACGTGGACTAGGACGACTTCGGCGCCGTATTTGGCGGCTATGTCGGAGCCGAAGGCGACGGCTTTTTTGGCATGTTCGGATCCGTCAGTTGCGATAACCACTCGTTTGAGCATTTTCCCGCTCCCTTGCCGGCGGCGGC
>JBNKGB010000115.1:0-13254 GCA_050289605.1 Roseibium sp. | reverse complement strand
GTGCTCGAACGCCAGAACCGCCTTGCCAGAGGCCTGCAGTCCTAGCGCCATGCGGCCATTCTGTTCTGTCGCAGTCCGACAAACTGTCCCGGCCCCTGGTCACTCGAGATTTCAAGAAGAGTTCGCCGTCCCGGCCAAGCGTAGAGCGAGCCGGGACCTATTGACCGGAGATATTCACCGTTGCGGCTCCAATGTCGCTGTCCTGCAGTTGTGCGATCCCGGATCTTCGCTGCGCTGCGTCCGGGAAGGCACAGTGGTGATTGAGATTGCAACGTCTCAGAGAATTCCCGTTCAGTAGAGCCGACCGCCGATGGGCACATCCTTGTCGGGCGTCAGCAGAACCACTTCGCCATCCTCGTCCGGAACGCCGAGGGTCAGGACCTCGGACATGACCGGGCCGATCTGGCGCGGCGGAAAGTTGACGACGGCCATCACCAGCTTGCCGACAAGGGTTTCGGGCGTGTAGTGCCGGGTGATCTGCGCGGAAGTCCTCTTCACGCCGATCTGCGGGCCGAAATCGATCCGCATCTTGTAGGCGGGCTTGCGCGCTTCCGGAAATTCCTCGGCCTCGACGATGCGGCCGACCCGGACGTCCACTTTCAGAAAATCGTCAAAACTGATCAGTTCGCTCACGAAATCATCCTCTTGCTAGGCGAGCGACCATGGCGGCTTAGCTCGCGCAGTGCAAGGATGGACAGAACGGGAAATTCATTTGCCGGACAGGGTGTTGCAATCAGGCACCCGCCGGTGCTTCTCCAGAAGACTGCGGCCCGTCTTCGTGCCCGTCGCCCCGGCTTCCGCGCTCCCGGCGCCTGTCGGAGGCGTTCCGGAAGAAGGACCGAAGGCCCCTGGCCACGCTGTCGAGCGTTCCGAGCTGGCGCATGAAGCTTGAGCCTCTCTCCAGTTCCTTGTCGAGCCGGGCCATGGTGCGGGGCATGCCCTCATCCGTTTCGTTCAGCCAAACGTCGACCACGCGGGCGAAGGCAATGGCGAGGCCCTGTGCGACCACGGACGCCTTCATTCCGGAAAGATCGATGCGGGCCGCGATCAGCATCCATTTCTGGGAGCGGACTTCCAGGGAGTTGAAATCGAGCGCCAGGGCAGGATCCTTCCGCGCGGCCCGATGCAGGGCCCGCACGGCCTCCTTGTACTCCGCCAGCGCGTCGATACGCGACATCAGCACGTCGAACAACCGGTCGCGAGGCGGCTGGTCTTCCATGTCTTCGTCCCTGCCGTCCAGAACGCTGGTGTCGATCAGTTCGGCAAAGGCGGCGACAAGATCAATCTTGGAAGCGTAGGCGCCGCGCATATCGGAGAGCTTGACACCCGCCCGCTCGGCCACGAGCGGCAGGGAGACGTCTTCGTATGGATGATCCGACAACAGGTCCAGAAATGTCTTGAGGATCTTCTGCTTGGTCTTTGCGGTCACCATGGGACGGCCTCCAGATGTCATTGCATCTAACATAGGGAGCCGGACCCGCGGCGAAAAGGGTGACGTGCCGCCGCAGGTTTTCTGGAAAAGGACTTAGCCAGCCAGCTCCCGCGCCCGTTTGACGGCGGCCGCAACCGCCTTTGTCATCACCGGCTGCAGGCCCTCGGCATCCATCAGCACCTCGAGCGCTGCCGCCGTTGTGCCGTTCGGGCTGGTCACGTTCTGGCGCAATACGGACGGATGCTCGCCGGACCGGTGCATCAGCTCCCCGGCGCCGCAGACCGTGGCAATGGCAAGCTCCTGAGCAAGCGCCGCCGGAAGCCCAGCCTCTCTGCCGGCTTCGCTCAGGGCTTCCGCCAGATAGAAGACATAGGCCGGCCCGGATCCGCTGATACCAGTCACCAAGTCGATCTGGTCTTCACTGTCCAGCCAGATCACCTTGCCGACCGCCGACAGGAGCTTCGTCACGTCCGCCTTCTGAGCTTCGGTGACAATGGCTGTCGGATAGACGGCGGTGATGCCGCGTTTGACCATGGCGGGCGTGTTCGGCATGCAGCGGCAGGTCGGTACGCTTCCGAAAACGGCTTCGAATTTGGAGATCGGCGTTCCGGCCGCAACCGACAGGACCAGCGTGTCCGGCGCCACGGCGGATTTCAGGCCCGGCAGGACCAGGTCCATCAGTTGCGGCTTGATTGCTATCAGGACGATACCGGCGCTCAGATCGTCCGGGACGGCGGTGACGTGGCGGACGCCGTGCTGCTTCAGCAGCGCTTCCATTTCATCGGACAGGCGCGGGTCGCAGACCGTGATGGCTGCCGGATCGATGCCCTCGGCCATCCAGCCCGACAACATTGCCCCGCCCATCTTGCCGGCTCCGACAAGAAGGAAGGGGCGTTCTTTTGAAAAGCTCATGCTTCTCCTGCGGTTTCGAACAAAGCTGTATTCATCGCCTCTGCGGCCGAGTGACCGGCCCAGACGACGAATTGAAAGGCTTGATAGAAACGCTCGCAGTTTTCAAGGGCATTTGTCAGCATGGCTTCGATTTGAGCCGACGAAGCCTCCGCACCGCCCGCCAGCAACAGCGACTGGCGGAACATGATGACATTCTCCTTGTGCCAGAGGTCGAAGTGCCCCATCCAGAGCTGTTCATTGACCAGAGCCAGCAGACGGATGACTTCGGTCTTGCGGGGTTCGGTGACCTTCAGGTCGAAAGCGCAGGCCAGATGCAGGGCCTCGACGTCCTCCATCCAGGAGAAGGATACGTGATAGTCGCACCATCCGCCTTCCAGGGAGATGGTGATCTCGTCCTCGTCCGACCGCTCAAAGGCCCAGTCGTTCAAGGCGGCGACAGTCTCGATCATGTCGACGGGATTGCCAGGTCGCTCGAGTTCGATCTCGATGAGGCTCATGATGCCTACTCCCCTTACGAGCCGGGGCCGAGTACCCGATCAGGATAACCGGGCGGGCCGCCGGGAATGTCCCATGCCGGAGGAGCAAAACGCGTCCCTTGGTGGCCCTTTCGAAGCGAACCGGTTCCGTCTTGCTCCGACGAATCCCTGTTATCACTCAGTATATGAGCAGGAATGATTTAATGGATACATACGATTTGAACCGAAAAAGCCGAAACTTGTGGACGACTCAGCGGTATTTTTCATCAACCTGCCCAAAAACAACGCATTTCTGCCAAGTACGTGCGTCGTATATCCGTCATGAACAATTAACAGAAATCATTCACTTCCACGTCAACCGGTTGCCTTAAGCCTCTCCGGCGTCACCGGATTCGGTCTTTTCCAGGGCTGCCAGTCTCGATTCGAGTGCGTCGATCCGGTCAAGCGCGCGCACGGCCATTTCCTTGACCGCTTCGTGTTCCTCGCGGGAGACCACGTCCATGTCGGACAGGAACCGTTCGGCCTGAGCCCGGAAAGCGGTTTCCACTTCGCGGCGCGCACCCTGGGCAACGCCAGCGGCGTCGGTCATCAACTTGGCGAACTCATCGAGAAGCCGGTTCGGGCCTTGGGTCATCGGACCCTCCTTGAGCAGGAACAAATCTATGCCTGACAGGTATGAGCGTTTGGTTCGAACTTCAAGAACCAAATCCGCCGCACCTCCGCCCCTCCACATCGGGCCGGGCCGCACGGCTTGACGGATCGGTCCGGATCGCGCAAGCGTTGCGCCAATCCGTTGCCGACGCACGTCTTACAAAGGAATTGCCGTGCCGACCTTGCTCGTCCTGCCGTTTCCGGCCATCGATCCGGTCATTATCGAATTCGGGCCCTTTGCCCTGCGCTGGTACGCGCTTGCCTATATCGTCGGCATCGTCCTGGCATGGCGCTACATGCGCTCGCTGGTCCTCAACGAAAGGCTCTGGGGTGGCCAGACCCGGCCAACGCCGCTCGAAATCGACGACTTCGTCCTCTGGGGCACGCTCGGCATCATTCTGGGCGGCCGTCTCGGCTACGTGCTGGTCTATAACCCGGCCTACTACCTTGCCCACCCTGGAGAGGCACTCGCGGTCTGGAGCGGCGGCATGTCGTTCCATGGAGGCTTTACCGGCACGGTGATCGCCATGATCGTATTTGCGTGGAAACGCGGCGTGCCGCTTTGGACCCTGTTCGACCTCGCCGGCTGTGCCGCGCCGATCGGGCTGTTCTTCGGCCGGATCGCGAATTTCATCAATTCCGAACTCTGGGGACGTCCGGCCGATGTGCCCTGGGCCGTCGTTTTTCCGAACGGCGGATCGGACCCACGGCATCCGAGCCAGCTCTATGAAGCCGCGCTGGAGGGTGTGGTGCTGTTCCTTGTTTTGCGGCTCTTGAGCCACCGGTTCGCATTACTGCAGAAGCGCGGTTTCCTGGCGGGTGCCTTTGCCTTCGGCTATGGCGTCCTGCGCTCCGTCGGCGAGTTCTACCGGGTTCCCGACGCGCAGATCGGTTACCTCAGCGGGTTCCTGACCATGGGAATTACCCTGTCCCTGCCGATGATTGCGGCCGGCCTCGCCGCCATGATCTGGTCCGCCACGCGCAAATCCGGGGCCGCCGCGCCGTGACTGTCCTGAGGGAAAAGCTGAAGGCGCGGATTGCCGCCGAAGGTCCGATGCCGGTCGCCCAGTTCATGTCCGTCTGCCTCGGCGACCCGGAGGCGGGCTACTACACGACCCGCGAACCCTTCGGCACCAGTGGCGACTTCATCACCGCCCCGGAAGTCAGCCAGATGTTCGGGGAGCTCGTCGGGGCCGTGTGCCTGACGGCCCATCAGGCGATCGGAGCACCGGCCAGCTTTCAACTGGTGGAACTCGGACCGGGCCGAGGCACGCTGATGTCGGATCTTCTGCGCATGGCTGTGCTCCGGCCCGATTTCCTCAAGGCCGCCCAGCTGAACCTTGTCGAAATGAGCCCGAGGCTCCGCGACATTCAGAAGAAGACGCTCAGACATGCCCCGCTGACGCCGGAGTTCAGGAACACGTTCAGGGATGTCCCGGACGGCCCGCTGATCGTCGTCGCCAACGAGTTTTTCGATGCCCTGCCGATCCATCAGTTCGTGAAGACGGCGGACGGATGGCGGGAGCGCCAAATCGGGCTTACAGACGGCGGCGACCTTTGTTTCGGCGCGGGCATGGCCCGGCTTGCCGACGACGCCGTTCCGACTGCTTTCGCCGCCAGCCCGGAAGGCACTGTCTTTGAAACCCAGCCGGCGGCGAATGCCATCGCCGAGGAGATCGGTGCGCGGATCGCCGAGCACGGCGGCGCTGCCATCTTCATCGACTACGGCTATCTCAAAACGGCCCCCGGAGACACACTGCAGGCACTTTATAAACACGGTTTCGACGAGGTCCTGACCCATCCGGGCGAAGCGGATCTGACCGCGCATGTGAATTTCGAGGCGTTGGCGGCCGCGGCCGTCAGGGGTGGCGCCGTGGCGCTCCCCCCACTGACACAAGGCGAGTTCCTGCTGCGGGCCGGCCTTCTGGAGCGGGCGGGAGCCCTCGGAACCGGCAAATCGCACAAGCAGCAAGAAGCGATCCGCGATGCGGTCGAACGTTTGGCGGCTCCCGCCCAGATGGGCGACCTCTTCAAGGTTCTCGCCGTGACAGGCCAACAAATTTCGTTGCCGCCGTTTGACACGGCGTCCTGAACTCACCAAGGATCGGATGACGCAATCGAATCCCGTCCTTTCTGGCGCCCCCCTTCCATTCCGGAGACCCTGCATGAAAATCGAAGCGGACGTCCTGAAGCTTGACGGCGTGCGGCACGGCTTCTTCACCCGGCGGGGTGGTGTCTCGGAAGGGATCTACGGCAGTCTCAATATAGGTCTCGGATCGGACGATGACCGGGACAAGGTGATCGAGAACAGGAACCGGGTCTCGCGGGAACTCGACGTTCCCGGCGCTCAGCTGGTGTCCCCCTACCAGATTCATTCTCCGGACGTGATCACCGTCAGTGCCCCGTTTCATGACGGCGCGGACCGCAGGGCGGATGCCCTCGTCACGACCACGCGCGGCCTTGCTCTCGGCATCGCCACGGCGGACTGCGGACCGGTCCTCTTCGCCGACCCCAAAGCCGGCGTGATCGGCGCGGCGCATTCCGGCTGGAAGGGATCGCTGTCCGGCATCCTGCAGAACACGGTTGCCGCGATGGAGGCGCTCGGGGCGACAAGGCCGAACATCGTTGCGGTTCTGGGACCGACCATTTCGCAGCAAGCCTATGAGGTGGGACCGGAATTTCACCAGCGTTTCCTCGCAGAGGATCCGGACTACGGCCGGTTTTTCGCCCTTTCCGGGAAAGAGGGGCATTTCCTCTTCGACCTGCCCGCCTTCATCATGTCGAGGCTCGTCCGGCTCGACCTCGGCAAGGTGGCAGATCTCGGCCTCTGCACCTATGCGGACGAAGACCGGTTCTTCTCCTACCGCCGGACCACCCATCGCCGTGAGCCCGACTACGGCCGGCAGATCAGCGCAATAGTCTTGAAGTGAGGACAGCCAATGGCACTCCATTTTTCCGATGCAGAATTCGAGAGCCGCTTCGACCGGCTAAAAGCCGCCATGGATGCGGAAAAGCTCGACGCGATGCTGCTGTTCGCCCAGGAAAGCATGTACTGGCTGACGGGTTACGACACCTTCGGCTTCTGTTTCTTCCAGTGCCTTGTCGTGACCAGGAGCGGTGAAAAGGTTCTCCTCACCCGCTCCGCCGACCAGCGCCAGGCAAAGCACACGTCCAACATTTCCGATATCCGCATCTGGATCGACATGGGCTCCGCCAGCCCCGTCGGGCAACTCAAGGACATGCTCTTCGACATGGATCTGCTCGGCAGCCGGATCGGCGTCGAGTATGATACCCACGGCATGACCGGCAGGATCGCGCTGCAGCTCAATGCGGAACTCACCAGTTTCGCCGACATTTCGGATGCCTCGACACTGATCCCGGAGCTGCGCGCGGTCAAAAGCGCGGAGGAAATCGCCCACGTGCGCAAGGCGGCGGAGCTTGCCGACCTTGCCTATCACGCCGGCCTCGATGAAATCCGCCCGGGAGCCGACGAGGGGCGCATTCTGGCGGCCATGCAGGGCGCCATCTTCGAGGGCGGCGGCGACTACCCCGGCAACGAATTCATTATCGGCTCCGGCGCCGACGCGCTGCTGTGCCGCTACAAGGCGGGCCGGCGCATTCTCGACGCCCAGGACCAGATCACCCTGGAATGGGCAGGCGCCTACCGGCGCTATCATGCCGCGCTGATGCGCACGGTCGTGGTCGGCACACCGACGGACCGGCACCAGGAAATGTACCTCGCGGCTCGCGAGGCGCTTGCGGCGGTGGAAACGCAGCTTGTTCCGGGAAAGACCTTCGGCGACGTCTTCGACGCCCATGCGGAACGCATGGACGCGCACGGCATGATGCCGCACCGGTTGAACGCCTGCGGTTATTCACTGGGTGCCCGCTTCACGCCGAGCTGGATGGACACGCCGATGGCCTACAAGGCCAATCCGGCGCAAGTGAAACCGAATATGGTGATCTTCATGCATATGATCCTGATGGATTCGATCACCGGAACGGCCATGACGCTGGGACAGACCTACCTGACATCGGAGGGAGCACCTGAGTGCCTGTCCACCCTGCCTCTCGACCTGCCGGTCAAGTCGGGCTAAACCAGTTCAACTTTGCAGACCGGACGGTTTCCGCAATGCGGGCATCCGGTTCGCGGAACCAGAATACAGACCACATAGCCAGGCCCATTCATGCTCAAGACTTTCAGCCAGAGTTCCTTTTCAATCCTGCGTGTAGTGGGCTGCATCGTGTTGCTCGGCGCTCTTGCGGCCTGCCAGTCCTCGCCCCGGCCGCCGACCCCGATCGCAACCACGGCGCCGACGCCTGCGATCTCGAGCGAATCCGACCAGGATGCGGAAGTGACCTTTGCCTTCGAGCCCTTTACCGGCGCTCCGGGGAACATTGCCGACCAATTGTCCGAAATGATCGGCGCTGAAGCCCGCAAGCAGGGCATCACGCTGGTTCGCCGGGTGGGAGCGGCCGCGACCTACCGGGTGAACGGCTTCCTGTCGGCAACCGGACAACCGTCCAACGGCACGGTCTTTTACGTGTTCGACATCGTCGACGACTCAGGACGCAGGGTGAAGCGAATCTCCGGCACCGAAGACACAGGCGGTAGCGCCGGGGATCCCTGGCGCTCGGTCAGCGCGGGCACGCTGTCGCGCATCGCGACCCGTTCCATGGTAGAAATCAGGGCCTGGCTCTACCGATAATCACCGCTTGTCTCGGTAATTTCGGCAGGTCGTCACAAAAAATAAAAAAAAGCAGCGTTCTAGCCATAACGGCGGTTGTGGTTCGTAAGGTTGATTGTTACAACGCCGCCGCCTGCCACGAGTTCTCGCTCACGAGCACCCTGGCGCCCGGCACCTTGAAAAGACCTAGGCCTTTGAGCGTGTTTGCAGGACGTCGCCCCTCGCAAATTCGCCGTCGCACCAGAAGGACTTGCGGCTCATGAAGATCGTCGCGGGCAATTCCAACCGAGCCCTGGCTGAGGAAATCTCCAAATATCTGGATGTGCCTCTGGCCAAATGCCAGGTCCGGCGGTTTGCCGACCAGGAAATCTTCGTCGAAATCCAGGAAAACGTGCGCGGTGAGGACGTCTTCGTCGTTCAGCCGACCAGCTATCCTGCAAACGACCACCTGATGGAGCTGCTCATCATCATCGATGCGCTGCGCCGTTCCTCCGCCCGCCGCATCACGGCGGTCATTCCCTATTTCGGCTACGCCCGACAGGACCGCCGGGCTTCCGGCCGAACCCCGGTTTCGGCGAAGCTGGTGGCCAACCTCATCACCGAAGCCGGTGCGGACCGCGTCTTGACCCTGGATCTCCATGCCGGACAGATCCAGGGTTTTTTCGATATTCCGACCGACAACCTGTTCGCCGCGCCGGTCATGACGCGCGATATCAAGGAACGCTACGCCACCGACAATGTCATGGTGGTGTCTCCGGATGTCGGCGGCGTTGTGCGCGCCCGGGCACTGGCCAAGCGCATCGAGGCTCCGCTGTCCATCGTCGACAAGCGCCGCGACAAGCCCGGGGAATCGGAAGTCATGAACATCATCGGTGATGTGAAAGGCTACGACTGTATCCTAGTCGACGACATCGTCGACAGTGGCGGCACGCTCTGCAACGCCGCCGAGGCGTTGCTCGCGAAGGGCGCACAGTCGGTGACCGCCTACATCACCCATGGTGTTCTGTCCGGCGGTGCGGTTGCACGCGTCACCTCCTCCAAGCTGAAGGAACTGGTGATCACCAACTCGATCGAACCGACCGCGGCGATCACGGCAGCAGCCAACATCCGGACGATTTCCATCGCCCCGCTTATCGGCGAAGCGATCAATCGCACCGCTCTTGAAAAATCGGTTTCGAGCCTCTTCAACTGAGGACACTTCCAGAACCTTGAAAAAGCGCCGGAATTTCCGGCGCTTTTTGTTTAACGGCCGACTTCGCCCGGCAGGCTGAGGTCACCCGAGGCCACGTCGAGGACATCGACCACGCAAAGCAGCGGTGCGTGTACCGACTGGTTGACGCGGAGCGCCGATGTCACCCCGTCGTATTTCAGCCCCGCAGCGATACCCTCGTCGCCGAATGCCGCATTGATCGTGATTTCCTGATCCGAAAGCACCGGCGAGAAGCCAGGGCTGTCGATATAGATCGGCAGGCCGGGCCATGTGGCTGGCATCCGCGGCGTCGCGCCTGCGGGAATATCCTGCACGGAAAGCGCCCCTGCCCCGCAGGCTTCGTTCGGCGTCAGCACCACCCAGTGCGAGTGCCACCCGGCACCGTCGTTGGCGACATCCCCATCACCGTTCTCATCGAAGAGCGGCGTATCGTCGAAATCGGGATGGCTGGTCGCCACCAGGGCCAGAACGCCCTTTCCCCCTTGGAAGCCAACGGCTTCCGGCGAAAGCGATGTCGGCCAGACATAGGACTGGACCGGCGCGTCTGCGAGCTGACCGGCGGCCTCCGGCACCGTCCCGCCGGCGGTTCCCAGCACAGTCATGTGAAAGGTGACCTTGCGGCCCTGCGCATGAACATGCGCGGCGAGGATGTCGTAGTTCCGGTCGATTTCAGCATTTTCCGGCGAAATCACCGCGCCCTGCTGGTGCAAGGCATGGGTTGCGTCGGCTAGAGCTGCTGCCGGTAGGCCGGCGATGAGAAAAGTTCCCAGGATCGATTTCAGCATGGAGTTTCTCCTTGATTGAGGACGCAATCTAATTAGTAGCGACTCGAAACTATTGCAAGTCTAATTTCGACTCGCTACATATCTTCCATGACCGACCTCACCAACACGCAGATTGTCCGGGATCTGATCGACCGCCTGACGCGCCTGAATGCGGCCGAGGAATGGAACGGGCCGTTGAACCCGTCGCAATTCGCCGCGCTCGCCTATCTGGCGCGGGCGAACCGGTTTTCGCGGGCGCCGTCCCATGTGGCGGACTTTCTCGCCACGACGCGAGGAACCGCCTCCCAGACGCTGAAGGCATTGGCTCGCAAGGCGCTGATACAGGAAGTGCGTTCGGAGACGGACAAGCGCAGCATACGTTATGACGTCACCGGGGACGGGACGGCTCTCCTGGCCGCTCCGTCCGGCCTCGACAAGGTGATCGGAACGCTTTCTCCGGAGATCACCGAAAGCCTCGCCTACTCCCTGAAGGCGCTTGTCCTTGCGATGCTCCACGAGCGCGGCGGCAGGTCCTTCGGCATTTGCCGGACCTGCAGGCATCACGAGACTTCGGAAGACGGCGGGTATTGCCGCCTCCTTCAAGTTCCCCTGGCCCGGCAGGAAGCCGGTCAGATCTGTCACGAACACCAAGCCTGAAAGGGGCCCACATGACCGCGACCGCAACGATCCTAGACCTTTATCTCGGACAGCCGGAGCAGCGTTGGGAAGGAAAGGCACCGTCGGCAATCCGCAAGATCCGGACGGATGGTTCGGTGGAAATCACGAAGACAGGCCTGACCGGCGACAGCCAGGCGGATCTTTCCGTTCACGGCGGACTTGAAAAGGCGATCCACATCTATCCAGGCGAACATTACGCCCATTGGCGGGAGGCCTTTCCCGAAAAAGCCGACATCTACCGTCCGGGCGGGTTCGGCGAGAACTTCTCCACCGAAGGCTTCACGGAGGAGGATCTTTGCGTCGGCGACATCTTTACCGCCGGCAGCGCCCGCCTTCAGATCTCGCAGGCCCGCCAGCCCTGCTGGAAACTCAACCTGCACACCGGCAACCCCGCCCAGGCCGCCGCCTTCCAGCGAACCGGGAGGACCGGTTGGTACTTCCGTGTTCTCCAGACAGGCCGGATCGAGGCGGGGGACAGGATCAGCCTGTTGGACCGTCCCTGTCCGGATTGGAATCTTCGGGACGTGATCCTGGCAAGGTTCAACCCGCGGCTCGATCCGGAGATCGCCAGGGCCTTGTCCGAGCTTCCTGAGCTTGCCGAACCCTGGCGGGCGTCCTTTGCCAAGAAGGCGGATCCGGCCTATACCGAGGACACATCCCGGCGGCTCCAGGGCTAGGTTTTCGAGGGAATTCGGTTACTCCTGCCGAGCTGCCCTTGCATCCTGCCTGCTTTTCCGCTATACGCGCGCTCGCGCCTGCACCCCTGGAGGAGGCGCTTCTGGACCGATCCCGGACAACTTGAGTCTTTATGGCGCGGTGGTTCGCCGGTCCGTTTCTATATGTTCAAGGAGTTTTGCCATGGCTGCCAGCTATGAGCTGAAGGCGTCGGCACGGGACCGCGTGGGCAAGGGGGCTGCACGGGCACTGCGTCGCGAAGGCCTTCTTCCTGCCGTGATCTACGGCGACAAAAAACCGGCCCTGCCGATCACCATCCCGGTGAAGGAAACCACCATGACCCTGCACAAGGGCGGCTTCCTGACCCATATCGGCATCATCGATGTCGACGGTGAAAAGCACCAGGTCATCGCGAAGGACTTCCAGCTGCACCCGGTGCGCGACGATGTCATGCACGTCGATTTCCTGCGCGTTGCCAAGGGCGCGACCCTGACGGTCGAAGTTCCGGTTCACTTCCTCAACGAAGAAACCTGCCCGGGTCTCAAGAAGGGCGGCGTTCTGAACGTTGTTCGCCACACCGTCGAAATGACCGTTCCGGCAGACAACATTCCGGAAGCTCTGGAAATCGATCTTGCCAAGGCACAGCCGGGCGACAGCCTGCACATTTCTGCAGTCAAGCTGCCGGAAGGCTGCCATCCGACCATCACCGATCGCGACTTCACCATCGCAACGATCGCTGCACCGGCCGGCATGAAGGAAGCTGACGAAGAAGCTGCCGAAGAAGCCGAAGGCGAATAAGCCTCGTTTCTTCGAGTAAATTGCAGGAGGCGGAACGCCGCCTCCTGCCCCCTTCCGGGGAAACCGTCAGGCAGCCGTATGGCTGCTTTTTCGTTTCAAGGCAGAACTTGAAAGGGGCACCATGAAACTGATCGTCGGCCTGGGAAATCCGGGTGCCCAATACGCGGGCAACCGGCACAACATCGGCTTCATGGCAGTCGACGAAATTCATCGCCGGCATTCCTCGTTCCAGCCCTGGCGCGCCCGTTTCCAGGGTCAGGTTTCCGAAGGCAGGTTAGGGTCGGAAAAGGTGCTGCTGCTCAAACCCAGCACCTACATGAACGAGTCCGGTCGGGCCGTCGGCGAAGCGATCCGCTTTTACAGGATCGAGCCCGAGGACGTCCTTGTTCTTTACGACGAACTCGATCTGCCGCCAGCCAAGTTCCGCATGAAAACAGGCGGCGGTCATGGCGGTCACAACGGCCTCAGGTCGATATCCGCGCATATCGGAGCGGACTACCGGCGCCTGCGTCTCGGCATCGGCCATCCTGGCGACAAGAAGCTGGTTTCCAACTACGTTCTCGGCGATTTCGCCAAGGCGGACCGGGACTGGCTGGAGCCGCTGCTTGCGGAAATCGCCGATCACGCGGACCTGCTCGCCGAGGGCAAGGACAGCCAGTTCGCCAACAGGATGACGCTTTCCCTGGAGCCCGAGAAAGCGCAGCGCAAGCCGAAAAAGGACCCAGCCGCCGCCACCGGCAGCGCGGCGGCGAAGCCCAAGGGCCAGAGCCATATCCGCCAGGCCCGCCAGCCGAAAGCCGTGAATGTGCCCAAGTCCGGACCGATGGCGGAGATGCTGAAAAAGCTGCTCGGCGGCGACAAGACCTGAACCTCATCCAACTTCGCGAACCCTAGGGTCAGGACCCATTAATTTGGATGAATTGGTAGGGATGAATTTGTTCGGATACGAGGCGCAAAGCTGCAGGAAACC
>JBNKGB010000114.1:0-14378 GCA_050289605.1 Roseibium sp. | reverse complement strand
GTCCCATTCCTACACCGACAGCCTGCCCGACTTCGTGAAACTGGCGGAGGCTTACGGCGGTGTCGGCTTCCGGGTCGACAAGCCGGCGGATCTGGACGGGGCGATCGAGGAAATGATTGCCGTCGACAAGCCGGTCCTGTTCGACTGCCGGGTGGCGAACCTCGCCAACTGCTTCCCGATGATCCCCTCGGGCAAGGCCCACAACGAAATGCTGCTGCCGGACGAAGCCAACGACGAAGCGGTCGCCAACGCGATCAGCGCCGAAGGCAAGTCCCTCGTCTAAGAGCCAGGCAAAGGAACACCAAGATGAACGCACAGAACGTGGACGCACTATCTGCCTATTTCCTGGCGGAAGTCAGCGACGAAATCGAAACCCACACCCTATCGCTGATCGTCGACAACGAGCCGGGCGTCCTCGCCCGGGTGATCGGCCTCTTCTCAGGCCGCGGCTACAACATCGACAGCCTGACCGTGTCGGAAACCGAACATGAGGCGCATCTTTCGCGGATCACCATCGTGACGACGGGCACGCCGATGATCATCGAACAGATCCGCCACCAGCTCGACCGGCTGGTGCCGGTGCACCGGGTGACCGACCTGACGGTTCGCGCCAGGCGCGCCAACCAGGACAAGCCGCTGGAGCGGGAACTTGCCCTCGTCAAGGTGACCGGCAACGGCGAAAAGCGCCTGGAAGCCCTTCGTCTCGGCGATGCATTCCGCGCCACGGTGATCGACGCCACCACGGAGCATTTCGTGTTCGAGATCACCGGCCGCACCTCCAAGATCGAGCAGTTCATCGCCATCATGAAGCCGCTCGGCCTGGTGGAAGTCTCCCGCACCGGCGTCGCCGCCGTCCAGCGCGGCCCGGAAGGGCTTTAAGAACAAGAGCCTGCCGCCTGACGGCGGCAGGTTCCTGCAGGTTTCCTCCCTACCCCGCCGGCATGGTTTTCCACCGGATCCACAACCGCAATTCGGTTGTGACGGGCCTGCGGTTTCAGGCTATCGTGTCCGTATTTTAACGGACACAGGGCTTCATGACGATTTTCTACCGCCCCTTGAAACCTCGCGACTCTCACGAACCGCACAGATCGGCAACCCCCTTGGAACTGCTGTTCGATCTGGTCTCGGTGATCGCCATCGCCACGGCGGCGGCAAGCCTTCACCACGCGATCGCCGAAGCCCATCTGCTGCACGGGATTATCGGGTTCCTGATGGCATTTTTCGCCATCTGGTGGGCCTGGATGAATTACACCTGGTTCGCGTCCGCTTACGACAATGACGATACCCTGTTCCGCCTGCTGACCATGGTGATCATGGCAGGCGCGCTGACGCTGGCCGCGGGCATCGGCGACCTTTCCACCACCGGTGACCTGAAGATGGCCGTCATCGGCTACGTCATCATGCGAGCCGGCATGATCGTCCTGTGGCTGCGGGCCGCCATCCACGACCGGGAACGCCGCAGCACGGCTCTGACCTATGCCATCGGGATCGGCCTCGTCCAGATCTACTGGGTCGTCTTCGCCCTGCTGCAACCGCTGGCACCGGCCGCGGTCTACGCGCTGTTCGCATTCGGCGTTGTCCTGGAGCTGACCGTTCCCGTCCTCGCGGAGCGCAAGAGCACAACTCCCTGGCACAGGCACCACATCATCGAGCGCTATGGGCTCCTGACCCTGATCGTGCTCGGTGAAACGCTGCTCTCCAGCGTCATGTCGCTGCAGCAGGTGGCCGGAGGCGCGATCAATGTCGCGTTCATCCATATCGCCCTGTCCGCGCTCGTCATCGTCTTTCCATGTGGTGGATGTATTTCTGCCGCGAAGAACACCTTCAGACGAGCGATCTGAACCGCGCGCTCGTCTGGGGCTACGGTCATTTCGTTATCTTTGCCGCCGGTGCCGCCGTCGGGTCCGGCTTCGCGATCCTGGTGGACATCGTTGCCCACAAGGCCCACGTCGGCATCGTTGCCGGTGAATACGCCGTGGCAATCCCTGTTGCGATCTATATGTGCGGACTGTGGTTCGTGCGCGACCGCTTCAATCTGGCCGGCAAGGTCCATTTCGTGCTGCCAGCCTTCGCAGCGCTCATTCTCCTTGTTCCGCCGACCCCTGCCGGCCTTGAAAGCATCGCCGTGCTGACCGCAACGAGCGTGCTGGCGAGAAGCTATTTTGGCAGACCCACGCCGCAATGAAATGCGGCCGGCAAGGATTTTGACAAGGCAGGCCAGCGCCCCAAACGGAACTCAGTGTTCCCCTTTGGGGAAATATCTTCGCGCCCATTTCATGAATTCGGAAACCCGCGGCTGCGCTTCGTCCGCCTTGCGGATGACCATCCAGACATCGCTGCGCGGAATGCCCGGAAATGCGCGTTCTTCCAGGCGCTCGTCGCTTTTTGCAAGGTCAGCGGGCAGGAATCCGATGCCCAGCCCCTTTGCCGCCGCCTCCTGCTGCGCCGCAGGGCTCGAAGCGGAAAAGACCGGCCGGCCGCCAAGACTTGCAAACCACCGGTAGGCCTGCACTTCCGCAAGCGAACCCGACGCCACGATGACGTCATGCCCGTCGAGGCGTCCACCGGCTGCATCCAGAGGTCTTTCGCGCCAATAGGAAGGCGAAGCAAAAAAGCCCCAGTCCAATGTACCGATCCGCCGCCCCACCATGTTCTCGGGCGCCGATTCCAGCGGTGTGACCAGCACGTCGAAGGCATCGTCCGGCAGCACGAAGAGATCGTCATGGACGGCCACGTCTGCGAGGCGTCCGGAAATCCTCGCCCAATCCGCGAGGGCGGGGACAAGAACGGCCTTGGCAACCACTTCGCAGGTTGCCAGCCGCACCGGCATGCTGTGTCCCGCAAGGCTGGTGGTGCTTTCGTTGAAAGCCTCTTCCATGCGTTCGGCCGCCCGGATCAGAACCTGGCCGCGATCGAGAAGTTCAAGAGCCCCATTGGACCGCCGCACGAAAAGCGGCCCGTTCAGAGCCGCCTCCATGGTCTTCAGGCGCCGCGAGACGGTGGACTGGCTGACACCGAGCGACTTTGCGGCGGCGGACAGGCTGCCTTCCCGCCCGATCGCCAGCAGTGTCTGAAGATCGTTCCAATCTGAAATCATTCGCGTATCCAGAAACGGATGGGGGGCATCCGGAAATGCAGATTGATGGGACGCTAACAGAAGATCGAAAACGGCGCATCAACAACCGTTTGGAAGCAACCATGTCATTTGATTCCCAAATCTACCTGGACCGCATCGGGCTCAAGGCGTGCGAACCGACCCTTTCAGGGTTGCGCGCGCTTCAAGTCCACCAGATGCGCGCGATCGCCTTTGAAAACGTCGAACCCTTCAACGGCCATGTGCCGGACATCGGCGAAGATGCCGTCTGGAAAAAGCTGGTTGAACACCGCAAGGGCGGCTATTGCCTCGAGCTCAACGCGCTGTTCGGTATGGCGCTGCAATCCTTTGGATTTTCCGCCCGTCCCGTCCTTGGCAGGGTTCGCAACGGCGCACCGCAGGGCGGGCCACGGGCTCATCTTGCCTTCGTGGTGACGATCGACGATGTCGACTGGATTGCCGACACGGGCTTCGGCGGTCCCGGCCCCTGCGAACCGCTGCGGCTCGATACGAGCGAGACGCAACTCGTTCGCGGGCACGCGTTCCGCATCGTGTTCGACGAGAAGACCGGCGAACACGTGATCGAGCGCGCGGCGGAAAATGGCTGGTTCCCTGTCTACGGCTTCGACGACGTCGCCCCGTCCTCCACCGAGTTGGAAGCGGCCAATTATCTTTGCGCGACCTGGGACAAATCCCCCTTCAGCTCCAACCTGATCTTCTATCGACTGACCGAAGCAGACCGGATTTCCCTTTTTAATACAACGGCTCGGCTGGGCGACAGCGCGGTGACCACCGAACTCTCCGGCCTGAGTGCCTTCCGGGATCTTGTCCGCGAGGAATTCGGACTGGCCTACGACGACGGCCAGGTCAAGACGCTATGGGAGCGTCTTTCGCGGCGCCTGGCGGAAGCCGCCGCCTGAAGCCCGCCTGGTTTTGCTGCCGGCGGAACGATTTATGCTTGCCGCCTCGCGGCGGCGAACAGTGGCCGCACCGGGTTGTTGATATCCCGGTGCGGCAGGAGCGCGAAACGCGCCTCCTTACTCCGGCATGCCCTCCTCCGCGAAAAGGGTGCCGGCCGCGTCATCACGGCCCGGCTTGACCGTTTCCACAAGGGACCGGAACTGCCCATTCCGGCTATTTATAAAAACCTTCACGCAGGTTGACCCCGTGTTCCAGCCAGCATTTCAAGGCGCACAGCATTCCGGTCCAGCCTTCGCAGTTGCCGTATGAGGCCTTGGCGGCCCCTGGCGTTTCGCGCCACCCCTCTTCGCTGATGGTAACAAGCGTCCGGCCGTCTTCCAGCGGCTCGAAAGTCATGGTGACCGTGGTGTCGTAGTTGGCCGGATTCGGCACTTCCCCCGTCGAACTCACCTCCCCGGCCTCATACGCCGCCCACCGCAGGACAATTTCCCGATCCTTTTCGACCCGCACGACCTTGACCGGGAAGCGTCCGGGAAAGTCAGCGAAATCCCAAAAAACGGTTACACCGGTTTCCAGCCGGGCCTCCGCTCCCCCCGTCGTGAAATAGGCTGAGAGCCTGTCCGGATTGGCCACTGCCTCGAATACTTCGGCCACAGGCTTCGCAATTCGTCCTGCCACTCTGAAAGACAATGTCATCGGCTTTCCTTTCCTTGACGCATTTACTGTGCCGCAGCCGGCCTACACTCGGGCAAAGGCTTGTGCTCGCCTGATTAATGTTATATTTTTATAACATGTCAAGCACAGCTGATTCGGATAGAATTTTCAAAGCTTTGGCGGACCACCGTCGCCGCAGAATTCTCGACTTGTTGAAAGACAATCCGCAAACGACCGGCGCACTTTGCGCAGCATTCCCCCAACTCGACCGCTGCACGGTCATGCAGCACATGCGGGTGCTGGAAGCGGCCGGTCTCATCATCGTTCGGCGCCGGGGCCGTGAACGATGGAATTATCTCAACGCCTTGCCGATCAGGGAAATTTATGACCGCTGGATCGGTGAATACGCGGAAAATGCCGTCAATTTGCTGGTTCGGCTCAAGTCCGATCTCGAAACGCCGGCGAACTGAAAACATATTGTTTTCTTCTCGTCCGAACTGCCGCTTTCTGGGTTTCCCACCTAGACGCGACCCGGATGAGCGCGTATACGACACGCGCGTTTCAGCGCCGCACCGGCGTGATTCAACCCATCTGATCAAAAGGCAATTCGCCATGATTCACGGTCTCTCCCGGCCGAAAAACCAGATCCGTTGGCTGCTGCTGGAAGGCATTTCGCCGACCGCGCGCGCTGTTCTGGAAAGGAACGGTTACACCAATGTGGAAGTCCTGCCCGGCGCACTGGAAAAGGACGCGCTGATCGAGAAGCTCCAGGGCGTTCAGATGCTCGGCATCCGCTCCCGCACCCAGGTCACCGAAGAGGTTCTGGAAGCTGCCAAGAGCCTGGTTGCCGTCGGCTGTTTCTCTGTCGGCACCAACCAGGTGGATCTCCAGGGAGCGCTGACCCGCGGAATTCCGGTCTTCAACGCGCCCTTCTCCAACACCCGGTCGGTGGCGGAGCTGACGGTCGCCGAAATCGTGATGCTGATGCGCGGCATTTTCTCCAAGTCCACGGCCGCCCACGAGGGTCGCTGGATCAAGAGCGCCGCCGGCTCCCATGAGGTCCGTGGCAAGACGCTAGGCATCATCGGCTACGGCAACATCGGCACCCAGCTTTCCAACCTCGCCGAAGCCATGGGCATGCGCGTGATCTACTTCGATCTCGTCGACAAGCTGCAGCACGGCAATGTCATGCCGACGGACAGCCTCGATACGCTGCTCGCCGAGTCCGACGTGGTTTCCCTGCACGTTCCGGACACACAGGAAACCCGTAACATGTTCGGCGCGGACGAAATCGCCAAGATGAAAAAGGGCGCCTTCCTGATCAACAACGCCCGCGGCAAGGTGGTCGCCATCGACGCCCTCGCCGAGGCATTGAAATCCGGTCATCTGGCGGGTGCGGCAATCGACGTCTTCCCGGTCGAACCGAAGTCCAACAAGGACGAGTTCGTCTCACCGCTGCGCGGCCTGGACAATGTCATCCTCACCCCGCACATCGGCGGCTCCACCGAAGAAGCCCAGGACCGGATCGGCGAGGAAGTCTCCAAGCGGCTCGTGGAATATTCGGATGTCGGCTCGACGCTTGGTGCGGTGTCCTTCCCTCAGGTTCAGCTCCCCAAGGGAACGGACGCCACCCGCTTCATCCAGATGCACCACAATGCGCCTGGCGCGATGCGCACCCTCAACGACCTCTTTACCCGGCACAACCTCAACATCTTCGCCCAGTACATGCAGTCCCATCAGGACATCGGCTACGTGGTGCTGGACGTCGACAGCCCGGTCGAGGATCCGGTGACGATCCTGGAAGAAATCCGCGCCCTGCCAAACACGATTCGCGCAAGGCTGCTCAACCGGGTCTGACAACCGGCGCAGCCGGTCGAAAATCGGAAGCCCCGGCAACGCCGGGGCTTTTTCCTTGGGGCGATCAGAGGTGTTCCGCTTCCGGGCGCTTAATCCTGAACCGGTCCGAACACTCGGTTGCGGCCCTGTTTCTTGGCCTCGTAAAGCCTCAGATCCGCTCTCTTGAACAGGTCCTCCAGGGTGGTGCCGTCGTCCGGCGCGCAGGACAGGCCGATGCTGACGGTCACCTTCTCCGGCAGATAGACAACACTGAACCGTTCGATCGACTTCCTCAGCCGCTCGGCCAAGGATGTTGCGCCTTCGATGGGCAACTTCTCGCACAGAAGGACGAACTCCTCCCCGCCCACCCGGTAAAGATGGTCGTCCGAGCGCAGGTTGTCCGTCAGGAGACGCGACACCGTCTTCAGGATCTCATCTCCCGCCTGGTGGCCATGGCGGTCGTTGACCTGTTTGAAATGGTCGATATCAATCACCAACAGCGACAGCGGCCGGTCTTCCTGGAGGTTTCGGGCGAGAATGCCCGGCGCATGCGCGTCGTACTGGCTCCTGTCCAGGGCGCCTGTCAGGTGATCGCGGATCGAGTCTTCCAGAAGCTGGTGATAACGCTCGCGGTAGGTCAGGACATGGAAGACGTCCCGGAACGGGCGATTGGAAATCCATCGTTTCTCGTCATCGAAATATTTCAGGTAGGCGACAAAGAGCGCGGTATAGACTGCGGTCGCCACCATCTTGGCAACCCAGCCACCGAAAAAGACGTGCCACGGGGCGCCGGAAACATAGTGGAGCGCCAGAAAGAAACCGGCCTGGTCGAAGGTCAGGACAGCGGTCCCGCAGATCAGGAAGCGGAGGACCAGATGGCGTCCGAGCCAGTCCCCCACCCGCTCGTACAGCACGATGATCGCGATCGCGTCGATAAAGAGCAGGATGGTACCCCAGACCATCAGCAGCCCCATCTCGTCGATGAAGGCGATGTCCGGGCTCCGTCCTTCCGTTACCACAATGGTTTCGTGATAGCGCAGGATCATGACAAGGCCGACGATCAGGAAGTTGCCGATCAGCAGACCGTAGATCGGCTGGCGCGCCACGAGGGCGTCCTCGCGGATGTAGAGCAGCAGGATCATCAGCAGCTTGCCGGAAAACAGCACCGTCGAGCCCGGCGAGACGATCCCGAAGGGAAGTTCGATATAGAAGACGCTGGCGAGATAGGTCTCCAGGAAATGCATCACACCCAGCGCGCACATGAAGACGCCGATGCCGATCGATCCGCGAGCCCTGAGCAGGCTCATCATCACGGTGAAATAGACCGCCGCCTGAGCAAACAGAAGAAACGCGTTTTGAAGGGCCATTTGTCGATCTGCTGAATTTTCGCCAATAAGTTACAGTGTATGCATTGATTCCCGTGTTCGGTGACATCGAAAATAACATTGCAAGGGCGGTCCAGATCAAGCCGGAAATCCGGCAACCGGCCGCCGGGCCCATTCTGGACCGCATTTCCGGCCGTCCCGGCGCGCCTGCGGCTCTATGCGGGCTCGCCAACAGCCTGCGCAGACGTTACATCTCAAAGTTGATATTCCTTTCGAGAGCCGGACCCGATGACTTTCCAGGCCAAGGTGCGCCCCCAGCCTCCCCTGCCACGGCAACTCGCCGGAAACCTTATCGTTTTCGACGCCGACTGTGTGCTTTGCTCCGGTTTTGCGCGCTTCATGGCAAGACACGACCGCCATGCCCGTTTCCGGTTCGTGAACGCCCATTCCGACTCCGGACGCATGCTTTACCGGCACCACGGTCTCGATCCGGACCTGATGGAAACCAACATCGTCGTTATCAAGGGCCGCGCCCACACCAAAATGGCGTCCTTTACCGCCGCCATGAAAAGCCTGGGCTGGCCGTGGCGATTGCTCGCCGTGCTCGACCTGCTGCCACATTCTTTCGCGGATTGGCTCTATGACCGTATTGCGCGAAACCGCTACCGGTTCGGCCGCCGGACCTGCCCGCTTCCCTCGCAAGACCTGAAAGACCGGATCATTGACTGAAACCACATCCCCGAAACGGATTGTCATCCTCGGCGGCTACGGAGTCTTCGGCGGCAAGCTGGCGCAAGCCCTTCTGTGCGACCCTGAGTTCGACGTGGTCGTTGCCGGGCGTAGCCTGGAAAAGGCGAAGGCATTCTGCGCACGCCACGGAGGCACTCCTGCGCGCCTCGATCGGATGGCTCCGGATTTTTCGGCCAGCCTCGCCTTGTTTTCTCCCTTCGTGACGGTGGATGCCGCCGGCCCATTTCAGTCCTATGGCAACAATGCCCATGCGATTGCCGAGGCTGCGCTTGCATCCGGCAGCCATTACCTCGATCTGTCGGACGACGGTGCCTTCACCCAGGGTATTTCCGCCCTCAACGAACGGGCACTTTCGGCGAACCGCACGATCCTTTCGGGCGTTTCCAGCGTGCCCGCCCTGTCCTCCGCTGCCGTCAACGCCTTGAAGGACGACTTCTCTCGCCTTGACCTCATCGAAAGCACAATCCTGCCCGGCAATCGCGCACCGCGCGGGCGCTCCGTCATCCGCGCCATCCTGGCCCAGGCCGGACGGCCGCTGCCCCTCATCCGGGACAGCATTTCCCAGACGGTCCCGGGCTGGTCCGGGCTGACGCGGGAGAAACTCGCCCCGCACAGCGTCGCCGGTCTGCCCCCGCGCTGGTCCTGCTTCATCGGCGCACCGGACCTGATTCTGTTTCCCGGTCACTATGGCGCCAGAACGGTGCTCTTCCGCGCCGGGCTGGAACTGTCCCTCCTGCATATCGGGCTGTGGCTACTCGCCTTGCCGGTCCGCGCAGGATGGCTCCGATCCCTGGAACCAGCCGCCGGAGCTCTGCAGACCGTCGCGCAATGGCTCGAGCCCTTCGGCAGCGACCGGGGCAGCATGCGCGTCCGTGTCTGCGGTCTTGACCATGACGGACACCCTCATTCCCGCTGCTGGACCCTCATTGCGGAAGCCGGTGACGGGCCGCACGTTCCGGCGGTCGCGGCCGCCATCCTGTGCCGCCGCCTGTCGGAAAACGCCGTCGCTCCCGGCGCCCGGCCCTGTCTCGGAGAATTCGGCCTTGACGATGTCTGGATCGCGACCCGGCATCTTCGCGTCGGCACGTTTCAGGACACCGATGCGGTCCCGACCCTGTTCCAGCAGGCCCTCGGTTCGGACTTCAACGCGCTGCCGAAACCCGTTCAGGGCCTGCACACGGTGTTCGACCGGCGGAGCTGGGAAGGCAAGGCCAAGATTACACGCGGTCGCTCGCACCTCGGGAACCTGATCTGCCGGATCATCGGCTTCCCGCCGCAAAGCGACCGGACTCCCGTATCCGTCACCATCGAGAGGCGCGGAGATCGGGAAATCTGGCGCCGCAACTTCGGCGGCAAGCTGTTCACATCCGTCCTGTCGCCGGCGGGCGGCAACGGAGCCGGTATGGTGCGCGAACGCTTCGGCCCGCTCTCATTTGAAATCCCGCTGAAGCTTCGGGACAAGTCCCTTCATTTCCCGGTGAGCCGCGGCTGGTTCCTGGGCCTTCCCTTGCCCCACTGGCTACTTCCGCAGAGCGAAGCGACGGAGTTTGAGGAAGAGGGACAGTTCCAGTTTGATGTGAAGATATCGTTTCCCGGGCTCGGCCTTCTGGTCCACTACCGCGGCTCGCTCCGGCAGGTGCGGGAAGGCGAACCGCAGAATACCGCCGCGCCCCTGGCTGAAAAGGCGGCCACGAATTCAGGCACTTGAATTGACCGGCTCCCGTGGCCCCGCCTGCTGAAATTTTGCTGAAAACCTCCCTAACCGCACGACCGCACTCCGTTAAGCAAGGTCTGTGCGAAAGAGGAGATTCAGATGTCTGGGATCAAAGATCAACGCAAGCCAGTGCCCCGCCGCCATCTCTGGCGCTTGGTCGTAGCCGTCGAGAGTTCGCTTGCCGGAGCCCTGGTGGCCTTCACCGTCGCGTCGATGCTTGACTCGGAAGGCCCCAGGAACGCCGCCATCATCCACCCGCAAGGCGCCGCCGTGCTGGGCGGCATCGGAGGAGCGGTGACCGGGCTTATCCTGTCGGGAGCCTACGGGCTTGCCGGCAGAACGGGCTGGCTCGTCGCGGTTTCATCGTCCCTCCTGGCCCCGTCTCTGGCCGGTGCGATTGCCGGGACTTGTCTTTTCCCCGGACCCGGTACGCTCATCGGCGGCTACATGCCCCTCTGGACATTCTACTATCCGCAGTCCATTGCAGTGTGGGCGACCTGTCTTGTACTCATTCACCTGCATGCCCTCCGGATGCGAGCCGCAAACCAAAAGACGCAAAGGCCAGCGCAGCTTGAGAACGGTTCCGACGGAAAGCAGCGGCCGCCACGATCAGAACATTGTCTCTAGTGACAATTTCCCGTTTGACTTCAAGGACCTTTGCAACAATCTTGCAATTCTGACCAAACAGCTTGAATCAAACTCTTAGCCGCATTTTCCGGATTTTCTGCCATGTCTTCCGTCTCGCGCCTCTCCGTCAACGTCAATGCCGTCGCCATGCTGCGCAACCGCCGCGACCTGCCCTGGCCGAGTGTGACCGGGCTCGCGGCCATTGCCATGGAGGCGGGCGCCAAGGGCATTACCGTGCATCCGCGCCCGGACGAGCGTCACATCCGCAAGAGCGATGTGTTCGAACTGGCCGAACTGATCGAGGACCGCTTCCCCAACAAGGAACTGTGCCTCGAAGGCTACCCAACTCCCGAATTCCTTCGGCTGGTGGAAGAGGCCCGTCCCGAGCAGGTGCTGTTCGTGCCGGACGATCCGGAACAGACCACCTCCGACCACGGCTGGGACTTTTCCAGGGACACGGGCGCGCTGGAAACGGCGATCGCCGCCGCCAGGGAATGGGCGGTTACCGTGTCGCTCTTCTGTGATCCGGATCCGGCCGCGCCGGAACATGCGGCCAAGGTGGGCGCGGAGCGGATCGAGATCTACACCGGTCCCTATGGCGCCTGCTACGACGATCCGGCACGGGCCGAAAAGGAACTGGACAGGATCGTGGCCACCTCGGAAGCCGCCAGAAACTGCGGCCTCGGCGTCAACGCCGGTCACGATCTGACGGTCGAGAACATTCCGGCGCTCCTCGCAAGAGCGCCCTTCATCCGGGAAATGTCCATCGGCCACGGCTTTACCGCCGATGCCCTGATCCACGGCTTTGCTGCAAGTGTCGCCCGCTTCCGCAAGGCCATGGGCGAGTTGTGACGGGCATGGCCGAATGACCGATACGCTCGCCCGGCAGGTCCGCTTCCTTCTGGAAGCCGACAAATTGAAGGAAGTCGTCCGGCTCAATCAGCTCTCCGGCGGCAGCCGGCGGGAGACCACGGCCGAGCACTGCTGGCATGTGATCCTGCAGACGCTGACCCTGGCCGATCATGCCGAAGACGGCACGGATATCAGCCACGTCGTCAAGCTGCTCGCCGTCCATGACCTGGTCGAGATCGATGCCGGCGACCATTGGGTGACCGAGGACAACCGGGCCGAGGTCAAGCACCGCGAGCACGCGGCCGCCGAGCGTGTCTTTTCCCTGTTGCCGCAGGACCAGGCCCGGGAGTTCAAGAACCTCTGGCTGGAATTCGAGGCAAGCGAAACGCCGGAGGCCCGCTTTGCCAACGCCATGGACGCCCTGCATCCGATGGTGCTCGTCTTCGCCTCCCGGCTGGACGATCCCACGCACGAACCGATTTCCGCCGCGTCCCTTCGCCTGACGAAGGAAGACCGGCTCTCCCCCTTCCCCGGTCTATGGGACTATGCCCTGGATCTTCTCGATCAGGCCGTTCGCGACGGACGGCTGCTGCCCTGATTTCTCTGCCGCTTCGCGGTTCATTGACTTGAGATTTGCCCATGCCGATCGATCTCTGGCTCCTGTTTGTTGCTCTCTCGCTGGTGCCTGCCGTCAGTCCCGGTCCCGGTGTCATGCTGGCGCTGTCCAACACGTTGCGCTTCGGCCGCAATGCCACGCTGGCCTCGGCAAGCGGCAATGCCCTTGGTCTCGTTCTACTCGGCTATGCGGTCGCTTTCGGCTTCGGTGCACTGATGGCCGCCTCGGCCCTGGCCTTCACCGTCCTGAAGATCATCGGCGCTGCCTATCTCGTCTTTCTCGGGATCCGGGTCTGGCGCGACAAGACCACTTTCCAGCTGCAGGACGGCGTGCTGACCGCCCGCAAGAGCGCCCTGAAACTGTTTGCGGAAGCCTTCTTCGTCTCGATCACGAATCCCAAGGCGATCCTGGTGATCACCGCGCTCTTCCCGCAATTCATGCGGGCCGGAAGGATCGACATGCTGGAAATTTCGATCCTCTCCTTCACCTACGCGGCGTTGTGTTTCCTGAACCACGCGGTGATCGCCTTTGCCGGATCGCACCTGCGCCGCTTCCTGACCTCGGCCAGACGGATGCTGTGGGTCCGGCGGATCACCGGCATCCTTTTCGTCGGTTTCGGCACTGCTCTTGCCGCAGCCAGCCGATGACCTGGCGCCCGAGGAACAGGGTCACAGACAGCCGCGAATCCGTTAGGCTCCCACCTCCTCATCGTCAATCGAGGGGCGTCCCTTGCCTGTTCAGATCCTGACCTTTTGCGGCAGCCTTCGGGCCGCGTCTTCCAACCTCGCGCTGCTGACGGCCGTCGAACGTCTTTCACCGGAAGGCTTTGCCGTCCGGCGCTACACCGGCGTCGCGGACCTGCCGCATTTCACCCCGGATCTCGATCAGGACGATTTGCTGCCGCTAAAAGCAAGGGAGCTTCGCGACCTGGTGGCCGAAGCTGACGGCCTGCTCTTCGCTGTGCCTGAATACATGCACTGCCTGCCCGGCAGCTTTAAGAATGCGCTCGACTGGATGGTCGGCTGTCAGCGTTTTCCCGGAAAGCCGGTGGCCCTTGCCCAGGTCACGGCACGTCATGGCTATGCGCCGGGTCAGTTGGAAGAGGTGTTGAGAACCATGTCCGCCAGGATCGTTCCGCAAGCCGGATTCAATCTCAATCTCAAGACCAATCAGCTTGACGCGGATGCGATCTGTGCAGACCCGGAGCTTGCCGGGATCATCCGAGAAGCTCTCTCAAGGTTCAAGGAAGCACTTTGAACCTGTCGCGTGTTGGCGCGCGTTAAGCAAACGCTGCGGTATTCAGAGTAGGCCGGTTGAAGCAACCTTAAATTTATGTAGAATTTATTGCACCCTAGTATTTAGTAACGAAACATTCCGGGAGAAGCGGGATGGCAGCACTGATCAACCCTTTCCATGGGCGCATAAACCGCTTGCAGTGGTGGATGTATCAATTTTTGATTTTCTTTCTGACAGCCGTCGGATTTGTTGGCATCGCCTTATATTTCGTCGACTCGCACGGTCCGGAATTCAAGTGGCTCGATAACGAGATCGCGGCCCTCGTTCTTCTTGTTCTCCTAAGTTCCATCATGAACTTCTCAACCTGCATCAACAGGCTGCGGGACACCGGCAGAAGCGGCTTCTGGTATCTCGCCTTTCTCGGACCAACGTTTGGAACCGCGCTGATGATCTATTTTTGCGGTATCGAGCCTGGAAAGAAGGACCCGGTGGTCTCCACGACAGTTCAACCGAACCTTCGGATGATCACCTGAGGCGCACAGGCTGCCGGTACTGACAATCATCATTGAATAGGCGCGTACCGGCAGAGGCGGAGATGCAGCACTGCAGGCGATACCCATCCGCCCGCAAAACCGAAAAACCCGCCAAATGGGCGGGCTTTCTGATCAATCCATTGCGGAATGAAACCGGTCACTGCTGGATGATCGGCTCCTTCAGGTCAGCCGGGTTCTTGTCCTTGATGATTTCCCAGTT
>JBNKGB010000113.1:0-14495 GCA_050289605.1 Roseibium sp. | reverse complement strand
CATGGGCTGGCACAGCATCAAGGGTGAATACATTGAGGTGAAGCAGGTCAAGACTGGCGCGGAGTTGGATCTTTTCATGCTTCCGGCGTTGACAGACGCGATCAGACCGTTGCCTCGGGACAAGCCGACGTTTCTAACCACCGAGTATGGCAGACCGTTCACGCCTGCTGGTTTCGGCAATTGGTTTCGCGACCGGTGCAATGAGGCTGGGCTGTTGCACTGTTCTGCACATGGACTTCGAAAAGCTGCAGCGCGGCGTATGGCCGAAGGTGGAATGAGCGGTGACGTCATCAAGGCCGTGACTGGCCACACCGACCTGAAACAGGTCTCGGTTTACACGGCTGCCGCAAACCAGGCAGCGCTGGCGGAGATGGGGCTCAAAGCGATTGCCGGGAAGAAAAAGCGAACAAATTCTGTCCAACCTACCGCGAAGGTTAGACAAAACTACGGAGAATAATATGGAAAATCAATCTCTTAAAAAAGAGGATGGCGGACAGAGAGGGATTCGAACCCTCGATACGGTTGCCCGTATACACGCGTTCCAGGCGTGCGCCTTCAACCACTCGGCCACCTGTCCGTATCAAGCGTTAGACCCGCTCGAGTGCCGCGCAATATACCCATGACGCGGACAAGCGCAAGCACCCGAAGAAGAATTTTTTTGCAGGAAAATCAGGCTGTGGATTTCTTTGCCGGGAACGCCGATAATGGGCCTCGATATGAGCGGGGTCCTGCGGGCAAGGTGACGCGGCGTTAACGAAAATGTGTCGCTTGTCAATTATTGTTCAGGGTTTCCGCGATATTACTTAGGAAGTTGTCCGGTTGCGACGGATATAAATTTTTAAAAACAATCTCCGGCCGGGCATTGCGATGTGCAAGTAGACAATGCTGAAAGCCCAACCATGTTTAGTGTTTTGAAGTTTCTGTTCCGCGTACTGGGGTACGGTCTCCTGGCGCTGGCGATTATTGCCGGCATTTCCGATGCAAGCAGTTCCATCGCACAGTCCCAGGTTTATCTGGCGCCGCTCGGCGAAGTCTGGTTCGACCTGTCTCCCGAAACGCTCAACCTCGCTCAGGCCGTCGTCCAGCGGCATGTTCACCCGACGCTGTGGGATCCCTTCCTGCAAACCGCGCTGACCTGGCCGGTCTGGGCGGTGTTCCTGCCTTTGGGCCTGTTTCTGCTCTGGCTCGGCGCGCGCCGCCGCCGGCAACAGCCGCTCTACGCATGAAGGCCTCGCGGCCGGTCAAATCATCGGGAGCCACTTGGAAAGCGACCGTCTCTGCGCCACATTGAGCGAACCTGACCTCAATGCTCTGAGAAGCACGGGCATGTACGGACCACGTGTCCGGCCATGCCCGGTCCCGCGGGAGACCCGACATGTCCTTCATGACCATGCTGACCAAGAAATTCTCGCTGCCGAGCCGGGAAGAATCCCTGCCCGGAAGGGCGGAAGCGATCACGCCAGAAGCACCGCATTTCGTCAACGGCAGGCCGCTTGACGCGCCCTATCCGGAGGGCCTGAAAACGGTGCTGTTCGGCATGGGGTGCTTCTGGGGTGCCGAGCGCCTGTTCTGGCAGCTGCCGGGGGTCTATGTGACCGCGGTCGGTTATGCGGGCGGCCACACGCCCAATCCCACCTACAACGAGACCTGCACGGGACGTACCGGGCATACCGAAGCGGTCAGGGTGGTCTACGATCCCGAGAAGATTTCCTTCGGCGACCTGCTGAAGGTGTTCTGGGAAAACCACGATCCGACCCAGGGTATGCGCCAGGGCAACGATACCGGCACGCAGTACCGTTCGGCCATCTATGTGACCACGGAGGAGGACCTGCAGGCTGCGGAAGGCTCCAAGGCGATCTACCAGGACGCGCTCGGCCTGGGCGGCGTGCGCGCTTCCATCACGACCGAAATCCGAAAGCTGGATACGTTCTATTTTGCCGAGGACTATCACCAGCAGTATCTGGCAAAGAACCCTGCCGGCTACTGCGGCATCGGCGGAACCGGCGTTTCCTGTCCCGTCGGCCTCGGCGCGAAGGCGTAACAGAGGCTCCCAATTCGTTCACCGTTCATTCGTCCGGGCCGGACTGAGGCACCCGCGGGCTCTCTGTCCGGCTTTTTTCCGCATTTCGACGGTCAGAAACTTTCTTGGAAAAAGATATCTCAAGTTAAACGGAACTCCCAGGCAGCAGAATAACGACGAATGCCGGAGCCGGCTTCAGTTTTTGTTAAGCATGCTTTGAAAGACTGTGCCCGATGCGTATTGCAATTGGGGATTGAGTCGGTGGGGCGTTCCGCTCGGGGCTTTGCGGCAATTTACTTCATCATTTGCTGTGCGGTGATACTGACCGGTTCCCTGGCACCGGGTGGACGAGGTCTGGTGGCGGTGTTCGCGCGACCCGGCGGGGCGTCCGCACCCGAAGTCATTGCAAGGGCGGGAGGACGGATTGTTTTCGTGCGGGACTGGACCTGGGTGGCTTTGACGGAGGCTACCGACCAGGTGCCGATTGCCAGGCTCTACGAGTCGGGCGCCGGTTTTGTCGCCTCTTCGGCGGTAGCACAGGCCTGTGCGCATTGGAGCGATCCGCAATGGGAGGGCACTTCATGAGCAAAGCGGCAGGCGAGATCTCGGGGCTGGACGGTTTCCGGGAACGGTTTTCCAGGGTCGTCATTCATTTCACGTGGTTCAACGTCTTTCTGGTCATGGGCACCGCCTGGTGGGTCGGCAACGTGTCCCTGGCTGCCGTCAGCGGCGGTGCGCTGCTGCTGGGTGTTGCCGCAACCGCCACATGGGTCAGATTTGGTGCGCGTACCGAAACCCGGCTTGCCAGCGCGATGTCGCTTGCCGGTCTGGTTGCCCTGTTCGTGGCATCCCTTTCCGTTCCCGGGGGGCAGCCCTCCTACCAGATGGACGGACATATGTATTTCTTCGCCGTCCTGGCGATCCTGGCGAGCTGGGTCGACTGGCGGGCACTCGTCGCCTATGCCGCCGTGGTCGCGGTTCATCACCTTGCGCTGAATTTCCTCATGCCCTGGGCCGTCTTCCCGAACGGAGCGGATTTGCCGCGGGTCCTGTTTCATGCAGTGATCGTCGTCGCCGAGGTCGGTGCGCTCTGGTGGATGACCGCTTGTCTGGCCAACACCTTCGCCGCGACCGATCGGGCTCGCGAGGAAGCGGAAGCCGCCAGGGCCGAAACGCTGCTGCTGCAGCAGATGAATGACCGGCACGACGAGGAACGGGACAGGCAGACGGCCGTCAACGAACGAATTGCAGCCTTTCAGACCGAAATCTCCGAGAAGCTGGATGGTGTCGGCCGAATGGTGTCGGAAATGCGCAGTTCCGCCGATCAGCTGGGAACCGTCGCGCAGGATACGTCCGGGCGCGCTTCGTCGGTTTCCGAAGCCTCGGAAACCGCGTCTTCCAACGTGCAGATGGTGGCCACAGCCGCCGAAGAATTGTCCTCCTCGATCACGGAAATCGCCCGTCAGGTGGAACAGACGACGGGCATTGTGAAGAAGGCGACCGAAAACGCCCAGACCAGCAACCAGAAGGTCGCGGGCCTTGCGGAAGCAGCCAACCGGATCGGGGAGGTAGTCACGCTGATCCAGGCCATTGCCGAGCAGACCAACCTGCTTGCGCTGAATGCGACCATCGAGGCGGCCCGCGCGGGGGATGCCGGCAAGGGCTTCGCGGTGGTCGCCGCGGAAGTGAAGGAGCTGGCGAACCAGACCTCCAAGGCGACCGAAGAGATCGGGGCCCAGATCTCCGCCATCCAGGCGGAGACCAGGGACGCGGTGAACTCCATCGGGGCGATTGCGGCAACGATGGACGAGGTCAACAGCTACACCGCGGCGATCGCGGCCGCCGTGGACGAGCAGGGGGCGGCCACCAAGGAAATTTCCCGCAATGTCACGGAAGCGGCCGATGGCACCGGCCGGGTGGCAGCCAATCTCGGCGGCATGCGCGACAGCGTCGAGCGAACCGGCAGGTCCGTCAGCTCCATGGTCGATATCACCGAAACGCTCGACAGGGAAACGGCCGGCATGCGGCAGGCCATCGACAGCTTCCTGTCGGAAGTCGCGGTGGCCTGAACCGGGTCTGGCGTTTTCAGCTTTGAAGGCCGGCTGGATATCAGCCGGCCTTTCGATTCTGCGCTGCGGGCTTGACCTCATGTCGCATGGATGTCATGAGCCGCCCCTTACGAGCCATTTGCGTGGACCGGAACATGTCATCATGGGCCGGTAATTCCGCCTCTTGGGGAAGCCGGCACGGAACGATGTCTGTACGCATGTTGAAGCCCGGGACGATCCTGCTGCTGGATCTTTTGAAACAGCGCAACGCGCTGCTGTTCGAAGCCCCGGAGGAAATCATCTCCTGCACCCGCCTCGACGAGGTCCGCGATTGCCTCACCCGGCTTGAGGCCGCGCAGAAGGCGGGCAGACACGCCGCGGGTTACCTTGCCTATGAACTCGGCTTGGCCTTCGAGGAGAAACTTCGGGGCCGCTTCGAGGAAACGGGCGAGCCGCTGCTCTGGTTCGGCGTCTATGACGCTCCTCGCAACCTCGGCCTGGACGAGGCGGTGACCCTGCTGGAGACGGCTGCGGGCAGCGGGACTGCCGGAATCGAATCGCCACGCTTCGACATGGACAGGATGGCCTATAACCGTGCCTTCGCCCGTGTCCGCGAACATCTGGCCAAGGGCGACATTTACCAGGTGAACCTGACCATGAGGGCGCGGCTCAAGCACCAGGGATCGCCTGAACGCCTCTTCCTGGACCTGATGCGCCGCCAGCCGGTGGAATATGCTGCCTTTGTCGCCATGGAAGACCGGACGCTGTTGTCGCTGTCGCCGGAACTCTTCCTGGAGCGCCGGGGCGACATGCTGCGGACGCGGCCGATGAAGGGCACGGCGACGCGCGGCCGCTATCCGTCCGAGGATGTGACGCTTGCCCGCGAGCTGGCGTCGGACCCCAAGCAGCGCTCGGAAAACATCATGATCGTCGACCTGATGCGCAACGACCTGTCGCGCATCGCCGAGACGGGCTCCGTCCGGGTGACGGCCCTGTGCGAGGTGGAACGCTACCGGAGCGTTCATCAGATGACCTCGACCGTGGAGGCCAGGGTTCCGGGCTCGGTCGGTTTTGCGGATGTCATCGAGAATCTCTTTCCCTGCGGCTCGATCACGGGCGCGCCGAAACTGAGCGCCATGCAGATCGCCCACGACCTGGAGACCGGGCCCCGCGGGGTCTATACCGGTTCCATCGGCATGCTCGCACCCGGCGGCGACTTCCGGCTGAACGTTGCCATCCGCACCCTGGTACTGCGCAAGGACGGCACGGGGGAAGCAGGAACCGGGTCCGGGGTGGTGTTCGATTCCGGCGCAGCGCCGGAATACGACGAATGCCTCCTGAAACTGAAATTCATGACCGAGGAAACGCCCGGGTTCGAGCTGATCGAAACCATGGCATTCGATCCGGTTGAAGGATATCTCCTACTGGAGAGGCATCTGCAACGCCTGCAGAAGTCTGCGGACTATTTCGGATACGTCTACGACGAGGAAACGGTCCGCGCGCGGCTGCAGGAGTACGCGGCCGGTTTCATCGGTGCTCGGCGCGTCCGGCTGCTCCTTGGCCCTGATGGCGGTCTTTCCGTTTCGTCTGCCGATCTCGCGCCTGTCGATGGGGCGACCATGTTCAATGTCGTGCTGGCTGCGGAGACGACCCGGTCGTCGGACCGGTTCCTCTACCACAAGACCACCAACCGCGCGTTCCATGACGACACGCGCCTCAAGTATCAGGCCGAAACCGGCTGCCAGGAGGTGCTCTTCGAAAACGAGCAGGGCTACCTGACCGAAGGCAGCTACACGACGCTGTTCGTCAAGAAGGACGGCAGGCTGCTGACGCCCGCCTTGAAGCACGGCCTGCTGCCGGGAACCCTGCGGCAGGCCCTCCTGGAGCGCGGACTCGCCTTCGAGGCGGACCTGACGCGGCAGGACCTGGAAAGGTCTGAGGAAATCTTCGTCGGCAATTCGGTTCGCGGGCTGGTACGCGCCCGGGTGCTGTCGCTCGGCAAGGCCGGGGAGAAGGATGGTGTCGCGCGGCCTCCGCTCGAAGCCAGCCGCCGGGCCGGCTGACGTCGGGTACGCCGGCAGGCAAACGCCGGAGCGTGCCGGGAAACAGGCAGGCACCGGGCAACTGTCCGCTGGACCTTGCCCCTGACGGCAGTGCAGTCTTGCGGTTGTGCGATGACGAAATTGAGACAGTGATGCCCCGAAAACTTCGCCTGGCGCGCGCGCTTGTCGGGAAATTACCCGTTTCGATCCCCGATCCCGGTCCCATTGAGGAAATCGCCGACCTGCAGAATGAAGACGTGCGGGCCGGGACCCTGCGCACGGTGCTCGCCACCCGGCCCGATCCTGAAGAAGCATGGTTGTTTGCCTTCGGCTCCCTGATGTGGAAGCCGGACTTTTCGTTCTGTGAACAGCGGCGCGCCCGTGTCCACGGCTGGCATCGCGCCTTCTGTATCGGACCGGACACGCGCTACCGGGGCAATCCTGATTTCCCCGGTATCATGCTGTCGCTGGACCGGGGCGGCGTCTGCGACGGCATCGCCTTCCGGCTGAACGAGGCAACCCTCGCCGACTGCCTTGCGGGCCTGATCGCGCGCGAGCCGCCGGTTCCCCCGGCCTGGGTGCAGGCTGAAACCGCGGAGGGGCCTGTCTCCGCGCTTGCCTTCGTGTGCGATCCCGACTGGCGCGGTTATGTCGGCGAGCTGACGGTGACGGAAACCGCAAGCCTGATCGCGCCCGCGGTCGGGATCCTCGGATCGATGGCGGATTATGTGCTCAACACCGCGAGCCACCTTGAGGAAATGGGTATCGACGATCCGACCGTCTGGCAAATGCAGGACCTTGTGGCGGTCGAACTGGAAAGGATGCCGTGACCGGGCACGGTCGCAAACAAGCGGCGCGAGGCCCTCTCTGGAAGCGGATCGAGCCCGTCAGCGCTCCGGAAGTTACCGCGATGCAACCGCGCCATCTTGCTTCAGGGCGCGCTTCCGGATTGAGAATACAGAACACCCAGTCCGACGATCGCCGCGCCAATGGCCACGCGCCAGTCCCAGGTGCCGCCATAGGCGATCAGCATCACCATCACGTAAAACGGTGCAATGTTGATGTGAAAAGACGTCAGTGCGATGCCCAGTTTTCCGACCGATGCGATGAAGAGGATCTGTGACAAGGCCATTGCCGCCACGGAGTAGATGGAGAGCAAGCCAAACTGCCGGGAACTGATCCTTGCGGGAACGTCGACCAGGCCGGTCGTCCACATGAGGCCGAAGATCGCTGCCGTGAATACGGCGGCACCGGCCAGGGTGATGGCACTGCGCCCCACGGGCGACAGATCCGGAAAGTCCCGAACCGCCGCGTTCGAGGCCCAGGAGAAAAAGAAACCCGAACCGATCGCCATGAGAACGCCCCAGCCCAGGTCGGCCGACACATTTCCGCCGACGGCGATGATGCCGCCGAGGACGGAGGCCGTCAGACCAAGCAGAAAGCGGCGTCCAACTCGCCTTTGGCGGCCCAGGACCTCAATCACGGTCGCGGAAACCGGTGTCGTCGTGGCGATGAGTGCGACCGTGACGGGATCGGTGAACCATTGCGCAAAGAGCAGAAGATTTGCGCCGGTGCCAAAGCCCAGCATTCCGATCCAGACGCCAAGGCCCCAACGCGCCTTCGCCATGGCCACAGGGCCATCCATCAGAACCCACAGAGGCAGCAAGACTGCCACCGCCATCATCAGTCTGAGCATCATCAGCGTGATTGGATGCCAGTCGTCCAGAAGGATTTCGGCTGCCGGAAATCCGGCTGCCCAAAAGAGCATCGATCCGATGGCGAGCGCGTTTCCGGAAAGGGCCAGATTGCCGCCCTTGACCATGCCCACGCGCCGGGAGTCGGGAGAACCCGAAGTCATGTTTTCAACACGGAAATGCCTGTCGTACGGGGCTGCGTACCGAACCCTGTCTCCAGATGGACATAATCAAACGTGCAAGTCGATCCTGAGGCCGGCCCCATGTCGCAAACAGGACAAGATGCCGGATTTCGAACATGGCGGCGGCGCTTCGATCCCGGTCCTGTTGCAGCGCGCCGCTAGGAGTTCTCGCGCCAGCCGACAACTTTCAGCTCCGGCCAGAGGGCTTTCATCCGCTCTGCCTTTTCCGCATAGGTTTCGGGGTTCTCCTGCGCGTGGTTGGGCACGAGGCGCATGCCGAACATGTTGGCAAGGCCGAAGGGCGCATGCAGGATCAGTCCACCGCCGGTATCCATGCGCGCGGCGACGGCATGGGTTCTGGCGGCATAGGTGGTGAGCGCGTCCATGGAACAGTCGAGCGGCCGGTAGGGTCGGCCGAAGCGCTTCTCGTACCATAGATGGACACGCGCCTGGTTGCGGACTTCCAGAAGGTTGGCCAGATCGGGCAGGGCCGCGTTGACGCGCCTGATGACCAAGTCCTCCGCCTCATAGGAAAGGTTGGAGCCGTCGAAATAGATGACGTCGAAATCCTTGATGCCATGCAGGTGCGGCCGCCCGGTCAGGACGTTCCAGACGGTCTGGTAGATCCCGCCGGAGACCAGCCAGGCGTCCGGCAGACGGAGATCCCTCACGGCCCTCAGAATGTGCATCACATGAGGAACGCCGGACAGAATCCTGGTGAGCTCCGCAAGGCGTTCTTCTTCGGAAGCGGTATGCGGGTCGCCCAGCCGGAGGCTGAGCGCGGGGCGGGCGGGAGAAACCGTCATGAAACAACCTTTTGAAGTACAACGTTCAGCCTATCCGATTCTGGTTGCGCGAACAGCGATCTCAGATCACCTGCCGCGCCTTCCCGGCTTGACTTGGAGTGGTTCATTGCCATTTCCAGGGGAGCACAATTTTTCAGGAAAGTTTCATGAGCGGATTTCAGAAAGCAGCCGTTTCGGGCCGGACCAGACTGGCTTTGACGGTCCTGTCCGGCATTGCGTTGACCCTTGCGGCCGTTCAGCCGTCGCTGGCACGTCCCAATTCCACTTCGATGACCTGCGCCCAGGTCCAGTCGATGATCGGCCAGCAGGGCGCGGTGGTCCTGAGCACCGGCCAGTACACGTTCGACCGGTATGTCTCCAACCGGAACTTCTGCCAGCATGGCGAGGTCCTGAGGCGTGACTACGTGCCGACACGGGATGCCCGGAAGTGCCAGGTCAATCGCTGCATCGATTTCCAGACGCTGAAGTGGAATTGAGCCAAGCGGACCTGGAGGGCGGCCAGTCCCGGAACGCTGCCGGAACAGGGAGAAGGCAGTGAAAAACAGGGGTTTCAGGAGAATCTTGCTGTGCCGGATGGGGCTGGCATGTCTCGGCCTTGCAACGCTCTTTGGCAGTGTTCCGGCAAGCGAGGCTCAGTCCCGCAGACCGGACACGCGCAAGATGACCTGTGCCCAGGCCAGGGGTTACGTGCAGAAGCACGGACAGGCCATCATGACCACCGGCGAGACGACCTATGAGACGTTCGTCGCCAACGCTTCTTATTGTCCGCGCCCATCCAGCATGTTGCGGGCAAGGTTTGCTCCTACGAAGGACAACGCCGAATGTTCCGTTGGCTACAGGTGCCATCAGAACCGGAACAACAGGTAGCCCCTGGTCCTGGCGGCCCCAAACGGCCAGGGCCCGGTTCGGTGCCCATCACGTCAGGAGCTGCAAAAAACCAAAAAGAAACCGCGCGGCTTGTGGCCGCGCGGCTGTAATTTCTTCAGATTTCAGGGGCTTCAGCCCCTCAGGGTTCCGCCGGTCGATTTTTCGACGTTGGCGACGATCGTCTTTGCGACCGCGTCGATTTCCTCGTCGGTCAGGGTCTTCTGGCGTGGCTGCATCGCGACGTCGATGGCGACCGACTTCTTGCCTTCCGGGACGCCCTTGCCTTCGTAGATATCGAACAAGGTGACATCGGTGATCAGGGCCTTGTCGGCACCGCGGGCCGCTTTCAGAAGCGTTTCCGCGCTCACGTCCTTGTCGATGAGGAAGGCGAAGTCGCGCTGCACCGGCATAAGGCCGCTGACGTTCAGGGCGCCCTTGGAGCGCCCGCCCTTGCCCTTGGCCTGGGGCAGGGCATCGAGATAGACCTCGAAGGCCACCAGCGGACCCTCGATGTCGAGCTTCTGAAGCGTGCGCGGATGGATCTCGCCGAAGACGGCAAGCGTGTTTTTCGGTCCGAGCTTCAGGCAGCCGGAACGGCCCGGATGGAAGGTTGCGGGAGCGTCCGCGGTCACCATGAGCTTTTCGACCGGCGCGCCGATTTCGGCAAGCGCGGCCTCGGCGTCCGCCTTGGCATCGAAGACGTCGACATTGCCGGAAACGCCCGACCAGTGACGGCCTGCGCCCGCAAGCTTCGCCGTGCCGCGGCGGACACCGGCGGCAGCCATTTTCTGACCCTCCGGCGTGTCGTCCTCGAAGATCTGGCCGATCTCGAACAGCGCGACGTCGCCGAAGCCGCGGTCCGCATTGCGCTGCGCGGCGGCCAACAGGCCGGGCAGGAGGCTCGGGCGCATATCGGTCATTTCGCTGGAAATCGGGTTTGCCAGCGCAAGCGCGGGGTTGCCGCCGCCGAACAGTTCCGCCTGGTTCCTGGAAATGAACGACCAGGTGACCGCCTCGTTGAAGCCGCGCGACGCCAGCGCGCGCCGGGCCTTGTTGCGGCGGATCTGGCCAGGGGTCAGGACCTTCTGACCGACGGTGCCGACCCGCGGCAGCGGCGTGAACGGAACCCGGTCGAGACCGAGAATGCGCACGACTTCCTCGACGAGGTCGGCCTTGCCTTCAATGTCCGGACGCCAGCTGGGAGCCGCGACCTTCACCGTGTCGCCTGATCCGGATACCCAGAAGCCGAGCGACTTCAGAGTGACATTGGCTTCCGCATGCGTGACGTCTACGCCAGACAGGCGCTTGATTTCCGAATAGGGGAAACTGATGACATTGGTGCTGTCGGGAACCGTGCCGGCCTGGATGGCTTCGGAGGGCTCGCCGCCGCACAGGTCCATCACCATGCGCGTGGCGTATTCGAGGCCCGGCATCATGTAATCCGGGTCAACGCCGCGCTCGAAGCGGTAGCGGGCATCGGTGTTGACGCCGAGCTTGCGGCCGGTGGCGGCAAGGATGTCTTCGTCCCAGAGCGCGGATTCGATCAGCACGTTGACGGTCTCGTCCGTGCAGCCGGAGGGCTCGCCGCCGAGAATGCCGCCGAGGCTCTCGACGCCGTTGTCGTCGGAGATGACGCAGATGGTTTCATCAAGGTCGTAGGACTTGCCGTTGAGACCGTCGATGGTCTCACCCTTGTTGCCGGGCCGGACGACCAGATTGCCCCTGACCTTGTCCGCGTCGAAGACGTGCAGCGGGCGACCCTGGTCGAAGGTGATGTAGTTGGTCATGTCGACGAGGGCGTTGATCGGACGAAGGCCGATGGCGGTGAGGCGATCCTGGAGCCACTTCGGCGACGGGCCGTTCTTCACGCCCCTGACCATGCGCAGGCCGAAGGCCTTGCACATCGGCTTGGAATCGCCGAACTCCAGTTTGACGTCGACCGGGCAGGGATAGCTGCCGCGGACCTGCTCGTGCGAACGTTCCTTCAGTCGGCCGAGGCCGGCGGCGGCCAGGTCACGGGCAATGCCGTAGACGCCGGTGCAGTCCGGCCGGTTAGGGGTCAGGCCGATTTCGATGACCGGCTCGTCCAGCCCGGCCCAGGCCGCATAGGACATTCCGACCGGTGCGTCCCCGGGCAGGTCGATGATACCGTTGTGTTCGTCGGAAAGCTCCAGTTCGCGCTCGGAGCACATCATGCCGAAGCTTTCGACATCGCGGATCTTGCCGACGGAGAGCGTCACGTCGAGGCCGGGGATGTAGTCGCCCGGCTTGCCGAGCACGCCGACGAGGCCCGCGCGGGCGTTGGGGGCGCCGCAGACGATCTGGATCGGGTCGCCTTCGCCGGTATCGACCTTCAGAACGCGGAGGCGGTCGGCGTTCGGATGCTGCTCGGCTTCCAGAACCTTCGCGATCCGGAAAGGCTTCAGGCGGTCGGCGCGGTTGGTCACTTCTTCGACTTCGAGCCCGATCATCGTGAGCGTTTCCACGATCTGTTCCAGGCTGGCGTCGGTATCAAGGTAATCCCTGAGCCAGGAAAGGGTGAATTTCATAAGCTTTACTCTTTATCGGTCGTGCGGCCGGTCAGGCCGGAAATCTTTTCGGGAAAGGCGTCAGTTGCTGAAGCGGTCCAGTTCGGGCAGCACCGTCGCGTCGCCGTAGTTTTCGGCAAAGCGTCGGCCGATGTCGGAGAGGTCGGCGGTCCAGCTGCGCACCATTTCCGGCGTGATCTGCTGTTTGGTGGCGATCGCCTGGGCGGCTTCCGTCTCGATCCGGTCGCGCAGGATGCCGAGTTCGACCTGGGCCGCGTATTCGGCACGGTACTTTCCGAGCCAGCCCATGGCGACGATCAACACCATGACCAGCAGCGCGAGGCTGCTCGTCAGTCCTGCCCATTTGGCGGAGCCGGAGATGCGCCGGTCGCTGGCAATCAGCACGATGGAGGCGATGGTCAGGAACGCCACGATGTAGATCGCCTGCAGGAAGCTCTGATACTTGCCCGTGGCGCTTTCCTCATGGCTTGCCCTCAGCCGGGTGATCCGGTCACGCAGGTACAGAAGGGCATCGGCCTCCACGCCGAGCTTGTCGCGGAAATAGGTGTCGCAGAACCGCAGGCGGCCGCGGTTCTCGATCTTTTCCGCGCAAGCCTCCAGAAACGAGGTCGGCTGGGCAACGCGTGTTTCCTTGTCTGCCGTCTGGGCGGCTGCCGGAAGCAGCGCACCGAAGAACAGCGCGGCAATCAGGAATAGTCGGGTCAGCATTGACATGGATGTTCGCCCCTCAGCAGCCGGAAGATTAACTGGACAACCCGCCGAACAGGGTCGGCAGATCGAGCGGGCGGAAGCCGTAGTGCTGGATCCAGCGCACATCCGCGTCGAAGAAGGCACGCAGGTCCGGCATGCCGTATTTCAGCATGGCGATGCGGTCGATCCCCATGCCCCAGGCAAAGCCCTGGTAGACGTCCGGGTCGAGGCCGCAGTTGCGGATGACGTTCGGATGGACCATGCCGCAGCCGAGAATTTCCAGCCAGTCCTCGCCATCGCCGATCTTCACTTCGCCGCCGGAGCGGTCGCACTGGATGTCGAGCTCCATGGACGGCTCGGTGAAGGGGAAGAAGCTCGGACGGAAGCGCATCTTGATGTCGTCGACTTCGAAGAAGGCCTTGCAGAATTCCCGCAGCACCCATTTCAGGTGGCCGAAATGGCTTTCCTTGTCGATGACGAGGCCTTCCACCTGATGGAACATCGGCGTGTGGGTCTGGTCGCTGTCGCAGCGGTAGGTCCGTCCCGGAATAATGACACGGATCGGCGGTTCCTGATTGCGCATGGTGCGGATCTGCACCGGCGAGGTGTGGGTGCGCAGCAGCAGCCGTTCGCCGTCTTCCTTCTCGTTGAAGAAGAAGGTGTCGTGCATCTCGCGCGCCGGGTGGCCTTCGGGGAAGTTGAGCGCGGTGAAGTTCAACTCGTCGGTCTCGACATCCGGGCCCTCGGCGATGGAAAAGCCCATGTCGGCGAAGATCGCGGTCAGCTCGTCGATCACCTGGCTGACCGGGTGAATGCGGCCGGCTTCCACGGGGGCGGGGCGCAGCGGCAGGGTGATGTCCACCTTTTCGCTTGCCAGGCGCGCCTCCAGGGCGGCCTCCGCCAGGATGTCCTTGCGAGCGGCAAGGGCGTCGGTGATCCTGGCCTTCAGGCCGTTGAGCGCCGGCCCCATGAGCTGGCGTTCTTCCGGCGTCATCTTGCCGAGCGTTTTCATCTGCTCGGAGATCGTGCCCTTCTTGCCAAGGGCCGAGATCCGGATGTCTTCAAGGGCGGCTTCGTCGGCTGCACCTTCGATGGCGGACATGAGATCGGTTTCAAGAATATCGAGATTGGACATGCGTGCTCGGTCGTCGGTTCGCGCGTGACGCGCGGATTAAGTCGAAACGGAAAGTCGGGGTCTTTTAGCGAATAATTGCGCATATTGCCACGGCCTCGAACGCAGAATTGCGTGAGACCCCGGTGAAAAGAAAAGCGCTGGGATTGAAGCGCCTTAGCGCATAAATCGTCCGCAGGCAGGACCCTGCAGTTCAATGAGACGCACGCAAGCACCCTGCGAGCGCAGACGGCTTGGCGTCAGGCCGGATCGGCGGAGGTGTTGGGTGCGGTTGCTCATGGGCGCCAATTTAGCGAAAGGCGGGGCGATGGCAAGCGGAAAAGCTTTTCCTTCTTTTAAGCGCAATTTTTCTTCCCGACGTGAAAGGTTTGGTCGCGCCGCGATGAATAATCACCAATACCTTGAGCAAGTGGCCCATCCTTCGAGACAGCACTCCGCGCTTCCTCAGGATGAGGACGCGGGTGT
>JBNKGB010000112.1:0-14759 GCA_050289605.1 Roseibium sp. | reverse complement strand
ATAATGCGGTCCGCTACACCTTCGTGGCGCTGGACGGGCCGGTCGTCGCCTTCGATTTTCACAATTGCGAGCATCTTTCAGCCCACAATATTCTTGTCGATGAAGTCCGCCACGGCGTGCCCTGGTTCTATTTCGAGGCCGGGCCGCGCTCGGAAGAACTGGCCCGCAAATGGGCGGCTGAACTCGCCGACCTGGTCCGGACCCACTGCGGCGGCAACAACCGGATTGCGCTCGACAAGGCCCGCCGCGAAGGCGTTGCGGCGCTGGAGGCCCACGGGCTTGTCATCCATGACGGCGAGGAGGTGATGGAACTGGCGCGGGCCATCAAATGCCCGGACGAAATAAGGGCCATGCGGCGATCGATCGCCGCCTGTGAAGCCGCCATGCGTGAAATGGAAGGCGCGCTCACGCCAGGTATGACGGAGTGGGATCTCTGGTCGCTGCTTCATGCCGGCAACATCCGCCGGGGCGGCGAATGGATCGAAACCCATTTGCTGTCTTCGGGCCCGCGCACCAATCCGTGGTTCCAGGAGGCTTCCTCACGGGTGATCCAGGCAGGCGAACTGGTTGCCTTCGACACGGATCTGGTCGGGCCTTACGGCATGTGCTGCGATATTTCCCGCACGTGGCTCAGCGGTGACGGCCTGCCCACCAACGAGCAGCGCGCGCTCTACCAGATGGCCGTCGACCAAATCGAGACGAATATCTCGATGCTGAAGCCGGGACGGACGTTCTTCGAGCTTTCCCATGAAGGCACGAGCCTGCCGGAGGACTATCTTGCCAACCGCTATTCCGTGCTCTTCCATGGCGTGGGCCTGTGCGACGAATACCCGGCGGTTCCCTATCCGGCGGATTGGGAAAGCGGCGGCTACGACGGCGTGCTGGAGCCGGGCATGGTGGTCTGCGTGGAAAGCTATGTCGGCCGCCACGGCGGCCACGAGGGTGTCAAACTGGAAGAACAGCTCCTCATCACCGACACCGGCTTTGAGCGGCTCAGCAGCTATCCCTTCGACGCAAGGCTGATGGGCCGTCCATTGTGACGGCCCGAACCGGCTGCGACGTTAGCGCAGGCGGATGATCTTCGCGCCGAGAGCCCGGGCGTAGTCTTCCTGGTTTGCGAAGAGCATGACGTTGGTATTGGTGTTATGGACCTCGGTCTGCTTCAGCTCCAGCGGCGTCTTGCCGCCCGGATTGACGATGACCTTGCGGGTCGGCGGCAGGCCCCGGAACACCAGCACACCGGCTTCCTTGGTCACGATGGCGCCATAGGGCTCCTCGTTAACGATGCGGAGCGTGCCGCTTTCCGCATAGGCGGCGGTTCCAAGCACAACCGAAAGGCCGGCAGCCGCCAGCAGGGATTTGCAGACCGAGTTCATGACGTGTCTTCCTGTTAACAAATCATTTACCAAGAATCGTAACTGTTCGTTAACACTTCCGCCAGCGGTTCCGCCGCTTAGTCCCTGAAATTACCGGTTATGGTTAATGACGAGTCAGTCATGTTGACCTTTTCCAAGCACCTTGAGAGACCCGGGGTTTCAGCCGTTTTCGAGAGGAAGAATCAGGCCAGAACGGGATAACCGAGATCGTCGGCTTGCCGCTCCATCTCAAGGATCCCGGCATAATCGTCGACCGTCAGCCTGGAAAAGCCGCAGATGCCCAGGCGGGCGCGGCAGGCTTCCGTTTTGGGCGATGCGAAGACCGCGGCAACCGTCCCGGCAATCAGATCGGCTTCGCCATCCGAAAAGCGCAGCGAGGTGATGAGGGGCAGGACGGGCACGGACGCCGTACGTGCGATGGGTTTCAAGCGGGCTGCCAGTTCCGGGATCTCCCGGCAGGCGAGAGCCCAGCAGATCGCGTCGATGCAGGCGGCATCGGCTTTCCCCTCCGCCACGGCCTGCATGGATTTCAGATGGCCGCCGCTGCAGATCACTTCACCGAAGAACGGTTTTCCGCCGGAGAGCGGCGCGATGGCGTGGCGGAAGGCATTCATGCCGGACTGGCTGTCGAGACCGTTGAAGGCCGCGCGCCTGCCGCGCAGGTCTTCCAGCCGGTCCGGGCCGCTGTCCTGCCGGACGACGATCCGGCTGCAATAGGCCGGTCCTTCGCAGCCCGGCGCCGAATAATGCGGCGCTCCGACGAGCCTGACCCTGCCCTTCAGCGCATGGGTGAGCGGATAGCCGCAGGTCTGGGTGAGAAGTACCTCCGGGCGGCACCAGCTTTCCACAAGGTCGTCCTCTTCCGGCCAGGGACGGACCTTTGCCGCGTCGAGATCTAGGGCGTCCTGCAAGGCGAGCTGCAGGGCGTTTTCCAGGCTGAGCGTGTCCTCATGGACCTGCGGCCAGTCGTACATCGACAGGCGGACCCGGAATATTCCCTCTGCCGTCAAGAAACCGCCTCTTTCGCTTCGCGGTGCCTGATCGGATGCGGGACGGGTTCCTTCACCTTGACGAAATACTGCTTTGCCAAAGCAAAATAGCTGGCGAACACATAGCCCTCGTTCCGCCGCTGCCAGTCTTCGCGGGCTGAGCGGTAGAGCGCGGGCAGCCGATACCAGGGCGCCCGCGGGTGCGCGTGATGCACCACATGAAGATTGTTGTTCAGGAAAAGCAGCGAAAAGATCGGGCAGAACTCGACGATGATGGAGCGCGCTTCGGCGTTCTCATGGGCACGGTGTTCAGCATAGGTCCGCAGCATCAGGAGGCTCATTCCCGGGTAGGCAACCGCCACAACATAGAGCAAGAGCGGCATGCCGCCAACAAGCGTGACATAGGCAGCGAGCGGCACGACCCCGGCGAGATGATGCAGCCAGGCTCTCAGGACGACCCTGTTGCCGCCCGTGAGCATCCGGAGCTCTGACCCGTAGAAGCCGATCAGCGAGACCGCCGGCCCGACCAGCAGACGCCCGGCGAGCGTGTTGTTGAAGGTCAGGACGGCCTGAAGGAAACGCGGCAGCCTGTCCCAGTCGCGCCAGGCCAGATAGAAGCTTTCCGGATCGTCGTAAGGGTCGGTCAACCGGTCGTTGTTGTGGTGTCGCAAATGCAGCGACTTGAAGCGGCGGTAGGGAATGAAGAGGCCGAAGACGCAATAGACCAGGGCTTCGTTGACCGCCGGGCTACGGGTCGGGTGGCCGTGCAGGACTTCATGCTGGAGCGACGACTGCAGCGTCACCAGAACGGCGGCCAGCGGGCAGACAATGAGCCCGCCCAGGCTTCCGTAAAACCCGATCAACAGCATCCAGGCCGCCGACGTGGCTGATATCAGCGCCAGCGTCGGCCATTCGCAAAATCTTGCGCGTGACACTCGCTTCTCCAAATGTTTGATAAATCGGCAAAAAACACCGGTACTCAAATCACTATGTGAAGCACGCCGAGCGAGTGCAATTGGAGAGTTTGGAACAAATTCAGCAGTATTTCAAAAAATCATCAGTTATGTGATTATTCGAAACAAGTGCTTGTTTTTGTCACTATTTTTGATTCTCCCCTACGCAAAACTGACTATTTCTGAACACCGATTGGCGGATAGACATCTGGACAAAATCCGGCTTGTCCACTGTTCTGGAGGCCGGATTTGCGAAGGAAAGAGCCGACATGACGTCCACAGACGAATCGAAAACAGACTTTGATGCCATCATCATCGGCGCCGGCGTCATCGGCTGCGCGGTTGCCTACGGCCTGGCGAAAAAGGGCTACAGGACGTTGAACGTCGACGCGCTTCCGGCCGCCGGATACGGCTCCACCTCCAGTTCCGCCGCAGTCATCCGGACCTATTATTCCACGCGCGACGGCACGGCGATGGCACTGGAAGGCTATCACGACTGGAAGAACTGGAAGACTTACCTGGGCGCCGAGGACGAGAGCGAACTGGCCCGCTTCATCGAGACCGGCACGCTGGTGATGAAGACGGCGGCCGACAATTACCAGAAACAGGTTCTGGAACATGCGGACGCGCTCGGGATCGCCTATGAGCACTGGACATCGGACCAGATCCGCGAGCATCTCCCAGGCTACAATCTGGACTGTTTTGCCCCTGCAAAGACGATGGAGAACGACGACTTCGGCATGCCGACGGGCGGCGAAATCCAGGGCGGCGTCTTCTTCCCGTCTGGCGGATATGTCGACGATCCGCAGGTCGCCGCGCGCAACCTGAAGGACGCGGCCGCGCGCCTCGGCGCACAGTTCCGTTTCAAGACGAAGGTTGTCCGGATCCCGGTCGAGGACAACCGTGTTACCGGCGTTCTGTGCGAAAACGGAGATTTTCTGCGAGCCGGTATCGTCGTCAATGTCGGCGGTCCACATTCCGGCAAGGTGAATGCGCTTCTGGAAGGGAATCCGGGCCTGAAGATCGGCCACCGCCCCCTGCGTCAGGAAGTGGTCCAGATTGCTCCGCCGGAGCGGCTGAACTATTCCCGCGAAGGTCTGGTCATCTCCGACAACGACATTGCCGTCTATGTCAAACCGGGCAGCGGCGGCCAGTTGATGATCGGCAGCCAGAATCCCGCCTGCGACCCGCACATCGAAGAGAACCCGGACGACTTCTCGATGGATCTCACCGACCGGGCATTGACCTATGCCTACCGCTATTCCCAGCGCCTGCCCGAACTAGGTGTCTCGCAGCATCCGGTTGGCGTCGCCGATCTTTACGATGCCACCGACGACTGGCTGCCGATCTACGACCGCAGCGACGTCGACGGCTATTATCTGGCCATCGGCACCAGCGGCAACCAGTTCAAGAACGCGCCTGTCGCGGGCCGCCTGATGGCGGAGCTGATAGACTATTGCGAAGGCGGCGGGGACCAGGATAGCGCCCCGCTGCAATTCAGGCTCGGGCATGTCGACCACACGCTCAACACGGCGACCTTCTCCAGGAAACGAGAGCTGACGAAGGAGAGTTCCTTCTCGGTTCTGGGGTAAAGCGGTCAACGCCGTGCAAGCCCGCCCCTCTTTCGGCCTCATCCTGAGGAGGGCAATCGGCCCGTCTCGAAGGATGGGCGGCATGCTCCGGTGCAAGCGGCCCATCCTTCTAGACAGCGCATTGGCGCTTCCTCAGGATGAGGTTGTTCGTTGATTTGCTTGTGGCGCAAGGTCTCGATGTCGGACAACCGGTTCAGAGCACTCTAGAAATGGTGACAACTCAAATGTTCTCCATTTGGTCTTGGCTGGAATGGGCAAATCAGGGTAAGCAACCGGGTCTGGAAATTTAAGGAGTCCTCCTTGGCCTGGTCGCCGCAGCAAGATGAAGCCCTGAAGGAAACCGCCGCCTGGCTGAAGCGGGGCGACCGGCAGGTGTTCCGGCTGTTCGGTTTCGCCGGCACCGGCAAGACGACGCTTGCCCGGCATCTTGCCGAGGGCATTGACGGCGACGTCTGCTTCGGCGCGTTCACCGGCAAGGCAGCCCACGTGCTGCGCCAGAAGGGCTGCGAGGACGCCGGCACAATCCATTCCCTGATCTACCGTCCGCGCTCGGCCAAGGAAGAAGAAGACCTGGACGACGACGACGATGACGGCCCGCAGTTCGCGATCAAGCGCGACAGCGCCGCGGCAACCGCAAGCCTGATCGTGATCGACGAATGCTCCATGGTCGACGAGGAGCTCGGCAAGGATCTGCTTTCCTTCGGCACGCCGGTACTGGTGCTGGGCGACCCGGCGCAGCTTCCACCCGTCAAGGGAGGCGGCTATTTCACGGAGGCCGAACCGGACGTGATGCTGACGGAAGTCCACCGGCAGGCACAGGACAATCCGATCGTGCGCATGTCCATGACCATCCGCGACGGCGGCACGCTGGATTATGGCGAGTTCGGCGAGAGCCGGGTGATCCACCGGCGCGACATCGACAAGGACCAGATCCTTGCCGCCGACCAGGTGCTGGTGGGAACCAACAAGACCCGCAGGCTTTACAACGGCCGCATACGCGAGCTGAAGGATTTCACCACGCCGATGCCGGCCGTCGGCGACAAGCTGGTGTGCCTGAGGAACGACAAGACCAAGGGCCTTTTGAACGGCGGGCTGTGGACGGTCAAACGGCTGCGCCAGCCGCGCGGCAATACGCTGCGCTTCGACGTCGTCTCGGAAGACGAGATCGGCAGGGCAACCGTGAAGGTGAAGGTGCTGCCGGCCATGTTCGAGGACGGCGCGGAAAGCATTCCCTATGCCATCCGCCGCAAGGCCGACGAGTTCGACTACGGCTACGCCCTGACGGTCCACAAGGCCCAGGGCTCGCAATGGGACAGCGTGGTGCTGTTCGATGAAAGCTGGGCCTTCCGCGAGCACAAGAGCCGCTGGCTCTACACGGCCGTGACACGGGCGGCGGAGCGGATTACCGTCGTAAGGTAGGGCTGGCGACACCGCTGCGTTCGAACACCTCGCCCGCGTTGACGACCGGAAGGGCTCTCAGGCCCGTCTCGATGAATATCCCGAGATCGGTCCCGGTGCTGCCGCTGCGACCCAGCATCGAGATTGCCGAGAACTGACCATCCACGAAGGTCGCCATGCGGTCGACGTCCGCCTCCGCCGGGATTTCGCCCGCGGCGACCCCCTTGAGCAGGCGCGCCCTGATCGCACCGTAGCGGGACTCCCGCAGCCCTTTCACAAGTTCCTGCTGCCGCGATGGTCCGCTGGCGCAGTCGACCAGCGAATTCACCAGAAAGCATCCGGGTGGCGTGTTCGCGTCCAGGGTCAACGCGGCGACGGCACCCAGAAAGTCGCGCAAGTCGTCGATCACATGCTTTTTCGCCCGGCCGAGTTGGAGGAAGATCGGACCGCCGATGGTCTCGAAATAGTGGAGCAGCGCTTTTTCGAAGAGTGCTTCCTTGTCCCCGAAACGGGCATAGAGCCCAGGCTTTGCCAAGCCGGAGGCCTCTGCGAGGTCGTTCATTGAGGTTCCTGCATAGCCGTTTTTCCAGAACGTGATCATGACGGAGTGCAGGGCATCCCTGGCCTCGACTTTTCTTGGCCTTCCGCGCGCCATCGGCCGCTTCTCCTTGCCGGTACCAGCGATGAACCCACCCCGTCCGCGGGTTCAAGCGCTTGCCTGTATCTCGTTCGGCCACCAAAAGCCGACTCGGAATTGACTTAACTTTCCAACAATACGTATACAAGGTAGAATTATTATTGTCACATTTTCAAAGATTGAAAATAATCAACCAGAAATTGTGAGCTTATTTTAAATTTTTCGTCACGAAACCTACCCCATCTTTTCTTCTTTATTTAAAAGCCCTTACAATAAGCCGAAGCCGCCCGGGAGCATTTGCCGGTGGACGGATGGAAACAGTCCCCTTTTCCGCAGCACTCCGCCGGACTATCTTCGGCGACCCCGAATTTCAGGATTGGAAGCCATTTCGCCCATGGACCACGCCACTGACACCGCCACTCCTCAGGCCGCCTCGAAGGCGGTTCTTTCCGCCGACACGGCCCTGCGCATCGCCCACCGGATCGCCGATGAGATCGGGTGCAAGGCCGGCCAGGTGAATTCGGCCGTCCAGCTTCTCGACGAAGGTTCGACCGTGCCCTTCATTGCCCGTTACCGGAAGGAGGCGACCGGCGGTCTCGACGACACGCAGCTGCGCAAGCTGGAAGAGCGGCTGATCTACCTGCGTGAAATGGAAGACCGCAGGGTCGCCATCATCAGGTCCATCGAGGAACAGGGCAAGCTGACCGGCGACCTGGATGCGGCGATCAAGGCGGCGGACACCAAGTCGCAGCTCGAAGACATCTACCTGCCCTTCAAGAAGAAGCGCCGCACCAAGGCCCAGATTGCCCGCGAAGCCGGCCTGGAGCCGCTGGCCGATCTTCTGCTCGGCGACCCGTCGAAAGATCCGGAGGCATCTGCCGCAGCATTCGTGGACGAAGGCAAGGGGTTTGCCGACACCAAGGCGGTGCTGGACGGCGCCCGCCAGATCCTGATGGAACGGTTCGCCGAAAACGCCGAACTGGTCGGTCGCCTGCGCCGCCATGTCGAGGAGCGCGGTGTCGTCCAGTCGAGGCTGATCGACGGCATGGCGGAAAAGGGCGCCAAGTTCGCCGACTATTTCGACTATACGGAGAAATGGTCGAAGATCCCGAGCCACCGGGCGCTGGCGCTGTTCCGTGGCCGCAACGAGGGCGTGCTTTCCGTCGACCTGACGGTCGACGCTGACGACGTCTCTCCGATCGCCCCAGCGGTAAAGATGGTCGCCGATACCTACGCTATCGCGGACCGTGGCCGCCCGGCGGACAAGTGGCTGATGGAAGCCGCCCGCTTCGCCTGGAAGGTGAAGCTCGCCCTTCACCTCGAATTCGACCTGATGGGCGTGCTGCGCGACAAGGCCGAGGAAGAGGCGATCCAGGTCTTCGCCAGGAACCTCAAGGACCTGCTGCTGGCAGCGCCCGCCGGCGCCAGGTCGACCCTCGGCCTTGACCCCGGCATCCGCACCGGCGTGAAAGTCGCCGTGGTGGACGAGACCGGCAAGCTGGTCGACACGGCAACCATCTATCCGTTCCAGCCCCGCAACGACGTTTCCGGCTCCAGGGCTGCGCTGCTGGCGCTGATTGCGAAGCACAAGGTCGGACTGATCGCCATCGGCAACGGCACCGCCAGCCGGGAGACCGACAAGCTGGCGGGCGATGTGCTGGCAGATATTCCGGCCGCGCAGCGTCCGGTGAAGGTCATCGTCAACGAGGCGGGAGCCTCGGTCTATTCAGCCTCGGAACTGGCAGCCAAGGAAATGCCGGATGTCGACGTGTCGCTGCGCGGCGCCGCCTCCATTGCCCGCCGCCTGCAGGATCCGCTGGCGGAGCTGGTGAAGATCGAACCCAAATCCATCGGCGTCGGCCAGTACCAGCACGACGTCAACCAGACCAAGCTGGCCCGCGCCCTCGACGCGGTCGTGGAAGATGCGGTGAACGCGGTCGGCGTCGATCTCAACACGGCCTCCCCGGCCCTGCTCTCGCGCATCTCGGGCCTGTCGGACAGTCTTGCCAAGGCCGTCGTGGAGCATCGTGACAGCATCGGCCGGTTCGACAGCCGCTCCCAACTCAAGGAAGTGCCGCGCCTCGGCGCCAAGGCCTTCGAGCTCTGCGCCGGGTTCCTGCGTATCAACGATGGCAAGGAGCCACTGGACGCCTCTTCCGTCCACCCGGAAGCCTATCCGCTGGCAAAACGTATCGTGAAGGCCTGCGGGCGGGACGTGCGCCAGATCATGGGCGACAGTTCTCTCCTGAAGGGTCTCGACCCGGCGGAGTTCACGGACGAGAAATTCGGCCTGCCGACCGTGAAGGACATTTTCAGCGAACTGGAAAAGCCTGGCCGCGACCCACGCCCGGAATTCAAGACGGCTTCCTTGCAGGAAGGTGTTGAGGAAATTTCCGACCTGAAGCCGGGCATGAAGCTGGAAGGCACGGTCACCAATGTCACCAACTTCGGCGCCTTCGTCGACGTCGGCGTGCATCAGGACGGGCTGGTGCATGTCTCGCAACTCGCCGACCGCTTCGTCGACGACCCGCATCAGGTCGTCAAGGCGGGTGACATCGTCAAGGTGACCATCCTCGAGGTGGACGTGCCGCGCAAGCGCATTTCCATGACCATGAAGACCCAGGCCGACTACCAGGGCCAGCGGGAGCGTGCCGGCCAGGACCGGAGCGGTCCGGGTGGCAGGGGCCCCGGCGGCAAGGGTCCGGGTGGTGGAGGCCGTGGCCCGGGCGGTGGTGGGCCGCGTGGTGGCGCACCGAAGTCCTCAGGCGGTGACGGCGGCAACAACGCCTTGGCTGCGGCGCTGGCGGCGGCCATGAACAAGAAGCGGAAGTGATACCGAACTGACGGCTCCCGGCTCGAAGCCGGGAGCACATTAACGCCGGATAGATCAAGGTTTCATGAGTGCCAGAATGTCCCAGTATTCCGGATGCAAGTCAGTGCGTCCGAAATAGGGAATCATGGAACAGAAATAAGCATATCCGTCTGCTTTGACTTCCAGATCTGGATAGGGTTTTGACCCTGTTGCTAAAACCAGCGTAGAGCTTCCACGATCAAAGCCCCATCCTCGATTTCCGCCGTGATCATTAATAAACCCGATAGTGACCGTATCGCCGGTTACACCTTTGTAGGCACGCAGCACCCTGAATTCGGCAATTTGCACCTTCCTGTCAGCCGGGCCTCTAGGAGCCTTGATTACCTTGCCAAAGAAAACGATTGGCATCCTTTCAATGTGTTCTGCCGGGCCCGGTCTCCAACAGCTTGATGCAAATGCATTGCTGCCGGTTAGCGCTGCAGTCAACAAAAAGAAACCTAACAAAAGTCCCCTATGGGTCAGGCAATTCATGACGTCATTCTTCCCCTAGAAAATATAGCTGCAGTCTGGCTGCCCCTCGGTCGAAAAACATTTCCTCCTGATCGTCCGCAGTTGAAAATTACATAGGCCTTGACCTTTCAAATTGCAGCAACAGGCTTCGTTTCGCGCCCGGCATAATCCGAGGCCCCTACGGCCGACAGCAGGGGGCAGTGTTTGGCGCCAGCAGATTTTTCCTGGCACGATCCAGGTACAACACTCTGGCAATGCAAGTGGATCGCCCTAAGATTCCTTGAAAGAACACTCGTTCGGGGGCTGGAAGATGCCGGAGGAAGACACCGATCAGGACTGGCCCAAGCAGGACATTGAATCCGGCAGCCTCGGCGCCCTGGCCCATCTTTACCGGGCCGAGGTGTTCCGCAGCACCCATTGGCGCACCCGGCTGGACAACACAACCAACTGGGCCGTCGTCACCACCGGGATTGCCCTCTCCGCCACCTTTTCCAACAAGGATGCCTCGCCGCTGCCGATGGTTCTGGTGGGGCTGCTGGTCACCGTCTTCCTGATCTTCGAGGCCCGGCGCTACCGCTATTACAATCTCTTCCGCGCCCGCGCCCGCCTGCTGGAAAGCGACCTCTTCGCGCCGTTGCTGAGGGGCAAGAAGGTGCCGTGGAACGGCGACTGGAGCCGGATGCTGTCCGAAGACTACGAGCTGCCGCATTACCACATCAGCCTGGTCAGGGCGGCCGGCCGGCGGCTGCGCAGCAACTATTCCTGGATCCTGGCGATCCAGGCGGTCGCCTATTACGGCAAGATCGCCATTCACCCCGAGCCGCTGACCAATCTCGCCGAAGCGTTCTCACGCGCCGCCATCGGCCCACTCCCAGGATGGCTTGTCATGCTGGCGGGCGTATTCTTTCATGTCAGCTGGGTCGTTTTCGCCCTGATCACGCTCCGTCTCGACAAGGTGTACCGGGAAGAAGGGCACTCGCCCATGCCGCATGTGTGAAGACGCTTCTGAAAAGCTCATTTGCAATGTGCCTTCTTCATGAACGTCAGCATTCACCCTGCTGGCTTTCGATTGCGGGCCGTCCGTGCTATCAGATCCGTATTGCCTACGGAGATTTTATGTCCTGACCCATGGGTGCCCCGGGGCACCTTTCGCAATTGCGCTTCCCCACCGGACAGCCTTTGCCGAACCTCAATTGAGATTTCAACCGGTCATGTCCGCATGATCGGTACAGGACAAGTGTATCAACAATGATCAGACCCTATGTCAGCCGGGACGCTGACCGGATCCTTCGCATCTGGCGCAAGGCAAGCGAATACGCACATCCCTTTCTGGGCGACGATTTTCACGACATGGCAGCTACCGCCATCCGGGATGTCTATCTGCCCAAGGCGGAAACCTATGTCGCGGAGATCGAGGGAAGTCCGGTCGGCTTCATCTCACTTCTGGACACCTATATCGGAGGGTTATTTCTCGACCCGGCATTCCACCGCCGTGGCCTCGGCACAGCCCTCGTCGATCACGCCGTCGGGCAAAAAGGCCCGCTCAGTGTCGAAGTGTTCAAGGAAAACAAGTCAGCCCGGAAATTCTACGAAGCTTACGGCTTTCGGCAGACGGAAGAGTACTTCCATGAATTGTCGCAACAGGTCAGCGTCAAGATGGCCATGAAGCCCTAATCCCTTGCGGCGGCCTTCGGGCCGCCGCAAAATCTTCGGCCGTGTTGATCAGAACCGGTTCACCGCGAACGGCGCAGGATCTACCGCAGGGCGCTTGCCCTCGATCATGTCGGCGATCATCTCGCCGGTTGTCGCCGACTGCGTCAGGCCGTGATGGGCATGACCGAAGGCATAGAAGATGCGGCCGTGGCGCGTGGCCGGTGAAATGACCGGCAGGCTGTCGGGAATGGAGGGCCTGAAGCCCATCCAGCGCTCGCCGATTTCGCTTCGAAGGCCCGGATAGAACAGCTTCGCCTTGGCGAGCATCGCATCGACGCGCTTCCAGTTCGGCGACAGCTCGAGACCGCCGAACTCGACGGCACCGCCAATCCGCAGGCCCGTGGAAAGCGGCGACAGGACGAAGCCGTGGCCGGGCAGCATGATGAAGCGGTTCACCTTCACGCCGGGCTCGGGAATGGTGATGTTGTAGCCGCGCTCGGTGTCGAGCGGAACCTTGTCGCCGAGCTGGGCGGCCAGCGTTTTCGACCAGGCGCCGCAGGCAATGACCAGATGTTCAGTCTCGATGTGCTCGCCCGATTTCAGAACCAGGCCGCAACCGGCTTCTTTCGGTTCCAGCCGGTCGATCTCGCCGACCGCGAAGGTAACGCCCTCGCTTTTCAGCCAGTCGGCCAGCGACAGGCAGATGGCCTTCGGATCGTCCACCTGCGCCCAGTCGGGCAGAAGCGCGCCGCCGATGACCCGGCCCGACAGATCCGGCTCGAGATCGTGAATGGCGGCGGCGTCAAGCTCTTCCACCTTGATGCCGTAGTCCCTTTGCTCCGCCCAGGCCTCGCGTGCCTCAGCCAACGAAGAGGCCGTGTCGAGCAATTCCAGGCAGCCGTCGCGGCGCACCTGGTTGTGGGTGCCGGACACCCGCCACAGGCGCTCCCATGCCGGCAGTGCCGATCCGTTGAGTTCCACGAGGGCCCTGGTGCTGCTGGCGACCTTCTTCGGGCTGGAGGCAGCCAGGAAGCGCAGCATCCAGGGCAGGATCTTGTGCGCATAGCCGGGACGGACGGTCAGCGGCCCCAGGGGATCGATCAGCCACTTGATGGCCTGTTTCCAGACGCCGGGCGAGGCCAGCGGCGCGACATCCGTCCAGGCAATTCCCGCGGCATTGCCCCGGCTCGCTCCAGCCGCGGGGCCTTCCCGGTCGAGCACGGTGACCTTGTATCCCCGCTGGACGAGATTGGCCGCAATGGCAAGACCAATGATGCCCGCGCCGATGATGTGAACGTGTCCCTTGCTCATGCCCGGCCCATTCCGCCTTTTCCCGTTCCGGCTGGGCCGACAGGCTCCAGTCCCGGATAACCGCAATATGCTTCTTCCTAATTGTCCACGAGTGATATATCAATAGTACATCTGTTGTGTAAGGTGAATAATGCGGACCGGGAATTCGAGATCCATGACAAGCAATGAAAGCCAGTCTGCCCGGGCCTACAGGCAACTGGAAGAAGACATTGTCACCTTGAAGCTCAAACCGGGCGAAGCCATCACGGAAGCGTATCTGAGCGACCGGCTCCGGATGGGGCGCACGCCCATCCGCGAGGCCCTGCAGCGGCTGAGCTGGGAGGGTCTGATTACCATCAGGCCGCGCCTCGGCATCCTGGTCGCCGACATGAACCCTTCGGATTTCCTCAAGATCCTGGACGCCAGGCACGCGCTTGAGCGCCTCGTCGCCGGCTCCGCCGCGCGCCTTGCCAGCAAGGACGAGCGCAGGGCGCTTGAAACCTGCGCCGAACGGATGCGCGAGGCGGCTTCCGTTCCGGATGTGGCCGAATACCTGCGGCTCGACAAGGCTTTTGACGAGGTGGTCGCGCAGGCCGCCTGTAACCCCTTCGCCACCAAGGCCCTCGCCCCGCTGCAGACCCAGAGCCGTCGCTTCTGGTACCGGCATTTCGGCGAAGCGGACCTCAATCCGGCGACATGGAGCCATCTTGAAGTGATGCAGGCGATTGCGGCCGGCGACGAGGACGCCGCCATGGAGCACACGGAAAACCTGATGCTCTACCTGCGCCGCCAGGCGACGACCCTGGTCAGCGGGTCGCGCTGACGCGAGCCGCCATGGTATTTCGACCTGCCCGATGGGCAGGATTTATCCATCGGCTCCTCAGGCGAAGCTGCTTCTCGTCCGATTCGCTATCGCAACCAGTGACAGCATGACCGGCACCTCGACCAGAACACCGACCACGGTCGCGAGCGCCGCGCCGGAATTGAGACCGAACAGGCTGATGGCAACGGCAACCGCCAACTCGAAGAAATTGGAGGTGCCGATCAGGGCTGCCGGAGCAGCGGTGGAAAACGGCACACGCCACAAATAGCCCCAGCCATAGGCTACCGCGAAAATACCGTAGCTTTGAACCAGTAGCGGGATCGCTATCAGGGCGATGATGAGCGGCTTTTCGACAATGGTCTGCGCCTGGAACCCGAAGAGGAGCACGACGGTCGCCAGCAGTCCCATAACCGAAAAGGGTTTCACGCGCGCCGTAAACTGGGAAATGCGTTCGTGGTTTCCCGAATTGTCCAGGGACCGCCGCGTCACGTATCCGGCGACCAGGGGGATAACCACGTAGAGAACCACGGAAAGCAGAAGGGTCTCCCAGGGCACGATGATGTCCGTCACGCCCAGCAACAGCGCGGCAATCGGCGCAAACGCGAAGACCATCACGATATCGTTGATGGATACCTGGACCAGGGTGTAGTTGGCATCGCCTCTGACGAGCTGGCTCCAGACGAAGACCATGGCCGTACAGGGTGCAACGCCAAGCAGGATCATACC
>JBNKGB010000111.1:0-14770 GCA_050289605.1 Roseibium sp. | reverse complement strand
GCGTTCTTGAGCGCGGCGTGCCAGCGCAGCACGTCCGGGTCGAACATGTTCCATTCTGAAGCCGGGCGCACATGGGTGCCGACTTTGGCCTTGGACTGGATGAGCCCCTTGGCGATCAGCGTCTTCTTGGCCTCACGCACCACGGTTCGCGACACGTCGAACATTTCGGAGATGTCCGGGTCGAGCGGAATCATCGATTCCGGCGGGTATTCGCCGGCGACGATCGCCCTGCCGAGCTGTTCGACGACCTGGTCCGTGTGATTGCCGGTCTGGAACCCCAACCCGCCGCTGGCGACGAAGGTCATGATTGCGCGGCGAACTCTGTCGCTGGTTTTCTGCGCAGTGTCGTTGCCCAAGTGAGACCCTTCTGAAGCAAGATGAATCCGAACAGCAGACCGCCAATCACGATTTTGGTCCACCAGCTCGACAGCGTTCCGTCGAACACGATAAAGGTTTGTATCAATCCCATGATCAAAATGCCAAAGAATGTCCCGGCGACGAAACCGGTGCCGCCGCTCAGCAGCGTGCCGCCAATGACGACCGCCGCGATGGCGTCCAGTTCCACGCCGACCGTTGCCAGCGAATAGCCCGCTGACGTGTACAGCGAAAAGATGATGCCCGCGAGCCCTGCGAGGCCCCCTGAAGTCGCATAGATGCCGATGGTGGTGCTGGCCAGCGGCACGCCCATGAGGCGGGCGGTGGGATGGCCGCCGCCGAGCGCGTAGACGTTCTGGCCGAACCGGGTCCGGTGCGCGGCGATGATTCCCGCCACGAAGGTCAGCAGCATGATCAGGCCGGTCAGCCGGAAACGGCCGCCACCGGGTGCCTTCCAGTAGAGTGACTGCAGCGTGTCGTAGAACTCATGGGTGATCGGTACGCTGTCGGTGGACAGCACATAGGCGGCCCCGCGCGCCAGGAACATGCCGGCCAGCGTGACGATGAAGGGCGGCATCTCCAGATAGTGGATCATCGCCCCCATGGCGGCACCAAAGGCAATGGTGATCGCCAGCACCAGCGCGAAGGCGGCGAGCGGATGGATGGAGGTGTCCCTCAGGATCACCGCCAGGAAGACGCCGGTGAAGGCGATCACCGAGCCGACGGACAGGTCGATGCCGCCGGACAGGATCACGAAGGTCATGCCAACCGCCGCAATTCCGAGGAAGGCATTGTCAGTCAGCAGGTTCGCCAGCACGCGGGTGGACAGCATGGCCGGGTATTGCGACGCGCACAGCGTATAGGCCAGCACGAAGGTGGCGATCGTCACCAGGAGCGGAAGATGGGTCGAGCGGATCATTGTGTGCCTTCTTTCGCTTCCTGGACGGGATCGGGCGGGGCCGGTTGAGCCGAGGCGCGCAGGATGTAGAGCGCGTGCTTTACCGTCGGCGACTGGATCACCAGGATCGCGATGATGATCAGGGCCTTGATGACCAGGTTGAACTCCGGCGGCATGCCGGACAGCAGGATCACGGAATTCACCGACTGGATGATCATGGCGCCGAGCAGCGAGGCGAGAATGGAGAACCGTCCGCCGAGCAGGGAATTGCCGCCGATGACAACCGCCAGGATGGCATCGAGTTCCAGCCACAGGCCCGCATTGTTGGCGTCCGCCCCCTTGATGTCGGCGGCGACGATGACGCCGGCAAGCGCCGCGCAGAAGCCCGAGATCAGATAGACGGAAATGATCAGGACACGGGAATTGATGCCGGCAAGGCGGGAGGAGCTCTCGTTGATGCCGATCGCCTCGATCAGCATGCCGAGCGCCGTCTTGCGCACGATCGCCGCCACCAGGATCCCGAGGACAAGCCAGACGAGGATCGGGGTCGGGATGCCGAAGACGGTGCCGGCGCCCAGATGGATCAGCCCCGGGTTGACGAAGGTCAGGATGGTGCCCTCGGTGATCAACTGGGCGATACCGCGTCCGGCCACCATCAGCACCAGTGTCGCGACGATCGGCTGGATGCGCAGGACGGCGACGAGGACGCCGTTCCAGAGGCCGCACAGGGTGCCGACGGCCAGCGCCCCGGCGAGGGCGGCCTGCCAGCTGTGGCCGTCGACCACCAGCGAGGCGGCGACCGCGCCGGCAATCGCCATGACCGCGCCGACGGAAAGGTCAATCCCGCGCGTGGCGATGACAAGGGTCATGCCGATGCACAGGAGCGCTGTCGGCGCGCCGCGGTTCAGGACGTCGATCAGGTTGCCGAACAGCCGGCCGTGCTGGAATTCGATCCGGAAGAAATCCGGAAACACCAGGAAATTGAGCAGAAGGACTATGCCGAGGATGAAGAGCTGCGGCGTTATGCGTCTGAGCGTGGAGCGGTTCATGCCGGACATCACACTGCCTCCGCCTGAAGTTCATGTTCCGGTTCGTCGGCGATTGCCCTGACGATATTGGCCGTGGTGATTTCGTCGCCGGAAAGCTCCCTCACCTGGCGCCGGTCGCGCAGTACGATGACGCGATTGGAATAGGCCACCAGTTCTTCCAGTTCCGAAGACGCGACGAGCAGGGCCATGCCGTCCTCGCGCAGTTTTTCGATCAGGGCGATGATCTCCGCGTGGGCACCGACGTCGATGCCCCTGGTCGGTTCGTCGAGGATCAGGAAGGCAGGATTGGTAGCCAGCCACCTGGCCAGCAGCACCTTCTGCTGGTTACCGCCCGACAAGAGCCGGATGGGCATGTCGAGGCTGGCAAGGCGAATGTCCAGCGCCTTGACGTAGGCTTCGGCCAATTCGTTCACCTTGGATTTCGGCAACGGTCGGAACCAGCCCTGACGGGCCTGGAGCGCCAGGACGATGTTCTCGCGGACGGAGAGGTCGCCGACGATGCCGTCGCTCTTGCGGTCCTCGGGGCAGAGCGCGATGCGATGGGAGACCGCCTCGCGCGGGTTTCTCAAGCCTATTTTCCGCCCTTCCAGCAGCGCTTCGCCCTGGTCGGCCTGGATGGCGCCGAATATCAGGCTGGCGGTTTCCGTGCGGCCGGACCCCAGAAGGCCGGCAAGGCCCACGACCTCGCCCTTGCGCACGGTCAGGTCGAAGGGCTCGATCACGCCGCGCCTGGAGAAATTCTTCAGCTCGATCAGCGTGTCGCCGGTTTTCGACGGCGCCCGGTCCTGGATCCGGTCCTCCAGCTGGCGGCCGAGCATCAGGGTGACGATTTCCGTCTGGCTCGAATAGGCAAGCTGGCGGGTCGCGATCAGCCGGCCATTGCGCAGGATGGTCGCTCGGTCGGAAATCTGGAACACCTGATCGAGGAAGTGGGTGATGAAGACGATCGCAAGACCCCGGGCCTTGAGCTTGTTGATCACCGAAAACAGGAGCTCGACTTCATCGCGGTCGAGGCTGGCGGTCGGTTCGTCGAGGATCAGCACCTTGCCGGAAAGTTCCACGGCCCGGGCAATCGCGACAACCTGCTGCACGGCAACGGAATAGGACGACAGCGGCTCGGCCGGATTGATCGACAGGCCGAATTCTGCGAGCAGGTCCTTGGCCATGGCCAGCATGCGCCGCTGGGAAATGAAGCCGCGCCGCATCGGCTGGCGACCGAGAAAGAGGTTTTCCGCAACCGTCAGGTTGGGCAGAAGATTGACTTCCTGGTAGACGGTGCCGATGCCCAGCTTCTGGCTGTCCAGCGTGCTCTGCGGCGATATCTCGTCTCCGTCCAGGAGGATCCTGCCGCCGTCGCGCCGGTAGGCGCCGGTCAGGCATTTGATCAGCGTGGACTTGCCGGCGCCGTTTTCCCCCAGAAGTGCATGAACCTCACCCGGATAAAGGGCCAGGTCCACCGCGTCCAGGGCGATTGCGCCCGGAAAAAACTTGGAAATCCCTCTGCATTCCAGCACAGGGCTCGTCACGCTCGCCATCTGTCGGCGTCCCCCCGAAGTCCGTCGCTTTTATTCTTGAGTGCCGGGCGGACGCGCCGCCCGGCTTTTTTGGGTGAAAGACCTAGTAGCCCAGGTCCTTCTTCATCTCATAGACGGCCATGTTATCATCTTTGAGCGTGTAGAGCTTGGACTCGGTCTGGATCCACTTCGGCGGAACCGTGCCATCCTTGAGATAGGCTTCAAGGGCGTCGAGAGCGGGACCGGCCATGTTCGGAGTCAGCTCGATGGTGGCGTTTGCCTCGCCGTTGGCCATGGCCAGGTGGATGTCCGGGACGCTGTCGATCGAGACGATCTTGATGTCCTCGCCCGGCTTCAGGCCGGCTTCCTTGATCGCCTGGATGGCGCCGACGGCCATGTCGTCGTTATGGGCGTAGAGGGCGCAGATGTTCTCGCCGCCGACCGCCTTCAGGAAGCTCTCCATCACGACCTTGCCCTGCGAGCGGGTGAAATCACCGGTCTGGCTGCGGACGATCTTCAGGTTGTCGTGACCGGCAATGGCCTGCTCGAAGCCGTTCTTGCGGTCGATGGCCGGGGACGAACCGGTCGTACCCTGAAGTTCGACGATGTCGCATTTCTTTCCGGCCATTTCGTCGACGAGCCACTGGCCGGCGACGTTGCCTTCATGCACCAGGTCGGACGTGACGGCGGTCATGTAGAGATCCTTGGGCGCGTCCACGGTCCGGTCCAGCAGGATCACGGGGATTTCAGCGTCCTTGGCTTCTTCCAGGACCTCGTCCCAGCCGGTCGCAACGACCGGTGCCAGCAGGATCGCGTCAACGCCCTGGGCGATGAACGAGCGGATCGCCTTGATCTGGTTTTCCTGCTTCTGCTGGGCATCGGCGAATTTCAGGTTGATGCCGCGTTTTTCCGCCTGCTGCTTGGTAACCGTCGTTTCCGCCGCCCGCCAGCCCGACTCAGAGCCGATCTGCGAAAACCCGATCGTGAGATCGGCGGCCATCGCGGTCACAGGGGCGAACGCCATCGCCCCGGCAATGAGCATTGCCTTGAGTTTCATAGTCTCCTCCACAAAGTGTGTTATCCTCACGCCGGTCATTAAGTATTACTTTATTACTTTTGTAAAGCGGAATGCGGAAAACCGCTCGCTTTTTGGGGTAGTGCCTTGAATTTAAACATCAAACTTTATTATTCTCTCAACTGAAACGGCGAACTAGCCCCGGTTCGACGCGTGAATCCCGGGCGAAAAAGATCGGAAATGGCCACCGTGCCCAAGGCCGCAAATCCCGTGCGCGGCAAATCTCCCAAATGGATTTTCTTCTCTGAAAACAATGCTAAGGTGCCGTCCTGAGGATGGGGCTGGCAGGAGGAGATGGCTTTGTACCCTCTAAGGTTTTGCCTGAGGCAAACGCCAAAGCGGTGCTTCCTTGCCGCCGGGCCGCATTCCAAAGACAGCCTTGCCGTCATTTCCAGATGGACAGGATCACGAATAATAGTTATACAACATAATCATTATGGATCATTATCTGGCCGGCGGGAGAAAACGGCCGGGTAGGAAGATTGATCTGACAGGGAGGAAAACATGATCAGATTCAACAGGCAGCTTGCGAAAGTCGCCGCCGCTGCAGCCGTGTCGGCGATGGCGCTTGCCGGGTCGGTGTCCGGTTCGCTGGCGCAGGAAGTCACGCTGCGCCTGCACCAGTTCCTGCCGGCCCAGGCCAACGTGCCCAAGCACGTCCTGGATCCGTGGGCGGACAAGATCGAAGCCGAATCCGGTGGCCGCATCAAGATCGAGCGCTATCCGGCCATGCAGCTCGGCGGCAAGCCGCCGGAACTGATCGACCAGGTGGTCGACGGCGTCGTCGACATCGTCTGGACGGTTTCGGGCTATACGCCCGGACGCTTCCCGCAGGCGGAAGTGTTCGAGCTTCCCTTCACCATGACGGACGCGGAAGTCATGTCGCGCGCCTATTGGAAGCTCGCAGAAGAAAACATGATGGACAGCGACTTCCAGGCGTTCAAGCCGCTGGGTCTTTGGGTTCACGGCCCGGGCGTCATTCATTCGAGCAAGCCGATCGTCGCCCTTGAGGATCTCAACGGTGTCAAGCTGCGCGCTCCCACCCGCGTCACCAACAAGCTGTTCTCCAACCTCGGGGCCACGACGATCGGCATGCCGGTCCCGGCGATTCCCGAGGCGCTCAGCAAGGGTGTCGTGGATGCGACCGTCATTCCGTGGGAAGTCGTCGGCGCGCTCAAGGTGAGCGAACTGGTGAAGAACCACACCGAGTTCCCGGGCAACGCGATCTACACGACCACCTTCATCTTCGCGATGAACAAGGACAAATACGAGTCGCTGCCCGATGACCTGAAGGCCATCATCGACGCGAACTCCGGCGAGGAGTTCTCCGCTTTCGCCGGCAAGACCATGCAGGCCGACGATGCCGGTCCGCGCGCCGCGGCGGTCGAGATGGGCAACAACATCATCACGCTTACGCCCGAGCAGACCGCTGCATGGAAAGAGGCCGCGCAGGGCACGATCGACGAGTGGACGGCTGAAATGGACGGCAAGGGTCTCGACGGGACCGGTCTGCGCAAGCGGGCTGCCGAGCTGATGGCCAACTAACCCAATCGGACAAGATGATCCCCCGGAACAAGAGTTCCGGGGGAGACTCCGACAGGACAAGAAAAATGCTGCTCAAACTGGTGGAGCGCCTGGCGCGCTTCATGGCAATTCTCGGCGGCCTGGTGCTGACCGGCCTGATAGCGCTGACCTGCGTCAGTGTGCTCGGACGGGGATTGAACACGCTTGGACATTCCGTGTTCCTGACCTCGCTTTCCGAAAGCGTGGCCAACGCCCTGATCGCGACCGGGGTCGCACCGGTCTCCGGCGACTTCGAACTGGTCGAGGCGGGCATCAGCTTTACGATCTTCGCCTTTCTTCCGATCTGCCAGCTTCGCAAGGGGCACGCGGCCGTCGATGTATTCGCCGGCAGTTTTCCGCATGCGATGAACCGCTTTCTGGTGACCTTCTGGGAAGTGCTCCTGAGTGCGCTGGTTCTCCTGATCACCTGGCGGCTTTTCGTCGGCATGGAGGACAAGATGCGCTACGGCGAGACGACCTTCATCCTGCAGTTCCCGATCTGGTGGGCCTATGCGCTTTCCTTCGGGGCGGCGCTGATCGCTTCCGTCGTTGCCATATATTGCGCCGTGGCCAGGGTGTTCGAATTCGTCACCGGCCAGCGCTTCATGCCGGACGCGGAGGGGGGAGTCCATTGAGCCTGCTTGAACTCGGATATCTTTCCTTTCCCGTCCTTCTCCTGCTGATCTTCCTGCGCGCTCCGATCGGGCTGGCCATGATGATCTGCGGTCTCGGCGGCCTTTACGTGGCAACCGGCAACCCCAACATCGTTCTCGCGAAGCTGAAGAGCGAAACCTACTCCACCTTTTCCAGCTATTCGCTGTCCATCATTCCGATGTTCCTGCTGATGGGACAGTTCGCGACCCATTCGGGCATGTCGTCGGCGCTCTTCAAGGCGGCGGAAAGCTGGCTCGGCCACCGCAAGGGCGGTGTCGCCATGGCCGCGGTCGGCGCCTGTGCCGGCTTCGGCGCGATCTGCGGCTCGTCGCTCGCCACCGCCGCCACCATGAGCCGCGTCGCGCTTCCCGAACTCCGCCGTTACGGCTATTCCGGCGGCTTCTCGACGGCAACGCTGGCGGCCGGCGGCACACTCGGCATTCTCATTCCGCCGTCGGTCATTCTGGTCATCTACGCCATCCTGACCGAACAGAACATTGCCAAGCTGTTCCTGGCCGCCTTCATTCCGGGTATCCTGGCGGCCATCGGATACATGATCACCATCTCGATCTATGTGCGCCTCAACCCGGATGCCGCGGGAACGCGCGATCCCGTTCCCTACCCGGAACGGATGCGCGCGCTGATGGACGTCTGGCCGGTGCTGCTGGTCTTCGGACTTGTCGTCGGCGGCATTTACCTCGGCTGGTTCACCCCGACCGAAGGGGCGGCCGTCGGCGCCGCCGGAACCGGCGTCATCGCGCTCCTCTCCGGAAACCTGAGCTGGAAGATGTTCATGGACAGCATCATCCAGACCGCGCTCAGCACCGCGATGATCTTCTTCATCGTGCTCGGGGCCGGCTTCTACAACAGCTTCCTCGCGCTCAGCCAGCTTCCGCAGGAGCTGTCCGGCTGGGTGGTCGGCCAGGGCTTCAGCCCCTGGGTGGTGCTGATGCTGATCCTGGCCTTCTATCTGGTCTTCGGCTGCCTGATGGACAGCCTCTCCATGATCCTGCTGACGATCCCGATCTTCTTTCCGGTCATCAGTGTGCTCGATTTCGGCCTGAGCCCGGAACACGTCGCCATCTGGTTCGGCATCATTGTGCTGATCGTGGTCGAGGTCGGGCTGATCACGCCGCCTGTCGGCATGAACCTGTTCATCATCAACGCGATGGACCGCTCGACACCGATGAAGGAAACCTACAAGGCCGTGCTCTGGTTCGTGACTTCGGACATCGTGCGCGTTGCCCTGCTGGTGCTGTTCCCGTCGATAACCCTGTTCCTGCTGGCCGGTTAACCCGGCCGGCGGCATGGCGCGCCCGGCGTGCCTCCATTTAGGTATGAAGCATAACTATGATGACAAAAACCGAAGTTGAGGCTGTGTGATGATGATCTCTGGACAAACCGTGCTGGTGACGGGGGGCGGCAGCGGATTGGGTGCGGCCACGGCGCGCCATTTCGCAAGCCAGGGGGCGAAGGTCGCCATCCTCGATTTCGACCTTGACCGGGCGCGCACCGTTGCGGCCGAATTTGACGGTTTCGCCGTTCAGGCTGATGTCGGCGACGAGGCCGCCGTCGGAAACGCGCTGGACGAGGCCACCGAGGCGCTGGGCGGCGCACCGCGCATCGCCGTCAACTGCGCCGGCGTCGGAATGGCGGCGCGCATCGTCGGCCGGGAAGGCAAGCTCTCCTTCGACGTTTTCGAAAAGACCTTGCGGGTGAACCTCTTCGGCACCTTCCACGTCATGAGCCATGCCGCCAGACGCATGATGGCGCTGGAGGCGCTTGAAAACGGCGAACGCGGTGTCGTCATCAATACCGCGTCGGTCGCCTTCGAGGACGGCCAGCTCGGCCAGGCCGCCTATTCGGCCTCCAAGGGCGGCATCGCCGCCATGTGCCTGCCTGCGGCCCGCGAGTTCGCCCAGCACGGCATCCGGGTGATGGCAATCGCGCCGGGTCTCTTCCGCACGCCGATGATGGAGGGCCTGCCGGAAGAGGTCTCGGCCAAGATCGCCGCAAACATTCCGTTCCCGCCGCGTCTGGGCGAGCCGGACGAATTCGCGCTGCTTGCAGCCCATATTGCCACCAATCCGTTTTTGAACGGCACGACGATCCGCCTCGACGGGGCGGTGCGTCTGCCGCCGCGCTGAGGACAAGCCCATGAATGAACCGATCCTGAAAATCGAGCTGGCGGACAGCGTCGCGACCCTGACCATGAATCGCCCGGGCAAGCGCAACGCCATGTGCGACGAGCTGCTGGAGGCGATCGACGGTTTCTTTTCCAACCCGCCGAAGCAAGTGAAGGCCGTCGTGCTGACCGGCACCGCCGGGCACTTCTGCTCCGGCCTCGACCTCTCCGAGCATGTCGCCCGGGATGCCGAAGGCACCATGCGCCATTCGCGTGGCTGGCATCAGGTGATGGAGCGGATCCAGTTCGGCGGCCTGCCCGTCGTCTCCGCCATGTTCGGCGCGGTCATCGGCGGCGGGCTGGAGCTGGCGGCCTCCACCCAGGTGCGCGTTGCCGAGCCCACCGCCTTCTTCCAGCTTCCCGAAGGCCGGCGCGGCATCTTCGTCGGCGGCGGGGCATCCGTCCGGGTCGGCCGCATTCTCGGCGCCGACCGGATGACCGAGATGATGCTGACGGGCCGCAAATACGATGCCGCTGAGGGTCTCGCACTCGGCCTGACGCATTATGTCGTCGGCGAAGGCAAGGCTCTGGGCAAGGCGCAGGAGCTGGCGCGCAGGATCGCGTCCAACGCGCCGCTTTCCAATTACATCATGATCCAGGCGCTGGCCCGGATCGAGGACATGTCCAAGGCCGACGGGCTCTTCACCGAAAGCCTGTGTGCTGCCATTACCCAGACAAGCCCGGACGCGCTGGAGGGCCTTGCCGCTTTCCTCGAAAAGCGCAACCCCAACTTCAGGTGATCTCATGAAGAAGACCGCACCGGACACAGTGCCGGAAGACGGCATCGTCAGCGTCAGCGACAGGACCCTGCGCTCGCTTCACGGCTACCAGATGAAGCGGACCTTCAACGTAATTCAGGCAGACCTGAGCCGAACCCTGAAACCCTTCGACCTCAGGATGCTGACCTACACCGCGCTGGTCCTGGTCGTCGACAATCCCGGTCTGCGCCAGTCGCAGCTCGCAGAAGCCATGGATATCGAGCGTCCGAACCTGGTCGTCATCGTCGACGAGCTGGAGCGGCGCGACCTGATCATCCGCGACCGCCTGCCGAACGACCGCAGGGCCTATGCCCTGAAGGCGACGCTCGCCGGCCGGCGGTTGTGCGAGAAGGCGGTCGCCGCGGTAGCGGCCCACGAAAAGCAGTTCCTGCGGGGCATCAGCCCGGATGCCCTTGAGGTGGCGATGAAGGTGATGCAGCTGATCGAAACCAATTGCCAGCGGCACGACTGAGCAAAGCACGGGAGGAGACTGTCATGAAGCGCACTTCTGTCTTTCGGAAGCATTCCGTCGAGCGGGAGAACCGGGCGGACGGAACCATTCTGCTCAGGTCCACCTACGGCCTCAGCCCCGCCGTCGAGCGAACCGGCGACTGGCTGCACCAGTGGGCGCAGTCAGCGCCCGGCCGGGTGTTCCTGGCCGAGCGCAGCGGTGCCGGCTGGCGGGAGGAAGACTACGGCAGCGTGCTTGAAAAGGTCCGCGCCGTCGGCGCATCGTTGCTGGCCCGGGGAATGGGGGGGGAGACACCGATCCTGATCATGTCGGGCAACGGCGTCGATCACGGCATTCTGGCGCTTGCGGCCCAGTACGTCGGCGTGCCGGTCGTGCCCGTCGCCGAACAATATTCCCTGGTGCATGGTGCTCACGGGCGCTTGCGTGAGGTTATCGGTCTGATTCGGCCGAAGATGGCCTATGTGGTCGATGCCGAACAATTCGGCGAGGCGCTCGGTCTCGACGCGCTGGCTTCCGTCGAGATCGTCGCCAGCCGGCCCGGCAGTCGGAACGTCACCGCCTTTGCCGATCTTCTGAAGGGCGACGGCAGCGTCGATGTGGATGCCGCGTTCGCGCGCGTGACACCCGACACGGTCGGCAAGATCCTGATGACCAGCGGTTCCACCTCCAGCCCCAAGGGGGTGCTGACCACCCACCGCATGATGTGCGTCAACCAGGCCCAGCTGGCCGACGCCCTGCCGTTCCTGAGGGAGCGTCCACCGGTGATCGTCGACTGGCTGCCCTGGAACCACGTCTTCGGCGGCTCGCACAATTTCAACATGATGCTCGCCAACGGCGGCAGCCTCTATGTCGACGACGGCAAGCCGGTGAAAGGTCTCTTCGAGCGCACGCTTGAAAACCTGGCGCTGAAGACCGGCACGCTCGCCTTCAACGTGCCGCTCGGCTTCGGCATGCTGCTCTCGGCGCTTGAGAAGGACCAGGGCCTGCGGCAGCGCTTCTTTGAAGACCTGGACCTGATCTTCTATGCGGGCGCCTCTCTGCCGCAGGAGGTCTGGTCGGGCTTCGAGCGCATGGCGGTGGAGGTGAAGGGCGAGATCCCGCTGATGACGTCGTCCTGGGGCCTGACGGAAACCGCACCCTCGGCGATGATGCAGCAGGAACCGGCGCCGCGCTCCGGCATCGTCGGCGTGCCGGTCAACGGCGTCACCGTCAAGCTGATCCCGGACGAGGACATGCGCTGCGAGGTCCGCGTCAAGGGTCCGAACATCATGCCCGGCTATTTCAACGACCCGGAAAAGACGAAGGCCGCTTTCGACGAGGAAGGCTATTTCATCACCGGCGATGCCATGGTGTTCCTCGATCCGGAAGATCCGAACAAGGGCATGCGCTTCGACGGCCGGATCTCGGAGGACTTCAAGCTGCAATCCGGCACCTGGGTACGTGCCGCCCAGCTCAAGCTCGACATGCTGTCGCGCCTTGCCCCGCTCGCCGCCGACCTGGTGATCACCGGCGCCGACCGGAAACAGATCGGCGTGATGATCTTTCCAAATCTGGCGGAACTCGCCAGCGAAGGTTTCGAGCTTGAAGAAAACAGCGGCGCCTATTCCTGCCGGCTCCTGCAGGGGGAACTTCACAGGAGGCTGAGTGAACGCGCACGCGAAATCAGCGGCAGTTCGACGCTCGTCTCCAGGGCCATCGTGCTCTCCGAGCCGCCCTCCATGCCCGAAGGAGAGATGACGGCGAAGGGCAATCTCAACATCCGCAAGGTCCTGTCGCGCCGGTCGGCGCTTCTGGAGCGGCTTTACGACGACACCGACCCCTGCGTGGTCAAACTCTGAGGAAGTGAGGCAATGGTCGATATTTCAAAGGTTCGAGCCATCGACATTCACACCCATGCCGAGGAACCCTGCGGCTGCCATGCCGACGACGGCTATGACGATCTGCAGGCCACCATGGCAAAATATTTCCGCGCGCCCTGGTCCCATCCGCCGACGGTGCCGGAAACGGCGGCTCATTACCGCGAGCAGAACATCGCGGCGGTGATCTTCCCGGTCGATGCGGAGCGCGAGACCGGCTATCGCCGCTACAAGAACGAGGAAGTGGCGGAACTTGCCGCCGAAAATGACGACGTCCTGATCCCCTTTGCCTCCATCGATCCGCACAAGGGCAAGATGGGGGCGCGCGAAGCCCGCCGCCTGATGAAGGACTTCGGCATCAAGGGCTTCAAGTTCCACCCGACCATGCAGGGTTTCTATCCCAACGACCGCATGGCCTATGAGCTCTATGAGGAAATCGCGGCGGAAGGGGCGATTGCTCTTTTCCACACCGGCCAGACCGGGGTCGGCAGCGGTATGCGCGGCGGCAACGGCATGCGGCTGAAATACTCCAACCCGATGTATATGGACGATGTGGCGGTCGATTTCCCGGACATGAAGATCATCCTGGCGCATCCGTCCTTTCCCTGGCAGGAGGAAGCTCTGGCCGTCGCCCAGCACAAGCCCAACGTCTATATCGATCTCTCCGGCTGGTCGCCGAAATACTTCCCCGAGATCCTGGTGAAATACTGCAATTCGATCCTGAAGAAGAAGGTGCTGTTCGGCTCCGACTGGCCGATGATCACGCCGGAGCGCTGGCTCGCCGATTTCGAGCAGATCCCGATCAAGGACGAACTGCGTCCCGACATCATCAAGGGCAACGCCGCACGGCTGTTGGGGCTGGCATGATCATCCCCCAGCTCTCCCATTTCTGCGATCTTTCGGTCGAGCTCGGCCCGGTTCGGGAAATGGGGCACGGCCGGAACGGCGTCCGGCGGATCGTTCCGATCGTCGGCGGAACGGTGACGGGCAAGGTCAACGGCACGATTCTCGACCTCGGCGCAGACTGGCAGACGACCCTTGCCGACGGTTCCTCCGACATCGACACGCGCTACGCCTTCGAGACGGAAGACGGCGCGGTCATCGAGATCGTCAACAAGGGCGTTCGGCACGGTCCGCCCCATGTCCTGGAGGCGCTCGCCCGGGGCGAGGACGTCGATCCGGCGCTCTATTATTTCCGAACCGCCGCAAGGCTCGAAACCGGTGATCAGAGATACGCCTGGGTCAACCGGACGATCTTCGTCGGTACGGGCAAGAGGCTCGCCTCCGCGGTCCAGGTGTCTCTGTTCTCGGTCCATTGAGGACTGATGATCCCATGACGGCCCGCACCGAACGGCCGCCACACTTTCATCCTCATCCTGAGGAGGACCGTCAGGTCCGTCTCGAAGGATGGGCCACTTGCTTCGGAATATGCCGCCCATCCTTCGAGACGGGCTTGCGCCCTCCTGAGGATGAGGCCGTGTGGGGGCAAGGGCTTCGAAAGGCAGCTTGCTGAAAGGCACCGACACATGAAACCGTTCTCCGCTCCGCTCGACGACATTCTGTTCTCGCTGGCCCATGTGGCGGGAGCGGCGAGCCTTCCGCATTGGGACGGGGAACTGGCGGCGGAAATCGGTGGCCATTTCGCCGCCTTCGCCCAGGAGCAGCTCGCCCCGCTCAACGAGCCGGGGGACACGCAAGGCTGCCGCCTGGAGGACGGGCGCGTTGTCATGCCGGCCGGGTTCAAGGAGGCCTTTGCTGCCTATGCGGAACAGGGCTGGACGGGGGTGACCGTGCCGGAAGAATTCGGCGGCCAGGGGCTCGATGCAACGGCGCTCGCCATCACCTCGGAAATCTTCACCGGCGCGAACCACAGCCTGCAGATGGTGACGGGCCTGACGCCCGGCGCGGTCCGCACCGTGCTTGCCTTCGGCTCGGAAGACCAGCAGCAGCGCTACATCCCGGACTTTGCCTCCGGCGAGGCGCTGGCCACCATGTGTCTGACGGAACCGGAAGCCGGGTCAGACCTTTCCCGCATCCGTTGCAAGGCGGAGAAGTCCGGCAACGGCTGGCGGATCACCGGCGAGAAGATCTTCATTTCCGGCGGCGACCAGGACATGAGTGCGAAGATCCACCATCTGGTGCTCGCCCGCACGTCCGATGACGGCGTCAAGGGGCTGTCGCTTTTCATGTGTCCCGCCGTGCTGGCGGGCGGCAGCCGCAACACCGTCTCGGTGACGCGTATCGAGGAAAAGATGGGGCTGCACGCCTCGCCGACCTGCCAGCTCCGCTTCGACGGGGCTGAAGCAGAACTCGTCGGGGCTGAGGGGACAGGGCTGAAGGCCATGTTTACGATGATGAATCATGCCCGCGT
>JBNKGB010000110.1:0-14880 GCA_050289605.1 Roseibium sp. | reverse complement strand
GAACTGTCGAAAAAGCTGCTGGCGGAAGCAGGCCTGCCGGACGGCTTCAAAACCACGCTGAAGCTGCCGCCGCCCTCCTATGCCCGCCGGGGCGGGGAGATCATCGCGGCACAGCTCAGAGCAGTCGGCATCGAAACCGAGATCACCAATCTGGAGTGGGCCCAGTGGCTGGAACAGGTTTTCAAGGGCAAGGACTTCGGCCTGACCATCGTCAGCCACACCGAACCGATGGACATCGGCATCTATGCCCGCCCGGACTATTACTTCCAGTATGACAATCCGGTCTTCAACAAGGTGATCGCAGACCTGACGGCGGAAAACGATCCGGAAAAGCGCTCCACTTTGGTGAAGCAGGCGCAGGAGATCATTTCCAGGGATTACGTCAACGGCTACCTGTTCCAGCTTGCCTATCCGACCGTGGCCAACGCCAAGATCAGGGGTCTCTGGAAGAACCAGCCAACTCAGGCAAATGATCTGACGGCCGTTTCCTGGGAAGAGTGACCCTGCAAACGATAGGGGCGCTCGCGACCAAAGCGCGAGCGCTCCTCTCCAACTAACTGTTTTCGTTGGAAATCCAACCCAGGTTGCCGACAGGCGCGTTCAAGGCTCATGCTCCGGTATTTTCTGAAAAGATTGCTGTCCCTCGGACTGAGCCTGGTGGCCGCCTCCGTGCTGATCTTCCTGGTGCTGGAGGTGGTGCCGGGGGATCCGGCCGCCTACATGCTTGGCCTCAATGCCCAGGAAGACACGCTGGCGGCGCTTCGCAACGAGCTCGGCCTCAACGGGTCGATCTACGCGCGCTATCTCTCCTGGGCGGGAGGTATGCTGACCGGCGATTTCGGCATCTCCTACACCTACCGCACACCGGTTGCCGAGATGATCGGCGAACGGCTCTGGATCTCGCTGCCGCTGGCGCTCTATGCGCTGACCTTGAGTACGCTGATTGCCTTTCCGGCCGGTATCTGGGCAGCCTCGCGGCGTGGCTCCTATGTCGATGCCGGTGTCATGGGCGTGACCCAGCTCGGCGTCGCCATCCCCAATTTCTGGTTCGCCATGCTGATGGTGCTGGTCTTTGCCATCAATCTGCGCTGGTTCTCCGCCGGTGGATTTACCGGTTGGGACGCGGGCTTTTTCCCGGCCATAAAATCCCTGACGCTGCCGGCGATTGCGCTTGCTCTGCCGCAGGCCAGCATCCTGACCCGCGTCATGCGCTCCAGCCTGCTTGATACGCTCGGTGAGGATTTCATCCGCACGGCGCGGGCCAAGGGATTGAACCGGGGACAGGCGCTCTGGCGCCATGCGCTGCGCAATGCCCTTATCCCGGTGCTGACCATCATGGGCCTGCAATTTTCATTCCTGCTTGCGGGGGCGATCATCATCGAGAACGTCTTCTTCCTGCCCGGCCTCGGCCGTCTGGTGTTCCAGTCGATCAGCGCCCGCGACCTGATCGTGGTCGAGAGCGTCGTCATGCTGCTGGTCTTCGCGGTCATTGTCGTCAACTTCGCGGTCGACATGGCTTATGCGCTCGTCGATCCGCGCCTGAGGAGCCGGCGCTAGATGGGGATCCTGTTTCACAGCCGGACGCTCCTGCCGGGTGCAGTCCTCACGTTTCTTTTCGCTGCGGCTGCCGTCGTCAGCTTCGTCTGGGTGCCCTACGACACCACCGTGCTGGAGATCGCCAACCGGATGAAGCCGCCGAGCCTGCTGCATCCCTTCGGCACCGACCAGTTCGGGCGGGACATCCTCAGCATGATCATGGTGGGCGCGCGCACTTCGATTGCCGTGGCGCTCGTCGCCGTTGGCATCGGTATGCTCATCGGCGTGCCTCTCGGCCTCGCAGCCGCCGCCAGGAAGGGCGGTTTCCTGGATGAGTTCATCATGCGGGCCAACGATCTGGTCTTCGCTTTCCCGAGCCTGCTTATCGCCGTCATGATCACCGCCGTCTTCGGCGCCTCGGCGCTGAATGCCATCATCGCCATCGGCATCTTCAACATTCCGGTCTTCGCCCGTCTGACGCGAGGGGCGGCGCTGTCGCTGTGGAGCCGGGACTATATCCTGGCAGCCCGCGTTGCCGGCAAGGGACCGGCCCGGATTTCGCTGGAACACATCCTGCCCAATGTCGCCAACCTGCTGATCGTCCAGGGCACCATCCAGTTCTCGCTCGGCATCCTGGCCGAAGCCGGTCTTTCTTACGTCGGTCTCGGCGCGCAGCCGCCCACCGCCAGCTGGGGCCGCATGCTTGCCGACAGCCAGACCATGATCTCGATCGCGCCGCATCTGGCCCTCTTTCCGGGGCTCGCAATCCTGCTGACCGTTCTTGGCCTCAACCTCATGGGCGACGGCTTGCGGGATCTTCTCGATCCGAAATTGCGGAGGGCACGCGCATGAGCCTTCTCAAGATCGAGAACCTGTCGCTTTCGATCCATGGCGTACCGATCCTCAAGGACGTGTCGATGGAGGTCCAGCCGGGCCGGATCCTCGGCGTCATCGGGGAAAGCGGGTCCGGCAAGTCGATCACCGCTTTCAGCGCCATGCAGCTCCTGCCACACGGAACGGAAAGCTCCGGCCTCATCACCCTTGCCGGGCAGGACATCCTGTCGAAGAGCGAGGCGGAACTCTGCCGCATCCGGGGCAGGGACGTCGGCATGGTGTTCCAGGAGCCGATGACGGCACTGAACCCCTTGAAGACCATCGGGGCGCAAGTGGCCGAAACGATCCTGATTCACGAACGGGTTTCCAAGTCAGTGGCGCTGGAGCGAGCCGCCGAGGCGCTTCGCCGGGCCGAGCTGCCACAGGACAGGTTCCCGCTGTCGCGCTATCCGCATGAGCTTTCCGGCGGTCAGCGCCAGCGCGTGGTGATTGCGATGGCGATAGCCCTGCGTCCGAAGCTCTTGATCGCCGACGAGCCGACGACCGCGCTCGATGTCACCACCCAGGCGCAGATCCTCGACCTGCTCAAGCGACTGGTGGCCGAGGACGGCATGGGACTGATGCTGATCAGCCACGATCTCGCCGTGGTCGCGGATCTTGCCGATGACCTCGTCATCATGCGCAAGGGCGAGGTGGTGGAGGCCGGCCCCGCAAAGAGCCTCTTCCGCACCATGAAGCATCCCTATTCGAAGGCCCTGCTGGAAGCCTCCGGCCACGTACCGGATCGGGCCGGGGAGGCAGCGGAGAGCGCCCTTCTGGAAGTGCGGAGTGTCGTCCGCGACTATGTCACCCACACACATGGCTGGTGGGGCAAGACCGGCCACCACAGGGCCGTGAACGACGTCAGTTTCAACATCCGCAAGGGCGAGAGCCTCGGCCTTGTCGGAGAATCCGGCTGCGGCAAGTCGACCCTGACCCGGGCGATACTGGGCCTGGAGGAAGTACAGGGCGGCGAGATCCTGTTCGACGGCCAGCCGGTCTTCACCCATCACCACGCCAACAAGGCGGTGCGCCGGCGCATGCAGGTGGTCTTCCAGGATCCCTACGGCAGCTTCAATCCGCGCTGGCGCGTCGACCGGCTCGTCACCGAACCCTTTCACCTGCTCGACAACCCACCGAAGGGCGCGGAGCGGGACTGGGCGGTGGCCGAAGCGCTGGAAAGTGTCGGTCTCTCTGCGGACGACCGTCACAAATACATCCATGAATTCAGTGGTGGCCAGCGCCAGCGCATCGCGATTGCCCGCGCGCTCATCATCAAACCGGACCTGATCATCCTGGACGAGGCGGTGTCAGCGCTCGATGTCTCGGTGCGCGCGCAGGTGCTTGACCTGCTGGCGGCTCTCAGCGACCGGTTCGGCCTGACCTATCTTTTCATCAGCCATGACCTCAGCGTTGTCCGCTCGATCACCGACCGCGTGCTGGTCATGAAGGCGGGCGAAATCGTCGAAGAAGGCCCGACGGGCGACGTCTTCGACGCGCCTAAACACGATTACACAAGACAGTTGGTTGCCGCGGCGCCGGTCCTCCCGGCGGATGTGGTGGCTTAGGGAGACGTTATGAGCCAGGACTTGAACCTTTGGTACGACCCGGAAAAATGCCTGATCGGCGGCAAGTGGGTCGCTTCGTCCAGCGGCGAGACCCTGCCGCTGCAGGACCCATCCACGGGGACACGGATCGGCTCGATTGCCCGTGGCAACGTGGATGACATCGAGGCCGCCGTCGCTGCCGCAGAGGCGGCGCGCGCGGGCGAATGGGGCAGGCTGACGGCTGCCGAACGCGGACGGCTGCTCTTCAAAATCGGCCAGAAGGTGCTGGAGCGGGTCGAGGATCTTGCCCGGATCGAGGCGCTCGACGTAGGCAAGCCTTTGAAACAGGCACGCGCCGATGCCATTGCCCTGGCGCGCTATCTGGAATTTTACGGCGGCTCCGCCGACAAGCTCCACGGCGAGACCATCCCCTATCTCGACGGCTACACGGTCTATACGCTCCGTGAACCTCATGGCGTCACCGGTCATATCGTGCCGTGGAACTATCCGATGCAGATCATCGGCCGTTCGGTCGGGGCAGCGCTCGCGACGGGCAACGCCTGCGTTCTGAAACCTGCCGAAGATGCCTGCCTGACCGCGCTCGCCTTTGCCGATATCGCGCGCGAAGCCGGATTGCCGGACGGGGCACTCAATGTGGTGCCGGGTCTAGGATCGGAGGCGGGGGCAGCTCTCACCGCCCATCCGCGCGTCCACCACATCAGTTTCACCGGGTCTGTCGCAACCGGTGTCCATGTGCAGATGGCGGCGGCCAGGAACGTCGTACCGGTCACACTGGAGCTTGGCGGAAAGTCGCCCCAGCTCGTCTTTGAGGATGCCGACCTCGATGCCGCGCTGCCGTTCCTGGTGAATGCCGGTATCCAGAACGCCGGCCAGACCTGCTCTGCGTCCTCGCGCATTCTCGTCCATCGCTCGCTGCACGATCAGGTGGTCGAGCGCATGGCGGCGCGCTATTCCGGCTTGCAGGTGGGGCCGGCGCTTGCCGATCTCGATGTCGGGCCGCTGATCTCGGCGAAACAGAAGGCGCTTGTCTCCGGTTTCCTGGAGCAGGGGCGGGACCTTGAGATTGCTGCCCAAGGGGTTCTGCGAGAGGCGCCGGAGGGCGGGAACTACGTCAGGCCAACGCTCTTTACCGGCGTGACACCTGCCCACGTTTTGGCGCGGGACGAGATCTTCGGGCCCGTTCAGGTGGTCATTCCCTTCGAGGACGAGGAGGAAGCCGTCGCCATTGCCAACGGCACGGATTACGGCCTCGTCGCCAGCATCTGGAGCAAGGACGGTGCGCGGCAGATGCGGGTGGCGAAAAAGATCCGCACGGGCCAGGTCTTCATCAACAACTACGGCGCCGGTGGCGGCGTCGAACTGCCCTTCGGCGGCATGGGCAAATCCGGCCATGGCCGTGAGAAGGGGTTTGAGGCGCTCTACGGCTTCACCACACTGAAGACGGTCGCCGCCTATCACGGCTGAGGGAAATGACTTCGGTTTGGTTGCAAAAAAACCAACCGTCGTCACCCCGGACGCAGCGAAGCGGAGATCCGGGGCCGGGGAGCCCGGGTGCCCTCCGCTCCAAAAAGAAACTGAATTGAATGTGTCTCTCCTGTCCCGGCTCGCGCTTCGCTCGGCCGGGATGACGATGGAGAGCATGGAACCATGACTGGGAGACAGACATGAGATTGCAGGGAAAAACGGCCATCGTCACGGGTGGCGCTTCGGGCTTCGGGGCAGGGATTGTCCGCAAGTTTGCCGCCGAGGGGGCAAAGGTGCTGATCGCGGATCTGAACATGGCGCTGGCCGAGGAGATTGCCTCCGAGGTGGACGGTATTGCCGTCAAGGTGGATGTCGCGTCCAACGACAGCGTCAAGTCTCTGGCGGAAACGGCGGCTTCCGTTCTCGGTGGCGTCGATATCCTGGTCAACAATGCCGGCATCACCCACCTGCCGAAACCGATGCAGGACGTGACCGAGGACGAGTTCGACCGGGTGATGGCGGTCAACTGCAAGTCCGTCTATCTGACGGCAAGGCATTTCGTGCCCACGATGACAGCGGCAGGCAAGGGCGCCATTCTCAACGTCGCTTCCACCGCAGGCCTGAGCCCGCGCCCGAAACTCAACTGGTACAATGCCTCCAAGGGCTGGATGATCACCGCGACCAAGACCATGGCGGTCGAGCTTGCCCCGGCAGGTGTGCGCGTCAACGCCATCTGCCCGGTGGCAGGGGAAACACCGCTCCTGAAAAGTTTCATGGGCGAGGACACGCCGGAAATGCGCGCAAAGTTCCTGTCGACCATCCCGATTGGCCGTTTCTCGACGCCGGAAGACATGGGCAATGCCGCCTGCTTCCTGTGTTCCGACGAGGCCGGCATGGTCACCGGTGTTGCCATGGAAGTGGACGGAGGACGCTGTATTTAAGGAGCAGAGTTTCGTCGGCCACTGAATTAGGAGACCAGTTATGGACCGGATCACAGGCGGATGTCTTTGCGGCAACGTTCGGCTCGAGGCAAGGGGACGTCCCTACAGGATCGGGATCTGCCACTGCCTCGACTGCCGAAAGCTTCACGGCGCCCTTTTTCACGCTTCCGCGATCTTTCCGCAGGAGGCCGTGACGATCGAAGGCGAAACCCGGAAGTACAAGGGACGGGAATTCTGCCCGGAATGCGGGTCGACCGTGTTCGGGCGTTCAGCCGACGAAGTCGAAGTGAACCTTGGGTCCCTGGATGCCCCCGACCAGTTTGTGCCGACCTATGAATTGTGGACCGTTCGGCGCGAATCCTGGCTGCCGCGGTTCCCTGTGAAGCGCCGCTATGAGCGTGACCGGGACGAGAGCAAACGTTTTGAGGACTAGGCCATCTGCGATTGACCTTCTTCCGGACCTTTTGGTCCGTGTAAACTGAGACGGGATCGTGCCCGGCCAGGCACAATTGAGGCGCAGCGGAGATTTCCGCTGCGCCTTTTCTTTTGTCCCGTTCCGCACGACTGGGCGTCAGCGGACCCGGGCCGGGAGGCGAACCCGGAGGACAGCCCCCCGGCGGCCGGATTCGCCGGTCAGGTCTGTCCGGAGAGCAAGGCAGCGTCTGATCACGGGGAAAATGTCCCGGCAGCATTGCTTCAACGAATCTCTTAAGAAAATAAAAGTTATTTATATTCATATATTTAAAGAGATAATCTGAATCAGAATAACATTGTCAGACAAAGTATTTACATTGTCTGACAAAGTGATATCGTAATCCTGCAACCAGAGAGGTCGATGCGGTTCATGGCGGAAAATCCAAAACCGAAACAAGCGGAAGCGGAGCAGGAAGACGCGCCCCGTGATGTGCCGCACGCCCTCATCAGGCTGATCGAGGAGGAGGGGCTTAAGGTAGGTGACCGCCTGCCGCCGGAGCTGGAACTGGTCCAGCGCCTGGGCTTCGGCCGGTCGACGATCCGCGAAACCCTCAAGACCTGGGAAAACATGGGCGTCGTCAGCCGCAACAAGGGCGCCGGCACAAGGCTAACCGCGGAAGTCTCGCGTTCCACCACCCGGGTCGCCCTGACCATCAAGCATGAGGCCGAGAGCCTGTTGCGCATGCAGCAGGTGCGCCGGCCGCTGGAAATCGAGGCAGTCCGCTTCGCAACGCGTCTTGCCACGCCCGAACAGCGCAAGCTGATCAACGCCCGGGCCGCCGAACTGATGGCGGTCTATGAGGCGGGCGAGGACTGGCGTCCCGCCGACCACCGCTTCCACAAGGCGGTGCATGAGGCGACCGGCAACCCGCTGTTCGAACAGATCATCGACCAGATCCTGAAGTGCTTTCACGACATTTACGAAACGCCGTTTGGCAAGCCCCATCTGGGCCAGGCGACCATCCCGCTGCACCGTCCGCTCGCGGACGCGATCATCGCGGGCGATGAAGAAAAAGCTGAAGAACTCACCGGAAAAATCATCGACATGGTCTGCGCAGAAACTCAAGAAATCTCCGAGGAATATAATGGCTGACGTCACGCCGGATTCATTTTCAATCGATACTTTGCTGGCCGCCGCCTCCACCGAATTCGGCGGGTCCGTGACCCCGCCGATCGTGCAGACGTCTCTTTTCACCTTCGACAACTACCAGGCCTTCGCCGACCGAATGGCCGGGCGGTCGGACGATCCGCTCTACACCCGCGTGCAGAACCCGACGGTTGCCGCATTCGAGAAGATGATGGCAACCGCCGAGGAAGGCGAAGCGGCGGTCGGCTTTGCTTCCGGCATGGCGGCGATTTCATCGACGGTATTTGCCTTTGTCCAGCCCGGCGATCGCATCGCTTGTGTCGAGAACGTCTATCCGGATGCCTACCGCCTGTTCGAGCGCATGATCCGTCCCTTCGGCGTCGACGTGACCTATCATTCCGTCGAAGCCTTCGAGAGTGATCCAGATCTCCTGAAAGGCGCGAAGCTTGCCTATCTGGAAAGTCCGAACTCGGTCGTGTTCGAGACCTTGGACCTTGCCAGGGTCGCCGAAAACGCAAGGCGGCACGGCGTTCTGACGGCGGTCGACAATTCCTGGGCGACGCCGGTCTTTCAAAGACCGCTGACGCTCGGCATCGACATCGTCATTCATTCGGCGTCGAAGTATCTCTCGGGTCATTCGGACACGGTTGCGGGTGTTGTCGTTTCAAGCAACGAGCTGATCGGCCGGATCCGCGATCTGACCCTGCCGTTGCTCGGCGGCAAGCTGGCGCCGTTCGAGGCCTTCCTGCTGACCCGGGGCCTGCGCACGCTGACCGCCCGCATGCGCCAGCACCAGGCGACGGCCAACCATTTCGTCGACCGCCTGTCGGCCCATCCGAACGTCACGCGCGTCAACTCGCCCGGACCCAACATGGTGCCCGGCCTGAGCGGCCGGTCGGGTCTGCTGTCGGTCGAGTTCGACGAAACGGTCGATATCCCGCACCTCGCGGACAGTCTGAAGCTGTTCCGGCTGGGCGTGAGCTGGGGCGGGTTCGAAAGCCTGATCCTGCCGACCCGGATCGCGCTCGGCCAGGCGGGGGAACAGAATTCCATGCAACGCTTCGGCGTCTCCGCAACCGCGGTACGCCTGAGTCTGGGGTTGGAGGACCCCAACGATCTTTGGGCCGAATTCGAGGCGGCCCTCAGAGCAAGTGTCCGGCAGTAACAGGACGCTTTGAAACCAAACCTAGAACAGAGTGGAGCAGAAGATGAGGGGACTGATAGGAGCCATCAGCGCATTGGCGTTACTCGCGGGGACGTCGGCACAGGCCGAAACCCTGAAACTGGTGGAAGTGATCACCAGCCCGGAGCGGACCGCGGTCCTGCAGAAGCAGGTCGATGCCTTTGAAGCTGCCAACCCTGGTACGGAAGTCGAGATCGTTTCGCTGCCCTGGGGCCAGGCCTTTGAAAAATTCGCGACCATGGTCGCCGGCGGCGACATTCCCGATGTCGTCGAAATGCCGGACCGCTGGGCCGGCATCTACAAGGACAAGCTCGTCGATCTGAACGATCACATCGCCAACTGGGAATACGGCAAGACGCTGACCCAGAAGACCCTGGACATGGGCCGCCAGACCGACGGCAAGACCGCCCGCATGCTGCCCTACGGTTTCTACCTGCGGGCCATGTTCTACAACAAGAAACTGCTTGCCGAGGCAGGCGTCGACCATCCGCCGAAGACCATGGACGAGTTCATGGAAGCCTCCAGGGCGGTTTCCCAGCTTGACGGCAAATACGGTTACTGCCTGCGTGGCGGTCCGGGTGGCCTCAACGGCTGGATCATGATGGCCGCGACCATGAACGGTTCCAACACCTTCTTCGACGAGGAAGGCAGGAGCACGCTCAACCAGCCAGACTCGGTAAAGGGCATCCAGTTCCTGATCGACATGTACCAGAACGGCTTTGCTCCGAAAGACTCCGTCAGTTGGGGCTTCAACGAAATCGTCGCCGGCTTCTATTCGGGCACCTGCGCCTTCCTCGACCAGGACCCGGATGCGCTGATCGCCGTCGCCGAGCGCATGAATGCCGACGACTTCGCGGTCGTTCCGATGCCGGTCGGTCCGGCCGGAAAAGCCTTCCCGACCATCGGTTTCGCCGGCTGGGCGATGTTCGACAGCACCAAGAACGAAGATCTGTCCTGGAAGCTGATCGCCCATCTTTCCAGCCCGGAGGCCAACAAGGACTGGGCAAAGCGCGTCGGTGTCATTCCGATCCACGAAGGCGCGGAACAGGATCCGTACTTCAAGACCGAACAGTTCAAGGGCTGGTTCGACACCCTGAACGGCGACCAGTACGTCCCGACGGTCATGCCGACCTACCTCGAGCAGTTCGGTTACTTCGCCGACTCCATCGCGCTTGAAACCAGCCAGGAAGCCCTGCTCGGCCAGGTCAGCGCCCAGGACGTGGCGGACCAGTGGGCCGACTTCCTGACGGACGAATACGCCCGGTGGAAAGCCGCACAATGACCGCGATTGAAACCACTGCGCCCGGGAGATCCCGGGCGCGGCCCTCCGCCTATTTCCGCTACATGGTGGAGCCTTATCTCTACCTGTCGCCGGCGATCGTCCTGATCGCGCTGGTGATGCTGGTTCCGCTGGTCATCGGGATTTCCTACGCGTTCCAGTCGGTCAATCTGTTGCGTCCCTTCAATTCGGGATGGATCGGCTTCGACAATTTCGCGGCGCTCTGGACGGACCGCAAGTTCTGGCTGGCGCTGACGAACACCTTCTGGTGGACGCTCGGGTCCATCTTCTTCCAGTTCTTCCTGGGGCTCGGCCTTGCCATGCTGCTGAACACGAGCTTCCACGGCAAGCGGCTGGTGCAGGCGCTTGTTTTCCTGCCCTGGGCTGTGCCGACCTTCCTGTCCGCGCTGACCTGGGCCTGGCTCTTCAACCCGACCATCGGTCCGCTGGCGCACTGGCTGGCGGCGCTGGGCATCCTGTCCGAACCCTTCAACATCCTGGGCGACCCGAACCTTGCCATGTGGGGGCCGATCGTCGCCAACGTCTGGTTCGGCATTCCGTTTTTCGCCATCACCCTGCTGGCTGCCCTTCAGTCGATCCCCTCCGAGCTTTACGAAGCCGCGGAAATCGACGGCGCCACGGTCTGGCAGACCTTTACCAAGATCACCTTGCCGTTCCTGGCTCCGATGATCGCCATCACCGTCATGCTGAGGACGATCTGGATCGCGAATTTCGCCGATCTCATCTTCGTCATGACCGGCGGCGGTCCCGCCAATTCGACACAGATCCTGTCGACCTACATCTTCACTACCGCTTTCCGGAAACTCGACTTCGGCTATGCCTCCGCAATCGCGGTGGCCTTGCTTGGACTGCTGCTGATCTACGCGGCCATCCTGCTCGTGTTGCGCCGGAAACTGGTCAAGATCTGAGGTGTGTCATGAGTGCACTCCCCAAAAGCCCGCCCGTGGTCGTCGCCGGCAAATATCTGGCCCTCGGCCTCTATGTCGCCTTCGCGCTTTTCCCGCTCTACTGGCTGGCCAAGATCGCCATCACGCCGGACAAGCTGATCTTTTCCGAAGGTATGGCGCTGTTTCCGAGCAAGGTCACGTTCGAGAACTTCAAGACCGTTCTCGTGGCGACGGACTTCCTGGCCTATTTCAAGAACAGCCTGATCGTGTCCCTGGGGACGGCGGCGATCACCACCTGTGTCGCGGCTGCGGCCGGCTACGCCCTTTCGCGCTTCGACTTTGCCGGCAAGCGGCTGGTAATTGCGATCATGCTGATCACCCAGATGTTCCCGCTGCTGATGATCATCGCGCCGATCTACAAGATCGTCGCCGCCATCGGCCTCCTGAACTCGCTGACCAGCCTGATCATCGTCTACACCGCCTTCAACATTCCATTCGCCACCTTCCTGATGCAGTCCTTCTTCGACGGCATTCCGAAGGATCTGGAAGAGGCCGGCATGATCGACGGATGCACCCGTTTCCAGGCGCTCAGGCAGATCATCCTGCCCCTGACCTTGCCCGGCCTCGGCGCGACGCTCGGCTTCATCTTTACCGCGGCCTGGAGCGAGCTCCTGTTCGCGCTGATGCTGATCAATTCCAACGACACGATGACCTTCCCCGTCGGACTGCTGACTTTCGTTTCGAAATTCTCCGTCGACTGGGGTCAGATGATGGCCGCCGGCGTTCTGGCGCTCGTGCCGTCCTGTCTCTTCTTCATCTTTATCCAGCGATATCTGGTCCAGGGGCTGACCTCTGGTGCCGTCAAGGGGTAGGAGCCTAAAATGGCACGTATCGAGCTGCAGAACATCACCAAGGCCTACGGGTCCGTGGAGGTCATGCGCGACATCAACCTGACCATCGAGGACGGCGAGTTCATCGTTCTCGTCGGACCGTCCGGCTGCGGGAAATCGACCCTCCTGCGCATGATCGCCGGCCTGGAGCCGATCTCCGGCGGCGACTTCACCATCGATGGCAGGCGCATGAACGAGGTGCCGCCACGCGACCGCGACATGGCCATGGTCTTCCAGTCCTATGCGCTCTATCCGCATATGGACGTCGCGCGGAACATGGGCTTCTCGATGGAAATTCGCAAGGCGCCTTCCGAGGAACGCATCTCCAAGGTTCAGGAAGCCGCGAAAATCCTCGGGCTGACCAACCTGACGGGGCGGCTGCCGAAACAGCTGTCCGGCGGCCAGCGACAGCGCGTCGCCATGGGACGGGCTATCGTGCGCGATCCAAGCGCCTTCCTTTTCGACGAGCCGCTGTCGAACCTCGACGCTGCGCTCCGCGTGGAAATGCGCCTGGAAATCGCCCGCCTGCACCAACGCCTCAAGGCGACGATGATTTACGTGACCCACGACCAGGTCGAGGCCCTGACGCTCGCCGACCGGATCGTGGTCCTGAACGCCGGCGACATCCAGCAGGTCGGCACGCCGCTGGAGCTTTACGACCGGCCCGCCAACAAATTCGTCGCCCAGTTCATCGGTTCGCCGACCATGAACATCCTGGGGGTGGACCATGCGGAAGGAGGCGTGCGGCTGAAGGACGGGTCGATGCTTCGCCTCGACATGAGCGGAAGCCGGCAACGGGCGAACGAACTCGGCGTGCGGCCGGAGCATCTTCACATCGTCTCCTCCGACAAGGCGCATATTTCCGGCACCGCCGAACTCGTCGAGCATCTGGGTTCGGATACCAATATTCACGCGAATGTCCCCGGCATCGGCCCGGTGCTCGTCCGCGAGCACGGCCACTTCCCGCTGAAGGCGGGCGAGGCCGTCGGCATCGCGCTGGATCTGGAAAAGACGCACCTGTTCGGTCCCGACGGCCGCCGTCTGGCGGCGTAGGAGATCCAGAGACGTGGAACATCGCTCTGCCTGGTCAACGTGTCCTCCCGGACAGGCAGAGCAAGAGCCGGGACCGAAGAGCCAAAATCCTGACTTGAGCGTTACCCGAAGGTCAGGATCTCTTCGGTCCCGGATCTTTTTTTGGCGGGGCATCTGAATTGTGAGCAACACTTTGCCGCTTGTCATTCCGGGCGGAGCGCAGCGAAGACCCGGGACCCAGGAGACCCGGGCGATTGCGGTCCCGATCGCTGATTACGAAGATTCCTGGATCCCTGCCTTCGCAGGGATGACAATCGTGATGAAAAACGTCCGCCGCGTTCAATCCAGCGCCGGGAACACCGCCGTTTTCTTCACCGTGCCATAGACGAAGCTCGTGTCGATGGAGGCAATGCCGCCGATCGGATGGATGCGGCTTCGGATGAAGGTCTCATAGGCTTCGAGGTCCGAGACGACCACACGCAGCTGATAGTCCATGGCGCCGGTCAGTACGTGGCATTCCAGCACTTCCTCGATGGTCTGCATGCGGCTTTCGAACCGCCGGACGTCCTCCTCGTTGTGCCGCTCCAGCCGGATGCGCACGAAGACGGTGATCGGCAGGCCGTAGGCCGCCGCATCCACGTCCACCGAAAAGCCGCGAATGGCGCCGGAGCTTTCCAGGTTGCGCAGGCGGCGCAGGCACGGCGAGGGCGACAGGTTGACCGCCTCGGCGAGGTCCTGGTTGGTCATGCGGCCGTCCCGTTGCAGGGCGCGGATGATCTGGCGGTCTTTCCGGTCCATTCTCGTCTCGATTGGCAGAATCTGCTAATCTAACCGTTACCACTGACAGAATTTGAAATCTATCACCCTTTGAATTCGGTCATATTGCTCTCAGAGAATTTTGGGAGAAAGCCATGAGCACCTACAAGGGTTTTGCAAGCCGCGCCATCCACCACGCCTACGCGCCTTTGGAAAACGAAGGCTCGCTGACGCCGCCGCTGCACCTGTCGTCGACCTTTGTGTTCGAAACCGCGGAAGCGGGTGGCGAAATGTTCGCGGGCGAGCGGGCAGGGCATATCTACAGCCGCATCTCCAACCCGACGCTGGATCTTCTGGAGCAGCGCATCGCGGATCTGGAAGGTGCCGAAGCCGGCCTGGCGCTTTCTTCCGGAATGGGCGCGATCACCGCGACGCTCTGGACGCTGGTTGCCCCCGGTGACGAGATCATCGTCGACGAAACCCTCTATGGCTGCACCTTTGCGTTCATGCGCCATGGCCTCACCAAATTCGGCATCAAGATCACCCATGTGGATCTGACGAACCCGGAAAACCTGCGCGGCGCGATTTCCGACAAGACCCGCATCGTCTATTTCGAAACGCCTGCCAACCCGAACATGCGCCTCGTCGACATAAGGCATGTTGCCGAGATCGCCCATGAAGCAGGCGCCACGGTGATCGTCGACAACACCTATGCGACGCCCTACCTGACCCGCCCGATCGAAATGGGCGCGGATATCGTCCTGCAGCACCACGGCGCTTTCCTTGGAAATGTCGATGTCGTCGAGAAAGCGGGACAGCCGGTCGATCGTCTCGGCGATTTCGCGGCGGTCGTGATCCTCGAACCATTCGGGGGATTCGCGGCTGATCC
>JBNKGB010000109.1:0-14975 GCA_050289605.1 Roseibium sp. | reverse complement strand
GTGGACGTGACCCTTTCCGAAATCGCCATTGAAGCGTTCTTCCCGGCCGACGAAGAAACGGCCCGGGCGATGGCCGGACTGGCCGGAAACCGGAAATAGTAACCGTTAGAACCGGCCGGATACCAGGAGCAGGGAAGGACCGGGACGCATCAGTTCCTGTCCTGCTGAACCGCCGTGATCTTTCCGATCGGAGCTCCGGAGAGCGCTCCGTGCTCGCGCAGCGTTTCAGGCGAGTCTGCCCTGTAGACACAATAGGTCCCCTCGCTCGTCAGATAAGAATGGTCCCACTCGATAACTTCGCCAAGTTTGGCGATCGCTGCATTCGAGATCTGCGAGATCTTCTTCTTTTTCTTGAGTCCGAGGAACCCGACGCCTGGGATCGGACGTTCGATCACATAAACATTGTGGCCGGGACGCAAGTCCGCGCCAGCGGGATTACCACCACCGACGGCGGGTGAATTCACGAACAGCACTTCGGATATCTTGTCGGCGTTCACGGAAGCCTCGCCGAGAAACGCTTCCAGCTTTTCCTGGTCGCCGGCAGAAAAGACGGCATAGGAATCCGCGCCGGCCGACAGAGTTTCGTCCACCGAGACGCTGTACTTGCTGGTCAGCGCGTCGGATGGCGAGGTGAGAGGCTGATCCAGTTCAACCACGAACTGCCCCGCAAGAGCGGGTGTTGCCATCATCGCAAGCGCTGCAAAAAAGGACGTCGTTGTTCTGCCGCGGGTCATGTCCGCCTCCAATCAGGAAAGAGTTTCTCACTTTGGCCAGCCGTCTGCTGGTGTGTAAGATGATCCCGGCGTGCCCATGGAGTGTCACGAATGAGACACGAAAAAGAAACGAAAATACAGGAATTCCTTGTATTGGGGGCCTACAGGTACGACCGGGAAGGCAGGCAGCTCACCCACATCGACGGAAGATCTGCCCGCATGCGACGCCAATCTCTGGACGTGCTTTCCGTTCTGGCTGCGCATGCTGGTGAAGTCGTCGGCAAGGAACAAATTGTCGAAGCGGTCTGGCCGGGTATCGCGACGACGGACGACTCTCTTGTTCAGTGCATTGCCGACATCCGCAGAACTCTGGGGCGCGACGTCGTTGAAACCTTCCCAAAACGAGGCTACCGCTTGTGTCAGACAGCCGCCCCTCCGGCGTCTGACAGGAGCCCGGGACACGCTGGCCGGTTCCGGGCGTTCCGCGCCCTCGCTCTTGTCGCCTTCGCCGTCCTGCCTGTCCTCCTCTATGTCTTTTGGCCGTCCGGATCGGACGAACCGATCGTTCCGCCTCCCGTTTCATCGGACCTGACCCTCGCCGTTCTCCCTTTCGTCAATCTCGGCGGAAATCCCGACCTTCGCTATTTCAGCGACGGGTTGAGCGAAGACCTCACCACCGATCTGTCCAAGGTCGAACAACTAACCGTAATCTCGAATGCCTCGAGTTTCGATTTTCCGGACGCGGAAAAGGACTTCCGGAAAATCGCCGGAATATTGGGCGTACGCTACCTGGTCCGGGGGACAGTGCGACACCACGAAGACCGCATCCGGATCAACGTCTCGCTCGTCGACCCCTACGACGGCTTCAACCTTTGGGCAGAGCGGTTCGACTGGGACAGGGATCACCCGTTCGAAATCCAAGAGGAGATGATCCGGCGGATCCTTCAGGCCCTGTCCCTGTCGATTGACACGCAGGTCCCGGACACGCCCCATGTCGAACCCGATGCCTACTATATGCTCCTGCGTGGCCTGGAACCGCTGCGAAAGCTCACCGCGAACGGCAACAGGGAAGCTCGGGTGTTTTTTGAACGTGCCCTTGACCTCGATCCGGACTATGCCCGGGCTCATGCGAATATTGCAGTCACCTACGGACGCGAAACCGTGTTCCGCTATCAGGACGAAATTTCCAGACCCTCAATCGAAAAAGGCCTGGAAGCGGCCATTACCGCCATCCGTCTCGATCCGAAGATTCCCGACGCCTATTTCGCAGTCGGCGTTCTGAACCAGGCAATCGGCGAATATGCAAATGCGCTCGCGGCAGCCCGCCACGCCATCCGGCTGGATGGCAACTACTCCGACGGCTATGCTTTGCTGGCAGAAGTGGCGGTTCACGGCGGCGACCTTGATGAGGCCCTGACGGCGATCAGGCGCGCGAAATTGCTGCATCCGCTCTTTCCGTTCTCCTACGACTGGATCGAAGGCCACATCCTGTTTCAGCTTGGCCGATACGACGAGGCACAGCCTCTTTTGGAAAAGGCTGTCGCTGGCAATCCCGGTTTCTATCGTGGACTGATCACGCTGGCAGCCAACTACGGACAGCAGGGAAACAGGACGGCCGCCTTGCAAACCCTCGACAGCGTATTGGCCATCAAACCGGATTTCGATGCCGTCACAGAGGCGGAGCAGACGGCGTATCTCTTTGAGGATCGGCGGGACAGGCTCGCCCGGGGCCTCGAAATGGCCGAGCCGGGCCATTGAGCAGAAACGGCAGGAATGTCTTCATTCTGGAGCATGGACCGATTTCGGAAAGCTCGACAGTTCTGCATAGTTCGCATAGCCCCGGCAAAGCGGCCCAAAGCGCAATTGCGCGCCCATTTCCCGACAAAGCCCCTGCAGCTCCCTTTCAAGATCCTCACGCGGCGAGACGTGAAAGGACTTCAGCCAGGCAAAAAGCAGCGCCTTGAACCAGCCGGGCAGTCTTTCCTGACGGCCGAAGTCGACCACATGGATCCGGCCGTCCCCGGCAAGCCTTGCCGCGCCGGCGGCAAGGGCCTCCCGCCAGATCGGGATCATGGAAAGCGTATAGGAGTAAAACACCCGGTCGAAAGCAGGAACGCCGAGGCCTTCCGTCACCGCCGGGTTGGCGGCATCTCCCTCGATCAGGGTGATCCGGCCCTCCAGCCCTGCTTTTGCGATATTGGCGGCGGCCGTCTCCAGCATCTGCCGGGAAATGTCGAGGCCGTAGAAACGCACGTCCGGATATCGCCTTGCCGCGGCGATCAGGTTGCGGCCGGTGCCGCAACCGAGTTCCAGGACCACTCCCCCGCGGGGCGGATCGAGCCGTTCGATCAGATGGTCGCGCCCGAGCAGGTAATACTTGCGGGTCAGGTCGTAGAAGTGGCGCTGATGGCGATAGACGCTGTCCATCAGCCGGGCAGTCTCGACGGCTTCACTCATGTCGGCAACCCGGATCAGCCCTTGTGGACGTAGAGGTGGAAGCCGCCGTAGATCGACGAGCGATCCTGACGGCCGAGCGCCAGGCTTTCCTCTGCCTCATAGGTCCAGCGGTCCAGGATCCGGTCGTCGACCCGGCCCGGCAAGAGGCTCGGCTCGGCGGCCGTGCGGAAGATCACCCTGGCGCCGGGACGCGCTGTCCGGGTGATTTCGGTCCACAACGCATTAAGTTGCTGATCCGTCATCCAGTCCTGTGCGTCCAGCAGCACATAGGCGTCGAGCGTATCGTCGGCGACGCCCTGCAGGTGCTCGGTGAAGTTCCGGTTGAGGACACGAACGCGGCCCGCGCGCTGTCTGATTTCCTCAAAATGCTCGCGTTTCAGGTAGGGCGGCAGCGGACCGGACTCGCCCGTCGAACCGCCATCGGAGGCCGGCGCATAGCCCCGGCCGAAAGCCTGCCAGGCAAAATAGTTGTCCTGCATGGAGAAGTCACAGGCGAGCTTCTCCAGGCGATCCCGCAGGACCGCGGACATGTTGCCGTCCGCATTCGCGGAGACCAGGGCGTCATACTGCGCCGGCGGAATGCCGAGCCCATAGAGCGACATCTTCTTCGAAGTCGCCCAGCGCACCAGTCGCTTGTCGAAGAGAGGCGCGAGCGCCGTATCGAAGAAACTGCGCTGCTCTTCGAGCGACCTGGTCTTCACCATATGCCTGGGGTCGATGCCGTAAAGACGTGCGACCAGATGACCGATGCCGATGAAATAGCCGAGCAGACCGTGATGATAGAGATCCCGCGAGAACAGCGTGATTCGCTTGCGGCCCCAGTTGGCAAGATCCCGGCCCTCCCAGTACCCTGCCGTCTCCGCATCCAGGTTGTCCTTCAGGAAGCGGTTGTAGGCAGCCACGTTGGCCTTCTCGTCGGCTTCGCCGAAGAAACGGTAGAAGGTTTCGTAATTCGGGAAAAACCTGGCGGCGGCAAGTTTCAGTCGGCCCAGCGCCACATGCGCCCGATTGAGGTCGACCGCGGTGATTTCCGCGGGGTTGGCGGTCAGATACGACATGACATTACAGCCGCCGGAGGCGATGGCGACCATCCGGCTGTCCGGCGTGAGCCGCAGCGCTTTCATGTCCACGTCCGGATCTTCCCAGATCTGCGGGTAGACCAGCCCCTTGAAGGCGAAGGTGAACAGGCGCTCCAGAATACCGTCGCGAGACGCCGCCTCGGACCGGTGCACTGCGTTCCTGAGCCGTTTCTTCGAAGCCGTAAGCGTGCTCTGTGCCATTCGTCTCTCCCGGGTCACCGCACAATCAAATTGCCTTCCGATACGGTAGAGACACGACAGTTTGGTGACGTTTCGGGAGAATTGTGGGACCCGTGCCGCACGATGCCTCCGGGTAACCGCAGGGACGCGAGGCAAAGCCCGGAGCTATCGGGAAAGAAAAACCCCCGCCGGAGCGGGGGTGTTCCTGTTTATTCCGGCCACGGGTAAACACCCGCGAGGAGCGGATCAGCGCGTGACCACCACGAAGTCCGTGCCGAGGCCCGTGTTGCGCTTGAAGTTCCGATCGGTGACGGTCAGCGACGTTCCCGGCGTCAGCATTTTGGAGAGTTCTCCGGTCACCTTGGCCGACATAACGATCCGGTCGAGGACCCCGGTCGCGTTGCCGCCGCGATCGCCTTCAGCCGAAACGGCAATCCATTCGACCGATGCGTCGCCCGGCTTGAAGTCGAGCGCGGTAAAGACATGCGTGCCGATTTCCTGGTCGACGTCCTTCAGCGTGACCGGCGCGGCATAGATGTCCTGGAACTTGCGGCGGACACGCAGCATGGCGTTCTGCGGTTCTTCATAGCCTGCGTCCGCCTGGATCCTTGCGATCAGGGCGTCCGTAATCTTGCCGGTCACCGGCAGGTCCGCACCTTCCTGATAAAGCATGATGGCGGCACGGGTCCTCTTGCCGACCACACCGTCCACCGTACCGGCGTTGAAGCCCATCTGGTTGAGCAGCGTCTGCAGAACCTCCATCGGCTCCGGTGCCTTTTGCGGCGTGATAATCATCCGCAGCGGCAAATCGAAGTAAGGATTTTCCGGCCGGATCGCGGCAACGGGTGCTTCCACCGACGCTTCCTGGATGGCACCGCGCAAGGCGGGGTCGGCAGCAATGTTTTCGCTGGAAAGGCTGGCGACTTCCGTTTCCGGCACATAGGGCTGCGGAAGTGCTGCATGGCTCACGCGGAGAGGTTCGGCAGCCTCATGCGTCACGATCACGTGAGCACCGCGCTCGGTGATGCCGTAGAGCGACTTGGCAAAGGAGGCCGGCAGCCGGATGCACCCGTGGGACGCCGGATAGTTCGGCACCTTGCCCTGATGAAGTGCGACGCCAGACCAGGTCAAGCGCTGCATGAACGGCATCGGCGCGTCGTCATAGAGATTGGAAAAATGCTTGCGCCGCTTTTCCAGGATCGAAAAGACACCTGTCGGAGTCGCATAGCCGCGTTTTCCGGAAGAAATCGGCGATGTCTCGATCAGGTCGAGCCCGCGATACACCTTGATCTGCTGCTCGCTGAGGGACACCAGCATATGGAGCGGCGGCTCTGCCGCCGTATTGTCCGTCTCCTGCACGACGTCATTGGCATAAGCACCCGAAAGGGCGGTGAATGACATGAAGGTGGCGCCGGCAAGGCTGACGAGAGCTCCGGCACGCCTATTCCTGTTGTCAAACCTATTAATCGACATCTCAGAGCTCCCCAACGCATAACCCTTAAAGCTCGACACAAACTTTAATCAGGACTTGTGTAGATCGGGTTAGGAAACACGGTTACTCATTGGTTTCCCTCACCCTTTGCCCGTTTCTTCTCACAATAGCCCGCCCGGCGCTGTTATTCACATCACAAAACCGCGGAAATCCGCGCGAGCGCACGAAGCCGCCCGATCTTGCAATGTCGCGGTTATTGTCCGGAATCTAAGTCAGACCTTCAGTCCGTCCAGAAAAACGACGGCTTCGCCGCAGGAGGCATCCGTCAGCTCGCCCTCCCACATCACCTTGTGCCCGCGCACAAGCGTGCCGACCGGCCAGCCGGTGACCTCCTTGCCGTCATAGGGGGTCCAGCCGCACTTGGAGGCGATCCACTCGTTGCGAATGGTTTCCTTGCGCTTCATGTCGACGATGGTGAAGTCGGCATCGTAACCGACCGCAATCCGGCCCTTGCGCGCAGTCTGGAACAGGCGTGCCGGTCCCGCGCTCGTCATGTCAACAAAGCGGGCGAGGCTCAACCGCCCGGCGTTGACGTGATCCAGCATGATCGGAACAAGCGTCTGCACGCCGGTCATGCCGGACGGAGACGAGGGATAGGGCTTCTGCTTTTCTTCCAGAAGATGCGGGGCGTGGTCGGAGCCGAAGATGTCGAGAATGCCCTGGCTCAGCCCCCACCACAGCCGCTCGGAATGGCGCGGAGCCCGCACCGGCGGGTTCATCTGCACCAGCGTGCCGAGGCGGTGGTAGGCTTCATCCGTCAGCGTCAGGTGGTGCGGTGTCACCTCGATCGAGGCAACATCCTTGTGGTCGATCAGGAAATCGACTTCTTCCGCCGTCGACAGGTGCAGGATATGGATTTTGGCACCGGTTTCCCGGGCGATGGCGACTAGCCGCTGCGTGCATCGCAGGGCAGCGATCTCGTCGCGCCAGATCGGATGGGAGCTCGGATCGCCGTCCACCTGTTCGCCCTTGCGTTCCCGCAGGCGGAATTCATCTTCCGAATGGAACGCCGCCCGGCGACGGGTGACGGAGAGGATCTCCTTGACGCCCTGGTCGTCTTCAACCAGGAGGTCGCCCGTCGAGGACCCCATGAACACCTTGATGCCGGCGGCGCCCGGGAGGCGTTCCAGTTCCGGGATGTCCTTGACGTTGTCGCGTGTGCCGCCGACCCAGAAGGCGAAGTCGCAATGCATTCGGTGATGGCCGCGCTGCACCTTGTCGGCAAGCGCGGCCGCCGACGTTGTCAGCGGGTTGGTGTTCGGCATTTCGAAGACAGCGGTCACGCCGCCCATGACCGCGGCACGGGAACCCGATTCCAGGTCTTCCTTGTGATCGAGGCCCGGTTCGCGGAAATGGACCTGCGTGTCCATGACGCCCGGCAGCACGTGAAGTCCGGAGCAGTCCGTCACCTCGTTCGCCTGTGAGGCGTCGAAGCTTCCGATCCCGGCGATGCGGCCGTTCCGGATGGCGATATCGCGCACACCCTCGCCGTCCTGATTGACAACGGTTCCGCCCTTCAGGATCAGGTCATAGGTCTCGCGCATGTGGCTCCTCCGGCAGTGGGTCTTGGAATTGGCTTTCGGGTTTAACGGGGCTTATACGCGCCCTCCTGCAAAAGAACCAGATGCGGTTTGCCCTTTCCCCGCCTTGCCCGGAGGGCGCGAAGCGCCTATGTGGCGTTAACGAACCCTGCTTCCAGCTGTCATCGTTTCAAGGAGCGTCCGTGCCGTCCTCTTGCCTAGTTCACCTGACCGACCGTGCCCTGATCCGGGTTGCCGGACCGGACGCGCATCATTTCCTGCAAAACCTGGTGACCGCCGATGTCGAGGCAATCGACCGCACGGGTGCCGGCTCGGCCGCGCTGCTTACGCCTCAGGGGAAAATCCTGTTCGATTTCCTGATCTACAAGGCCGGCGACGCCTACCTGCTGGATGCCGCCAGGGAGACGGCCGCTGAACTTCTCAAACGCCTGACCTTCTACCGGCTGCGCGCCAAGGTCGAGCTGGAGCTCTTGCCGGAAGAAACGGGCGTTCTTGCCGCCTGGAACGGCAATTCAGAGTTGAAGGGAGCCCTCGTGAATGTTACGGATCCGCGACTTCCTGCTCTCGGACAGCGCATCGTCGGCTCCGTCTCGTCGCTCGCGCGGGAAGCTGCCGCGAACGAAGACGGGCTTGCCGCCTACGAGGCCCATCGCATCCGGCTCGGCGTGCCGGAAGGCCTGAAGGACTACGATTATTCCAGCATCTTCCCCCATGACGCGGACCTGGACCAGCTTGGCGGCGTTTCCTTCACCAAGGGCTGCTATGTCGGCCAGGAAGTGGTTTCGCGCATGCAGCACCGCAACACGGCGCGTAAACGGTTCGTCCAGATTGCGAGCGAGGGCCCGCTTGCCGAACGCGGCGCGGACATCACGTCGGAGGGCAGGAGCATCGGCACGCTGGGGTCCTCGGTGGCCGACGGCACCGGCTCCATCGGGCTGGCACTGATCCGCCTTGACAAGGCCGCCCTGGCCAAGGACAACGGCATCCCTCTTCAATGCGGTGACTCGCAACTCCAGGTCAGGTTTCCCGATTGGGCGGGCTTCACCTGGCCGGAGCAAGGCGCCGCCGACTGAAACCCGCGTTTAGTTCGGAAGGTCCGATGCCTCCTGCCCGCACCGATCAGCCGCCACGCGCCTGGCAGCGCATGTTGTCCGGCAGGCGCCTCAACCTGCTGGACCCCTCGCCGCTGGACGTGGAGATTTCGGACATTGCCCACGGTCTGGCGCGTGTCGCGCGCTGGAACGGACAGACCTTCGGCGACCACGCCTTCTCGGTCGCCGAACATTCGCTGATCGTGGAAGACATCGCCCTGCAGCTGAAACCCGACCTGCCGCCGCACTGGCGTCTGGCCGTGCTCCTGCACGATGCACCCGAGTATGTGATCGGCGACATGATCTCCCCCTTCAAGGCCGTCATCGGCGAAGCCTACAAGGGTGTCGAGGCCCGGCTGCAGAGTGCAATCCACCTGCGCTTCGGCCTGCCGGCGGAAATTCCGCAGGCAGTGAAGAAGCTGGCAAAACGTGCGGACATCATCTGTGCCTATTTCGAAGCCGTGGAACTCGCCGGTTTCGACGACGAGGAAGCAGGCAGGATCTTCGGGCGCCCGCGCGGCTTCCCCCTGGACGGCGAAGGACGGTTGCGCCTCGGCCTGAAGCCGCTGCCCGTTGCCAGGGCACAGGAGAGGTTCATGGCCCGTTTTGACGAAATCGAGGCCCTGCGCGCGGCAGCGGACAAGCCGAAAAACCGCCGGTCTAACGGTTAGCGCAGAAGACTGCGCACGAAACGCTTTTTCTCCCGAACACCTCTCGCCCTGACTGGCGAATACACCTAGTTTAAGAGCATAACGAACAAGCCGGATATTCCATGCTGCATGTGTGCTCCCTGTCGAAATTGTCCAGGACCGTCTCCGAAACCGGTGCGAAATCCCTCGTCACGCTGATCAATGCCGAAATGGCGGTTCCAACACCGGAAGGCATTCCTCCAGACAGGCATCTGTTTCTCGCCTTCAACGACATCGTCGACCCGGTCGCAGGACTGGTTCCGCCCGGCCAGGAGCACGTCGAGGATTTCATCACCTTCATCCGGGCCTGGGACCGCAAGGACCCGATGGTCATTCATTGCTGGGCGGGCATCAGCCGGTCGACCGCCGGTGCCTATGTCGCCGCCTGCGCCCTCAATCCGGCGGCGGACGAATACCGGCTGGCGGCGCTCTTACGGGAAAATTCGCCATCGGCGACACCGAATGCCCGCATCGTCTCGATGGGCGACAAGCTGCTCGGCCGCGAGGGCCGCATGATCGACGCGATCCGGGGCATCGGCCGCGGCGCGGACGCATATGAAGGCACGCCTTTCGTGATGCCGATTGACTGATTAAACATTGTTTTATCGCCTTGCGCTCGAACCGGGAGAGACCATGCCGCACCGGCAAGCGAATATCGAGATCGGACTCAACGCCGTTATTGTTTCGGTAGCGGGCGGCACGCCGCAGGTGGTCCAGGTTCACGATGGTCGGCACGCCTCGTCCGACAGCCTGCCCTTCGGTCCCTTTGATCCGATCCATCACCGGACCTTTGAAATCGGACTCAGGGCCTGGGTGGAAAACCAGACCGCCCTGAAGCTCGGCTATGTGGAGCAGCTCTATACTTTCGGTGACCGAGGCAGGCACAGGGTGTCGGGCGACGAGGGCCCGCATGTCGTCTCCGTCGGCTATCTCGCCCTGACGCGCCAGACGGCCGATTCAGAGAACACGCTTGCCAAGCACAATTCGGCCTGGCGCTCCTGGTACGACTATTTCCCCTGGGAAGACTGGCGGACAGGAAGGCCGGACGTTCTGGACAAGGAGATCCTGCCGGCTCTCGACAACTGGGCCGGAGAGCCGCCGACCGAAGACGAAGTTCCCAAGGCGCTCAGCCGCATCGAGCGTATCCGGCTTGCCTTCGGAACCGGTGGGACAAGCTGGGATGAGGAGCGGGCGCTGGAGCGTTTTGAGCTGCTCTACGAAGCCGGTCTTGTCCTCGAGGCACAGCGGGACGGGCGCCCCGCCGCGCTTGCACGCGCTTCCCTGCCTTTTCTCGGAGCCCCGATGCGGTTCGACCACCGGCGTGTGCTCGCCACCGCCATCTCGCGCCTGCGCGGCAAGCTGAAATACCGGCCGGTTATCTTCGAACTCATGCCGGAAACCTTCACCCTGACCGAACTGCAGACCTCCGTCGAAGCCATTTCCGGGCGGCACCTGCACAAGCAGAATTTTCGCCGACTGGTGGAGAACGCCGACCTCGTCGAACCGACCGGGGCCACCTCCACTGCGACCGGCGGGCGCCCTGCCGCCCTGTTCCGTTTCCGGCACCAGCTCATGAGCGAACGGCCCGCCCCGGGACTGCGAGTCGGCGGGCGCTGAACGTCATTGCCAGGGTCTCCGCCAGGCAATTCAAGGCTATAAGTACTTAGCAATATTAACCATGATCGCGCCCGCTCATTGAATTTTTCCGGGAATTTCCGCGAATTCTTCGCTTATTAACGCTCTCTCAAGGTTAAGCAGACATCTTCAATTCCAGCGCGGCTGTTTACGCGGCGTTTGCGCTGATCGTCCGGCGTTTCGGGGGCGGTGTGGTACGAGTTGGAGCTGGCTGCGTATGTTTGGCCTAATTTCCCGCAACGAAAAGCGGTTTTCATCGACTGTGACACGAGACTTCAGCCCGGTCCGGGCGCGTCTGCGCCGGCTCAAACATCTGCTTGTTGCCTGTCCCCTGATCTATCTCGGCCTCGGCGGATCGATCGGTCCGCAGGACATCTTCGCGCTGATCAACGCCAGAACCAACGACACGCCGCGCTGGATGATGGCGCTGGAACCGGCCAATTTCACCACCAGGATCACGCCGGAACTCGCCCTCGGCTCGACGCAGCTTCCCGATCCCATGAGCGGCCCGGTCCTGACGCTGACCTCGGCGGACCGGAATTTCAAGGCGCGGCCGGTCGTCGGCCTGGAAGACGTGGTTGCCAGCCTCCGTCCGACGGAGCTTCCCGACACGGTCGTCACCAACAAATCCTCCAAGGGCAACCGCCTGATTACCCTGGCGCCTGACCGGCAGATGGTGGATTCGGCGGCTGGAAACCTCTTTGCGATGTCCAGCCTTATCTCGACGGAAGAGCAACATGAAGACCTGCCCCGTGTCGCCTTCGTGAAGCCCGAGCCGCTCGGCTCCAAGGAAACCAGCTCGCTGCTCGCGAACGCCGCCGGAGAAGGACATCCGGAGGAAGGACCGCTCGACCTGAGGAAGGTCCTGATGGCGCGCAATGCCGCCGCCGCCAGCTTCTCGCTCGTCTCCGCCTATGCGCCCGAAAGCGTCAAGGAAACCAAGGAGCCTTTCGACGCGCTCTTCGGGGCCGCAAAATACGAGCAGGACATGCCGCCGCCGGAAGATCCGGAAAATCCGCACTGGTGGGCGCAAAAGCCCTTGCCGCTGTCGGTCGGCGAAAAGAAGGAACAGCGCTGCCTCGCCGAAGCGATCTACTTCGAAGCACGCGGCGAGAGCGACGACGGCCAGATCGCGGTTGCGCAGGTCGTGCTCAACCGGGTCAAGAACCCCTCCTACCCCAATTCCATCTGCGGCGTCGTCTACCAGAACCGCAACAAGCGCAATCGCTGCCAGTTCTCCTTTGCCTGCGACGGCATCAAGGACCGGATATCCAGCCCGGACGCCTGGACAAAGGCGCAACGCCTCGCCCTGGAAGTCCTGGACGGCAGGCGTTACCTGAAGTTGGTCGACGCCTCGACCCACTATCATGCGACCTACGTTAAGCCCCGGTGGGCCAAATCCATGGCCAAGCGCGGCCAGATCGGCGAGCATATCTTCTACAAGACCTTCGCTGGCGGCTGGAACTAAACTGCCGCCGGACGGTGCGGGTGGTTTCCTTCCACGCCAGGGAAGGCTAAGAATACGAACGGTTGTTCCTAACCGCATGATCGGTGCGACCCATCCCGGGGCACCGGAATGACCCAATGAAGGATCGTTTCATGATATTCCGCCTGGCACTTGCCGCCGCGCTGTCCCTTTCTGCCGCCTCCCCCGCCTTCGCCCATCTCGACCCCGCCGAACACGGCTCCTTCGCGGCCGGGTTCAGCCATCCGCTTTTCGGCACGGATCATGTTCTCGCAATGATCGCTGTCGGTCTTTGGGCGGCGCTTCTGGGCGGACGGGCAATTTGGGTGCTGCCGACGGCGTTTGTCGGCTCGATGATTGCAGGTTTCGCAATGTCCGTGGCCGGCATCCCGCTTCCTTACGTGGAACCGGTCATTCTGGCCTCGGTCATCGTGCTTGGGGGCGTCGTCGCGCTGGCACTGCATTTGCCGCTCCTCCTTTCGGCGGCGACGGTCGCGGCCTTCGGCATCGGCCATGGATATGCCCATGGCGGGGAAATCGGCTCTGCGACCGAACTCGGATTTGCCGCCGGATTTGTGCTGGCAACGGCCCTTCTGCACGCCACCGGCCTCCTGATCGGCCACAGCGCGTCGATCTCGGCGCGCAACGACCCGACCCGGGCAACGCGCATCATCCGCGGACTCGGCGCAATGACGGCTCTCGGCGGGGTTTTTCTCGTAGCAGGCTGAAGTTCGCCAACCTGGTTGTCGTTTTGACCACAATTGAAAACCTCGTCCTAAGGAGGACCTTCAGGTCCGTCTTGAAGGATGGCCGGCACACTCCTGAGCAAGCGGCCCATCCTTCGAGACAGCGCTCACGCGCGTCCTCAGGATGAGGTAGAGAATGGAAAAACTTCAGGAAATCTCGATATCGAGCCCGAGATCCAGCACCGGGGCCGAATGGGTGATCCAGCCTGAGGAAATCAGGTCCACACCGGCTTCGGCGACGGCCTTGACCGTATCGAGTTCGATCCCGCCGGATGCTTCCAGCAGCACCTTGCCGCCTGCAATCTCTACGGCTTGCCTCAGGACCTCCGGCGGCATGTTGTCGAGCATGACGACATCCGGACCGGCGGTGAGCGCTTCACGCAGCTGGTCGAGCGTGTCGACCTCCACCTCGATTTTCACGAGGTGTCCGGCGAAATCCTTTGCGGCTTCAATGGCCCGCACGACGCCGCCCGCGACCGCGATGTGGTTGTCCTTGATCAGGATGGCATCGTCCAGTCCGAAGCGGTGGTTGGAACCGCCGCCGCATTTGACGGCGTATTTCTCGAAGGCGCGCAGGCCGGGCGTCGTCTTGCGGGTGCAGACAATATCCGCCCTGGTGTGGGCGATCAGGTCGGCGAATTTCGACGTCGCGGTCGCAATGCCCGACAGATGGCCGAGATAATTCAGGGCAACCCGCTCCGCGGAGAGCAGTCCCCGGGCAGGCCCCTCGATCCGCGCGACCACGTCCTTCGGCTCCAGCCGGTCGCCGTCCTTCCTGACGGCTTCGAAGCGAAGATCCTGATCTGTCTGCCGGAAGGCGCTCTCGGCGAACCCGATGCCGGAAAGGACGCCCGGCTTTCTGGCCGCGATGACCGCCGTCGCTGTCGCCTCCGCCGGAAGGGTCGCCTGGCTGGTCACGTCGCCCGCCCGGCCCCAGTCCTCCAGCAGCGCCGCCTTGACCGCTTCGTCGATCATCAGCTGCGGCAGGTGTGGCAGTCTCTTCTCGGTCATGCGTTGCTCCGCTTAAGCCGTTTCCAGGGCCTCGGCGGCAATCGCCTCGACTTCCTTCAAGGTGGTGTAGAAACGCTTGGCGAGGTCCGGATTTTCATCCGGGAAATCCTTCCGGTAATGACCGCCCCGGCTTTCCTGCCGTTTCAGGGCGGACGCCGTGATGATTCTGCCCGTCACCATCATGTTGCGGATGGACTGGCGTACGCAGTTCTTTTCGACCCTGTCGATGTCGGCGAGCGCGGCCTTCAGGCCGGCCTCGTCCCGGAGAACGCCGACATTCCTGGCAAGCGTGCTCCTGAGAACGCTGATGGCTTCGCGTTCGTCCTCGTTGCGCTTGCTTGGCAGGCCCGGCTCGTCGCCCATTTCGTTCCAGTGGGCGCTACGCGGGGTCGGCATCAGGCCCTGGATATCCTCGGCGATGCGGGCAGCAAAGACGACGGCCTCCAGAAGGGAGTTGGAGGCCAGCCGATTGGCGCCATGCGCCCCCGTCGAGGCCACCTCACCGGCGGCCCAAAGGCCATCGAGAGACGTCCGGCCATTCGCGTCGGTCAGAACGCCGCCCATGTGATAATGCTCCGCTGGAGCAACGGGAAGAAGATCTTTTGCGGGATCGATGCCGGCAGCCATCGCAGCGGCGAAGACCGTCGGATAGTCGTCCTTGAAGCGCGCGCCGATCGCCGCGCGGCAATCGAGGAACGCACCGCGGCCCTCGGCGATTTCATGATGGATCGCCCGGGCGACGATATCTCGCGGGGCAAGCTCCAGACCCGGATGCACGCGCTCCATGAAGCGCTCGCCCGCCTTGTTGACGAGGATGGCACCGTCCCCGCGAAGGGCTTCGGTCGCCAACGGCGCCGGGTCCCTGCCGACGTCGAG
>JBNKGB010000108.1:0-15324 GCA_050289605.1 Roseibium sp. | reverse complement strand
AGATGTCGTCGTAGCCCACCCGGCCGGCCGGCACGATATAGCGGTCGCGCGGGAGATCCACCCTGTAGCGCGGGACATCGTAATCCGGGGCGCGCCGGTCGTAACGGAGATTGTCGATCAGCACGTATTCCCGGCCGTCCGGCAGGATGCGCGAGCGGTAGAGAACGTAGCCGCCCGCGTCCCGGATGGTGACGATCCGCGTGCCGTCCCTGCGGGTGACCGTTTCGCGCGTGCGCCCGTGGCTCAGCCGCTCGGCGCGGAAGTCGGCCTCGTCATAGCGCAGCAGGCTGCTTTCGTCCTTGCGGACGAAATACTCGCCGTTCCGTTCGACGATGATCCGGTCGCCCTGGTCCTCCACCACCCTGCCGCCGAGGGCCGGTACCAGCGCACCTATGGCCACGCCGACAGCCGCCGCGCCCAGAAGCTCCAGGCGGTGGTCGCGCGCGTCTTCGCGACGGCGCTCTTCCCTGACCTTCAGGTCGGCCTGCTGCTGTGCGGTGATGTCGTCGGACACTACGGCCGCAGGCTCCAGGGTCTCCGCCGTACTCTGCGTCTTGATCGGCTCGCCGGGTTGTTCGACGAGTTCCTTATCCGGCTGGCGGGCATCCTGCTTCTGCTCGACCCGGGTCCCGCCCTCGGGCTGTTGCTCGGCCTCGGTCGCCTTCTGCGGCGTGGTCGTTGCCTGCGACGGGGGTGTCTCTTCGACACTCGTTTCCCCGCTCGGGACAGCTTCTTCGGCGGCCGGCTTTTCAGCGGGCAGCTTTTTGACCGGAGCCGCATCTTCCACGGCCGGTTTTTCCTGCGGCTGTTCAGCCGGAACCTCCGCCGGATCCTCTTCGACAGGTGCTTTCCTTACCGGAACCGCCGTTTCCGCGGCGGGTTTCCCGGTTGACGGCTTCCCGGCGGGAAGCTTTTTCACCGGCTCTTCCGCGGCGGGCGCTTCCGGCGCAGGCGGGGCAGCCTCTTCCGCCTCCGGTTCCGCCTCAGCGGGCGCCTTTTTGGCCGGAGGTGCCTTTTCGGCAGGCGCTTTCTTCCCGGGTGCTTTCTTCGGGGAAGCTTCTTCAGCCGAAGGGGCCACCTCGACAGGCGCAGGCACCACCTCGACCGGAGCTTTCTCTGCAGGCGCGGCCTCCGCCGGAACCTCTTGGGCAGGAGCTACCTCAGCAGGCGCAGCCTTTGCAGGCGCCGCCTCGGCTGGTGCTTTCTCTGCAGGAGCTGCCTGATCAGGTACTTTCTTTGCCGGAACCGCCTTTTCCGGTGACGTTTTCTGGGGAGCCGCTCCTTCAGCCGGCGCCGTCACCGGTGCCGGTGGTTCGGTGGAAGGCTGTTGGCCGGCAGGAGACTGGTCGGCAGGCTGGGCCGCGGGAGCTTCCTTCCCGGCTTTGCCACCGTTCGGCGCGGCCTCCGGGGGCGCCTCCTGCTGGCTGCGCGGAGCGTTTTCCTTGCCGCCCTGCTTTTCCTTCTTGTCGCCGCCCTTTTCCGTCTGGCAACCTTCCTGGTCGGCGCCGCAATCGACCGGTTTTTCCTGTGCATAGGACACGGTAGACAGGGGCTGCAGGCTCATGGCCAGCGCCAGAGCCATCGCAGTCGAGTTTCGCAGGTATCTCGATTTCATCGTTTTCCTCATGCGTGCAGGTTTTCATGCCCTGCTGGATCCTTGTCTCACATTAACGCGCGACTGCGGCGATGGTTCGACAGTCTCGCGGCGGTCAGAGGGCAATCCCGCGAGCAGGTCGCGATGAAGATGAAACCCCGCCATGATGCACGGATAGCGGGTGGCCCAGCCTTTTCGGCGAAAGAAACGCCCTCTCGCTCCCCTCACCCCGGCACGGCATGCAGGGCAAAGAACAGGACAACCGCGACGGCGAAGACAAGCACGGCGAGCAGGTAGAGCCGGGCGATGCCCCGGCGGGCGGGTTCGACCTCGGGGCCGAAGCTGTCCCGGGTGAAGATCCGCTTCCACAGGAGCACGCCCTTGACCGGGCTGAGGCCCACCTCCGCCAGAAGGCCATGCCGTCTGACGAAGGCCATCAGGCGGATATAGCCGGCGATCATCAGCAGCAGCGCCAGCGTCATGAAGGTCAGGAAGACGAGATAGGCCGGGGTCACGGCAGCTCCTGTATCGGCTTCCGGCAGACTGGCACGGGGTCCCGCGGCAGGCAAGCCGGCGGCCGGCCGGAGGTCTTCGCCACAGGTCCACGGCGGATTGCCGCAGGAGAACCGGCAGTTTCCGGAAGGTCCCCGGCCGATGCCCTGAAGCGGAAATCCGGAGAGTTTCCGCGTGGTATCCGGGTCCGGCTTCCTCAGGTTCCTGGGGATATCTGTGGGTATTCGGGGAACAGCGCACACGGAATTCCGATTCCGGTCCATTGTGAGTCGTTGAAGTGGCCTGCGCATAAAGGTTTAGAAAACGTTAACGCCCGGCCATCAGTTGCAGGAGCGGCTTCGGGGTGGAAGCCAGGAGGCAGGAATGGGTATCTTTTCAAAATCCTCGCACCCGGACGATGATCAGGAGAAACAGGCCGGCACGGGCATCGAAACCGCCGCCCCGGCAGAGACGGCGGCGGACATGGCCCCGGATCTCCCGCCGGCTTCCGGCACCGACATTGTCGATCCGCTTTCGCCCTTCGCGCTGAAAATGAAGGAAAAGATGACCCTTCTGGACGGGCTGAAGTCCCGGATCGGCGGCCTCAACCAGACCTACGACCAGATGGCCGCCTTTGCGGCCGAAAGCCAGACCTCGCTGCGCATGCTGTCGAACTATCTGGAAAGCTCGCGTGCCAGCATCGAGACCGAGATCCGGCTGAAATCGGAAAACGCCAGGATCTCCACGAACCTGCTCGACGCCGAGCACAGGATCAGAACGCTGGCCACCCAGCTGGAGGACGCCCAGGCGGAAGTGCATTCCCTGCGCAAGCGCTCGACGGAAACCCGCACCGCCCTGGAAACCGCCCGCAACGACCTGGTGACGATCCGCGACAACAACAAGAAGATCAACGAGGAGTACCGCCTTCAGAGCGCAAGGCTGGTGGACGCCAACACGCAGATCGCCGAACTCGGCGGCGAGCTTGGCGACCTGAAGGCCAGGTACGAAACCCTGGACAAACAGTCGGACACCCTCAGCTCCGACCTGGAAACGGCCCGCCTGCGGGAAATGGAGCTGCGGCAGAACCTTTCCGAAAGCGCCAATCTGCTGGAGGAAGAGGCGCGCAAGAACAACAAGCTGACCAGCGAGTTGGAAGCCACCAAGCGCGAGCTGACCGAATTCCGCAACGACAATATCGACCTCAAGTCGCACCTCGACGTCGCCAACCAGGAACTGGCCTATGCCAAGACCCGGCTGGAGGAAGAGGAGCGCAAGCACGACCATGAGGTCTATGCGCTGAAGGCGGAAATCGACCACCTGTCCTCCCAGCGCCGCATTGGCACCCAGTCGCTGCAGGAGGTGACCCGCGAAAACGCACTGCTGAAGGAACGCGGCCGCGATCTCCTGAAGCGCATGCAGGAAATCGAGCACCTGCTCGACAGCGCCCAGAAGAACCACGAGAAGGACCGCACCGAGCTGGAGGCGACCACCGCCAAGCTGCGCGAATTGAACCTGCGCTACAATTCGGCCCTCACCGACCTCAACCACCAGCGCAACGAAAACCAGAAATACGCCGAAAACCTGGAAGACCTGGTGGTGGAAAACAAACGCCTGCAACGCTTCAAGATCCAGGCGGACACCGCCGGCGAACAGATCGTCCAGCTCAAATCCGTCATCACCAACTACCAGATGGCCATGGAAGGCAGGGGGCCTGCCGAGGAACTCGGCCTGACGGAGGGCTTCGACCCGGCAGCGGACCTCGGCATCACGGATCCGGCAGAAACCGAACTGGAACCGTTCGACCTCGATGCGGAATTCGATGACGAGGACATCATTGAAATCGAGGTTCCGGACGACAATACGCCGGAGAGCGACGACGACAAGGTCGTCAAGCTGCGGAGCTAAAGCCCGGCCCAGCGGCTGGCCGGTTTCCAAACAGTTTGCTGGACGGAAAGAAAACGGCACCTGCATGGCGACGGGGCATTCATCGCAAACATCGCGTGACGCGCCTCAGCTGTTCAGGAAAGCCCGCGCTTCTTCATGGGTCCTGCACACTCTCGCGCTTACACGGTCGCCGAACCTGGCAAGTGTATTGCGTTCCCAGTCTGCAACCCAGCTGTCATCCTGACCTGAGTCCGGCAAAGGCGGCAGCAAAACAAACTTTCGCAAGGGCGACTTCAAGATGGCGGACCGGAACTCCTCCCCGCTGACCCACCGGTAATCGGCATCGGACAGACTGTGTGGAGACGTCGAAACGTCCGCCACCCACCGCTCGACGTTGTTGGAGCATACCCATGCCAAGGCCGCTAGAACGGCGTCCTTCACGCGTGTGCCTTCGTCGTATTCACTGAACCACTTCAAATAGACGGCGGCGAGATCCGGACGGTACGACACTTCGACCAGATCCTCGGCGGTATGAATTATCTGCCTGTCCATGGCATTTCCCGACGGATGACCGATTACCTCTCGGAATTCATCATAGGGGAGCAGTCATGGACGGCAAAGGACGCCAGGCCGTCACCCGTCGCCTTCAAGGCATTCTAAACTCCCAGGCGATAGCGCAAGGGCAGGTCGCGCGTCCGCACGCGGAAGGCGTCGCGGACCGCCTGCAGTTCGGCTCGCACGGAGCCTTTCTGCCGGTAGCCGAGGCTTCGGATCCTGCTGTCGTCCATCCGGCAGGTTCCGGTCTCCGGATGGCGGGACTGCACGAATTCCAGCCCCGTCTGCCGTCCGGTGACCTCGAACACCAGCCGCGCGAGATCCAGGGCGGACAACTGCTCGACACCGGCGATGTTGAAGACGGAAAGCCGATCTTCCGCATTTGCCTCCAGGATCAGATCGATGGCCGCCACCAGATCGTCCACCGGCAGGAAGGCCCATTCCTGGTTACCTTCCCCTTCGACGGGCAGGCAGCGGCCCTGCAGGGCCTTCACGATCAGGCGGGGGAACAGCTTTTCCGGGTTCTGCCCGGCGCCGACCGTCGCGCCCGGTCGCAGGATGGTGGCTCGCAGGCCCTCCTGCGCCGCCAGCATGACCGCCTCCTCGGCGAGCGCCTTGGAGTGACCGTAGGGCGTGACCGGCCGCAAGCACGCCGTCTCGTCGGCACGGCCGGAAACGGCGCCGTAGACCGCGCCGGTACTGACATGAACGAAGTGTCCGACCCCCTGTTCCACGGCAGCCCTGACAACGGTCTCGGTCCCAGCGGCATTCACCTCGAAGAAACGCTCCGGATAGGCGAAGAAACGCGGCTCATGGGTCTCCGCGGCAAGGTGGACGACAGTGTCACAACCTTCGAGCGCCCGGGCGACCTCGTCCGGATTGCGGATATCGCCGCGAACGAGGAACTTGTTGGCATCCGCGGCACAGGCGGAGATGCGGCGGACGTCGGCGGCATAGGTGACACTGTCGAAGATCGTCACCTCGGTGTCTTCCCGGGCAGCGAGATGCCTGAAAACGCGGGCGCCGATGAAGCCCAGCCCGCCCGTCACGACGATCTTGCGGCGGGCCTTGTCCTGTTTCGGAGCAATCGGATCTTCGGGCTGTCTCATGGTGGCACAAATCCTGGAACGTGCAGTCTCTCACTGTCTGTTCAGCAGAATTCGTGCCAGTGCCGGGGCTTCGACGCTTTTTCGGAAGAGCGTGTCAGCATCCGGAGTTTGTCATCCCGGTTTGACGCGGGAGTGGCAAGACCGGGATCCAGTAATCCAGATGGCGCGGTTGTGGGAAAACATCCAAGGCAACGTTTACTGGATCCCTGCCTGCGCAGGGACGACAATTCCAGTTGTTACCTGTCCGAGATCAAGCAAACTCTGCGGACAAGAAAAACCGGCCTATTCCGGCTCCACGGTGAACTGCAGCGGGTAGCCGAGACGGCCGGCGGCGTCGATGGCGCGCGTCGCCTTGGTTTCGGCGACGTCCTTGGGGTAGACGGAGACGACGCAGGCGCCCTTCTGATGCGCCGTCAGCATCACCACCTCGGCCTGGGCACTGTCCAGCCGGAATTCCGACCTCAAGATCAGCACGACGAATTCCCGCGGCGTATAGTCGTCGTTCAGAAGCACGACCTTGTAGAGCTTCGGTTTCTGAACCTTGGTCTTCTGTTGCAAACGCGGTTTGAGGTCGGAATGGCTCATAGCACTGGCCCAAGCTTTCGCCGTGGTGTCGTCGGATGTCGGATCACCGGGTATCTGGAAACGTCTTCCGGATCGGGACCCGGCAAGACCGGTTCGATCCAGGCTCTGTTCAAGGGGGGCCACCGGACTCGCGGACGGATCCCTCGCTCGTTGCGCCACTATACTGCATCGCGAAATCGATGAAAACATGACAACGGTGTCCCGACGCCCGGCGGAAGCCGGAAATGAATGAGCCCCGCGACGGAACGCGGGGCAGGACCTCCCGCCAAAAAGACCTTGCCTTGACCGAAGAGGCTGTGTGACCCTTGACCGGTTCCCGCGATCGCCGACACGAAAGCCAGTATGTCCGTCCGCCCGCCAAGGTTCTCGAAGACTTCCGACAAGGATCCGCTCGCCGCTGCGCTCGAGCAGGAGATCTTCGCCGAAAAGGCGGCAACGCTCTCGCGGCTGACCGGCAAGCTGGAAACCGCCCTTCAGGCCCTCAAGGCGGCGTCCGAGGCGCCGGGCACGGATCCGGAGCGGGTCGACGGGCTGCTCGCGGCAGCCGGCGAGGCCCTGTGGCACGTCACCATCCAGAGGGAACTCTGCGGCCTGCACCACCACAAAGCGTTCAACGATTTTCTGGGCGTGCCGCAGGAAGTCCGGCTTCGGATGGGCCCGGCCTCCAGTTTCACGCGCGGGAAGCCCGGCGAGGCAACGGGCGCTCAGAAACCTCCGGACACGGGACAAGTGTGATCCCGGTCACTTCCTTGTTGATGGTCCCGGGTTAATGGGAAGAAGAAGTTGCATCTTCGGTTTCGCAATGTTTTTTTCTGGGGGCTTTTTGAAAGATGAGTTATTACCACCCGCGCAAGGCGGACCCTGCCGGACCGCGATATTTTGATGAACCCAGGGCGTGCGGCAAAGCCCGTTTGAAAAGTATGCCAGGCGCACAATGATCATGACGTCCAGGAAGACAGGTCCGCGAAGGTTGAAAACCCGGTTTGCAAGCGCCTGCCTCGCCACCGGACTTCTGCTGGCCCCGCTGGCAACCGCCCTTACGCTCAGCCTGCCGGCAGGCGCACAGTCGGTACGCGTGGTTCCGGAAGGTAACAGACTCAGCTCGCAGCCCAAGGTTCCCTACGCTTCGGCCCGCCGGACCTCGGCCTCCAGGTCGTCCTACGACGCAAAATTCGAGAAGGTCCTCGCCGTCCTGAAGCGCGACCGGCGCCTGATTTCCTCGATCAAGCGCGTCGCCGCGAAATACGGCATCGATCCGGTCCATATCATCGGATCGATCGTCGGTGAGCACACCTACAACTACGACACGCTCGACAGCGCCCAGTCCTACTACGTCAAGGCCCTGGCCTATGCCGGCATCGACATCAGCTTCGAGCTGAACGGCGAGCATGTCGACGATTTCGTCAAGCGCCCGCAATTCGACCGCTGCCGCAAGGACTCGATCCAGAAGGACAGCGACCGGCGATGGTCCTGCTATGAAAACATCTGGAACAGCGAGTTCCGCGGTCGCAGGGTCGACGGTGTGCGTTACCCGAAGAAGAACTTCAACGAAGCCTTCTTCCAGCCGCTGTTCGCCGGCCAGAGTTTCGGCCTCGGGCAACTCAGCCCGCTGACGGTTCTGAAGATGACCGATCGGGTCGCCAGGCAGAGCAGCTTCCGCAAGCTGGACGCTTCGAATGCCGAGGAGGTGTACAAGGCAACGATGGACCCGAATATTTCGCTGCACTACATGGCCGCGATCATTCAGGATTCCATCGCCGCCTACAAATCCGTGGGCAAGGTGGACATTTCCAACAATCCGGGCCTCACGGCCACGCTCTACAATCTCGGCGACCCCTGGGCGCGCGCTGCGGCCTTCCGGCGGAGCGGCCAGTCATGGCCGCGCGAGAACTATTACGGCTGGCTGGTCAACGACCGGATCAAGGATCTCAGGGCGCTGCTCTAAGCCGCCGCCCCGGGCCGGAGCGAGGCCAGTCGCAACCTGATTTCTAGGAGGCGTTTGCTTTCGGGAACACTCCCGGCAGATGGTTCACGATGAAATCCACGGCTCCGTTCATCGCCATCTCGACGGCGACGGCCACCAGGATGATCGCCATGATCCGGGTTATGACGTTGATCGTCGTCTCGCCAAGCAGGCGGGATACCGGATCGGCGAACAGAAGCCCCAGCCAGATGAAACCCGACATGATCGCGATGACCGGGATCATGGTCATGATCTCGCTGGCGTTCCCCAGCAGATGGGCGAACAGGATAATCGTCGCGATGGCACCGGGCCCGATCGTAGCCGGAATGGTCAGCGGCACGATCGCGATGCTCATGACGCCTTGCTTACCCTTTTTCCGAGCCTCCTCGGCAACGCTGGCGGCGTCCGCCCGGAGCATCGAAAGTCCGAGCAAAAGGACAATGATCCCGCCGCCGATCTGAAAAGACTGCTGGCTGATTCCGAAAAGTCCGAGAATTTCCTCGCCGATCAGGGTCACGACCACGGCGGTCACGAACGCGCTCAGAGCGATGATGTGAGCGGTCTTTCGGCGCTCCGAAGGCGAATAGTCCTGGGTCAGTCCCAGAAAAACCGGAATCGTGTAAAGCGGATTTGCGACGGCCGCGAAGGCGACCGCAAATTTCAAGAAGAGCTCCGCGTCGAACAAGCCGGCAAGATCCTGCATCGCATACCCCCGTTTCAAAGCGCCAAGTCCTTCAAGAGTAACGCTTAAACGGGAACACGGAAACCCGAGCCTGCCAAGCGGCTGCCGGTCAGCGCGAAACGACCGATCATTGGCAGTCTTTCAGCCCGGCCGTTCCAGGTCTCAGACAAGAAACGGATTGGTTTCGCGCTCGTGACCGAAGGTCGAGGCCTGTCCGTGCCCGGGAATGAAGGAAACGTCGTCTCCAAGCGGCAACAGCTTGTCCCGGATGGAATTGATCAGGGCCGAGTGATCGCCACCGGGAAGATCGGTCCGCCCGATCGACCCGGCGAAGAGAACGTCGCCGGAAATCGCAAACCGCAATTCCCTGTCGAAATAGACAAGGTGTCCGGGGGAATGCCCGGGGCAATGCAGGACCTCGAAGGTTCGCCCGGCGATCTCCACCACGTCCCCTTCCTCCATCCAGCGGTCCGGCATGACCGGTTTGACGCCCTCGATGCCGAATTGGGCAGCCTGGTCGGACACCCTGTCGATGAGGGCCTGGTCCGCTCGGTGCGGTCCTTCCACCGGCACGCCAAGCTCGGCGGCAAGATCCGCCGCACCGCCGACATGGTCGATATGGCCGTGGGTCAGAACGATCTTTTCAACCGTCACACCCTGCTTCCGGATCGCAGCCAGAATGCGGTGGACGTCGCCACCCGGGTCGATCACCGTGCCGCGCATGGTGGCCGGGTCCCAAATCAGCGAGCAGTTCTGCTGAAACGGTGTCACGGTGATGACCATGACCTGGATCGGCGGGACTTCGTTTTCATCGCCGGCCTGGCCGCCGTTCGCACCGGAATTTGAAGTCTCGCCCGTCACAACCGTCTCCTGTCCTGTCAACTTGTCTCCGGCATTGTAAGAAATGCGGGACAACGCCTGTCGCCGCCGTGTTTCTGCACACTAGCGGCTTCACCTTGCTGCGTGCATTTCGTACAAGAAGTAAGGGCCTGTGAGAAGAAGGCAAACGCAATCGGGTAACCGGACTTCATGACGCCGAGACAATTCTTTTTTCTGACTATTGCCGCGATGACGCTCGTCACCGCGCCGGGTGCCATGGCGCAGCCCGGCCGGACACTGCCCAGCTTCGACACCTGGACAGTCGATTGCGGCAACACCGGTGTCTGTTTCGCTTCCTCCTTCACCCGCGCACAGTCCGTCTGGGTAGATGTCCGCATCGTCCGTGACTGGCAGGCGGAAGCCCAGCCGCTGGTGCGGGTGACGACCAACACCGAATTGCCCAAAGACGGTACCCTGCAGTTCGAGGTCGACGGTCAGGCGATCGAGGCCCTGCCGCTGGAACAGCTTCGGGAGATCCAGTCCGCGATCGTGGCACCCGCCGGCTTCCGTCCTCTTGGCGGCGAAGGTTTCTGGTATCCGACGGGACCTGCGACCGCCACGCTGCTCGAAGCCATGCAGAAGGGGCAGGAACTGAGGGTCCGGCTTCCGGCCGCCAACAGTGCCGACCCGGTCACCGTACCGGTTTCCCTCCAGGGCCTGCAGGCCAGCCTGCTGTGGCTCGACAACCGGCAAGACAGGACCGGAACCGTCTCCGCGGTCGTCTCGCCGGGAACGGACCCGGCCAAGGACGCGCCGCACGCCATTCCGCTCCTGAGCGCCGACCAGCTCCCCCCGGAAGTCGCCGCAGTCTGGTCTGCCAACCGGCTCTGTTCGGAAATCGATCCGGCGATCTTCGCCAGCCAGAACGCCGTGCGGGTTCCACTGGCGGAAAACGCATCGCTCTACATCATTCCCTGCGGCGCTCCCACCGCCTATAACAGCCCCTATGTGACCGTCCTGGCCGGCAAGGACGGCGCCGCCCGCCAGGTGCACGTCGCCCGCATGTCCGAAAAAGGTCCGGTGGCAACGGATCTCATCTACAACGCGAGATGGATTCCGGCCGAGCAGCAGCTTGTCAGCTACTTTAAGGGGTCCGGTATCGGCGAATGCGGACTGTGGAACCGGTGGAGCTGGAACGGAACGGGTCTTGTGCTCCTGGAGGAAGCCGCGCGTAAAACCTGCGATGGAACTCCTCCGGACTTGTCCAACTGGTCAAACACGTGGCCCGCGAAAAACGCTTCGAATTAAAGCGAGGCCTAAGGATTCTCTTGCGATTTCGCCCGTCACGCCATTATGATGATGACGCAGCGGCTGGTGCGGGATGCGGCAGGTGTGTTTCAACCCGATCCCAGAATGTTGAACGGGCGCACTCTGTGCGCCTGAGCAGAGTGACTCGACTGTGAAGGCGGGTGAGATTGGTCGTCATGTGCCGAAAGGGCGCAGAAGTTAAGGTGATTTGGTAATGCACGATGGTGATTCGGACCGGCGGTCGCGTGGTCGGCGCGGCGGCAAACGCGAGTTTGGCGGTCCGCAAGACTTCGGCAGTGATTTTGGCGGAAGCGAGTTCGGCGGGGACTATGGCGGGGGCCGCGAGGGTGGTTACCGCGGCGGACGCGACAATGATTTCGGTGGCGGCTATGGCCGCGACAACAGAGAAGGCGGTTACGGCGGCGGCCGGGGCGGCTACGGCGCAGACCGTGAAGGCGGCCGGGGCGGATACGGCGGTGGCGGCAATCGTGAAGGCGGTGAAGGCGAAGGCTATCGTCCTTATCGCCCGCGCCGGGACGCAGCTCCGGTGGAGCGCGGCCCGCGTCAGTCCGGCACTGTGAAGTTCTTCAAGAACGACAAGGGCTTCGGTTTCATCACTCCGGACGACGGCGAAGCGGACGTTTTCGTCCATATTTCCGCAGTCGAACGCTCCGGGCTTTCCTCGCTCGACAGCGGTCAGCGCATATCCTTCGAGACAGAGCCGGATCGTCGCGGCAAGGGTCCGAAGGCCGTGAACCTTCAGGTCATGGAGGAAGACGGTGGAACGTCCGAGGAAGACGGCGGCCTGTCCGAGAACGACGGCGAGCCGATCGAGGAATAAGCCGTTCCCGACGGATGAAGCCGGAAAACATTCCGGGGCGCAGCTGAGCTGCGCCCCTTTTCGTTTCGCCGGCAAGTCCCCTTGGCATTGCGCGGCAAGACCACTCGCAACGCCTTTTCAAGACAGGGCTCGCCGCCTATAAGGCGGCTCAATCACCACTCAGACCAATTCTTCGAGCACTTCATGACTTCCGACCAGTCCTCTCCCGTCACGATCCGTCCGTTTCAGCCGGGTGATCTCAGCACCTTGCTGTCGATGAACAACGCTGCCGTGCCCGCCGTCGGCGAACTGACCGCCGAAGAACTGCTGGACCTGGTCAACTCCGCCCTGGTCTGCCTGGTTGCCGTGGCCGACGATACGCCTGCCGGCTTCCTGCTGTGCATCGGCGAGGGCACCGGATATGCGAGCCCGAATTACCGCTGGTTGAGCGAACGGCTGACCAACTTCGCCTACACGGACCGTATCGCGGTGGATGAATCATGGCGCGGCCGGAAGATCGGCGATGCGCTGTACGGCACATTGTTCCGCAGGTTCGCGGGAACCGGCCGTTGTTTCCTGTGTGAGGTCAACGAACGCCCGCCCAATCCGGGTTCGCTCAGATTTCACAACAGGCTTGGCTTTGAGGAAATCGGAAAGGCCGACCATGGCGACAAGGCCGTGGTTTACCTGAAACGGTCTCCGGAACCGGCGGCATAAGGCAGTCCCATGAACTACCGGCATGCGTACCACGCGGGAAATATCGGCGATGTGCTGAAACATGCGGTCCTGGCGCGGCTGATCCTCTATTTTCAGCGCAAGGACAAGGCCTTCCGCATTCTGGACACCCATGCCGGTATCGGACGCTACGACCTGTCTTCGGAAGAAACCTTGAAGACCGGCGAATGGCAGCAGGGCATCGGCAAGGTTCTGGCCGCCGACATGCCTGGCCCCGTCGCCGGCATTCTTGAGCCCTGGCTCGGGGTCGTTCGTGCGCTCAACACGGGTGCGGACCTGAAGGTATATCCTGGCTCTCCGCTTGTTGCCCGCACCCTGATGCGCAAGCAGGACCGGCTTACGCTGACCGAGTTGCATCCCGCCGACTTCCGGACCCTTTCAGATCTTTTTGCCGGAGACCACCAGGTCAAGACCATTCACCTCGATGGCTGGCTGGCTCTCGGCAGCTTCCTGCCGCCGAAGGAAAAACGCGGCCTGGTTCTGATCGACCCGGCCTTCGAGGTCACAGACGAATTCGAGCGGATGACCCGCGCCGTGATTTCCGGCTGGAAGAGATGGCAGGGCGGCACCTATGCGCTCTGGTACCCGATGAAGGACTCCTGGTCGATCCGGCGGATGCATGCGGATTTCAAGGAAGCCGGCATGCGCGATGTGCTGTCCCTGGAGCTCAACGTGGGCAAGAGCGGTCCGGACACCAGAATGCTCGGCTCGGGCATGACGCTCGTCAATCCGCCCTTCACGCTCGCGGACGAAATGCGCACGGTTCTGCCTTGGCTCTGCGACATACTGCACCAGGGGCCCGGGGCGGGCTGGAACGTGACGCAATTGATCGGCGAGTGACCGGCCGGCGCAAGCGGATAATGTCACTTTTACCGGGATCGACGCTTGACCTTGCCACGGCCCTCCCCCATCGTCGTCCTGGAAGTTTGCATTTCGGAGTTTTCGCCGTGCACGTTGCCCGCCAAGTTCGTTTGATCCTCGCCGCCCTGACCGTTTCTGCAGGCCTGGCCGCGCCGGCGGCGGCCGACGAAAACCGCGCCTATTTTTCCTACAGCCACGATCCACGCGTTCCGGAATGTTCCGCCGCCTCCGTGCAGAGTGCCGTGGCGGGATCCGTTGCCAGGGCACGCAAGGACTATTACGGCGGCCGCACCATCGTCGGCATCGGCGAGATCCGGGAGACCGGCTACCGGGAGAACGGCGTCAGCCCGCTGGCGCGCCGTTACTGCCGCGGCAAGGCGAGCCTTTCGGACGGCAGCTATCAGTCCGTATACTATCTGGTTGAGGAAAATGCAGGGTTCGTCGGCATCAGCTGGAATGTCGAAGCCTGCCTTGCCCCGCTCGACAAGTGGCGGGTCTACGGTGCCTATTGCAGCACCACCCGACCGCACTGACCGCTTTTCACTTCGGAAGGTCCGTCCCGATGGCGCATCTCAGCCGCGCTTGGAGACTGTTTGCCCTGATCCTGGCCGGACTGCTGCCCCTACCCGCGCAGGCGGACCAGCCCGGCAAGTTCGACTTCTATGTGCTGTCCCTGTCCTGGTCACCGACCTATTGCAGCCAGGAGGGAAGAAAAAATGCCAACCCGCACCAATGCGACGTCCGCGAGCCTTTTCGCTTCGTGGTCCACGGCCTTTGGCCGCAATACGAACGGGGCTTTCCGGAATCATGCCCGGGCCGGCCGGAGCGGATCGACCGGCGGATTGCCAGGGAAATGGAAGACATCATGCCGAGCCACAGTCTCGTCTTTCACGAATGGCGCAAGCACGGCACCTGTTCCGGACTGGACCCGGAAGACTATTTCGCCCTGACCCGGCGCGCTTTCGAAAAGATCACCATACCGGGCGCCTTTGCGCGGCTCGACAAGCGTGGCAAGGCAGCTCCGGCGACGGTCGAAAAGGCCTTCCGTCTCGCCAATCCCGGGCTCGACGAGGACGAGATGGCGGTCACCTGCGTCCGCGGTGAACTGGAGGAAGTCCGGGTCTGCCTGACCAAGGATCTTCAGTTCCGCTCCTGCCCGTCGGTGGACCGGGCCGGATGCCGCGCGCCAAGCCTCTCCGTCCCCGCTCCCGGGACCCGATAAACCGTCCTGGATCATTCTTTCCAATCCGGAGTCAGCACCATGATGAAACTGCGCTCTTCCCCGCCGTCGCCCTTCGGCCGCAAGGTGAAACTTGCGCTTGCGATCCTCGGCCTCAAGGACCGGGTCGAGGTGGTCGAAGCCAACACGGCCGATCCGTCCGACAGCCTTCGCGGCGAAAATCCGCTCGGCAAGATCCCCGCACTGATCCTGGAGAACGGCGACGTGCTCTTCGACAGCGCCGTCATTCTGGAATACCTCGATTATGTGGCCGGTGGCGGCAAGCTGTTTCCGCAAGGCGAGGCCAGGTTCGCGGTTCTGCGCGATCAGGCCCTGGCGGACGGCATCATGGATGCGGCGATCCTGCGGGTCTACGAAAAGCGCTTCAAGGACATGAAATACCGCGATCCGGCCTGGGACGCCTATCAGGCTGCCAAGATGGAGCGTGGTCTGGCACATTTCGAAAAGAACACGCCCGAAGCTCCGGCTTCCGCCGCCGACGTGAACGCGGGCACGATTACGCTCGCCTGTATGCTCGGGTATCTCGACATCCGCTTCGGTGGCGAGTGGCGCGGCTCCTGTCCCCGGCTGGTCGCCTGGCTGGAAGCCTTCGAGGCTGTTGTTCCGGCTTTCGAGGCGACAAAAGTCCCCCCGGCTCCGGTCCCGGACAACGCACCGGCACTGCTGAAGTAAGCCCT
>JBNKGB010000107.1:0-15428 GCA_050289605.1 Roseibium sp. | reverse complement strand
CTCTTCACTGAAGAGGAATGCTACAACTTCTTTAAGGCTGCCGGATATCGAACCGATTAAACGCGACACGCTCTAAGGTTATACTCCCGGCTCAATCGGATGTCACCGGATGCCTGGATAGGAATCTTGCCGCTTCCGTTTCGCTGACCGGGACACCCGTAAAGATCTCCGCGTAGAGAGGCATGCGTTTCAGACGCGGTTCGAGAGGTTCCTGCGGTCCGTCCTTGATCATGGAAATATAGCCGATCTGGGTCTGGTAGATGGTGTTGGCCCGGATGTTGGCGTAGCGGGGCTCGTAGCCGAAACGCTCGAACATGGCCTGCAGCGCCTCGACGCGGACCCTGTCCGCTTCCTTGAGCAGCACGGAAAGACCCTCATCGGCATGCGCCCAGCTTCTGACGGCGAATTCCAGCCGTGAATCGAACAACTCCGGACGCAGCCAGAGATCGAAAACGTTCAGGATCGCCTCGGTGATCGTTTCGGCATAGTCCTCGGAGCGTTTGACCAGGTTGCCTGTGTTCCGGGTCTGCCAGAGAGTGATCAGAGCGTTCAGCAGGTCCTGGCGGTCAGAGAAGTGGCCGTAAAAGCTCGTTCGTGACAGACCGAGACGATCGGCGAGCGGCAACACCTTGACGGCGTCGATGCCGCTTTCAAGAAGCGCTTCGTATGCTGCCATGATCCAGACTTCGCGTGTGCCGCGCCAGCCTGTCGTCTTTTCAAGCAGAGGCTCGTTCATGTGTGTTGCGATAGCAGCGCAAATTTTGGCTCGCAACCGAAAATGACATCAGTGTTCGAAAAAACGACACAAATGTCGCTTTCGTGTCTTTTCAAGGCAGCCGGCCGGAAACTAGTCTCGCCATAAGCCCGGTTGACGGGTTCGGACGGACGCGAAATTGAGGGAAGTGCATGTCGAAAGATCCGTTGCTGCAGCCGTATCAGCTCAAGCACCTGACGTTGAAAAACCGGATCATGATCACATCCCACGAGCCGGCCTATCCGGAGGACGGCATGCCGAAGGACCGCTACCGGGCCTACCACGAGGTGCGTGCCAGGGCCGGTGTTGCCCTGACCATGACGGCAGGTTCCGCCGCGGTTTCCCGCAACTCGCCGCCGGTCTTCAACAATATCCTTGCCTACAAGGACGAGGTCGTACCTTGGGTCAGACGGCTGACCGATGCCTGCCACGACCACGGCTGCGCCGTCATGATCCAGCTGACGCACCTTGGACGCCGCACTCATTGGAACAAGGGCGACTGGTTTCCTGCGGTGTCGTCCAGCCACGAGCGTGAACCGGCACACCGGGCGTTTCCCAAGAAGATCGAAGACTGGGACATCGCCCGCATCATTGCGGACTATGCGGATGCTGCCGAGCGCATGAAGGCTGGTGGCATGGACGGCATTGAGTTGGAAGCCTACGGCCATCTGATGGACCAGTTCTGGTCGCCTGCCACAAACACGCTGGAAGGGCCATATGGTGGTTCGCTTGAGAACCGGATGCGCTTCTCCCTGGAAGTGATCGACGCGATCCGCAAACGGGTCGGGGATGACTTTATTCTCGGCATCCGTTTCACGGCAGACGAGGATATGGAGGGTGGGATCACCGCGGAGGAGGGGCTGCAGATCGCCCGCAGGCTGAAAGAGACGGGCCAGATCGATTTCCTGAACGTGATCCGCGGGCACATCGACACGGATGCGGGCCTGACCGACGTCATTCCCGTGCAGGGCATGCGCAACGCACCGCATCTGGACTTTGCCGGCAGGATCAGGAAGGAGATCGGTCTGCCGACCTTCCATGCGGCCAAGATCCCGGATGTGGCAACCGCACGTCATGCCATTGCGGAAGGTCTGTTGGACATGGTCGGCATGACGCGCGCGCATATGGCCGACCCGCTGCTTGTGAAAAAGATCGCCGAAAAACGGGAAGACGAGATCCGCCCGTGCGTCGGCGCAACCTATTGCCTCGACCGGATCTACCAGGCCGGAGACGCGCTCTGCATCCACAATGCCGCAACCGGTCGAGAATTGACCATGCCGCACGAGATCCCGGCGGCGCAGGTGAGGAAGAAGGTGGTAATCGTGGGGGCCGGTCCAGCGGGCATGGAGGCGGCGCGCGTCGCCTCGGAACGCGGCCACGACGTAACCGTTTTCGAGGCCGCGCCGGATGCTGGCGGCCAGATCCGGCTTACGGCCCGGTCCGAGCGGCGGCGGGAAATGATCTCCATCATCGAGTGGAGACTGGACCAGTGTCAGAGGCGAAATGTCCGCTTCAGCTTCAACACCTTTGCCGAGGCACAGGACGTTGCGGCGGAAGCGCCGGATGTCGTAATCGTCGCGACCGGCGGCCTGCCGCACACGGAGGTCCTGCGGGAAGGCAACGACCTTGTCGTTTCGTCCTGGGACATCATCGCGGGAGACGTCAACCCCGGCAAAAGGGTTCTTGTTTATGACGACGCCGGTGATCATGCCGCTTTGCAGGCGGCCGAGATTATCGCCAAGTCCGGAGCTCATGTGGAGATCATGACGCCGGATCGGTCCTTTGCGCCCGACGTCATGGCAATGAACCTTGTGCCCTATATGCGCGCGCTTCAGGACAAGGACGTGCGCTTCACCGTCACCTACCGGCTGATGGCGGCAAAAAGGTCCGGCAACATGATCACCGCCGTCATCGGCACGGACTATTCCCGGCACACGGAAGAACGCGAATTCGACCAGATTGTCGTCAATCACGGCACGATCCCGATGGACGATCTCTATTTCGAGCTCAAGCCGCTGTCGAAGAACCTTGGGGCTGTCAGCCAGGAAGCACTGATCTTCGGTCGACCGCAACCGCTCGACGCCAATCCGCGGGGGATCTTCGCGCTTTACCGGATCGGGGATGCCGTGTCTGCGAGGAACACGCATGCCGCGATCTATGACGCGCTTCGGCTGGTCAAGGATATCTGAGCGGTCGGCTGCACATGCACAAATTCGGGGCTCTGTCTCACTCGTGTAAGACCATGCCGTTTTTGGGCAATGCCGGCGATGCGTGGTGAGCCTAATTTCCGGTCTTGAGAAGTGCCGAAATCCCGGCTGGAAAGGATGTGTCACCATGCGCAGCGATGCCGATGTTCTCTCCCTGTTGATGGGCCGGCGGTCCGGCTATTCCCTGCCGCAGGCTTTTTACGCCGATGCGGATGTTTTCCAATCCGACATGAAGAACATCTGGCACAAGGAGTGGATTTTTGCCGTTCCTTCCGCCGAGCTTCCGAAGAGCGGAAACTACGTGACGCTCCAGATCGGGGCCTATTCGGTGATCGTTGTGCGCGGGGCGGACGGTGAAGTGCGCGCCTTTCACAATTCCTGCCGCCACAGGGGCAGCCGCATCTGCTCTGCCGCGAAGGGAACGTCACCGAAACTGGTCTGTCCCTACCACCAGTGGACCTACGAACTCGACGGAAGCCTGCTCTGGGCGCGCGAGATGGGGCCGGACTTCAAGCCGTCCGACCATGGCCTGAAGACGGTTCACTGCGTCAATGTTTCCGGCATGGTGTTCATCTGCCTGGCTGACACCGCGCCGGACACTTCCGATCTTCGCAAGCATGCTGCGCGTTATATCGGGCCGCACGACCTGGCCAACCTGAAGGTTGCGCATCAGTCGACGATTATCGAGAAAGCCAACTGGAAGCTGGTGCTGGAGAACAACCGCGAGTGCTACCATTGCTCCGGGTCGCATCCCTCGCTCTGCCGCACCTTCCCGGACGATCCCAATATGGTCGGAGGCGACGATTCCTCGGCTTCCAATGCCGGCAAGGCTCACGTGGACCGCTGCGAAAACGCCGGCCTGCCCTCGAAATTCCTGATCGATCCGGCCGAGCAATGGCGTTTCGTTCGAATACCTTTCCTAGGTGATGCGGTCAGCTACACCATGGACGGCAAGGCGGCGGTTTCGAAACGGATCGGCAGCGTGCCCTTCGACAATGCCGGCTCCTGCCTGTTCTTCCACTACCCGAACACCTGGAACCACTTCCTGTCGGATCAGGTTTTGACTTTCCGCGTTCTGCCCAAGGGACCGCAGGAAACCGAGGTCACCACCACCTGGCTGGTTCACAAGGATGCCGAGGAAGGCGTCGACTACGACCTGCAACGCCTGACCGAGGTCTGGATCCATACCAATGACGAGGACCGCCGGATCGTGGAGGAAAACCAGATCGGCATCAATTCGCCGGCCTATGAACCCGGTCCCTATTCCCCGGCGCAGGAAAGTGGCGTCATTCAATTCATCGATTGGTATGCGCGGACCCTGGAACGGAGCCTGATCGGCCGGTTCCGAATCGCTGCGGAGTAGACCCATGATCCCCATGCCCGGGCGCGACACGCCCGTCTGGACCGACTCGGAAGTTCTGGAATGCGTAAGCGTTCTGCCGGAAGCCCCGCACGTGAAGACCTTCACCTTCCGGCCGCCCTCCGGTGCGACCTTCGTCTACAGGGCAGGGCAGTTCGTCACGCTCGACCTGCCGGTGCCCGGCGGCAATGTCCAGCGTACCTACACGATCTCGTCCTCGCCGGTGACGAATGCCTATATCACCGTGACCGTGAAGGCGCAGGAAGGCAGTATCGGTTCCCGCTGGATGGTCGAGCACCTGGCGCCCGGCATGCGGATCAAGGCGTTCGGTCCTGCCGGACTGTTTCATCTGCCGCCCAGCCCGGACGGCAAGTACCTGTTTGTTTCGGCCGGGTCAGGCGTCACGCCGATGATGTCCATGGCAACGACGCTCTTCGAACGCGGCGAAGATCCGGACATCTGCTTCATCCAGTGCGCCAACCGTCCGGCGGACCTGATCTTCCGCAAGCGACTGGAATATATGGCAAGCCGCGTCAACGGCCTGCAACTGCACTTCGTGGTTAGCAAAAGCGACCCCTATGAAGTCTGGACCGGATACCGCGGCCACTTCAACCAGCTGATGCTGGGTCTGATGTGTCACGACTACCTGGAGCGGGACGTCTATTGCTGCGGCCCGGAAGCCTTCATGAACGCGGTCCGGGAAATCCTGAATGCGCTTGGTTTCGACATGAACCGCTACTATCAGGAAAGCTTCCAGGCGCCAGCGGAAACCAAGGCGGAACTGACCGAGTTCGACGACGTCGTGCCGCAGGAGGACGTTCAGGCGCAGATCTTCTTCGCCGGCTCGAATGTCTCGGCGACATGTTCACAGACAGATACGGTTCTTGCGGTCGCAAAGGGGGCCGGGCTCAACATTCCATCCGGCTGCACCTTCGGGGTCTGCGGAACCTGCAAGGTGAAGAAGGTCTCCGGCGACGTCCACATGGTCCATTCCGGCGGCATCAGCGAGGAAGATGTCGAGGCCGGATATATCCTGGCCTGCTGTTCCAAGCCGATCGGGACAATCGAGGTGGACGTTTAGGGGCTGCTGTAACATTCAAATATTCAGATTTTGATATATGTTATTGGCATACACGCAAACGGCGCGTAATGTACTCCCGCACGTCATCGGGAGGACAGCGCATGTTTGACAATTTGGGAAAAGCCTTCGCGGTACCGGTCCTGTGGGCCGGACTGGCAATTGTGGCGGCAGGCAGTCTGTCTGCCCAGACCATGCCGGAAGGCGTGGTCGCCTACAATGTGGAATCCGTCTTCGAGGATGTCCGGTTCGATCTGGAAAACGCCATCGTCAACCGTGGCCTGGTGATCGACTACGTTTCCCACATCGGCGACATGCTGGCCCGGACATCGGAAGATGTCGGGGGCAAGAAGGAGATTTTCGTCAACGCGCAAACGATGCTGTTCTGCTCCGCCAACCTGTCGCGAAAGGTCATGGAAGCGGATGCGGGCAATATCGCCTTTTGTCCTTACGCGCTCTTTGTGTACGAAACCCCTGACAAGCCGGGCAACGTGACCGTCGGTTATCGCAAACTCGATGAATCCGGTTCCGATGCTTCAAAGGCGGCAATCGCCGAGGTCAATCAGCTGCTCGACGAAATCTCCAGGGAAGCCTCTGGCCAGTAATGCGCTGACCTCAGGCCTGACGCAGAATACCCAGACGGGCATGTACCTTGTCGGACGAAGTTCTCTTGAGGCTGCCTTGCCGACCTTGCGGGCTGTTTTTTCTTGCGCGTCGCTCAGGTCCCTGGCAAGCGCCAGGGCAGGAGCGTGCAGGCTCGCTGATTGCTTGCCGATCCGTCGCAGCGCCCGTTGAACGGCCTTCCAGACGAAATTTCGGCCGTCGGTGGCATGCGTGCGGATCAGAGAGAGATGCCCAAGGAACTCGTTGTCGGGGGCTTTCCTTGCATGGACAGCCCGCCAGGCGATGAGGGCAAAACCAGCTCTGCGGACGAATTCGCGCTCGTCCGAGGCAAGAGGCATGACCAGCACGTCTGATCCGGTGCGCATTGCCCGCCGCTGGAGGACTGGACAACCACGTCCCTGTGGGACCAGTCGTTGCGCCGGTGGGTCGAACTCGGCTCCTCGGCGTAAAAGCGCTACCGTTGCGTCAATTCCGCTTTCAAGTTGCCGAGAACTCTGGCTACTCTTTCTTCACGGGGCCATTCGCCCCCCTCTTTGATATTTTGGCTTCAAACGGCGTGTCATTGCACTGGAGTAGCGCCATGGGGAAACTTCTGCCATTTCAGGAAAAATTAAGGGACTTCATCAAGGCGGTGCCGGAGGGCCAGGGCGGACTTGCCTCCGGCTCGCCGCCCTTTAACGCGGCCGCCCGGGCGGAGTTGATCGCCAAGACGCCCGAAACCACGATAACGAAAAAAACTGGCGAAGCCGTCAAGGTCAGGGTCATCAACCCGACCACCAAGGACAACGAGGAGTACAAGAAGCTAACAGGATATACGCATCGCGACGAAGTGATGAACTGGGCGGCCAATGGCGCAAACAATGGCACGTTGACCTCCTGTAACGCCTTCGTCGGTGAATGCTGCGTTGCGATGGGCTCCAAGATGAAGCTCTCGACCTTCTGGTTGCCTGATTTCGTTGCCAAACATAACAAGCCGTATGCCTTCATCTGGAACAAGAACGGAGAGAAGCCGGGCTATGGCGATATCTTCACCCATTTCTCCACCAGCCAACTGCACATGGGCATCTCTCTCGGCTTCGAAGGCGATGTCTGGAAGACGATCGAGGGTGGACAGGGGGGGCCGAGGTCGGGGGTCGATTTCGTCAAGCGAAAGGATCGCAAATTCGACTCGCACTGGGATGGATGGGTCGATATGGCCGTTTGGCTCGACAGCCGCGGGCCGGTGCCGGACTGGCTGCTCGGCATCTGGACGATCTACTGCGGAAACGGGACCTATCACTACCGCTTCAACCGCCGCTACGAGGTTTTGAGCTACCCGTGGCGGACGCATGCTTCGGGTCAGGAGCCGCCGCCCAACGACACCGGGACTGTTGCACTCCTGCATGGCGACACAATCGAGATCACCTGGAGCCGGGAAGGCGGGAAAGAGACATTCGAATACCAGCGCTTCGACAGCTTCCCCGGCATCCTGGAAAGAATGAAGGGCAAGACCTGGAAGGGAGAAGCCTTGAGCGGGGTCAAGGCCTAGAAGGCTGTTGAAGAAGGCGCTCGCCGCGAGGCTTCAGGCGTGATTCTTTGCTTTGAAGGGATTCGGGGAGCGATGGATGCAGGGCGGGGAGTTTCGTGCGAACGCCGACCCGGACGGCCCATTGATACGCCATCACACTCCGGGACTAAACATCTAGGGCATATCTTTTAAATGACCCGACTTTTGAAGGATGTGCTCCGGTTTTTTCAGGGGCCGGGCCTAAGTCCCAGCCGCAATCGGACCTTTTCCGACGATAATTCTTTTTCGGCCGCCCTTCCGATCTTGCGGGCCGTGCGGTCTTCGGCATCGCTCAGCTCGTGCGCAAGGGCGAGCGCCGGAGCATGCAGGCCGGTACTCCGCTTGCCGATCTGACGCAGAGCCCAGTGAACGGCTTTCCAGACGAAATTCCGGCCGTCGGTGGCATGCGTGCGGATCAGTGGGAGATGCCCAAGGAACTCGCTGTCGGGGGCTTTCCTTGCATGGACAGCCCGCCAGGCGATGAGGGCAAAACCAGCTCGGCGGACGAATTCGCGTTGGTCCGAGGCAAGAGGCACGACCAGCGCGTCTGATCCGGTGCGCCTTGCCAGCACGTTGGTCAGCTGGTCGCAGAGGTCCCAGGACGAAATCTCTTTAAGCCATTTCCAGGCCAGTTCAGGGGAAAGGTCTTTTGACGGCGTAATGAGGATCGCCAGCAGGCGGGCCTCGTGAAAGCCGGTCGCCCAGAGCTTGAGCGCCAGCTCCGGCGACTTGCCGATCCGACGGGCAAACGGCCGCAGGACCGAGAGCGGCACGCCGAACGCCTTGGAGGAATCAATACCGAACCGCGCCATACCGGCGCGGTTCTCCTCCGATCCCGATGACCGCAATTCGGACAGGACCGTTTCAACGTTCCAGCCGGCATCCAGGTCCGTCGCCGCCATCGGATTAGGTCTTGTCGGCGTTTTCCAGCCGGGCAATCAGGCTGGAGGTATCCCAGCGTTTGCCGCCCATGGCCTGCACTTCTGCATAGAACTGGTCGACAAGGGCTGTCACGGGCAGGCGGGCACCGGTGTCGTTGGCGGTCTTCAGGCAGATGCCGAGATCCTTCCGCATCCAGTCGACCGCAAAGCCATAATCGAACTTGCCGTCATTCATGGTCTGCCAGCGGTTTTCCATCTGCCAGGACTGGGCGGCGCCACCGCGAATGGCGGAAATGACCTTTTCGACGTCGAGGTCTGCCTTCTTGGCGAAGTGAATGGCTTCGGAAAGCCCCTGGACCAGACCCGCGATGCAGATCTGGTTGACCATCTTGGTCAGCTGGCCGGCGCCGCTTTCGCCCATCAGTCCGACGAACTTCGCGAAACACTCGATGATCGGCTTGGCCTTGTCGAAGTCGGACTGGTCACCGCCGCACATGACGGTCAGAACGCCGTTTTCCGCGCCCGCCTGACCGCCTGAGACCGGTGCATCGATGAAGCCGCATCCCTTGGCCTTGGCCGCCGCATAAAGCTCACGGGCGACCTCGGCCGAGGCCGTTGTGTTGTCGATGAAGATTGCGCCTTCCTTCAGTCCGTGGAACGCCCCATCCGGACCGGTGGTGACGGACCGCAGGTCGTCATCGTTGCCGACGCAGGCGAAGACGAAATCGCAGCCTTCCACCGCTTCCTTCGGCGTGCGGGAAAAACTTCCGCCATATTCGGCAGCCCATTTTTCTGCCTTGGCCGTTGTGCGGTTGTAGACCGTGACGTCGTGGCCGCCCTTCGTTTTCAGGTAGCCAGCCATCGGATATCCCATGACGCCCAAACCGATGAATGCAACCTTTGCCATGAAGACGCTCCCTATCGCATGCGAAGGCCCGGTTGTGAGCCGGGCCTTTGATAAAAGTGGTTCGTCATGGTTTTAGGGCATTTGCCTGGGTCTGTCAGCTCAGATCCGGCCAATAGGCCGACCTTACAGCCAATAGGGCCGGCGCAGCCACAGGCGGGCATGCTGTTCCCGCTTCACCGTTTTTTCGTCCTGATGAGAATGACGCCACTGGCCGAGCCTGGGAGTGCGGGGCGTGCGGGTTGCTTCCAGGAAGCTACGTGCGAAAATATTCAACATGAGCTTACATTCCTTTTGTGTTTGACTGATTGAAATGTGGCACCGAATATGGATGTATGCCAGTCAGGAAGAATTTAGAATTGTAAGGTGAGGTTACATATGGATTGGCGGTCCCTGCCTTCGCTCAACAGCCTGAAGACCTTCGCTGCGGTCGCCGAAGCCAAAAGCCTGTCCGCCGCGGGACGGGATTTGAACGTCACGCATGCCGCGGTCAGTCAACAGGTGAGGAGCCTTGAAGGCTTTCTCGGCCTGCAGTTGGTGATGCGGGAAGGCAGGGGCGTGGCTCTGACCCCGGAAGGGGAGATCCTGTTCGAGGGGTTGAGCAGCGGTTTCGGCAAAATCCAGGAAACGGTCGAAGCCCTGATGAACGAGGATGCGGCACGTCCCCTCAATATCACCATGACGCCGTCCTTCGCCATCAGCCGGCTGATGCCGCGGATCAACGACTTCCGGCTGAAACACCCGGAGATCGAGCTGATGCTCAATCCGACGGCGGAAGTGGTGGAACTTAAACCGGGGGGTGTCGATCTGGCGCTCCGCTTCGGTCGCGGAGATTGGCCGGGTCTGGAGGCGGAGCTGTTTATTCCCACCAATTTCGCGATTGTTGCGGCAACCTGCCTGATCGGTGACAGGAAGATAGAAAAGCCCGAGGATATCCTGCAGTTCCCCTGGCTCCAGGAATACGGCACCAACGAACTGACAATCTGGGTGGAGAGCCAGGGTGTCTTTCCCAAAGGCAAGCTGAATATCACTCACTTGCCGGGATATATGGTGCTTGAAGGCCTAAGAAGGGGAGACGGTATTTCGGCGACTGCCAGGACGTTCGTCGAAGCCGACATTGCCGCCGGAAACCTACAGGTCCTCTTCGAGGACGGCGTCTATCCTGGGACGGGCTATCACCTGGTTACTCGCCCCGGGGTTAAGCGCCCGCCGCTCAAGGCGTTCCTGAGCTGGATGCGCAGCATGCGGGCCGAGCAGTCCGGTAATTGAATATGGCAAGCAGTGGCTGCGGTCGGTTCAGACCGCCGCCAGAGCCTGATCGAAATCCGAAATCAGATCATCGATGCATTCGATGCCGATGGAAAGCCGAAGCAGGTTCTCCGGAATGCCGGACCCTTCTCCCTCGATCGTGTAGCGATGCTCGACAAGGCTCTCCGTGCCGCCGAGGGAGGTCGCCCGTTGGAACAGACCAAGCGATCCCGTGACCTTCAGTGCATTGCTTTTACTTCCCCTGATCAGAACCGACATCAGCGATCCGAAGCCGCCCGTCATTTGTGATCTGGCAAGCTCGTGCTGAGGGTGACTTTTGACGCCGGGATAAAGCACTGCTTCGATTTTCGGGTGATTGTCGAGATAGTTCGCAAGAGCGTCGGCATTTGCGTTCATGCGCTCCACGCGCAGAGCCAGCGTCCGGAGGCCTCTGAGAAGCAGCCAGGTTTCGAAGGACCCGAGCACAGCGCCCGCCAGCTTGCGCTCCTCCGTCAGGAAGGCCCAGGCTTCGCTTGAGGCGTCCCGAGTGGTTACCACGCCGCCCAGAAGGTCCGAATGCCCGTTGAGGGCTTTTGTCGCCGAATGCATCACCAGATCCGCGCCGAGTGACAGGGGTTTCAGGATGAGCGGGGTCACCGCCGTGGCGTCGACCGCGAGCACGGCGCCCGTCTGCCGGCAATGCGCGGCGATGGTCCGGATGTCGGCAACTTTCAAAAAGGGATTGCTCGGTACTTCAAGCCAGACGAGGTTCGGCCGCGTGACGGAAAATTCGTCCAGAAATGCCTGGGCATCGCAGGCATCGGCTTCCACCAGCGCAATGTTGTTGCGGGCGCAAAGCTTGCGCAGGAACAGCGTTGTACCCCAGTAGATGCCGGATTGGACAAGCAGCGTTCCGCCGGGCTTGACGGTCCGCGCAACAGCGGCAACCGCCGCCATGCCGGAGGCAAACAGCCGGCTTTCTTCGCCGCCCTCGAGTGCCGCGATCAGCGCTTCCGTTCTTTTGTAGAGATCGTTGTCGTCCCGGCTGTAGATGTGCCCGGGGTTGACCAACTCGTAGGCCTCGTCGCGAACGAAGGTCGTGGCCGTCTGGATGGGCGGGACAACCGCCCCGGTTGCCGGATCGAAACCACCTCCGCCATGGGCCAGCAGGCTGTCGGCGTGAAGATCGAGGGCAGAGGACGGCGTCTTCGGCATGGTGTGCTCCGAGAGAATGTATGTCCTCTGGAGTTATCGCCCCGCAAGCGGATAATCAAATGAAAACACACTCGTTTCTTCCGCCGCAAATGACGGAAGACGGACGCCTGCCGGTGGTCGTGGACGAAAAGAGACGGAGCGTGATACGCGCTCCGCGTAGTCATCGTATGAGGTGCCGTGTCAGACGCTTCTCGATCCTGTCCCAGATCCGGCGCAGGGTTTCCACTGTGACGAGATAGAAGACGGCCGCCCAGATGTAGGCCTGGAAATCGTAAGAGCGCGAATAGGCTCTCCGGGTTTCCCCCATCAGGTCATAGATCGTCACGATGGCCGCGATTGCAGAGCCCTTGATCATCAGAATGATCTCGTTGCCATAGGGCCGAAGGGCTACCATCAGGGCTTGCGGCAGAATTACCTTGAAGAAGGTGACCGGCTTCGAGAGGCCGAGCGCTGCTGCGCCTTCCCACTGGCCTCGCGAGACGTTCAGAACAGCGCCGCGCAGGATTTCTGCCTGATAGGCCGAGGTGTTCAGCGCAAATGCGAAAATGACGCAGTAATATGCATCCCGGAAAAACCACCAGAGGCCGACGGTTTTCAACTCTGAACTGAAGGAACCAACCCCGTAGTAGATCAGGAAGGTCTGTGCCAGCAGCGGGGTTCCACGGAAGAAGTAGACAAAGGCGTAGGCCGGAACCGAAAAGATCTTCCTTTTTGAGCCGCGCGCGATTGCCAGAGGCACGGAAAGAAGCGCGCCGAAGAGCAGCGAAAAACCGACAATCTGAAGTGTAATCAGAAAGCCGTCCAGATACTTGTCGGCGTAACGACCGAGAAAACTCTCGTTCTCGAACGTGGACAGACGGTTTTCGACGTATTGCGCCCAGTCACCGCTGAGATAGGGAAGCAACTGTTTCAGCAGCGGTTGCTCGGCATTGGCGAAAAGGTAATAGAGCAGATAAAAACCGGAGATGGCCCAGAGAACCATCAGAATGTGACCGGTAATCTTCGCGGCAGTCCACGGACGTTTGCCGGCAGCAGGCGGTTTCAGGCCGGTTTCAGGATTGGCGGCAATCATCGCGCAGTGTCTCCCCGTTTGGACCAGCGTTCAATACGAGCCAGGCCCGTGGAGGAGATCATCGCGAGCACAAGATAGATCAGGCATGCAATGCCGTAGAACAGAAACGGTTCCTTGGTCACGCGCGCGGCTATGCCGGCTTCGCGAAGCAGATCTGGCAGGCCGATTACGGAAACCAGAGCCGTGTCCTTGAGAAGGATCAGCCAGAGATTGCCAAGAGCGGGCAGGGCAAGCCGGATGAGTTGCGGCAGGATGACGAGCGTCATGGTTTGGTAGCGGCTGAGCCCGAGAGCATGTCCGCCTTCATACTGGCCGTACGGAATTCCCTTGAACGCCGAAAGGAAAGCTTCCGACGCATAGGAAGAAAAGACGAAGGCCAGCGCGACCATGCCGGCGACAAAGGAATTGACTTCGACTTGCGCATCGAACCCGATGAGTTTCAGGCCTTGCTGAATGGCGATCTGGACCCCGAAATAGACCAGGAAAAGCGTCAGAAGTTCCGGCAGTCCCCGAAAGATGGTGGTGTAGATATTTGCAGCCAGTTTCAGGCTTGGTTCGGAAGAGTTCTTCGCAAGCGCGATCAGGAAGCCGAGTATCAGCCCGAATGGCAAGGTGGCCAGTGCCACGGTTACCGTGATCAACACGCCTCTGGCGATTTGATCGCCCCAGCCCTGGTCCCCGAAGGAGAGTAGCGTCAAAGCTTCGTTCATAAGCCGGCGCTTCTTTCTGTTTGTCGTTGTTGTTCTTGTTTCGGCCGCCCCTCCGGCCGCGCTGCGGGTTTGCCCCTTCAGCAGGGCGTGGCGCTCTTACGCGCCACGCCGGTTCTTTGTTCGGCAGGTTCTGTTAGCCGCCGTAAACGTCGAACGTGAAGTACTTGTCGTTGATTTCCTTGTACTTTCCGTTCGCCAGGATCGCCTCGATGGCGGCGTTGAATTTTTCCTTCAGGTCGCCGTCTTCCTTGCGGATCGCAATGCCTGCACCTTCACCGTTAATCACCGGATCCGGGGTCAGCGTACCAAGCAGCTTGCAGCAGGCGCCGTCATCGGTTGCCAGCCAGTCGGACAGGACCACGACATCGTCGATGACAGCGTCGATACGGCCGCTCGCCACGTCCAGCTTGTACTCGTCCGGGGTCGGATAGAGTTTCAGATCGGCGGACGGCAGTTTTTCTTCCGCATAGTTGGAATGTGTGGTCGAAGACTGTGCACCGAGCGCTACGCCCTTGAGATCATCGTCGGACGTGCCGGTGAGGGCGGAATCCTTCGGCACAGCGATGGCCGGCGGAGTGTTGTAGTACTTATTGGTGAAGTCGACCTTCTGCTTTCGCTCCTCGGTAATCGACATGGAGGCGATCACGGCGTCGAACTTGCCGGCCTGCAGAGCAGGGATCATGCCATCCCAGTCCTGGGTGACGAATTCACACTCGACCTTCATCTCTTCACAGAGCGCCTTGGCGATGTCGACATCGAAGCCGATCAGCTGACCGTCCGCGGTCAGGGAGTTGAACGGAGGATAAGCGCCTTCGGTGCCGATGCGCACCTTGGACCAGTCTTTCGCCTCAGCGCCACCCACAGCAGCCAGAACTGCAACAGCGGCCGCAGCCATACGCAAAACACGCATTATTTGGTTCCCCTAATTATTGGTCGCGGCGCAGACGGGTTCTTCCCGCCTTTTTGCCCGAAGGCCCTATTCCATACACTTCGTTTTAAATTTCAAGCATGACCGCGAAAAAAACACAGGGAGATTTGGCCAATCTTTCACTTTTTGAAGGGTGTCGTCAGGGAAGGGGCACCGGACCGGGAAGGGAAGAAGCTTTGGACACGGGGTTCGAAGGTCCGGATGATTTTCAGTCTTTGCCGGAGGACGCTGTCCGGCTGACGGGAGCGGATGGGTCGGTTTCGGAAGTTTCGAGAACGGATTGTAGGGTTATGACGGCACGCGTCAGGCTGTCGCCGGCCTTTGAGCCCGAAAACGGGAAGGTGGAAAGAACCGGGGTATTTGAAAGGCTGGCAATCTTTTCTTCGTGCGCCGCCCTGTCCTTCGCGGACAGGTTGTCGAGCCCGATTTCCGTCAGGCCGTGCTTTTCAAGATAGGTGTGACGGATCCGTTCTTCTTCCGGCATTTCGCGCCACTGCTCGTATTGCTCCGCCATAACGGACCGGAAATCGAGGAAACTCGAAGTGATTTCATTGCCAGTGGAGAGTTTGGGCGCCTGAAAGGCTGCTCCGGAGAGCGGATTGGAAATCGATGTCATGAAACCCTCTTGGGCCTGGTGTGAATGCTCCCTGTTGAAGCAATAAGCGTGCCGATAGCAGGCATTCCGATTCATGATGGATTTCATGAACTTCTTGAATTGGAAGTTCTCGGATCGACACCGTAGGTAATTTTTGCCCGGAAAAAATGACTGATGCGCGAATGACGCGGAAAGGACTTCCCAATGCCAGAGTTCGAACTTTTCATTGGCAACAAGAACTATTCCTCCTGGTCTTTCCGGCCGTGGATCGCCCTGGCGCAGAAGACGATTCCGTTTCGGGAGACG
>JBNKGB010000106.1:0-15639 GCA_050289605.1 Roseibium sp. | reverse complement strand
CTGCGCGCCGATCACGCGCACCGTTAGAGGGATCCGATCAGAAGTCGAGCTCGGCCCCGAGCACGGGCTTCCCGAGGCCTGTGCCATCAGCTGCGACAACGTGATCACCATCCCACTCAATGCCCTCGACGACGAACCCGTCGACCTCGTGTTTCTGCTGCTTGCGCCCGAAGGGGCCGGAGCGGATCATCTCAAGGCGCTTGCCAGGATCGCCCGCCAGCTGCGGGATAGCGCGGTCACGCAAGGCATCCGCGCGTCCCACGATCCTCGGGAAATTTACGGCTTTCTGACCCAGCCGCTCGCCTCTTCCAACGCGGCCTAATCGTTTCAGTCCGGGCAGCCTGGGTTCGAGCCCGGCGTGAGGCCACTGCCTGCCGTTCTGGCAGTCAATCTGGCAGTCCTGCCGGTGGGGCTGCGGGCCTTGCCGGACTTTCCGAAGACTTCGCAGACAAAGCCGGGCGTTGCCGTGATGTCCGGCTCGCGCCGCGACTGTGCGCCCATTTCCCGCGATTGCGACCTATGCCGGTTCGGCGTCCGCCTGAACCAGCCTCTCCTGCATGTCCATGGGATTCGGCCCGTTGGCGAGCGCGGCCAGGTGCAGGTCGACGAGTTCCGCCGGAGGACTGGTTTCTTCCGGAATGCGCCAGAGCGCGGTGCGGACCGCCAGGTTCCCGAACGTCCTGGTGGAAGTGGCAACGGCAATCAGAACCGCCAGGAGCGGCCCGACGGCTACAGGGACGACCGGCCAGACAAGAGAGATCGGCTGGCTGATCAGCCACGCCAGCCCTGCGAGGCCGAAAAGGGTCTGCGGCCAGAGCTTGCGGAGAGCGAGGCCGACGGGCAGCCTTTCGACGCCTCTTGCCTGCGCGCCCCAGCCTATGGTCTTTCCGAAAACGAGCCCGCCCATGAAGAGCGTGTGGGCAACCGCCATGATAGGCGCCAGCATGGCCGAAAAGACGATTTCCGCCGTTGTGCTCGCAAGAATTCGGACCGGCCCGCCGAAGGCCTTGCGCAGGTCCGGCCGGGCGAGGACGTCGGCAACCGTCGCCAGTTTCGGTGCGAACACCATGGTCAGGACCGTTATGAAGAGGATGGCTCCCGTGTCGGCGCGGAACGGCGCAGTGTCGCTAACCATCCCCAGAGCCGCAGCGGCGATCATGAAACCGATCCAGGCCGGAGAGCCCAGGAACATCAGGATGGCCAGGACGAGCTGCGCGCGGCTGACCGGTTTCAGGTTCGGAAGGCCAAGCAGGCGCCGGTATTGCAGGTTGCCCTGGCACCAGCGCAGGTCCCGTCGGATGAACTCCAGTAGATGAGGCGGATTGACCTCATAGCTGCCTGTCTCCAGGGGCAGCACACGGACCTCGTAGCCGGCCCGACGCATCAGCACCGCTTCCACCTGATCATGCGACAGGATCGGACCCGACAGGGGTCCCTTTCCAGGCAGGACCGGCAGGCGGCAATGGTCCATGAAGGGCTTGAGCCGCAGGATGGCGTTGTGGCCCCAGTAAGGGCCGCAGTCGCCCTGCCACCAGGCACTGCCGATCGTGTAGGAGCGCATTCCGAGGCGCATGCCGAACTGGAAGATTCGCGCAAATGCGCTGTCGGTGGGCTGGCCGACGACCAGGCTTTGCAGGATGCCGACCTTCGGATTGGCATCCATGCGCCGCACCAGATCCAGCATGGCCTCGGCCGACATGTAGCTGTCCGCGTCGAGCACGAGGGCATAGTCGTGACCTTTGCCCCAGCGATCGCAGAAATCCTCGATATTTCCGGCCTTGAAGCCCGTGTTGACCGGACGCCTCCGATAACGGACCGCCATCCGCCCGGCAAAGCGGTGGGCGAGGCGGGACGCCATTTCCTCTTCGCGCAGGGCAATGTCTTCCATCGAGGTGTCGCTGAGCACGTAGAGCGTGAAGCGGTCCGCCTGACCGGTCCGGATCAGATTGGAGACCATGGCGCTCAGATTGGTTTCCACGCTCGCCGGATCTTCGTCGCGGATGCAGGAGAGCAGCGCAGTGGAGCCGGCGGGCGGCTGGCGCGGATCGCCGGCATCGATCGGACAGACGGCGGCTGCCGGATTCCTGGAAAGGCGCATGACAAGGAGGCCTATGACCGCGTTCCAGAACCCGATGAGGGTCCAGGGCAGCGTCACCATGAAGCAGACCAGGACAACGAGATCGAGCGCGGAAAAGCCGTTCGGTGAAAGGGTCGCCACCATCAGGGCGGTAAGACCGCAGAACCCTGTCAGGAGCAGGGTTACGAAGGTCGCGCGCCTGACCGTCAGGCGTTTCGAAGAAGACTTCGGAAATGGCATGTCAAAGACCCAAAACATTTTTTTGACTTCCATTGGCGGCAATCATCGCAATAGTGCGCATGTCAAGATGTCTTAAAATTGACAGAGGCGGATGCATGACCGGAGACAACTGGGAAAGGACTGAACGGTGTCGGTAAGCCAAGCCACGAGCCGGGCGCAGGCGCTTTGGTATACCGGCATCGGGCAATGCGCAATCGAGCCTGTCACATGTGCGGCGCCCGGGCCGGGAGAGGTCCGGGTCAGGACACTTTTCAGCGGCATCAGTCGCGGCACGGAAGGGCTGATCTCCAGGGGTGAGGTTCCGCCGGGCGAGTGGCAGCGCATGCGCGCGCCGTTCCAGGAAGGCGACTTCCCTTACCCCGTGAAATACGGATACGCCAATGTCGGCATGGTGGTGGACGGGGATGCCGGACTTGCCGGGCGCACCGTCTTTTCTCTCTTCCCGCATCAAAGCGATTTCACTCTCCCCGTGACTGCCTGTGTGCCGCTCCCCGACGGCGTTCCACCCGAAAGAGCGGTTCTGGCCGCCAATATGGAAACGGCTCTGAATGCTTTATGGGACGGAAAACCATCACCTGGGGATCACATCTGCGTGGTCGGTGGGGGAGTTCTCGGACTTTTGACCGCTTACCTCGCCGGCCGCCTGCCCGGGGCGGAGGTGACGGTGGTCGATACCAATGAGCGCCGGTCGGAGATCGCCGGGGCGCTTGGAATTGCCTTTGCACATCCTGAGGAAGCCCCACGCGGTCAGGATCTCGTCTTTCACACCAGCGCGACCCCGTCGGGCCTTGCCACGGCGCTTGCCTGTGCCGGGGACGGGACCTCCGTCGTCGAGATGAGCTGGTATGGCGCCAACAGCGTTCTGGCGCCGCTCGGTGCCGATTTTCATAGCCGCCGGTTGAAGCTGGTCTCCAGCCAGGTCGGGTCGATTCCGGCCGAACGCCAGGCGAGGTGGTCGTTCCGCAGGCGGCTGGAAACGGCACTGGCCCTGCTCGCAGACCCGGTGCTGGATCGCTTGATCAGTCACCGGGTCGGCTTCCGCGACCTGCCTCTCCGTCTTCCCGATTTGTTGAACAAGTCGTCAGATGTCCTCGCGGCGCTTGTCGTATATGACGGAGACCCGGACTGACCACGGATCAGCCCTTATCTTTTCACCAGAAGTTTCAGGAACCCGGAATGTTTGCAGTTGAAGTTCGCGACCACGTGATGATCGCCCATTCCTTCAAGGGGGAGCTTTTCGGCCCGGCACAGGCCCTGCACGGCGCGACCTTCGTCATTGATGCGGCTTTCCTGGCGGAAAGCCTCGACGGCAACGGCGTGGTGATCGACATCGGACGCGCGCATGAGGCGCTGAAGGAAGTTCTGGAGCCTCTCAACTACAAGAACCTGGATGAGCTTCCCGAATTCGCGGGCATCAACACGACTACCGAGTTCCTGACGAAGCATGTCCACGATCATCTGGCCAGGGCCGCCCGGGAAGACCGGCTCGGGCGCCCGGGAGCGGAACTCAATGCCATCCGGGTGACGATCTCCGAATCCCACGTTGCCCGGGCCTGGTACGAAGCCGCGATCTGAGACCGGGATGCAGACCCTCTACTTCGCCTATCCAGGAGACATCGACACGCCGACGGGCGGTTATGGCTATGACCGGAGGATCATCGCAGGGCTGCGGGATCTGGGCCGGCAGGTCGAACTCGTGCCGCTTGGCGAGGGGTTTCCCTTCCCACCGGCCACCACGTTGCAGGCCGCGCGGGACAGCCTCGCGGGCCTGCCCGAAGGTTCCATTGTTGTGGCGGATGGTCTCGCCTTCGGTGCCATGGGAGATTGGGTTGGTGAACTGGCGGAGCGATTGAACCTGATTGCGCTGGTGCACCATCCGCTTTGCCGTGAGAACGGCCTCTCCGCCGGTCAGGCCGCGCATTTGCGCGACAGCGAGCACAAGGCGCTGGCCTGTGCCGGGCATGTCATCGTCACCAGCCCTTCGACGTCCGCACAGGTGGCAGACCTTTTTTGCGTTCCTACGGAAAGGATCACCGTTGTCCTGCCGGGAACGGACAAGAAGGCCCCGATCGTGCGCGAACCCTCCGGGAACGTGAAGTTGCTGTCGGTCGGTACGGTGGTGCCGCGAAAGGGGTATGATCTCCTGTTCCAGGCGCTGTCCGGGCTCAAGGACCTTGACTGGCGCCTGGATATCGTCGGCGGTCTCGACGCCGATCCAGATTGCCACCGCGCGCTCCTGGATCAGGCGCACGGGCTGGAGATTTCAGAACGGATCATCTTTCACGGTGCCGTGCCGCCGCAGGCCTTGAGCCGGTTCTACTTGCAGGCGGATATCTTTGTGCTCGCCAGCCGATACGAAGGTTATGGCATGGCCTATGCGGAGGCGATTGCCCACGGGCTTCCGGTTATCGGCAGCGGTGGCGGCGCCGTCCGGGAAACCCTGCCGCAAGGCGCGGCGATCTATTGCGGAACGGAAGACGTGGCGGCCCTGGAGACGGCCTTGTCGCTGTTGATTTCCGAGCCGGGACAAAGGGCGGAAATGGCCGCGGCGGCGCATGGGGCGGCCGGGGATCTGCCGGGCTGGGACGAGGCGGCCATGCAATTTGAAAAGATCCTTCGGGAGGCGGGGGCGTGAGCGGCTTTTCCGCAAGATGGCTTACCTTGCGCGAACCGCTCGACCTTGCCGCGCGCAGCGCGGAAGTCGAAGCCTCCTTTATCGGAAGCCTGCCCGCCCGTCCGCTGCGCATACTGGATCTCGCCAGTGGCGCCGGATCGACGGTGGCGGCCCTTTCCGGGCGGTTGCCCCGGGAGACGGCCTGGCTGCTGTGCGATCACGACGTTGCATTGCTGGAGGCCGCGGCAACGCGATTTCAGGACAAAGGAGACGGCCGCGTGGAGACCCGCCGGATCGATCTGGCCGCGGATCTGGAAACGCTTCCGTTCGCCGATGTCGACGCGGTCACCACATCCGCCTTTCTCGATCTGGTTTCCGAAGCCTTTCTGGATCGCCTGACCGATTGTCTTGCGCGGGCAGGCAAGCCCTTTCTTGCCAGCCTGACCTACGACGGCCGGGCCGTCTTCGATCCGGAACATCCGATGGACGAAGTCTTGCGCACGGCGCTGAACAGCCATCAGACCACCGACAAGGGGTTCGGCCAGGCGCTCGGGCCAGGGGCGGCGGCGCGGGCGATTGCGCTGTTTGATGGGCGCGGATGCCGCGTCGTTCAGGGCGCTTCCGACTGGAGGGCCGGTCCGGAGGCGCCTGATTTCCTGCTGGAGCTGCTGTCCGGCTGGGTCGGTGCTGCCCGGGAGACAGGCGTCGGTGAAGCGGCGCTGGAGGACTGGTGGCAGGATCGGCAGCGGAAGATCGCCGAGGGCAGGCTCAGGGTCACGGTCGGGCACATGGATATCGCGGTTCTGCCCGGCCTCTGAAGGCCACTGTCTCGCGCCTTGCATCGTCCGGTTGAAATGCCCCTTGCGAGCGCCTAGGCTGGTTCCGGATCGGGAGAGGATGGCGGAAATGTCTGAGGTTGTAGGTCGCTACAGTGTGGTTGCGCGGGCGTTCCACTGGCTGACGGTGCTTTTGGTCTTCGCGATGGTTCCGGCGGGCCTGACCATGATCCGGATCAAGGGCGGGGACCTGCAGAATCAGCTTTTCGATTTTCACAGGTCCGTTGGTGTTGTCCTGATGGCGCTCACGCTGATCCGGCTGGCATACCGGTTGACGCATCGTCCGGCTCCTTTGCCCGACAGCGTTCCGGTGTGGCAGCAACTGGCTGCCAAGGTGACGCATGTCTTTCTCTACGGCTTCCTTCTGGTCAATCCGTTTGTCGGCTGGGTGGCGACCTCCGCCTACGGCGCTGCGATCTCGGTGTTCGGCCTGTTCACGATGCCGGCGATCGTTGCGAAGGACCGTGCCCTTGCCGATCAGCTCTTCAACGTGCATCTGACCTTGGGCCTGCTCTTTATCGCTGCCGTTCTTCTGCATATCTCGGCTGCGCTTTATCACGGTATAATCCGGCGGGACGGGGTTTTGCGCCGGATGCTTTAAGGAAGATCGCGTAAAGTAAATCAAGGAAAGTAAAGGGATGTCTTCCGTTTTAGGTTAATGGAAGATGAAGTTTGTTTTCTTGATCTTATTCGTTTTGTAATTTTTTACCATATCCTTTAAGTGCGATTTATTCATTTGTCTGTACAAGTTGCATTGAATGTATTCGCCGGCTCTTCCTGAGCGGCATCTAGTGTGCAAGGACAGACATGAAACAGACAATCCGGAACCTCCTTTCGAAACACGGCAATCTGCCGGTTGCAATCGAAACAGTCGCCGACGGCGCGGATCTTTACGATGCGGGTCTGTCGTCTTTTGCCTCCGTTCAGGTCATGCTGGCGCTCGAAGAGGAATTCGACATCGAATTTCCCGAGCATCTTCTGAACCGCAAATCCTTCTCCTCTGTCGAGGCGATCGAGACGGCCCTGAGCGAAATTCTCGAAGATCAGGCAGCCTGACCCATGACCGCCGCAGCCAAGGTCACCGCTTTGAGCCTGGCAGAGCGCGCGAAGCGCGCCGCCAAGGTCGCCGCCGAGTTTGCCGATCAGGTTGACAGCGAGGCACGATTCCCGGCCGAGGGCATGAATGCCCTGAAGGCCGAACGCATGATGGGTATCATGATCCGTCCGGAACTTGGTGGAGAAGGGGCGAACCTGACAGAGGTTGCCGATGTGTGCGCCATTCTCGGCCAGGCATGCGCGGCGACCGCCATGACCTACGCCATGCACCAGATCCAGATCGCCAGCCTTTCCGACTATGCTCTCGGCAGCGCCTGGCACGAAGCCTTCCTGACACGGCTGTGCGAAGAACAGCTTCTGATCGGCTCCGCGACCAGCGAAGCGGGTATCGGCGGCAACCTGCGCAATTCCCTTTGCGCCATCGAGGTCGAGGGCGATACTGCGCGCCTGACCAAGGACGCGACGGTGATTTCCTACGGTGCCGATGCCGACGCCATCATGGTCACGTCCCGGCGCCATCCGGACGCCGCCCATTCCGATCAGGTCGCAACGATCTTCCTGAAGGACCAGTACACGCTCGAACATACGTCCAAATGGGACACGCTCGGCATGCGCGGCACCTGTTCCGACGGCTACATCTTCCGCGGCGAAGCGCCCGCCCAGCAGATCCTGCCGCGGCCTTTCGCCGAAATCGCCGCCCAGTCCATGCTGGCCGTTTCCCACCTGTTGTGGGGGTCGCTCTGGTACGGGATTGCCGCCGATGCCGTGGCACGATCTCAGGCCTTCGTGAAGAATGCCGCCAGGCGAACGCCCGGCCAGGTGCCTCCCGGCGCCCTGCGTCTTGCCGAGGCCTCCAGCCTGCTGCAACTGGTCAAGGCCAATGTGGTTGCCGGACTGAAACAGTTCCAGACCTGCAAGGGCGACAGCGATGCGCTCAACGCCATGAGCTTCTCCGTTGCCATGAACAACGTGAAGATCGGCACCTCGCAGACCATCCTGACCATCATCAACCACTGCATGCTGATCTGCGGGATCGCCGGCTACAAGAACGGCACGCCGTTCAGCCTCGGCCGTCACCTGCGCGACGCGCATTCCGCTCAGCTCATGATTTCCAACGACCGGATCCTGGGCAACACGTCGACCATGCTTCTGGTCAACAAGCAAGACACGAGCCTGTTGGGGTAAATGATGGACGCACAAGTCTCCTTTCTCGATCAGCTTTTCGCTGAAGGCGTGTTGCACCCCTCCGGTGTCGACGGGCTCTATGCCCGCAGCGGTGAATTCGAAGATGTTGTCGCCTGCTTCGAAAAGTTCGCGCTGACCTACGGCGAGGACGAGATCACCGAGGCCATGGTCTTCCCGCCGGGCATGACCATGCAGGATTTCGAAACCAGCGGCTACATGAAGAGCTTTCCGCAGCTTGCCGGAACCGTCCATGCGTTCTGCGGCAATGACCGCGATCACATGGGGTTGCTGCAATGCATGGCAGCCGGCGAGGACTGGTCGAAGGACCAGAAGCTGACGCAGGTCGCACTGACACCGGCCGCCTGCTATCCGCTCTATCCGATCCTTGCAAGGCGCGGTCAGTTGCCGGAGGGCGGCGCCTATGTCGCCCTGCAGTCCTACTGCTTCCGGCATGAGCCCTCCAAGGATCCGGCCCGGATGCAGATGTTCCGCCAGCGCGAATATGTGCGCGTCGGCTCCGCCGAGCAGACCATGGCCTTCCGGGAGACCTGGAAGGAGCGCGGCCAGGACATGATGAAGCGGTTGCAGCTGCCCCATCATGTGGAGGTTGCCAACGACCCGTTCTTCGGGCGGGCCGGCAAGATCATGGCATCCGGCCAGCGGGAGCAGGAGCTGAAGTTCGAAATGCTGGTGCCGATCACTTCCGAGGAAAATCCGACGGCCTGCATGAGCTTCAACTATCACATGGACAATTTCGGCAAGGCCTGGGACATCCGCCAGGCGGACGGTTCTCCGGCACATACGGCCTGTGTGGGCTTCGGACTTGAGCGGCTGACGCTGGCCCTGTTCCGCCATCACGGCATGGACACGTCGAAATGGCCCGAGGGCGTCCGGTCGATCCTTTGGGGGTGAGAGAGAACACCCCATGAAAGAATCCATCTTTGAAGAGCTGACCGCGGCCACTTACGTTCGCAGTCCGCTGCATTCCCAGGAACGGGATTGGCCCGAGACCAATTGCTATCTCGACGTCTGGATCGAGGTGCTGCCCTCGCTCGGGCTGCCGGCGGAGGCCTGCCTCGCCTATTCGGTGACGCAGGATTTCGAGGGCGACCAGTTCACCTTCTTCAAGGTGCCGCTGGAAGACCTGGAAGCGCTCTACGGGCTGAAGGTGACGGAGCTCGCCATCTACGACCGGGTCGAGACCCACGTGCGGCACCAGATCGGGCGCGGCCGCCTGTCGCTGGTCGAGGTGGACAGCTATTTCCTGCCCGATACCCACGGCGTCGGATATCACGAGGCCCACGGCAAGACCACGATCGCCGTCAACTGGATGGATTTCGAAAACCGGACGATGGAATATTTCCACGGGCTCGGCCTGCACCATCTGGAAGGTGACGATTTCGACGGGGTGTTCCAGCGTGGCGCTCACGCGAAACCGGTGATGTTCCTGCCCTATACGGAGTTCGTGAAGTTCGCGGACGAAAAGCCGTCGCCTGAGCATATCCTGAGCGTCTCCGAGGATCTGTTGCGCCGCCACCTGAAGCGGCGCCCGGCGGACAATCCGGTCGCAAGCTTCGCGAGGGTTTTTCCCGAACAGGTGGAACGCGTGAGCGAACGGGACTTCGGCTTCTTCCACCTCTACGCCTTCAACACGCTGCGCCAGCTCGGGGCGAATTTCGAGCTGTTCTCGTCCTATCTGGAATGGCTGTCCGGGCAGGGACGGGGTGAAGTGGCGGACGGCGTTGCCGAGGCAAGGAAGATTTCTTCCACCTGCAAGATGGTCCAGTTCAAGCTGGCCCGCGCCGTGATGCGCAAGAAATTCGACGGGCTCGGCGACGGTCTTTTGCCCGCCGCCGAAGCCTGGGACAGCCTGATGCACCGGCTCGACCATCACTATGGCGATCGGGAGATGCGGTTTGAACCGGCTGCCAGCGCGGCCGGGGCATAAGGCAGGACATGGCCGGTATCGATCTTTCCGCAGTTGAGTGGACCCTGTTTCTGGCAAACCCGGGAACGATGGGAGAGCCGCCGGCCGATCACAAGCGCGATACCGTGCCGGCGCAGGTTCCCGGAACCGTTGCCGGCGCCCTGGCGGCGGCTGGGCAATTCGATCCGGATAACCCGGCGCCGCTTCACGGCAGGGATGTCTGGTACGAAACCGCATTCGAGGCCGAGCCCGGTTCCTATCGGCTCTTTCTGGATGGTCTTGCGACCATCGCCGAAGTCTGGATGAACGGTAACAAGGTCCTCGACAGCCGGAATATGTTCCGCAAATACCAGGTCCTGCTTGAACTCCGCCGAAGCAACATTCTGAAAATCTGCTTCCGGGCCCTGGAACCGCATCTGGGTGCCAAGGGCCCGCGGGCCCGATGGAAGCCGCAACTGACGACCTCGCAAGGGCTGCGGCTGGTCCGCACCACGCTTCTGGGGCACATGCCGGGCTGGTGCCCGGAGATCCATGCGGTCGGTCCCTATAGGCCCATGCGGCTGGAACGGGCGGACACCCCGCGCGTTGCTGCCAAGCATATTCTGGCCGACCTTGCCCCGGACGGCAGCGGCACGCTGACCGTTACGCTGGATACGGAAAACGTCGGGGACGTTCCCGTGCTCGCCTGCGCCGGGGCCTCGGTGGAAATGATCCGTCGGGAGGACGGCGCCTTCACCGCAACGCTCAGGCCCTCAAATGTTCGGCGGTGGATGCCGCACACCCATGGAGACCCGGCGCTTTATGACATCGAGGTGCGGGCCGGCGGTCAGATGTTCAGCCTCGGCAAGACCGGGTTCCGCCGGGTGGAAGCGGATAGCGGAGAGGACGGCAAGGGATTTGGTCTGAAGGTGAACGGCATCTCCGTCTTCTGCCGCGGAGCCGTCTGGACCAGCGCGGATCTTCTCAACCTTTCCTCCGGCCCGGACACTTACCGTGACTTGCTGGAAGCGGCCCGGGATGCCGGCATGAACATGCTGCGCATCGGCGGCACCATGCTTTACGAAAGCCGCGCCTTCTTCGAGCTTTGCGACGAACTGGGGCTTCTCGTCTGGCAGGATTTCCAGTTCGCCAATTACGACTACCCGGTCAAGGACGAGGCCTTCGTGGAAGAGGTCCGGGCCGAGGTTCATGACCAGCTGATGGAGAGCCAGGGCTGTCCGTCGCTTGCTGTTCTTTGCGGCGGCAGCGAGATCTACCAGCAGGGCGCCATGATGGGGCTGCCGGAAGACCGCTGGAAGGGGCCTCTGTGCGAGGAGATCCTGCCGCAGTTGGCGCAGGTCTTGCGGCCCGATGTGCCTTATGCGCCGAACTCTCCCTGCGGCGGGGTGCTGCCCTTTTCTCCGAACGAAGGCATTGCCCATTACTACGGCGTCGGCGCTTACCTGAGACCCCTGGAGGATGCCCGGCGCGCGAACGTCCGCTTTGCCGGCGAGTGTCTGGCCTTTTCCAATGTTCCGGACCGCCGGAGCCTTGAAGAGTGTTTGCCGGTCAAGCCCGGGCACGACCCGCGCTGGAAAGCGCGGGTTCCGCGCGACCGGGGCGCGGGCTGGGATTTCGAGGACGTCCGCGACCATTACCTGAAAGAGCTTTACGGCGTCGACCCGGTGGCGCTGCGCTATGGCGATCCGGACCGCTATCTCGATCTCGGCCGGGCGGTGACCGGCGAGGTCATGGAACGGACCTTTGCCGAATGGCGCCGCAAGGGTTCCTCCTGTCAGGGCGCGCTTGTGTGGACCTTTCAGGATCTGGCCCTGGGAGCAGGCTGGGGCCTGATCGACGCGCTCGGCCGGCCGAAGCCGGCCTACTATGCCCTCAAACGCGCCTTCCGCCCGCTGCAGGTTTCACTGACCGACGAAGGCACCAACGGTCTTGCCATCCATGTGATCAACGACCGTCCGCAAGAAAAAGCCGTCACCCTGAGCCTCGCCTGTCTCAAGCACGGCCAGGTGCCCGTGGTCTCCGGCCAGAAGGATTTGCGGCTGTCGCCCCACGACGCGCAGACTTTCAACGCGGTCGAACTGATCGGCGCCTTCTTCGACGTCACCTACGCCTACCGTTTCGGCCCGCCGTCCCATGACGTCACGGTGGTCCGCCTGCAGGATCCGGAGACGGGAGAGGTCCTGGCGGATGCGGTGCATCTGGTGGATGGGGCCTTGCAAAAACATACCGATCTGCCGAAAACCGAGGTTCGACAAGATGGATCCGCGGCCTGGGTGCTGGAAGTGAAGACCGAACGGTTCTTGCACTCCGTCTGCGTCTCGGATCCGAATTTCGACGCGGACGACAACTGGTTTCACCTGGCCCCGGGTTCGGTAAAGCGCATAAACTTGTTCCCGTGTCGCGCCGGCGACACCAATGACACCCCGCACGGCATGGTCTCGGCACTGAATGTGAGCAGAAATGCCACCTTCAGACTCAAATGACATGTGGTGATCAGGAGAAATAAGGCAATGAACCTCCCGACACTGCCTCCGCATTCGGTCACGTTGCAGATAAACACCTATCCGCTCGATTTGCCGCATTTCCAGGCTAGCCTGGATCACAAGATGCGAACCTTCGGCGACCAGGTGCAACGGACAATCGTGACGGTCGACGTCCGCCCGCCGCAGTCGGGTCGCTACAAGGGCGATTCAAAGGGAGATCGGTACGCAAGGAGCCTTGCTGATTTCCGTGGACTCTACGCGGAAATCGAGGAGCGTTATCAGAACCTCGCCTTTCGGGAAGTCGACTATAGCCCGGCGGAAAAAGCCTCGGTTTCGCAGTATTTTCTCGGGCATGACGGCATGCCGGACAAGGCCTGGGACGGGGGGCCGTTCTATTGCTACTTCCAGGGGCTGAAGGCCGCCGAAAGCGACTATGTGCTTCACATGGACGCCGACATGATGTTCGGCGGACAAAGCCAGACATGGGTGGCGGAAGCCATCGAGCTGTTGAGAAAGCGCGATGACCTTCTTTTCGTGAGTCCGCTGCCGGGACCTCCGCATCCGGACGGGCTGAAGGGCCGGCATGTGGGGGCAGACCACGCCTACGATCCTGAAACGATCGACGGCAGGCCGGCATATCGGTTTCATTTCGTGAGCACGCGCATTTTTCTGATGGATATGCAACGCTTCAAGTCGCGCGTCGGTGCGCTTGTGCTCAACAAGCCGTCTGTCCACCAGCGTTTGCGCGGCCTGTTGCTGGGCAATCCGGTCAGGGCCCTGAGTGCCGAACTCGTGCTGAGTGAAACGATCCAGGCACATGGTCTTGGCAACATGGCCTTCCTGGGGTCGGGCAAGGGGCTGTATTCGCTTCACCCGCCTTTTCACTTTCCGGCCTTTCACGCGGCCCTGCCACAGTTGATCGCGCAAGTGGAGCGAGGCGATATTCCGGACGGTCAGCTCGGCGACTACGACATCAACGATACCATGTTCGACCTGTCGGAGGCCCGCCGGCAGCAGGCGAAGCACCGCCGCATCAAGCGTCGACTGAAAGACGTCCTGACGCACTGGTCCGCTCGAATGAGTGCCTAGCGGACCCTGGCAAGGGCCGGTCAGTCAGCCGGGTTTTGCGCCGCAACGCTCGACTTCTGACAGCCGATGACCGCCCAGGTCGCAGTGATAACGGCGACTTGCAGTGCCATTCGGGACAGGACGGCGCCTTCCAGTGCGCCGAATTTGCAGCCGATCCAGACGACGCCGACGATCGCAAAATTGGAGATCACCACAAGGACGACACGTATGCTCTGCAGTCCGATGGAACGCATGATGTCGGCGCCGATGCCGGTCGCCCCGAGCAGAAGCGGATAAAGTGCCAGCAGGCGAATGAGATCAACCGTATCCTTGTATTCCGGGCCAAGCAGGAGCGGCACATAGTCAGCCAGCAGAAGCACACAGACGGTTACGGCGATACCCAGAAGCGAGACAACCGGCAGGATACTTAATCCGAAGGCAATTCCGTGTTCCTTGCCTTTGTCAGCGTGACGGAAATAACGGGTGTAGGTTGCGTAGAGCGCGGCTTTTACCGGCGTCGTCGCGGCATCGATGATCCGGAAGGCAGCCGTGTAAATCCCGGCCTGGGCAGGACCGAGAAGCTCGACAACCACCGGCTTGTCGAGGTCGCGCATTCCCGACACCGAGGTGAATTCGAGGCTGAGAAGAAACCCCTGACGGAGTTCGAAGCCGGAGAATACCGGGCGCGGCAGGCCGTAATCCTTAAGCACCATGGTCAGCGAGATCGAGGTGGCCAGGACGCTCGCGCAGGCATACCAGATAGCCCAGGTATTGAGGTCGACGGTTTCGGTCGAGATCGTCAATGCGCAGACTGCCAGGAAGCGCAGCGTCAGCAATCTTCGGACAGCGCGGCGGAAGGCCTGCTGGAAGACATGACGGGTGCCGCCGAATAAAGGCGTCGCCAGGACTGATCGAAAGGCCGCCCTCGGGCGGCCTTTCTTGTATTATGGTTGCGAAAAGGGAACCCACACATGAACGACAACGAACAGGAACTGGAGCCGGTGGTCTATATCGTGATCGGCCGGGTCTGGGAAAACGAGGACGCCTCGCCGGAGGACGCGATCACGATCCATGCCCTGCTGACGGCTCCGGACGACGACGACGCGGTCCGCAAGACGCTTGAATCCCTGTCGACCCAGGGATTTGCGGAAGCCGAGCTCGACCAGATCGGGATCATGGACGGCGAGCCGGACGATCCGGTCTACGAAGGCGCCTACCAGGATGCGCTGGCCGGCAACGTCGCGATCGTGACCTTCACGGCCTGACGCGCGAATGCGCGGCTCAGCCGAGCATTGCAGGGCAGGGGAATCTGACCTGCGTTGCTTGCATGACGGTCCGGCGGCCGGAGCCGGATCGGCCTCTGAACAGGGAACGATGCGAATCTTCCCGGGTTTTCAAGGGGCGGAAGCGGGGAGGCGCGAGAATCCGGCCGGACCCGCAGACGGAAGGTAACCCGAAATACGGCCCGGATTCGTTTTGGTGGCCGGACCGGGAATCCGAACGCGAAACAAAATTACAAAAAAGCCGTGCCGGATTTTGGAAACTGACGCTAACAATCGGAAATCATGTCAAAAATTCGGATTGCGAAACTGTAATCGGCAGAAATGCCGTTTTTTCCATAAAGCACTTGACGCAAAGGGTGCATATGAGTAATTTCCGCGCATCCCAAGGGCAGGCGGTAAGAGAGATCCCGTCCAGCGCAACCTAGCGCAGGACACAGTCCTCTTAAACGCTGCCGGGTCACATAGGCGAATACGCGTCGATTGCATGACCGCGAGGCAACTCGTGGTCCTCTGGTTTTTCGCAGCGCCTGCCGCTCTCTAGAGCGCGCGGGCGCGATTTTGCATGTCTGGACGGGTCGATGATCCGGAAAGCTGCGGGATCAGCGGGGGACTGCAGTTGCATACGAATTTTTGGATGGACAAGGTAAAGGGCAAAAAATGCCGACCATCAACCAGTTGATCCGCAAGCCGCGGAAAGATCCGCCGAAGCGGAACAAGGTGCCGGCCATGGAGGCCTGCCCCCAGAAGCGTGGTGTTTGCACCCGCGTTTACACGACGACGCCGAAGAAGCCGAACTCGGCTCTGCGTAAGGTGGCCAAGATCCGCCTGACCAACGGCTTCGAAGTCATTGGCTACATCCCGGGTGAAGGT
>JBNKGB010000105.1:0-15946 GCA_050289605.1 Roseibium sp. | reverse complement strand
ACTCCACAGATGACCCGCGGCGTCCACCCGCATTCCGTCGGGCAACCCCTTGTCGATTTCCGCGAAGACATGATCCGACAGGACCTTGCCATTTCCGTCCAGGCGGAAAGCGCGAATGACGGAGGGCACGCCGGCATCGTGGCTGGAACCGGACTCAGCGACATAAAGGATGCTTTCGTCGGGTGAAAAGGCGAGTCCGTTCGGCTGAACGAAATCGGTTATCACCGCCTCAAGACCTCCGGTTGCCGGATCGATACGGAACACGTTTCGGGCCGATTGTTCGGGATCGGCCTGGTAGCCTTCGTAGTCGCTCAGGATGCCGTAGGTCGGATCCGAAAACCAGATGGCGCCGTTCGACTGCACGATGACGTCGTTCGGGGAATTCAGGCGCTTGCCCTGGTAACTGTCGGCAAGCACCGTCCGGCGTCCGTCCGGCTCGGTCCGGGTCACCGAGCGGGTGCCGTGCTGGCAGGAGACCAGCCGGCCCTGACGGTCCCGGGTGTTGCCGTTGCTGTAATCCGAAGGCTGACGGTAGGTGCTGACGTGGCCATCCAGCGTCAGACGCATCATCCGGTCTCCCGGAATATCGGAGAAAAACAGGTGCTGGTGATCGGCGAACCAGACGGGGCCTTCCGTCCATTCGAAACCGGTCGCGATCCGGAGCAGTCCGGCATTCTTCTGGATGAGGGCCTGGAACCTCGGATCGTCGATCTGATAGGGGGAAGCGATACAGTTCATATGGATCTGCCCTTTCCGGAGGCGGCAGCGACAATTGCAATGATGATGGCGCCCGTCATGATCAGGCGCACACCCGCGCCGAGCCCATAGGAGTTCAACATCGAAACGACCAGGAACATCAGGAGCGACCCGCCCCAGATACCCGGAACATTCGAGTTCCCCCCCGCGATGGAGCAGCCCCCGATCACGACGACAGCAATGGAGATCAGGAGGTATTCGGTGCCCATGTTCAAAGCGGCCCCTCCCGAGAAACTCGCAAGGAGATAGCCGGTGAACGAGGCCAGCACCGCGGAAGCGACATAGGTGATAGCCCGAACGGCTTCCACCGGGACACCGCTCAAACGAGCCGCCCGGGTGTTCTGGCCGAAGGCCGAGACCCACCGCCCGAAGATAGACCGCTCGAGCAGAACCCAGCTCACGACCGCGAGAAGCACGCCGATGACCGTAAGGTTCGGAACGCCGGCAACGGACCCCGTTGCAAAATCCGCCAGGACTGCAGGCGGCTTGATCCTGAGCCCCCGGTTCGACCAGATCGCCAGTGACTGATAGAGGAACGACGCTGAAAGGGTTGCGATGATCGGCGGTATGCGCAGCAGTCGGATCAGAAGGTAGTTGAAGGTGCCTGCCGCGATACCGACGGCAAGAGCAATGCCCAGACCCGGCAGGATCAGGGCCGTAACACCGTCCATGAACTTGAGCGACAAGGTGCCGGCCAATGTCATGGTTGCCGGAATGGAGAGATCAACGTTCCCCGGCCCGAGCGTAATGACGAACATCTGGCCCATGCCGACGATTGCAGAAAACGAGGCAAAGGTCAGAGCGGCGGAGAGCAGTTCTCCGCTTCCGCGCCCTTCTGACAGAGAGAGGGTTGCGACAAAGGCGATCGCGCTGGTGGCAAATGCCCAGAACCAGGGCTGCTTGGCCACAGCAAGCAGGGCCGAAAGGCGGACATTATCCATTTTCAGCCGCCTTCCATTTCCTGCCGCGCCTGGAAAAAATCAGCCGGACGGCAAGCACCAGGATCAGGATGGCTCCCTGAGCCCCGATCTGCCAGTCCGGGGACAGGCGCATGAACGAAAGGAAGCTGCCGGCAAGAGCAAGTGTCAGCGCGCCGATCACCGCGCCGACCGGCGATATTCTGCCGCCGGTGAATTCCCCGCCGCCAAGGATGACTCCGGCGATCGAGAGCAATGTGTAACGCAGGGCGATATTCGCATCCGCCGAAGTCGTGAGGCCGACAAGACAGACGCCTGAGAGAACACCGAAAAAGCCGGCGAGTGCATAGGCACCTGCCTTCAGTCCCGTTACCGACCATCCGGAGCGCGCGACTGCCTGGGCATTGCCCCCGACCGCCCGCAGGAGAGTGCCCGTCGCGGACCGCATGATCAACAGATGCGTCAGGCCAGCGATGAGCACGCAGGCGACGACCGCCATCGGCACAAGCGGCGGCTTGACGGTCATTACGGTTCGTATCCACGTCGGGGACGCGCCGCCCGGTGACGGCAAAAGCAGAACCGCAAGCCCGCCCCACACGAACGACATGCCAAGCGTTACCACGATTGCCGGGAGCTGGCGCAGGTGAATGAGCGCGCCGATCGCCGCGTAGGCAAGGATCGAAGCCAGCAGGATCGCTGTCCCGATCACTGGTGCAACGTTCAAAAATGTGGCCGTCACGCAGGCCACGAAACTGACGAAGGTCCCGACCGAAAGATCGATATCGTTGACCATGATGACCATCATCTGCGCGATGGTCGCCAGGGCAATCGGGACGGCAAGATTGAAGAGCAGGTTCAGGCCGAAATAGCTCATCGCCCGAGGCTGAAGATAAAAGACCGCGCCGAGCAGAACCGCCAGAGACAGGACGGGAAGAAGAATTCTGTACCTGCCGCTCATGCGCCTGCTCCCTGCATCTCGAAGGAAGCTGCCAGAATGTTTTCCTCGCTGATTTCTGTTCCGGTCAGTTCCGCCGAAATGCGGCCGTTCCGGAAAACGAATACCCGGTCGCACTGACAGACTTCATCGGTTTCCGTCGAATACCATAGGAACGTGCGCCCGCTTTCCGCTTCCCGGCGGATCATGTCGTAGGCCTCCTGCTTGGTACCGACGTCGACCCCGCGCATGGGATCGTCCATCACCACGATCGGAGCGGAAGACGCAAGCGCGCGGGCGAAAAGCACCTTTTGCTGGTTGCCGCCGGACAGGGACAGAATGAGGTTTTCCATGTTGTCCGTTCGAATGCCGATGCGCCTTTTCCAGTCTGTTGCCAGTTTCCGTTCAGCCTCGGAGACAACAAGCCCCCGGCGCCCGAGACTGGGCAGATGCGTCAGGGTGAGATTGCGAAGGATCGACCAGAGCGGCATGACGCCGTCACGCCCACGGTCACCTGCCACGAAGGCGACTTCCGGGTCCTTCACCTGCCGCAGACCTCCGGACCGGGACATGAAAAAGCGGGCCAGCGCTTCGGCCTGCCCATGACCGGCAAGGCCGGCAAGGCCGACGATTTCCCCTTTCCGGGCATTGAGACCTTCCGGCGTCTTGAGGACCTCCGCACCAATACGTTGACCGCTTTCTACCGCGGCCCGGGCCTCGGCCCTGTCACTTGCGACATGGCCCATCGCATCGATCAGACCCTGCTGAGTGAAGTCAGAGGCTGGTTTGCTGGCAATGATCCGGCCGTCTTTCATGACATCGATGCGAGTTGCCACGTCAAAGACCTCGCCAAGCATGTGCGAGATGAAGATGACGGCCCCGCCGTTTGAACAGAATTTGCGCACGTGGTCCAGCAATTGCCGCGCGATGGAAGCATCCAGCGAAGACGTCGGTTCGTCGAGGATGACAAGACGCGCCGGTGTGGCGCCTTCGGTAAATCCGGCGGCGATTTCAACCATCTGCCGCTCAGCCAGGGTCAGGTCCCCGACAGTCATGCCGGGTTCGATCCGATGCCCCGGGAACACTTCATCAAGCGCCCTGGCGATGCGCCTCGCGGCTACCTTGCGCCAGCCCCAACCTGTCAGGTCGCGATGGGGAACCCTCAGGTTTTCCAGCACAGTCAGGTTTGAGCAGAGCGAGAGCTCCTGGAAGACGCTGCGAATGCCGCATGCCCGCGCCAACGCTGCTCCCGTTCCCCTGGCGCCATCGGCACGCGCGTATTGCACGGTACCGCCCGTCGGTGTCAGCCCGCCATTGATCACGTTGACGGCCGTTGATTTGCCGGCACCGTTGTGACCGATCAGGCCGACACATTCGCCGGGACTGATTGTCAGACTGACCCCGTCGAGCGCGCGCACTGCACCGAAGTGCACGCACGCGCCCGAAAGGGCAACCAACGGGACATCCGGTTTCGGCCCACCGGCGCCAGTTGCCAGTTGCAAGTCCGCCTCTCCCTTACCTGGCGCCCGCGATGACGGCCTTGGCGTCTTCCAGGCTGTATTCGACGTTCGCCACCGAACCGACAGGCGTGGTGGCAAGGGTTTCGTCGAGCGTGTCCTGGGTCACCTTCAGAAAGGGCACAGTAAGATCCTTGGGTACATCAGCCCCGTCCAGGATCTGCTGGGCGACCCAGAAAGCGAGCGTTCCGACACCCGGAGCAATGGAGAGCGACAGGGTTTCGTAGCCGTTCTCGTCACGCGCTTCCGCCCACCATTTCATCTCGTCCTGACGGTTCCCCATCACGATGATCGGGGTCTCACGTCCGGCCGCCTTGATGGCCTGCGCCGCTCCATAACCGTCACCGCCCTGGGTCACGACCCCGACGATGTCCGGGAGACTGGGCAGAATACCCGCGACCGCCTTCTGGGCGACATCCTGTGCCCAGTCGCCATGTACGGAACCGACGATCTTGAAATTCGGGAATTCCTTGACGCCCTGCTCTATGCCGGCGTGGATTTCATCGTCCACGAAAACGCCTGCAAGTCCGCGGATTTCGAGAAGATTGCCGCCATCCGGCAAACGCGTGGAAAGATACTCGACCTGCTGACGGCCCATTTCCTTGAAGTCCACGGCGATGCGCCATGCGCAAGGTTCCGTGACGATGCCGTCGAAAGAAACAACCGTGATCCCGGCATCGCAGGCTTCCTTGATCGCACCGTTCAAGGCGGTCGGCGAGGCAGCGTTGACGACGATCGCATCATAGCCCTGCAGGATCATGTTCTGTATCTGGGCGGCCTGCTCGGTGGCCTGGTTTTCGGACGTGGTGAAAGCATCGGCCGAAGCGACGACCCCGTCCGCAACGGCCTTGCCGCCGACTTTCGACCAGCTTTCCAGCATGGCCTGCCGCCAGGAGTTGCCGGCGTAATTGTTGGAAAGTGCGATGCGTTTGTCCGCCGTGTCCGCAATCGCGTGACCCGGCAGGGCGACCGCGACAAGAGCGACGGCCCCCAAAAGCTTGGCTTTGGTGTTCATGTTTCCTCCCTGGCGCTGCGTGGCGCCATCAAAAAAGGACACGGTTCTCCCAACGCGTCCGGTAGCCAGATTGATGACGACAAGGAAACGGGTAAAGCCATACTCGCGCACCACAATTGCGGGAACCCGCAACCGTCATGCGCATGAACGCCGGACTGATGGCTTGCCGTCACAGTCCACGTACCGCACACTGAACGCCTGTCATCGGGAGGAGCTTGTCGTAGCCATGCGGCAGGAAGCCAATGGAAAAAAGGAGATGCCGGAGCCGAATGCTCTCGTCTCCCTGCTGCGCATTTCCAGTCATCTGGCCGGTCAGGTGGAAATCCGGGCTGCGCTCCGTTCGGTCAAGGCGGAAATAGAGAACCTGTTGCCGATCGACCATATGGACGTCTGCCTGGTGGACGACAAGGTGACCTGGAACACCAGCTACGAAGTCGGCATCAGAACCCGCTGGAGCCTGTCACGCACACCGGTGGCGATCTCTCCGGTCCGCAGCATTCTGCTCGGTGAAACAGATTTCATGCTCACCGGCAACGCGATGGAGGATGAGCGCTACACCTATGAAGGCGCACTGGCCCAGCCGATTATCAAACACAAGCTCCGCAGCCGTGTGAACGTTGCCATGAAGGTTCTCGGCCGCACGATCGGCGCGCTGAACTGTTCGTCCTGCATCCCTGATGTCTATGACGAGTCGACAGTCGTGAGGGTGAGGCAAATTGCCGATGTTCTCTCCCCGTATTTCTATTCGCTGCGCGCGAACGAAAAGGCCAAACGCGCGGCGATCGTCAGGGCGGAGGCCCAGGCGCGGGAAGAAGGACTGAGACAAGGGGCCCTGGAACTGACACGCGTCCTGGAACAGGAACGCCAACGCATCGGCATGGACCTCCACGACCAGACGCTGGCCGACCTTACCCGGATCATGCGTGACGCGGAAAACATCGATACGGCGGCCGACAAGGCGCAAGTGATCGACAGCATCCAGCATTGCATTGCCGACCTTCGAAGGATCATCGACACCGCCGTTCCCACGATCCTGGATCTGTTCGGGTTCGCACACGCCTTGCGCATACACCTGGAACGAGCGGTGGAAGACGTGAATGCCACAAAGCTGGAGACACTGGACGAAACCGAGGGGCTGATCGACACCCTGGACCCCACCATCCGGATTGCTCTCTTCCGCATCGCCCAGGAAGCCATCAACAATGCCGCGCGCCACTCGGGCGCAGACCACATCAGCGTTACCGTGAAACGCGTGAAGGCCGGGCTGCAGATGACGATCAGGGACAATGGACGTGGATTGACCGGATCCGGTCGTTCACGGCAAACAAGCAAGGCGACCGGGGGCATCGCCCACATGCGCACCAGGGCGAGGCTCATTGCCGCCGACTTCGGCATGGAGAGCAAAGACGGCACGACCGTCACGGTCAAGCTGCCCCTGACCGGCACCTCCTGCCAGGAGCCGGCCTCCCGGTCCGGCGTGGAGGAGCCGGCATGAAGATACTCCTTGTGGAGGACGACCAGTTCCACGCAGGCTACCTCAGCGAAGCACTGCGGCAGGCCTTGCCCGAGGCAGATGAGATCTTTCGCGCCGCGAACGGCGCCGAAGGCGAGTTGCTGGCACGCAAGCACGCCATCCGGTTCGTGGTGATGGATCTGCAGATGAAGGAACGAAACGGCATCGACGCCGCCCGTACCATCTGGCGCGAACGGCCGCAGACCCGCATCCTGTTCTGGTCGAACTATTCCGACGAGGCCTATTTGCGCGGCATCGCCCGGATTGTCCCGCCAGAAACCTCCTATGGCTACGTGTTGAAGACCGCACCGCAGGAGCGGTTGCACCTGGCCCTCAGAGGGGTGTTCCTGGAAGCCCAGATCGTTGTGGATCAGGAAATACACCGGGTCCAGCAGCGGCACATCCGGACGCACGACACGCTCACGGACAGTGAATATGCAGTCCTGATAGACATGGCCCTCGGACTGTCCGACAAGATCATCGCCGTCCGGCAGGGCCTGTCCCTTCGCACGGTCCAGAACCGCCTGCTATCGCTTTACGACAAACTGGGCGTGGACAATCTTGAAACGGCTCCCGCCGACTTTGCGATCAACAAACGCACCCGCGCCATAACGCGCGCCCTTAATTTGCGCGCCATCAACGCCGAAAGCCTCGAGAGCGCGGAGCGCGAATTGCAGAAGTGGCTGGATACACATCAGGGCCAGATCGAAAAAGTCCGCTGAAACATCGAGCGCAGATGTCCTCAACCGGCACCGTCGCACCGAAATGAGCAACATCCAACATCCGGGAACTGGCCGTCAGCAGGAACTGCTGTCGTCTCCGCTGCAATTGCCTCTCCTTCCTGCACATACGTGACGCGTTCCGCCCTCGAAACTCATTGCGAGACCATCCGATACCTTTGTTCTTTTGATTGCCCCTCCGCCGCGGCTGGTTGCCGGCCGAAACGCGCGGCTTCTGCACTTGACCTCGAAATCCAGGAGCCTCACTCGGTCCGTGAACTGAAAGTGCTTCGCGCATTATTACACATAAGGAGTACTTCACACCCCTTCAGACACAAAAAATACCCTGCCTTGAGAAAGAGATTTCACAGTCCAGCATCAATAACTATCTGTGATATTTCCATTTTTCCCAGAGACAAGAAAATTCGATCTCATCCGATCCGAATTTCCTTTCAAAACTCGGTGTTCTATATTACACTTTGGGTGTGAAAAAAACTGCCCTTATAAAACCCTCCGGAAAAGTGGGTGCATGGACAGGCAACAAATGATCACAGCAGCCAAAAAAGTGATCCCTATCGACCATGACTTTCCGTTGAAGCAGCAACCGGCGTATGTCTCCCCCGCCGGCACAGTCAACAAAAACAAAATCGCGACTGCTTCAACGGAACTTGCTGACACACTTTCAGCGTCGGGCTGTTTGACGTTCACCGGCAATTCCGACGGACCTTTGGAGCTTCGGGCCGAACAGTCCGCTCCTGCCGGTCGAGCCGGCTTCATGCCCCCTTCGCAGGCCCGGCAGCGCGTGCTGCATGGCGCCCCCCAATGACGAACCGCCAGAGTCAGAAATCGGCAATGAAACCGCAATGTCTTCGACTTGCGGACGAGCGAGTGCGCAACGGGCCTTACAATGTTTGAGAAGCCGATGACGACCGGCACCGGGTTCGATGCGATGCTTGAAATCGTCACGCCGAGCTTCAGAGACATTCAGATTACGTCCCCGGAAGGCGCGGGAACATTCGAATGGTCTCTTTCTCTCAAGGAAGGCACTAACGTCAGCATTCTCCACGCCAGCTACAACAAGACATTTTCCTACGTTCCCAATAGGCCGGACGAGTCTCTCGTTCTGCGCATTTGCCATGACGGGGCTGCGGAAACGTGCATTCGAGGTCATCAAGTCACCAGCCCCCCCGGAACGGCCGTCCTTGCCTCGTGGCGGGAACTGGAACGCACCCGCGTCATTTCCGAAACCGACGAGGGCAAAGCGGCGACGTCTACGTTTTTTGTCTTTGCCCCCTCCATCGTGAGCAATTGCATGGAGGACTTGTTCGACGGCATTGCGCTCAGCCAGCTTGAACTTCTGCCGCTGCTCGAACTCGACACCTGCACGGGGCAAACCCTGAACGACCTGTGCAGCAGCCTGTCGAAAGGAATGAGCGGGGAGCGGCTCCTCGAAAGATCTCCGAAGGCGAAAGCCCTGCTGGTTGAAGCGACGGTCCGGTTTGTGCTGGAACAGATCCCTCACAAGCCGACCTTCGAACCACGGGGCTGCCGGCACCAGATCCTGCCCCGCCATGTCAGGAAGGCAATCGACTTCATGCAAGGCAACCTGCACACGCCCATAACCCTGAAGGAAATTGCGGTGGACGCGGGTGTGAGCACGCGGGCGCTGCAACTGGGGTTCAAGCAGTTTCTCGACACAACCCCGCATCTTTACCTGAGGGAGATCCGTCTGCGTGCCGCGCATGCGGAACTCTCCGCTCCCGGGAATATCCTGTCCGTAAAAGAAGTCGCGCTCAAATGGGGGTTCAGCCATGTGGGCCGCTTTGCCGCGCACTACAAGGCAACCTTCGGGGAAGCCCCTTCGGCTACCGCAAGACACCTCTGCTGCGGTCAGCCATGACGTCAGGCAGGCACCCGCTCTCGCAGTAAAACGGAAACCGCCGAAATGCGCCCCAGCACATCCCGGCGTCTTCCCGTCGGCAAACACCCCGCTTGAGAGCCGGGAGCCAGACCCTAGTTCAGCAACCTGGACCGGCCGCTCCCCGATGTCGACAGGGCGTCGTTGGAGAGGGAAATCTTTCCGTCAAGGCTGAGCCTGTCCACGGCCAGGATCATGTTGGTACCTTCTATCCGGCCGCTGCCGTTAAGATGCAAGTTCCGGCTGGGCAGGTAGACGATCCCGTCAAACTCGAGGGTTCCATCCAGAATGAAGTTCTTGCCCACAGGAAGATCCGGAGCTTCGTAATAAAGAATACCGGCGAAAGGTCCGCTTTTGGGCGCGCTGAGCGCAGCGTGAGAACTCCCCTGCACCGTCCGGAATGCGGAATCCTCGTCTGCCAGATAGATGGTGACACCGGCACCATAGATCATCTGGTTGTCGAACCTGATTTCCGATCCCTGCGACAATACGTAGACACCTGCCCCCATCGTCACCGACTGGACGGAACTGTTGAACTGAAAGGTGACCCCTTTGAAAACATAGTTGCCCGCGCCGAAGGTTACCCGACTCGCATTGATGGTGGGAAAGGCCTTGAAGACGTAATCGCCCGGCTCGAATTCAACCGACTTCACGTTGCTGTTTATCGGAGGGAAATTTCCGCAATATGTTCCTGGCCTGAATACCATGTCGGTGTCATGTGCGTGGGGCATTGAAGACTGAGGCACGCAGCTTTCTTCCGGCACGAGGTCGTCTGAAAGCACAGGAAGAGTTCCTGCCAGCGGATCCTCGCTGACGTCGCAATGGCTCTCGAATTCCGTTGGCCAAGGGCGGGCATTCCCACCGAGATTTCCGGCCACGCAAAGCCGCTTCGTATCCAAATTTCTGGAGTCGATCCAGGTTGCCGCGGACGTCCTGGAATGTACGTGCATTTCGCATTCCGGCATGTCAATGATACCGCTTCCGTTTGCCTTGAACGCACTGCTTTCAAGTTCATTCAGGACGTAAAGGCACGCTTTTGCCGTTTCGACCGAAGCGGCCGCCGACACCCCTACCGGAATTTCATTTACGCCCAGCAAACGTATGAACCAGGCCTTGACCTCCGCTGACGCGGTTCCCGCAAATCGGCCCGGTCCGTTCGAGAACGTCACCGTAGCCGTGATTTCTGGCATCGAAGTCAGGTTTGTTTGGAAAAATTCCCGGGCGACCGTCTCGCGCTCATTTTCATCACCTGACACCGCGCCGGCGAGAACCGCGGCATCCAACGCCCCTTGCAGCTTCAGTCTGACCCTGACCGCGTTGGTGTAGTCCGCCCCCGCACCAATAGCGACGGTCAGCACGACGACCGTCAAACCGAACAACGGAAGGACACTTCCCTCGACATTTTTCCGAAAGGAAAGAAAGAACAGCAATCCCCGGGATATCCAGGACTTGATTATTGTAGATTTACCAGTTTTCACCACTTCGCCTCAGGATTATTAATTTAGCTCCTGCTTACGATGAGTTTGAAAACCAAGCGCCTTAACGAAACAATAAATTGATTTTCTGCAAAAAATTAATATTCGCTTTTCGGATTTCCATTTCGCAAATTGTATTGTCGGAACAGGAATACTTCAGAACACTGCCCTTTCCCACTGCCACAAATACAGATAGTCAGGCGGAACCTGCAGCTCGATCCGACGCCATTCGTCCGGGAATGAGTGAGGAATGTCTCCAGGATGCCGCCGGGATGCCTCCGGTACGCCCCCCTCTCTGGCTAGCCATCTGGCTGGCGCTCAGGCGTGACTTGCCGAAGGTCCGCTCCGGCTACGGCGAGATGCTTGCTCCCAAACCTTTCCCATTCAAGAAACTGATCGCCCCGAGGCAGTCGCCCGACCAGGTCTCCCGAATTCCCGCTCCCAATCGCCTGTTCATCGGCACGAACGCCCGAACCGCCCGAGAGAGGTTATTAATATTATCTGCAGACCGGGTTACATGTGAGCTTTTGTACAGCACTCCAAAGGGAGTTAAGCGACATCTTTCAATTTATACGTAGTAGGCTTTATCATTCTCCTCATCCGAGCTGTTCAATTTCTAACGTTTAAGCATTTGATTTTTAATCTCAAAAATTCGCGCATCTGTCCAAGCCGAGAATTCTCTTGACGCACCACCCGGGATAATGTTCTTAATAATTAGAAACATTAATAATATTATTGATGGAATTGAACATTGGCCTCCACTACCGAGAATGCAGAAAGACGCCAGGTAAGGCCGCCCACCGGACAAGAGGCGCGCAACGGGGTTCGAACTCTCGATCTGGCTCTCAAGCTTCTCGGATTCGGCCCCCTCCTGATCCTGGCCGCACTCATCGTCGGAGCGAGCCTCCTGACGCCGAATTTTCTCAAGCTGGGAAACATCAGCAACATTCTGGCCCAGACATCCGTGATCGCGATCGTCGCCATCGGACAGCATCTGGTGATCCTGACAAGAGGCATTGATCTGTCCGTCGGCGCGAACCTGGCGCTTGCCACGGTCATTGGCGGGTTGGTGTTCCGCGTCACCGATTCAACGCTGCTGGTGATGGGGGCGATGCTCGTCTCGGCCATTGCGGTCGGCGCCTTCAACGGTATCGGCTACGTCTACGGCCGTCTGCCGCACGCCTTCATCATAACGTTGGCGACCTTGAGCATCTGTCGCGGTCTTGCCCTCGAATTTTCGGTCAACCACACCACCATGCGGGGGATGCCGGACGGCATTGCCGCCCTCGGATCCGTCGAGATTTTCGGCCTGCCCTGTTCCTTTTTCGTGGTTCTGGGTGTTGCGGCCGTTATCCTCGTCATGACCAAGGGCATGGTTTGGGGGAGATGGATCTATGCGGTCGGTGGCAAGCCGGAAGCGGCGATCCAGATGGGCATCCCCATCAGGGGCGTTCTCGTCTCCACATATATACTGTCCGGACTGTGTGCCGGGATCGGTGCCATCGTTCTGTCCGCGCGGACACAGGCCAGTTCACCGCTTTACGGCAATCTCCTGGAACTCGATACGATCGCGGCAGTGATTATCGGCGGCGCCAGCTTTCTTGGCGGCCGCGGTCACCTTGGCCACGCCCTGATCGGCGCCGTCATGATCGGCGTCATCCGCAACGCGCTCAACCTCATGAACGTGGACGTGTTTTTCCAGATGATCGCCATCGGTGCGATCATCCTTCTGGCGGTCGAGGCAGACGTGTTGCGCGGACACCTGGAAGCCCGGACGCGCGTCCTCCAGGCCTCGGGAGGCCGCCGTCCATGAACGCCCTGTCCAAACACCCCGTGCTTTCCGTACGCAATGCCGTCAAGCGTTTCGGCGCGGTCCAGGCACTTAAAGGGGTTGGCCTTGAAGCCTACGCAGGCGAAGTTCTTGCACTTCTGGGCGACAACGGCGCCGGAAAGTCGACCTTGATCAAATGCATCAGCGGCGTTCACGGGCTTGATGAAGGTGAAATCCTGATCGACGACAAACCGGTCGCCTTCCATTCGCCGGCCGCCGCCCGCCAGTCGGGCATCGAGACCGTTTACCAGGATCTCGCACTCTTCGATAATCTGACGCCTGCGCAGAACTTCTATTGCGGGCGGGAGATCGCTTTTCCAGGCTGGTTGCCGCGCGGGCTGCGGTTTCTGAACAACGCCGCAATGGAGAGGGAAGCTGCTGCCGTTATCGACCGGCTGAAGGTCAAATTGCCAAGGTCGGATGCTCCGGTTGCCCTGATGTCCGGCGGGCAGCGCCAGGCGATTGCGGTGGCCCGCTCCACAGTCTTTGCCCGCAAGATCGTCATTCTGGACGAACCGACGGCAGCGCTTGGCTTGCGCGAGGCGCGCAAGGTGCTTGATCTCGTCAAGCAGCTTCGCGACGAAGGCAACGCTCTGATCCTCATCACCCACAACATGGAACACGTCCTCGAACTCGCGGACCGCGCAGTCGTGCTGCGCCAGGGACACAAGGTCGGAGAACTCAAGCCGACGCAGGAAAACCAGCATGAACTGGTGTCGATGATCGTCGGCGCCGAGAGGTAGGCAGAACGCCGTTTCAGGAAAACGGCTCAGCTGGAAGATCGCTTTATCGTCAAAGCGATCCAGAACGGGAGGAAGTCATGAAACTGAAAGCAGCACTTGCCGGTGTACTGATCGCCGCAACCTCGATTGCTCCTGCGTTGGCGGAAGACATCAAGATCGGCTTTATCACAAAGTTCCCCGTTCCGTTCTTCGGCACGATGGAAGAAGGCGCCAAGGCCTATGCCGCCGAAAATGGCGGTCTCGACATTGTTTTCGGCCAGGGATCCTCTGCAACGGACATCGAAGGGCAAATTGCTCTGATCGAATCCATGGTGACGCAGGGCGTGCAAGGCATCGCCATTACGCCCGTGGACCCCACCGTCGCCTCGACGCTGGACAAGGCAATCGCACAGGGCGTCAAGATCGTGCTGATGGACAACAATATTCCCGACTGGGAAGGCCGTACGGCGCTGGCAACCACGAACAACTACGAGGCAGGCAAAGTTGCCGGAAGCTATCTGAAGACGGTTCTGAAAGACGGCGATACGCTCGGTATTCTTGAAGGCGTTCCGGGTGTTCCGGCACTGGACGATCGCGTCAACGGCATGCAGGAAGGCCTGTCCGGCGTGAACGTGGAGATCGTGGGCCGCGGTGCGACCAACTGCACCGAAGAACTCGGCATCAACGTCGCCGAGGATATCCTCACTGCCAATCCCGGCGTGACGGCGATTTACTCGGCCTGCGGTCCGGCTGCTGCCGGGGCGGCACAGGCGATCAAGAACGCCAAGCTGGATCACCACGTCATCCTGGTCGGGTTCGACTTCTGCTGTGGCGAGGCCGAGGCCATCGAGGCGGGCATGGAGGATGCTTCTGTGGCGCAGTTCCCCTTCAACATGGCCAAATACGGCGTTGAAGCACTGGTCAAGTCGATCAAGGGCGAGCCGGTTGAAAACCTGATCGATTCCGGTTCGGCCCTGGTCACGAAAGAGAACATGAAAGACTTCATGTAATCCGCCAGCGGGGCCGGGCATCCGCCCGGCCTCGCCTCCGGTTTTATCCCCTCGTCAGCATCCCACCATTTGGAGCACAAAGATCGTGGAAGCACTTGTTTGCACGGAACCGGGAAAACTTGAACTTCGGCAGATCCCGCCGCCCGTCCCGACGGGGGACCAAGTCCTTGTGCGTCCACGCCGCATCGGGATCTGCGGGACCGACTATCATATTTTCGAGGGCAAGCACCCTTTCCTCCAGTATCCGAGGGTCATGGGGCACGAGCTTGCCGTCGAAGTGGTTAAGGCTCCGCCAGACAGCGGTTTCGCGGCCGGAGACCTCTGCGCTGTCAATCCGTACCTTTCCTGCGGCGCCTGCGTTTCGTGCAGGAAAGGCAAGCCGAACTGCTGCACCGGAATTTCCGTCCTGGGGGTTCACCAGGACGGCGGCATGGCGGAATTCCTGTGCCTTCCGGCCACGAACCTTCTGCACGGGGACGGCCTGTCCGTCGATGAATGCGCGTCCGTCGAATACCTAGCCATTGGCGCGCATGCCGTCCGCCGTGGTGCTGTCCGCAAGGGGGAAAAGGTCCTGGTTGTCGGAACCGGCCCCATCGGAGTAGGCGTGGCGCTCTTTGCCCGGATCGCCGGCGGCGAGGTGCGGCTGCTCGATGTCGACCGGGACCGTCTCAAGGCGATTGCCTCGATATGCGGGGGCGAGGCGATCCAGGTCCCCGAATGGGCAACGGTCGGAGAAGCCGTACTCGAAGCAACTGCGGGAGACGGATTCGACCTGGTCTTCGACGCGACTGGCAACAAAGACGCCATGGAGGCAAGCATTTCATACGTCAGCCACGGTGGCAGACTTGTTTATGTCGGTGTTGTCACGTCGCAAATCTGTTTCCATGATCCTGAGTTTCATCGCAAGGAAATGACGCTTCTGGGAAGCCGCAACGCCACCCGGGAAGACTTCGCTCACGTGGTCTCCTCGATCCGAAATGGCCGAATTCCGGTCGACGATCTAATCACCCACCGCACCGACCTGGCGGCCTCGGTGTCAGATCTTCCCCTTTGGGCTCATGACAAGACCGGTCTCATCAAGGCGCTCATATCGATCGACTGAAGATAGGCGGTAATCCGCCATGCATGGGAGTTTCATGTGGCTGCTTCTCCTGCGATCTTTCCGTGACTGATCCTGACTTTGCCCGGTTCGCACTTATGGCCGGCAGAACGGTGATGTCGGATCCTTGAACGATTACACCCGCCTTTCCGGTTTCCATGCACTGACGTTTCTGTCCCATTTTTGTCGGGCTTTGCCCTCGTTGTGGGGACCCCGTCAGGTCAACCTCCTGGACCCGGTAATCAAACAAAAACAGCCCCGACGATAACGTACAAAATCTTTCGCACATTTTCAGGTTGAGACGGTTCCCATTATTCTGATTGAAGGGAGCACGGCATGACAGATGACGATGAGGGCAAAGAGATGAGCAATGTGATCCGGATCGATGAAGCCCGGATCAAGGATCATCTTGGAGAGATGGTGCGGGGAACCGTTGAAGAGGCGTTGAATGCGATGTTGGATGCGGAGGCGGACCGGCTTTGCGGAGCTGGCCGCTATGAGCGCAGCGAAGGGCGTCAGG
>JBNKGB010000104.1:0-15973 GCA_050289605.1 Roseibium sp. | reverse complement strand
GTATTTGATGGGCGGGTCTTCCGCCTGATAGCCGACCAGAACGACGGTATATCGTTCAAGAAGATTCCTGATAAAGTTTGTAGCCCACCCTTCCGAGAGATAGGCACGTCCGAAGTCCGCGCTGCTCAGTACGTAGGGATGATGTTCTGAGGCCACTTCTACCAGTCGCCCATGCAGATACGTGATCCCCTCTATCGTCGATCCAAAGTTCAGGTCGGGGAAAGCAGGTGGCACGTGCCGGACCAGATGCTCACCTTCCGACCCCGCCTCGAACAACCGGTCGAAGTTCGTCGTTACAATCTGTGGTACGCCGCTCTGGTTCGAAGATATCCGCCTGATCAGACGATGCTCACGTCCAAAATCTTCGCCTTCGAGAGGAGCACTCAGCCGTTCTGTGACCAGTGCATTCACTTCATCCTTGCCATATTCTTGGTGCAGGAGGTTGAAGATCTGGTCGAGCGGGACATTCGCTGCGGATTGATCGTCCAGCCATGGCTGAAACGCGGTCATGATCTCTGAGTCTTCTGGAGGGTCAAAGAATTCGATGACGTGCCGAGTGAGCCCCACAAATGTCGGCATCCCAGATGGCAAAGAAACACCGGCCCCGCACAGAAATACGACGCGACCAGCATCGCAGCGTTCTAAAAGCTTGTCCGGAATGGAAGGACCTTCAGCGCGAAATCTCATAAGCACACCTTAACGATGCTAATCGCAATTTCTACAACTAGATTGGCGAAGCAATTGTGTATCCACAAAGGGGTATCGCGGCACGGCAATTCGCCTAAGAACTGAATGACAAGGACGGAGCAATACCACGGACGTCGAGAGCATGACGTCCAGCGCGCACAGCCCCATAAAGCTGGGTACGCAGTCTGGGTACGAATATGGGTACGCACCGCGACAGGCAAAACATATAACGATATGATTTTAAAGGAAAATCTCCCGAAGGAGGAGGAATGGTGGAGCCAAGGGGAGTCGAACCCCTGACCTCTACAATGCCATTGTAGCGCTCTCCCAACTGAGCTATGGCCCCATCTTCCTGTGTCGCCGGTTTGGGTCTCCGGCGCCGATGGAGGCGGGTTATAGTCACACCACCTCGCAAGATCAAGCAGAAAATGGAAGGAATTTCTCTGCTCGTTGTGGAAAAGCTCGGGCAGGAAAAAATCCCTGCCCGAACAAGAACTTACCGATCCGGATCTTCTTCCATGTCGACATGGACGCCCGGGATGGATTCATCGTCCTCGTCTTCGTCGTCGATGAAGACGTCATCGTCGGCATCGTCGTCGTCGAGGTCGACTTCGTCGTCGTCCAGATCCGGCACGTCGTCGTCACCACCCTCGGATTCGGCATCCGCTTCTTCAAGCGTCACGAGTTCCGGCGTTTCCAGATCCTCATCTTCATCGTCCTCGACGGTCTCTTCCACCTTGGCGACCTTGGCAGCCCTGGAGGTCATGACCGCTTCGAAGGCCGTGCCGCATTTCGGGCAGGCAATCGGGTCGCGGTTCAGATCGTAATATTTGGCGCCGCAGCCCGGGCACAGCCGCTTTGTGCCAAGTTCAGGTTTTGCCACTGTGCTCACCCTTCATCGTTATGTGCTGACTTGAAATATCTGCGCGCCCCATAGCGTCATGCCGGTCCGCTGTCAAAGCCAAATCAGAAGAAATTCATCGTTGCCCCAGATGTTCTGCATGTTGCGGACAAAATTTCAAGCACCGGTAACAGGTTGTGGTCAGCAATTAACATCTGCCGGTGGGAAGGCCCCGCGGAGGACTTTCTCCACCCGCCCCCATCATCGTCCTCTTGAGCCGGCAAATATTCGAATCAGCGGCGATTGCGCCGGAACGCGGCCAGAAGCTAGATGACGGCGCCGCATCTGCATGTTAGGACGTGTCACCTTTTGCCAACCTACCAGGGGCAGAACCGACCAATATGATTGAATTGACGCAGCAAATGGCGATGAGCTGCATGGAAATTCCCGATTGCCAGGTTCCGGCCCTGAATTTGCGGACATTCGAAAATGTCACACACATCTGCGCCCACTCCCCTGACCTCGAGCCTGGGCGGTCCCCTGACCGGCACGATCCGCGTGCCGGGCGACAAGTCCATTTCCCACAGGTCGCTGATGTTCGGCACGCTTGCCGTCGGCAGGACCACCGTGAAGGGCTTGCTGGAGTCTGAAGACGTTCTGGCGACCGCTGACGCGATGCGCGCCGTCGGAGCGAAGATCGAGAAGCTCGAAGACGGCTCCTACACCGTCGACGGCATCGGCCTCGGCAGCCTGCTGGAGCCGGATCATGTCATCGATTTCGGCAATGCCGGCACCGGCGTGCGCCTGACCATGGGCATCTTCGGCAGCCACAACATCGCCGCCACCTTCGTCGGCGACGCATCGCTCTCCAAGCGGCCGATGGGCCGGGTTCTCAACCCTCTGCGCGACATGGGCACCAATGTGATCGCCCGCGACGGTGACCGCCTGCCGGCTTCCATTCGCGGCCCGGAACAGGCGCTGCCGATCACCTATCGCGTGCCGATGCCCTCGGCCCAGGTGAAATCCGCGGTGTTGCTGGCCGGTCTCAACGCGCCGGGCGAGACCACTGTGATCGAACCGATCCCGACCCGCGACCACACGGAAAAGATGCTGAAGGGCTTCGGCGCCGATATCTCCGTCACGACAAACGAGGCCGGAGAGCGGGTGATCAGGCTGCAAGGTCAGCCGGAACTGAAGCCGCAGGACATCGACGTTCCGGGCGACCCCTCCTCGGCAGGCTTCCCGATGGTGGCCGCGCTGATCGTCCCCGGCTCCGACATTACCATCGAGAACGTGCTTTTGAACGAGCATCGCACCGGTCTCATCACGACGCTCATCGAGATGGGCGGCGATATCGAGATCGTCAACCGGCGCATGACCGGCGGCGAGGAAGTCGGCGACCTGCGGGTAAAGGCCAGCAGGCTGAAGGGCATCACCGTTCCGGCTGACCGCGCCCCCTCGATGATCGACGAATACCCCGTTCTGGCCGTTGCCGCCGCCTTTGCCGAGGGCGACACCTTCATGCCGGGGCTGGACGAATTGCGCGTAAAGGAATCCGACCGTCTGGCCGCGGTTGCCCGTGGCCTTGAAGCCAACGGCATTCCCTGCATTGAGACCGAGGACACGCTGACCGTCACGGGCGGGGCCGCCAATATCGGCGGCGGCACGGTGGTGACCCATCTCGACCACCGCATCGCGATGAGCTTCCTGGTTCTGGGCATGGCAGCGCATAAGCCGGTGACCGTCGATGACGGTGCGGTTATCGCGACCAGCTTCCCCACTTTCACATCGCTCTTCGAGGGCCTTGGCGCCAAACTTTCCGCAAACAGCAGCGAGGCCGCATGATCATTGCAATCGACGGTCCCGCAGCCTCCGGCAAGGGCACGCTCGCACGGCGGCTGGCCGATCATTTCGGTCTGCGCCACCTGGATACGGGCCTGACCTACCGCGCAGTCGCGGCGGCGCTGCTCGCCAACGGCTTGCCGCTCGGCGACGAGAAAGTCGCCATCGAGCTCGCCCATAACCTCGACCTTGCCCAGGTGGACAAGTCCGTGCTGTCTGCCCATGAGATCGGTGAAGCCGCGTCCCGGATCGCCGTCCTCGGTGGACTTCGCGAGGAACTGGTGAAACTTCAGAGGCGCTTTGCACAAACGCCGCCCGGCGCCGTTCTGGACGGCCGCGACATCGGCACGGTCGTGTGCCCGGATGCAACGGTGAAGCTGTTCGTCACCGCCGCTCCGGAGGCCCGTGCCAGGCGGCGCACCGACGAGATGCTCTCCAGGGGACAGGAGGCGAACTACGCCTCCGTGCTGGAAGATCTGAAGCGCCGGGACGAACGCGACAGTACCCGAACGGTGGCTCCGATGAAGCAGTCGGACGATGCGGTCTTGCTTGATACGACGGAAATGGATATAGAGACCGCGTTCCAGGCGGCTGTGGAGATCGTGTCCCGCGCCAGGGATGCCTGATCAGGACGCGGGGCTCACCCATGGTGTGCCCCTGTTTGCGCATCCGGAACGCTTGCGGCTTTGAAGCCGCTGTTCTTGAAAAGAACAAACGAATTTCGGCGGGACGCCTTCTGATTGGGTGTCCTGTGACGAGACCGGATTTTCCGTCTCCCGCCCCGCCGGCCCGCTTTTAGCGGCAGGATCCGCGGAAACCGCGATCCCGGGAGAAGGACAGATCCGGAGTGCAACACCAACCCGCCGGCGGCGCGCCAAGAGGCGCCAGGAGAATCTATGTCTGATTACAATCCCTCCATGGAGGATTTCACCGCTCTTCTCGAAGAGTCCTTCGTCCAGAACGATCTTTACGAAGGTGCCGTTGTCAAGGGCACCGTCGTCGCCATCGAAAAGGACCTGGCTGTCATCGACGTCGGTCTGAAAGTTGAAGGCCGCGTGCCGCTGAAGGAATTCGGCGCCAAGGGCCGCGAAGGCGAAATGAAGGTCGGCGACGAAGTTGAAGTTTACCTGGAGCGTGTCGAAAACGCTCTCGGCGAAGCTGTTCTGTCGCGCGAAAAAGCCCGCCGCGAAGAAAGCTGGGTCCGCCTGGAAGTTGCCTTCGAAGCAAATGAAAAGGTCAACGGCCAGATCTTCAACCAGGTCAAGGGCGGCTTCACCGTCGATCTGGATGGCGCCGTTGCCTTCCTGCCGCGGTCCCAGGTCGATATCCGTCCGGTTCGCGACGTGACCCCGCTGATGCACACCCCGCAGCCGTTCCAGATCCTGAAGATGGACAAGCGCCGCGGCAACATCGTCGTGTCCCGCCGTGTCGTCCTGGAAGAAACCCGCGCCGAACAGCGTTCGGAACTGGTCCAGAGCCTGGAAGAAGGTCATACCGTCGAAGGTGTGGTCAAGAACATCACCGACTACGGTGCGTTCGTCGACCTTGGCGGCATCGATGGCCTGCTGCACGTCACCGACATGGCCTGGCGCCGCGTCAACCACCCGTCGGAAATCCTGTCGATCGGCCAGACCGTCAAGGTCCAGATCATCCGCATCAACCAGGACACACACCGCATCTCGCTGGGCATGAAGCAGCTGGAAAGCGATCCGTGGGATGGCATCGGCGTCAAGTACCCGGCCGGCAAGCGCATCACCGGTACCGTGACCAACATCACCGACTACGGCGCATTCGTCGAGCTGGAGCCGGGCATCGAAGGCCTGATCCACGTTTCCGAAATGTCCTGGACCAAGAAGAACGTCCATCCGGGCAAGATCGTGTCCACCTCCCAGGAAGTCGAAGTGATGATCCTGGAAGTCGACCCGGTCAAGCGCCGCATTTCGCTGGGCCTCAAGCAGACCCTGCAGAATCCGTGGGATGCGTTCGCGGAACAGTTCCCGATCGGCACGGAAGTCGAAGGCGAAGTCAAGAACAAGACCGAGTTCGGCCTGTTCATCGGCCTCGACGGCGACGTGGACGGCATGGTCCACCTGTCCGACCTCGACTGGAACCGTCCGGGCGAGCAGGTCATCGAAGAGTTCAAGAAGGGCGACATGGTCAAGGCCGTCGTTCTGGACGTTGACGTCGACAAGGAGCGTATCTCCCTCGGCATCAAGCAGCTCTCCGGCGACCCGATGGATTCCGGCGCTGCCGGCGAACTGCGCAAGAACGCCGTCGTGACCTGTGAAGTCATCGAAGTCAAGGACAGCGGCCTGGACGTCAAGATCGCAGACAGCGACCTGACCGCGTTCATTCGCCGTGCAGACCTCAGCCGCGACCGCGAAGAACAGCGTCCGGAGCGGTATTCCGTCGGCGACAAGTTCGATGCCCGCATCACCCAGTTCGACAAGAAGACCCGCCGGGTCACCGTGTCGATCAAGGCTCTCGAGATCGCAGAAGAGAAGGAAGCTGTCGCTCAGTACGGTTCTTCCGACAGCGGCGCGTCCCTCGGCGACATCCTGGGTGCGGCTCTGAAGCAGCAGAACGAAGACTAAGATTTCTGTTTCTTTAAAAACAGAAAACGCAGAAGCCCGGCAGCAATGCCGGGCTTTTTGTTTGAGAACTGCCTTTCGAAAAACGCATGACAATCCCAGGCGTTCCACGGTTGTCTTCAGGAGGAGCTCTGGCGAAACTAGCGCTAATCAGATTTTTGACACTGCCTCTTTCAAGAAGCGAGCGATGCGCCCGATAGTCCTTGCAGTTCTGACGCTCTTCTGGATAGCCCCTGCGCTGGCCGATATCACCCGTGTGCCTGATGACTGGACGCTGACGGAAGACTTCGGAAAAAGCCGGGAGGCCCGGTCGTCCTTGAGTGGTGCGGCCTGTGCTAGGCCCACGAATATCTGCCTCGCCGTCAACGACGAAAAGAAGTACGCCCAGTTCTTCACGATCGACGGCAGACGCCTCACGCCCGGCCCGATCCTTCCCCTCCTTCCCAAGAAAGTCGGCGGCGTGAAGATGAAGGAGATCGACGCGGAAGCGGTCGCCTATGCGCCTGCGATGAAGGACGGGGAAGACGCGTATTTTTATGTCACCGGATCGCATGGTCTTTCCAGGAAGGGAGACCTGAGGCTCTCCCAATTCTTTGTGTTCCGCATCCCTGTCGACCCTGCCACCGGACTGCCGGCCTTTCCCTTTGGCGGTGACAAACCCGCTACGGAAATCTCCAGAACAGCGCTGCTGCGGGAAGTGCTGAAGTCCAGCGACAGCCTCGGTCCCCACGCAGAACAGAAGCTTGATCGCAATGGGATCACCATCGAAGGCCTTGCAGTGGACGGTGACGAGCTGCTCTTCGGATTGCGAAGCCCGTGCATTTCCGGACACGCCCAGATCCTGCGCGTGTCGCGGTCCGGCCTGTTCGAGACGGCGGCGCCAGAGGCGCATATCACCGCCGTCAAACTCGGCGACAATGTCGGTATCCGGGATCTGACCAAGGTCGGGACCGGCTTCCTGATCCTGTCGGGGCGCAGCGACGACAGACGTGGAGACGAAGCCCAGACCTGCGGCGAGAAGCGCCGCCCGCCATCCCCCAAACCGACGGTCTGGTTCTGGAGCGGCGGCAAGGACGATCACGAGCCGATCTTTCTCGGCGAGCTTCCGGGACTGAAAAAATCCGACAGCGCGGAAACCCTGCTCCTTCTGGAAGAGACTGAAGAAAACTATCGCGTTCTCGTGCTGCTCGACGGTGTCGAAAACGGCGCTCCCACCGAATTCAACATCCCGAAATAGAACTTCGACCCCAAATGGCGACAAGCCCGCCGAAAATGCCGGGCATATTGTTCACCCTGGCAACGTCGCCGCCGACCTCCTTGAGCAGCCCATCGACAATGTCTGATCCCAGTGCACAGCCCTTCACTGAAAAGAGCCGTTCGAAATCAAAGAGACGGCAATCATGTCGATGACCCTATGCGCTGGTGAAAGCACAGGAGGCTTGCCCGGCAGGAGTGCACTGGCTGCAGCAGGTCGCGTCACGCCAGCCGCCCAGACAGCGAAGCAGCCAGCAAATCCACCGCGGCCCGGACCTTGAGCGGTAAATGGCGAGACTTCGGCCAGATCGCATAGCAATCGTAAAGCGTCGGTTTCTCGTGTGGCAGCAGATCGACCAGGGCACCGGACGCAAGCCGATCCCGCACGAGCCAGCGCGGCACCCAGGCAATGCCGAGCCCCAACACAGCCGCATCGGCAATCGCATCGAGATCGTCGAAACGGAATCGCGCCGTCGGCACGAAATCTACGATCCGGCCGCCTTCCTCTGGAAAGTACCAGGCGGCTACGGGTCCGTTCCGGCGGTAGGCGATTAACGGAAAGTCCGGCAGGTCGCGATGACAGTTCGGGCGGCCGTGCACGGAAATGAACTCCCGCGAGGCGCAGGTCACCATGGTTTGACTCGCGATCTTGCGGCCGGTGACCATCGCCATGTCGGGAAGGTCCCCCGTGCGGATCGCAAGGTCAAAGCGGCCCTCGGCGAGGTCGGTCAGGCCATCGTCGAACGACAGGTCCAGATCGAGGCCCTGATGAACCTGCGTCAATTGCATCAGCAGCGGCGCAACGCAGTGGCGCCCCAGATGAACGGGCATCGTCACTCTGAGCCGTCCGCGCGGCTCCGCCAGATAGTCCTGCGTCAGGGCGTCGGCTGCCTCCACCTCGGCCAGCACGATCCTGCACCGGTCGTAATAGGCGCTGCCGAACTCAGTCAGGCTTTGCCGCCGCGTCGTCCTGTTGATCAGCGTGGCACCCAACCGCTGCTCCAGAAAGCGTACATGCTTGCCGACCATGGGCGGCGAGATTTCAAGCGCATCCGCGGCGGCGGCGAAGGATCCGAGATCCACGGCCTTCACAAAGGCTTCCATGCTGGCCAGGCGATCCATATTCAAAACTCATAGTTATTAATGAAAGTCCATTCATCGGATTTATCCGCATTTCACATCATGGGAAAGCTCATTCATCGCAAATCGTTCAGGAGTTTATCATGGTGCGCGCAGTCAGATTTCACGAATATGGAGACCCGGAGGTTCTCAGGATCGAGCCAGTGGAAGTTCCCGAACCCGGACCGGGCGAGGTCCAGATCGAGGTGAAGGCGCTCGGCCTCAACCGGGCCGAGGCCCTGCTTCGGCGCGGGAACTACATTGAAAGACCCGTCTTGCCGTCCGGCCTTGGCCTGGAAGCAGCCGGGCGGGTCCGGGCGGTCGGCGTCGGGGTCGAAAGCGTTCGCGCCGGCGATGCGGTCAGCATCATTCCGCCCATCCAAATGACAGCGGCCCCCACGTATAGCGAACGGATCGTCGTTCCGGAAACCTCCGTCGTGAAACATCCCGCCTTGCTCGGCTGGGAGGAGGCAGCCGCCACATGGATGCCCTTTCTGACTGCCTATGGCGCTCTGGTTCAGGTCGCCGGAATGCGCAGCGGTGATTTTGTCGCCATCACCGCGGCCTCCAGCAGCGTGGGTCTCGCCGCCATCCAGATCGCCAACAAGCTGAACGCCGTGCCGGTGGCCATCACGAGAACCGGCGCGAAGGCCGAGGCCCTGCGTGAGGCCGGTGCAGCTCATGTGATCGTTCTCGAAGACGAGGCTCTGGACGAAGGCTTGAAAAGGATCGCAGGCGGTGCGGGCATCCGGGTCGTTCTGGATGCGGTCGGTGGGCAGATCTTCGAACCGCTCTCCACGGCCATGTCACGTGGAGGCATTCTCATCGAATATGGCGGGCTTAGCCCCGACCCGACCCGACCCCCTTTCCGTTGCTCACGGTGCTGGAAAAATGCCTGACCCTACGCGGCTATCTGGTTCACGAGGTTACCGGCGTGCGAGAGCGCCTGGAGGAAGCAAGGACCTTCATTCTGGATGGCCTTGAGACGGGAGAGCTGCGCCCGGTGATTGCAAGAACATTCCGCTTCGACGAGATCGTCGAGGCGCACCGCTTCCTGGAATCGAACCGGCAATTCGGCAAGATCGTCGTGACGGTCTAACAGCGCCCATCGCCAACCCGATACGGCAAGCCACGGGCGGAGCAAAAGAAAAAAGCCCGGCGGTTATGCCGGGCTTCCGGACAAGACGGATCAAGCCACACGCTCAATCCCGATGCCGCAGGATGCGGCTGAAGTAGTCGGCGAGCTCCGCCTGGGCGCTCAGCGGCAGAACGTCTGCGACATACTGGTCCGGGCGCACCACCACCATGCAGCCATGGTCGCGGTCGATCCCGCGCATGTCGTATATGTCACGGCCTCCCTTGAAGTCCGGGCAGAACATCTTTTCATAGTCCAGCAACCCATAACGGCCCTTGGCCGGCAGCAGGAACGGATGCATTGCCTCCAGGGCCAGTTCACGGTGCGGCGGCTGGAAGACGGCCCTGACGTCGATAACGGCATCGAGATCCTCTCCTGTTGCCGTGTGCCTGAGGACCGGCGAATCCGGCGACGATTGCAGGAAGTCGCAGAGCGCCCGGATGCAGGAGCTGCCTGAAGCCGGATCGCCTCTGCCCGCAAAGGCGAAGATACGCCAGCGGCCGTCCGCCTTGATCGTATGACCTAGATGCACCGGCTTGGCGTCCGCCAGCCGGATCACGGGCGCGGAATGAAACCGCATGCCGATCGGAAAGCCCTTTGCCAGTTGCTGGTGCCTGCCCCCACCCGTGAGAACCGAAGGCTGATACCTGGAAGCGGTACCGGCGGTGTAGCGACCGTGCTGCACGAAATATTTCTGCACTTTCGCCGGCTCGACGCCGTCCGGATTGCTTTCGGACCTGACCGGCGCGCTCAGCATCTTCGCCCATTCGCGATCGAAATCGATGAGGTTCTGCGCGATGTCCTTGCGTTCCGCTGAATAGGTGGACAGCAGCTCGGGACCGCTCAGGCCGGTCAGCACATGGGCAAGCTTCCAGCCGAGGTTGAACGTGTCCTGCATGGAAACATTCATGCCCTGCCCGGCTTTCGGGCTGTGCGTGTGGCAGGCGTCGCCCGCGATGAAGACACGCGGCAGGCGTGATCCGGTTTGATCTTCCGGCACATCGTCGAACTTGTCGCAGATCCGCTGGCCGATCTCGTAGACCGACCACCAGGCGACCTCCTTCACGTCCAGCGAATGCGGATGGAGAATCCGCCGGGCGGCGGCAATCAGGTGATCGACGGTAATGTTCCGGCTCGAGACGCGTTCGTTGTCGCTCAGCTTGTCCAGTTCCACATAGATCCGAACCAAGTAGCCGCCCTCGCGCGGGATGATCAGAATGCTGCCCTCGCCGGAAGACTGGATCAGCGACTTGAAGCGGATGTCGGGAAAGTCGGTGACGGCAAGCACATCCATCACGCCCCAGGCCTGGTTGGCGCTGTCGCCCGTCAGCTCCCGTCCGAGCGACTTGCGCACGGTGCTGCGCGCACCGTCGCAGCCGACCACGTATTTCGCCCGGACCGTTTCCACCTGCCCCTCGTGTTCCGGGTCCGTCCGAAACAGCCGGACGGTCACCGGATGTGTATTCGCGTCTGCCGGGTTCTCGATCTCAAGCCCTTCAAGACGCCGGGAATAATCGGGGACCAGCCGGTTCGGGGAATTTCGCATGACGTCCAGGTAAAAGTCGTGCACCCGGGCCTGGTTCAGGATCACATGCGGGAATTCGGACAGGCCGTCCTCGACATCCTGCACCCATCCGCTGCGGGCGATGTTGCCCGGTTGCTCCGGATCGGGTTTCCAGAAAGTTGTCTCGTTGACCCAGTAGGCTTCCTTCATCAGCCGGTCCGCGAAACCGAAGGCGTGGAACATTTCCATGGTGCGGCAGGCTACTCCGTCCGCCTGGCCGAGCTGCATGGGACCGGCCTTCTGGTCGACGATCCGTGTCCTGATTTCCGGGAAGGCCGCGAGCTGCGCGGCAAGCGTCAGGCCGGCCGGACCGCAACCGACGATCAGAACGTCCACCTCTTCCGGCAGACTGTCCTCGTCGGTAGGACAGATCGCGTTATCCGCCGGTTCGAAAACGTCCGGATCACCGGCCCTGAAACCGTTGAGATGGAACTGCATGGGACTATTTCCTCCGGCTTGTTGATGGGACCACGTGGAACTCGATTGTTTTTGCGAGTTTTTTTCCGTCGCTTCTGGTCCGGAACGGGTTTCCCGCCTCCGGCTTTCCCCCTGAAGATGCCCGGATGAGTATCGACAGATCGGATATTAAAGAAGTATACTGATTATCAGTATGCTGTCAATATACGAAGCATACTTCCTATTTTGACCAGGAGAATGCCATGCCGGAACTGAGGGACATGCCGGGACACCTGATCCGAAGGCTGCAGCAGATCGCGGTCGCGGTTTTTCATACGGAAGTGGAAGCGGCGGGTTTCGACCTGACGCCAGTCCAGTTTGCAGCCCTCCACAGGGTCAACACAAACCCGGGCATCGACCAGGTGACCCTGGCCGGCCTGATCGCCTACGACCGGACAACGATCGCAGGTGTTGTCGACCGGCTGGTGCAGAAAGGTTTCCTGTCCCGGCAGACGAGCGAAAGGGACAAACGTGCCAAGGTCCTGCACATGACCGCGGACGGCGCCGCGACACTGGACCGGCTCGCACCGGCCGTCGCCAAGGCGCAGAAGGTTATCCTCAGCGGCCTTGAGGACGACGAAGCCATTGAATTCATGCGCCTCCTGCAAAAGGCGACGGAATCCCTCAATGATCTCAGCCGGGCACCTCTGCGCGGGAAACCCGGGCCGGCCGAATAGGATGCAGGCCGGTCGGCAGTCTTTACATTTCGCCATGGTCCTTTACGCTGGTGAATACGACGAGCACCCGCAAGACCCTTCGCGGCCTCAAAACTCACCTCCAGACAGAATTGAGATGGCACCATGACCGAAGCCAAGAGCGGCGACACGGTTCGTCTTCATTACAAGGGTACCCTGGACGACGGATCCGTCTTCGACAGTTCCGAAGGTCGCGAACCGCTTGAATTCACGGTGGGATCCGGCCAGATCATTCCGGGCCTCGACAGTGCCATTCCGGGAATGAAGGTCGGCGACGAGAAAACCGTCCGCATCGAGCCCGAAGACGCCTACGGTGCCCGCAACCCGGCGGCGACGCAGGCCGTTCCGCGCACGCACATCCCGGAAAATGTCGCTCTCTCCATTGGTCTTCAGCTTCAGGCACGGACCGAGAACGGCCAGATGATGACCGTGACTGTTGCCGAAATCTCGGACGATGAAGTGGTTCTGGACGCCAACCATCCGCTGGCCGGAAAGGTCCTGACGTTCGAGATCCAGCTCACAGGAATCAACTGACGGCAACTGCCCCGCGCGGTTGCGCGCGGTGTTTGCCTATGCCGGCCGGGACCACGGCTTGGCAGTCTCCCGGCCACCGACCGGACACTCCCGGCCGGACACTCCCTGCCGGCTTGCCCCGCCCGGCAAGATCCTCCCCGCCGGGACAGGAATGGCCACGCCTCCGCATATATGCCATTTTTATCAATGAAATTAGTAATCTCATTTGCACCTTCAGGCAGACATCCTATCAAGACTGCTGACTGTTTTGCGTTACTCAGGACTCCGGGGGTTTCATGTCGGTTGATATTGACACGCTGGTTGATCGCAGGCGCCTGCGGCGCAAGGTTACCTTTTGGCGGGTTGCCGCGTTTCTGATCCTTGCGCTCGCCCTGCTTGCCGGGTTCGCCTATGTGTCCGGCGCCGGCGACCTTTCCAAGCGCAAGGCGCATATTGCGCGCATCCCGATCGAAGGGGTCATCTACGACAACCGCAAGACCTTGCAGATGATCGAAAAAATCGGCAAGTCAGACGCGGTCAAGGGCGTCATCATATCGATCAATTCGCCCGGCGGCAGCACCACCGGTGGCGAAGCGCTCTACGAGGCCCTGCGCGAACTGGCCGGGAAGAAGCCGGTTGTTGCGGAAATCCGCACGATCGGGGCATCCGCCGGCTATCTCGTCGCGCTCGCCGCGGACCACATCGTCGCAAGATACAATTCCATCACCGGCTCGATCGGTGTCCTGTTCCAGTTCGGCAACATCGAAAAGCTGATGCAGACCGTGGGCGTCGAAATGGAGGCCGTCAAAAGCGCTCCTCTGAAGGCGGAACCGGATTTCTATTCCGCTTCGACGCCGGAAGCCCGCGCCATGCTCCAATCGCTCGTGATGGACTCCTACGAATGGTTCGTCGGTCTGGTTTCCGAACGCCGCCAGCTTGACCCGGCAAAAGCCAGGGAGCTTGCCGACGGCCGCGTCCTGACCGGCCACAATGCGCTCGAAATGGAGCTGGTCGATGCCATCGGCGGCGAGGACAAGGCCGTTGACTGGCTTGAAAGCGAAAAAGGCGTCGCCAAGGATCTTCCCGTGATCACATGGGCGTCGTCGGACAATCTGGATGAACTGCCGTTCTCGTCCAGAATTTCCCGTGAATTCGGCAAAGGCATCGGCTCAGCCCTGATAAATCCGCTAAATGAGGCTAAGGGGCTGATTCCACGGGGTCTTACGCTTGACGGGCTCGTATCCGTTTGGCAGGCTTCTGACGCGGCAGACAGTCATCCGTAAGTGAGGGGGCTCTTCATGATCAAATCTGAGTTGGTTCAGCATATAGCCGAGCAGAATCCGCATCTCTATCAACGGGACGTGGAGAATATCGTCAATGCCATTCTGGATGAGGTCACGGAAGCCCTGATGCGGGGAGACCGGGTGGAGCTGCGCGGCTTCGGCGCCTTCTCCGTCAAGAACCGCCCTGCCCGGGTCGGACGCAATCCCCGGACCGGTCAGAAGGTCGAGGTGGACGAAAAATACGTCCCCTTCTTCAAGACCGGCAAGGAAATGCGCCTGCGTCTGAACGATGGTGTGGACCACGGCGAGGAGTGATTGCCCCTTCCCGGGACACTCGTCTAAAATGGAACCGTGAACCGACATATCCGGAGAGACAGACGTGGCCCGCTTCCTCAAATATTTGATCCTGGGTGCCATCATCGTGGTTCTGGTTCCCCTTGCGGTTGCCAACCGGCACGAGGTTTCGCTGTCGTTCAATCCGTTCGATCCTCAGGATCCCCGGCTGACGGTTCACGATGTTCCTCTCTTCTGGGTGTTTTTTGCCAGCGTGGCCGTCGGTGTCGTCATCGGCGGGATTGCCGTTTGGGCCCGGCAGGGCCGCTACCGAAAGGAAGCTCGCGTCAAGCGGCGGGAAGCGGACAAGTGGCAGAAGGAAGCCGACCAGCTGCGCGGGATACATGCGGACAACCGGCCGGGCAGCGGGATCAAGGGCCTGACGGGGCCGGACACCCGGTCCGCGGCGTGACGAGAGTTTAAAAAACTGAACGATGCGCATTATTTCCAGCGACGAGATCGATGCCTGTCTTGAAGACAGGGCCGTTCTGGAAACGCTGCGCCGGGCCTTCCGGTCGAACACGATCGCTCCCCGCACGCCCGATCTCGAAATCTCCAGGCTGAACCAGCTTTCAGGCGCCTTTTCGCTCCAGCCCGCCTGGACCGACTTCAGTGCCCAGGGCGACGTCAAACGCGGCTATATCGGCTGTACGCTTTCCCTCGACCTGCCGGAACACCAGGGCCTGGCCTCCAGCCTTTACATTCTTTTTTCCGGGTCCGGCGGCCAGCCGATTGCGCTCCTCGACGGCATGCGCCTGAACGTCTGGCGGTCGGCGGGCACCCATGCGCTGGCGGCCAGCTATCTGTCCCGCGAGGACACCACGAGGCTGCTGGTCATTGGCGACGACCCGCGGCTGCCGAGGCTTTTGTCCGCCTATGCCGCGGTCCGGAACTTCACGTCCATTCTGCTTGCGGGCACCTCCCCGGAAACGCAGAAGAGGATCGCCGGCCTGCCCTCGCTGAAAAAGGTTCACCTCGGCGTGACGAACGAAATCTATGCCGCCCAGGAAGGCGCGGACATGATCTGTATCGCAGGCCCGGAGATCGAAACGGGAACCTTTCACGCGCTGACCTATCTCGATCCGCCCGCCGGATGCCACATCGACGTGCTCGATCCGGCGGCGACATTGCCGACGGAACTGCTGCAGGAGGCGCGGCTTTTCTCCACCAATCTCGCCGATCCGCCACGTGCCGAGCTGGAATGGGCCGCGGACCTGAAGGAACTCACGCAAGGCAAAAAGGCCGGACGGCGATACTACGGCCAGCGGACCCTGTTCCTGCCCGGCCCGCACACGGGCGTCGCCGACTTTGCCCTGGCCGCACACATTTTTTTGAGAACCTGATCTCTGGAAACCGGCGCCGGATGCACCACATTGCAGGTCAGCAAGGGGGATGCCCACGAAAGCGGGCAATGACGAACTCTGGCCGGACGAAGCTTTCAGAGGAAACATTCCGGTCGCCGCCCCGATTTCACACATGTTGACCAAGGAGCAACACATGCTGAGGACACTTGCCTATTCGGCAAGCCTACCGGCAATCGCGATCGCACTGATGCTTTATGTGTCGGTCTCCACCGGGCTCATCTACTAGAGCGTGTCGCGTTTAATCGGTTCGATATCCGGCAGCCTTAAAGAAGTTGTAGCATTCCTCTTCAGTGAAG
>JBNKGB010000103.1:0-16033 GCA_050289605.1 Roseibium sp. | reverse complement strand
GACGCGGTATTCGCCGATGCGGGCAAAGGGCGGCGAGAAGTGGTTGCGAATGGTCTCGCCCTCGCCCGCTTCCGCGGTCCTGTTGCTGTCCGGATCGGACTTGAACTTGTGAATGCCGGCGCCGAATTTCAGGCCTGTACCCGCGACCGGCGGCAGAACATAGCCGTCGACCGGACCGCCGACGTCCAGAATGACCGGGCTCCGCTCCCAGGCTGCGCGCAGGCCCTCCGGCGGGGTGAGATAGACCACCGCCGTGCGGTAGGTGGTCAGGCTCTGCCCGAGTTTCGGGAAGAGACCCAGCGTCCAGGCTCCTGCTGTGACGACGACATGATCGCCGGCAAGGCTCGATCCGTCGGCGAGGGTCACCGTACCGGCCACTGTGTTGACCGCCGTGACTTTCGCGTTTTCCATCACCGTGGCGCCGTTGCCGATCAGCCAGTTCCGCAGTCCGGCGGCGATCTTCTGGGAGAGCAGAACACCGCCCTCTTCACTGACCGCACTGAAACGGATGGTGTCCGGGTCGATGAAGGGATAGCGCTCGGCGGTTTCCTTCGGGGAGAGGTCCTCGAACGGATAGCCGCCTTCGACCAACCCCTGGCGATAGATATCGCCCTCGTCGCCCTCTGCCTGCGACAGCAGCAGAAAGCCGTTTTCCACCAGATGTTTCTGGTCAAGATCGGACCACATCTCGTCCCAGGCGGCATAGGCATCGCCGATGCGGCGCTGATAGCCGCCCTGGCCGCCATAGGCCCGGCGGATGATCCTGTGCTGATCCCCGGAGGCCGAGAGGGGATTGGGAATCGGTCCCTGTTCCAGAAGCGTGACCGGCACGCCTCTCTTCGTCAGGGACCAGGCGGTGGAAAGGCCGGAAATTCCGGCGCCAACAACGATTACTGTCATGAAAACGTCCTGCGGTTTGAGGCGCCAGATTAGCCGGGCCGCGCGCGAGCGCAAGGGACGTTCTGCCGCAAATCGTACGCCGGTCCCGGCGCTCCACAACGCTCAGGCAGGAAGGACAACAGTTGAGCGGTGCGAACGCAGGAACTCCCGCCTGATGGTGATTTCGGCCTCTTCCAGCTTTCCGTCCGGCAATGCCCAGACCGGTTCCGCGATCAGCTTCTCGCAGCCGATGCCGAGCTCGGGAAACCTCAGCCCCATGGAATGGGCGACCGCCACCCGGTCGCCGGGCTTCGGGTTCAATCCGCAGAAGATTTCCCGTGTTCCCATCTTAAGGTGGTGGGCGATGTCCCATTCCCGAACGATGCCCTCGTGCCGGGTGGCCACCCAGCAATGCATGTCGTCGCACGAGCCGTTCTTTTCCTCCGGAAAGAAGTAGCCGGTGATGTAGCCGGCCTCATAGCCCGCGGCCCTGAGCGAGGCGACCAGGTAGGTGTTGATGTCGACGCAGGATCCTTCCGTCAGGCCGCAGGCGAGGTAAGGCACTTCCTCGCAACCGTCGTTGAAGCGCACGTCAGGATGGGCATATCGGAACTTCTCCGCCGCCGAATTGACAAGGGCGTGGATGGCCTCATGGCCGTCCTTTTGCGTGTCGGCGATGTTGATGGCATCAAAGACGAGGCCCTGCGCCGCCCGCGTGAAGCGGTTTTCGCGCGGGGTAAAGACCGCGTCCGGATAGCCCGGCCCGCCTTCCCGGTAGCCGTAACGGATCTCCATCGGCCGGGATCCGTCCGGCACCACGAGGGCGGCCATCTGTCCGGTTGTGCTCTCGCCCGTGAGGGAGACCGCTCCGCCCCTAACCTCAAAGGAGACCGGAACCTGATGCGGGGTCGGCAGCCCGATGGGAACGAGCAGCTTCAGCGCACCGTTCTCATGCGGCGTGACGGTCACGGTGACAAGGACATCGCTGTGCATAGCCGTCCCCTCACGCAACGAACTGGAAGATCAGGCCGGAGAGCACCGAACCGAGAAAGCCGAGACCGAGATAGGCTGCAAAGACAGGGGGCTTCACCAGCGACCAGACCGCCGCCATGGCAGGGATGGAACTGACGGCCCCGGCGATCATGAAGGCCATGGCAGCTCCTTTGCTCATGCCATGTTCCATCAGACCGGCCAGCAGGGGCGGCGCAACGTAGCTGTTGAGATAGGCGGGCATGCCGACGAGCGCGGACACCACGATGGAGCCCAGCCCCTCCCCGCCGACAGCCCCTGCAATCAGGCTCGCCGGTACGTAGGTCACAAGGGCCGCCTCCAGCACATAGGCAAGGGCCAGCCACTTGATCAGGAAACCGGCGTTGGATTTCAACTCGCCGGCGAACCTGGCCTTGCGATCCGCTTCACGCCAGAACCGCCAGACAGGCCGGCCGGTCGCGGGCGAGGCCCCGCAGCCGCAGCCGCCTGCCGCTGATCCGCTGCGCACCGGATCGGAAAAGATACCCTTGCGCAAGGCGAAGGCAACGGCTGCACCGCCGAAGAGACCGAGCGCCACGGCGAAGACCGCCTTGCCGATCGCAAAAGACCAGCCGAGCGCCCCCGCGGTGATCAGCAGGGTTGGCGGATCGATCAGGGGCGAGGACAGCCAGAAGGCCATGATAGCCGACAGCGGCGCACCAACCGCGAGTAGCCCGGCGATGAAGGGAATAACCTCGCAGGAGCAGAAGGGGGCGAGACCGCCGAAAAGCGCGGCCAGCACGATGGCATGCGCTTCCCTGCCCTCGAAGGCCTTGCCGACATAGCTTTCCGCACCGGCGGCCTTGAGCCAGGCAATCAGGACCACGGCGAAGGCAATATAGGGAAGCGTTCCGGAAAAGGCCCTGACCGCGAAGGTCACGAAACCGGTGAATTGCCCCGGATCCAGCAGCAACACCAGAAGCGGTGCGCCGAGCACCACGGTCCAGGTCGAAAGGAGAAGCTTCCCGCCGGGGAGGTTCTTCAAGGACCATTTTGTCCCCGGCGCGGTGCAGCAAGCCGTCTTCGGTGCGCAGCAGCTTGCCGCGCCGGATCCGTCCGGAGTATCGATGTCGTTCAACGTTCCGTTCAAAGTATCAGTCATCGAAAACATCTCCCATGCCTGCCGGCCCCGGCGTCAGGCGCACTTTTCGTCGGCGCAACATTCCTTCAGGATGTAGCCGGCAAGATTTTCCAGATGGTCGAAAGCGGCCCGGTTGATCACGGACCGGCCGTATTTCTCCTGTTGCACAAGTCCGGCGGAGGAGAGGAATTTCAGGTGATGGGCCAGGGTCGAAGCCGCCATGTTCGTGCGGCTCTGGATGTCCCCGACCGTCAGTCCGGTCTGTCCCGCCTTCACAAGCGTCAACACTACCTGCAGCCGTGCTTCCGATCCGAGGGCGGCAAAGCCCTGCGCGGCAACTTCCACATCCATGTGAGCCTCGCTTAAAATAACCATATTTCTAGTTATATAGTTATTTTAGACGTGTCAATGCCGTTCCCGGCTTTCAGCATCAGCTTGGCCGGACGGCACTGACACGTCGTTTTTTTTAAGAAGATGCCCCGGGCCTTCAGGTCAGCTGCGCCCCAGGCGGAATGTGCGGGTCGTGCCGACCCTTATTGGCAGCAAGCCGAACCGGCTGACGCGCCACAGCAACCGGAACCCGCCACACTGGCAGAAGCGGCACCTGAAGCGATCCCGGTTTTCTCGGCCACCCGCTCCATGGCCGGCTTGCAATGGGCTCGGCCTTCGGACAAGTGCAGATCGACAACGCCGTTCCGCAGCTCCGGCAGAGACGGCTGGAAGACGCGCAAGCCGAGATTGCCGTGGGCGAATTCCACCTGCATCGGACAATCGCCAAGATCGCGGATCCGGGCGATGCTCTGGCGCAGGATGGACGCGAACTTGCCGACAGGCATATGACTTCCCCCCTTTCCGTCCAGCAACTGCAGCGCCGCCTCTTCCCAGACCGCGACCCGTCCGCCGCAATCGATGCCGGTCACCTGAGCGTGTTTGAACTCGGTGACATGGTAGCCCTCACCGATACTGCCCTCGCCGGTCCTGAAGACAAGCGGGGCCTCCGCCGGCAAGGCTGTCAGGGTTTCAAGAAGTTCGTTCAAGGTCATGACCTCTCCTTTCATTTCAAGTTTCCTTGAAATATAAGAGATGACACAGACGCAAAGACATTTCAAGAAAGTTTGAAATATGACTGAAGAGGATGCCCTTTCGGCGTTTTCCGCCATTTCCAGCGCAACGCGGCTGCGGATCCTGAAAGCTCTCGTCGCGGCCGGCCCTGAAGGCATGGCTGCAGGAGAGGTCGCGGCAGCGGTCGGCGCCACACCCTCACGCGCTTCCTTTCATCTCTCCAACCTTGCAGAGGCAGGATTGATCACCGCGCATCGCCAGTCGCGGCAGATCAGCTACCGGGTCGACTTTGCCGCCATCGGCGCATTGGTGCGCTATCTTCTGGAGGATTGTTGCGCCAACAACGAAACCGTCCGAGCCTGCTGCCATCCGGGCGGATGCTGCTAGGCAGGTCCGAAGAAGATTTACCGTCAGGCGGACGACACCATCAGAATTTTTCGACGGAGGGGCGAAGTTCCAGCTCCGACGTCCATGCGCTCTTGTCCTGACGGGAGATCTCCAGATAGGTGCGGGCGATCGCCTCCGGATGAAGGGTCTTGTCCGGATCGTTGTGGGGCGGATCCCGGTCAGGGTTGTAGATGGCGCCGTCGATAACGAAATGGACGACGTGGATGTTCCTGGGCGACAGCTCCCGGGCGAGCGACTGGCAGAGGCCGCGCAGGGCAAACTTGCCCATTGCGAAAGGCGCCGACCCGGCAAAGCCCTTGATGCCTGCCGACGCTCCGGTGAAGAGCATTGTTCCCTCGCCCTTGGCCAGCATGCGCTTTGCGGCTTCGTGCGCCACTGCAAGGGCGCCCCAGCTCGTGACGGCAAGAGCTGCCTTGACTGCATCGAGGTCAAGCTCTGCAATCGGGCCCCGCACCCGGCCAGCGGCGTTGTAAATCACCAGATCCGGCGTGGCGCCCGCGTTGTCCAGGTCGTTGAAGAGCGACTTGACGCTCGTCTCGTCCGATGCGTCGCAGGCATAAGCCGTCGCGCCGGTTTCCACGCAAAGGGCCTCGAGTTTCCGGGGGTTTCTTGCAGCCAGGGCCACTGCGAGGCCCGCTTGCGCAAATGTCCTGGCCAGGGACGCGCTCAGGCCAAGACCTGCACCTACAATGAGTGCATGTTTCGTCATGAAGTTGCTCCCATGTAAACCGGTTTTAGTCCGCTCACCAGCTGGGCCTGGATCGGTGCGGTCACCTCATTGAGTGCGCTCACGCCCATGTCATGGCCCACATGGGTGCGAATCGGACGCGGGGCGCCCATCGTGACGAGATTCAGGATGCTGGCGGCGACGTTACCGGCGTCGGTGATGGCTTCGCCTTGTTCGAACATGCCCTGGAACATTCCGAGCAAACGATCCCGCCCCTTGGACAAGTGGCCATACTGATCGACACGCTGCAGATCTTTCGGCGAGGGCGCAGTCGTCACCAGATCCGTGCCATGACCGCTCGGCTCGACAAGGACGGATTCGATGCCGAAGGGCTCCAACTCATAATGAAGCGACTCGCAATAGGCTTCCATCGCCCATTTGCTGGCGCAATAGAGTCCGAAAAAGGGCATACCAAAACGGCCGGCTACGGAACTGATGCTGATCAGGAGACCGGACTTTCTTGCCCGCATGGCCGGCAAGACAGCCCTGCTCATGTGCATGACGCCATAAACATTGACGTCAAAGAGATCCTTGGCCTGTTCCATTGTGAAGCCTTCAGTCAGACCGACCGGCATGATGCCGGCATTGTTGATCAGGACATCAATCGGCCGCTCCGCCTCGATCTGCGCGACGGTCTGTTCAACACCGTTCTCATCGGTCACATCCAGGTCGACGGGGATCAACTTTCCGGGCAACCCTGCCGACCGGTCCGAAAGCGATTTGGCTGCCGGGGCGTTCCTGCTGGAAAGGTCTCGCACGCCGGCATATACCCGATAACCTTCTTCAGCTAGCTTCTGCGCCGTCAGGAGACCAATTCCCCGGCTTGCTCCGGTAACAAGAACAGTTTTTGCAGACGTCATTTCACTTGCCTTCCTTGTTGAAGATAGTGCGCAGAAACAGCGCAAGAGGTTCGTCACTGCGGCTGACCTTCATTCTCGTCAGCGCGCCGCTCCACGAATTCATCAGCCAGTCCGCGGCCTGGCCTGCCGTAAGATGGGAAAGGCCAATCCGTGAGAGATCCGCTTCCTGAAGACAGGCCTCCAACTCCCGGGTGAGAGCCTGCCAATGCAGGTCTAGCTCTACCTGGAAGGCCGGGCGTTTATCGGCCAGTTCGGTCGACAGGTTGCACATCAGGCATCCCTGCGCGTATTCGCGCTCTTTCATCCCTTCCCGGGCACCGGCAAAAAACGCTTCGAGCCGCTCGACCGGCGACATTGAACGATCCGACAGGCAGGTTTGCGCAAAGGCCAGCTGCTGTTCGTGGTAATATCGGGCGACTTCCAACCCGAAATCCTCTTTGCTCTCGAAGTAGTGGTAGAAGGATCCTTTCGGGACCTTGCTTTCCTTCAAGACGTCGTTGATGCCGATGCCGTCGAAACTGTTTTCCCGAATGAGAGCCATGCCCACATCCAGAAGCCGGTTCTTTGCCGTTTCATAGGATTCTTCGTTGCGTGTTCTTGCCATTCGCTGCTTCTCACCCGGAACCGGGGCTCACCGTTGCCACCGACTTTCGTCCACAGCCGCGGATCGCGCCTTTCGAATTAAAAATAGACCGGTCTATTTATTTACGTCAACAAAACGGACTTCACGGTTGCGTGTGCCTGAAAACGGCGTCAGGGTAAGCTTGGCGAAAAAACAAAGTCTTCCATGTGCAAATCCGGGAGCCCGCTCCGGTCAACACACGATTTCGCCAGGATGTGACTACGCCTGCGCAACTGGAAACTCGGCCTAAGCCTCTTCGGCGACCTTGTCTCCGGCCTCGCCCTTCACCTGATCGATCCAGTTCTGCAGATTGTAATAGGTGGTGATGCGGGCGATCTTGCCGTCGCGGATTTCGAAGAAGCTTCCTGCGGGCAACTTGTAGGTCTGTCCCTTCGCTTCCGGCAAGCCGGTGTCAGTGTCGATATAGGCCCCTTGCACAACGAACTCCGCGGCGGCGCGGTCGCCGTCCTCGTTGACGAACAGCACGATGTCGATGAGTCGCTCCTTGTAGCAGCGGGTCATGTGCACGTTGAAGGACCAGAACTTGTCCTTGCCGATCCGCCGCTCGCCTTGATTGACGTCATGGATCAGGTCTTCCGTGACGAGGCTTTCCATTTTCTTGGTGTCGCCCGCGTTGAATGCAGCGAAATAGGTATCGATCAGGAAGCGGGATTGCTTGTTGGGCATGAGGCCTCGCCGGGACTGGGTTGCTGTCGCGCCGGAAGTTTGCCCCGGCGCCGGTATGGGCGCAAGAAAAACGCCGCATTGCGGTTTATGGAAGTTCACTCGAATGCGGGAAATTCGCCTTTCCACCTACGCCACGCTCTGTCGCCGTCGCGACAAGTTGCCAAAATACAACATAGTGTTACTCAAATACATCTCTCACCATTTCCGGGTTGCATCATTTCAGGGATGTGCCGTATAGGTTCTTTCACCGGTCACCGCACCGGCACGGACATCAACGGTTCGGCTATTTTTGCCGCCCGCGTGATCCGGCCTTGCCGACTTCACGTACGGATGCTGTTCCGGACGATCGGATGCCATCACATGTAGCTCAGTAGGTAGAGCGCCGGGCTGTTGCGCGGAGGTCACAGGTTCGACTCCTGTCATGTGTACAATGGATAGCTCAGTGGGTAGAGCATCGGACCGTTAATCCGAGGGTCGCGGGTTCAACTCCCGCTCCGACTGGTAATCCCTATGGGATCGGGTTCGACTCCCGGTTTTGCCCCAGAAGGGCGACAGCTTCAGGTGCTGTTTCTAATGCGGGACCTGGAGAAAGCTTGCGGACGCGGGCTGCCTCTTCCTGCCTTCGGGCGGCTGTGGCTGACCGTCGATGCCAGGTCCCTCGTCCGGCCTTCGGCGAAGACCTTGCTGCGGTTCTGCCGGAAGCGCCTGTTTTCGAACGGGTGTGCCTCGCACCTCCGCCGCACGGCCCGCTAACCGGAAGCCCGCCGGGCGACCTCGTGCTCTCTTCGGGTCTCTCAGATTTCGCCCCGTTCGCTTCGCTGGGAGTGAACGGACCCAACCAACCTCCAACCGAACCTAAACCCAGGAAAGGACAGCCAAGTGCCTTAGCGCTATGGAAGGATTATTGAAATGACGACTATTCTCGACAAGATCCGCGGGCGGACCCGCGTGGTGATTTCTGAAAACGAACGGGCGGTTCACCTCGTCAAGGGGGAACTGCAGGGCATTCTCGGACCCGGTGAGCACAGCCTCGCGAACAAGCGCGGCACGCTGGTGATCGAGCGCCACAACATGGCAACGCCCCAGTTCCGTTCTCCTTACGAGAAGGCGCTTTTCGATAAGCTTCCCGAGGTCGCCGAAGAGCACCTGACGGTTGTCCGGACGAAGCCGGGCGAAGTCGCCGTCGTGGAACGGGATAACCGTGTCTACACGGTTCTTGGCCCGGACGAGCGGCTCGTCCTGTGGCGGGATGCGGGTCCCTGGACCTGGCAGCTGATCGACACGGAAGCCGAACCGGAACTGCCGCAGAAGCTGGTGCGCCGGCTGGGCGATGCCAAGCAGACGCAGCAGTTCGTCATCGTGCCGGTCACCGACGGCAGCGTCGCCCTGCTCCACATGGACGGGGTGCTGACCAAGGTGCTGGAGGCAGGTCTCCACGCCTACTGGAAGGCGGGCCGGACCGTGACGCAGAAGGTCATCGATCTGAAGCGGCAGGCTCTCGACGTTACCGGTCAGGAAGTGCTGACCCTCGACCGCGTCACCATCCGGATCAACCTCTCGGCGGACTACCGCGTGGTTGACCCGGTGAAGGCCGCCACCGAGGTGAAGGACTTCACTGACACGCTCTACCGGGCGCTGCAGCTGGTGTTCCGGAAGCAGCTCGGCGCGCTGAAGCTGGACCAGATCCTTGAAAAGAAGGGCGAGGTCAACGCGGAAGCCGCCGAAAAGATCAAGGCCGACATGGCCACGATCGGTGTCGAGGTCTCCGATATCGTCCTGAAGGATGTCATCCTGCCGGGCGAAATGCGCGAGATCCTCAACAAGGTGGTGACGGCGGAAAAGGAAGCTGAAGCCAACGTGATCCGGCGCCGGGAGGAAACGAACGCAACCCGTTCGCTTCTGAACACGGCCAAGGTCATGGCCGAGAACCCGGTCATGCTGCGACTGAAAGAACTGGAAGCGCTGGAATCCATTGCCGGCAAGGTCGACCGGCTGACGGTCCACAACGGCACCGGCGGCCTGATGAACGACCTCGTCCGGCTGCGCGACGACGGCGCGGCCTGAACCAAAAACGGACGGCGCGGGGCAACCCGCGCCGTTTCATTTTCGGCCGGTCGACCACACTGTTAGAAACATCGCAAAGTCTTGCGCCGCCCCTGCGACGGCAGGGGCCCAGTAGCCACTGCAACAGAGGGCTCCAAACCTTACCGGGAGTACTGGGTCCCGGCTTTCCGCTTCGCTCCAGCCGGGAAGGCAAGCGAGTTGAGACTTTGCCAATAAAGAAGAAGAAGACCAATGAATACAGACACAAAGATTTCCAAACGCATGTCTTTCTGGCTCCGCCACAAGCCAGAGGACGCGGGCCTTCACCTTGCCGAAGGGAGCTGGGCGGACGTTCAAAAGCTCCTGGACGCCTTCAAGCATCACGACATCGATTGCAGCCGGGACGAATTGGCGCGGGTCGTTGCCACCAACGACAAGAAGCGCTTCGAGTTTTCCGAAGACGGCCGGCGGATCCGGGCCCGGCAGGGCCATTCCGTGCGGATTGATCTCGGACTTGAGACGCGGGTCCCTCCGGAGATGCTCTACCACGGAACAGCGACCCGGTTTCTGCCGCTAATTCTGAAAGAAGGGCTGAAACCGATGAAACGGCACCATGTGCATCTGTCTCAGGACCGGAGCACAGCTGTTGCCGTCGGCGCTCGCTACGGCAAGCCAGTCGTGCTCACAGTCGCAGCCGCGGCCATGCACGCGGCGGGGCATGTTTTCCACCTCACCGGGAACGGCGTCTGGCTGACGGATGCTGTCGCGCCCGTGTTTTTGTCCGCCGAAGCGGAGTTATCAATATAGAAAGTTTTTCCTTTCTTTATACACGACTCACGCATATAAAAAGGATATTCTTTCTTTATTGAGGCTACCATGTCACTCAGCTCGCCCGCCCGATTTCCCGCCAGCCCTTCGGTGCACACCTCCCTTTATTCAGCGGAACGGCTTGCCGGAACTCTTGCACTGGTGCTCGGGGTCGGGTCCCACGCCATCAACGGCTTTGTCACCTCGGCCGTTCTGCCGGACATCATCCGGGACCTCGGCGGACAGGACCGGGCCTACTGGGTGTTTTCCTCGTTCCAGATGACCGCCATCCTGGCCGGATGTCTGGCAGGCGCTACAAAGGTACGCTTCGGTGCCCGCCTTCCCTTTCTGCTGGCAACGGTGCTGCTGGCGGGCGGCTCCGTTCTCGCCGGGCTCAGCGCGTCGCTCGAAGGCCTGATCGCGGGGCGCACGCTTCAGGGTTTCGGAGAAGGTCTGATCATCGCGCTCTGTTACTCCCTGATCCCGGATCTTTATCCGAGTACACTCGCCCCGCGTATCTTCGCGCTTCTGGCCGGCGTCTGGGCTCTCGCAGCCGGCATCGGCCCGGTCTCCGCAGGTCTCCTGACCGAAATCTGGTCCTGGCGCGCCGCCTTTCTGATCAACATTCCGTTTGTTCTCCTGCTCTTTGCCCTCATGAACACGGCCCTGTCGAGGCGGAGCGCCGCCAAACCTGCCGCAAAGCAGGTCGGGACGATTGGCAGGCGGAACCGTCTGGGCCTTCGGCTACTGCTTCTGGCTGCAAGCATCTTCCTGCTGACAGTCATTGGGGAAATGCACAGGCCGCTTCCACTCGGAGTGACGATCCTGGCAGGCCTTGCGGTCGCCGCCCTGCTGCTACGGCTCGATACCGCCAGCTCCCGCCGCTTGTTTCCGGCCGACGCCTTCAAGGCGTCCACGGTGATCGGCCTGGGCACCTGGATCGTGTTCCTCGTTTCCGTGGCAGCGGCCGTGCGCGCAATCTTCGTTACCACCTTCGGCCAGGTTTACTGGGGACTGAGCGTGACACAGGCAAGTTATATCGCCGCCATGCTCGCCTTTTCATGGACGGTTTTTGCCTGGATTTCCGCACGCGCCCCTGACCGCAAGCGGGAACTCGCCTATCTTGCCATCGGTCCATTCCTGATCGCCACGGGGCTGACCCTGACGGCCGTCGCGGTCGATGTTGCATCGCTGCCGGTCTTCGTGGCCGCCGCCATCGTGACCGGCGCCGGGCACGGACTTTCCAACCAGATCCTGATGCGCTCGCTCATGTATAACGCCGAGGGTGAGGATCAGAGCCTCGTCTCCAGCATCCTGCCGACCATTTCCTCGGCGGGCATTGCCATCGGCGGCGGCCTGACCGGGCTCATCGCCGTGTTGACCGGCCTTGTGGCTCCGGGCGAAACGGAACTCCTGAGCCGGGAAGCGGTTGCTCACTCAGGCGCCTCGGTCTTTTACGTGAACGCCGCACTGACCCTGGTCCCCGCCCTTGCGATGCTGGTGCTCCGGCGGAGGCTGATGCGTACGGAAACCGGCGGGCTCGAAAGCTGATCTGTCTCAAGCCCGCCGAAAGGCTTCGGGCCCGACCGGGTCAGGCGATGTCGCACTCGAAGGGCAGCCGGCGGCCGAAGAGCAACCGGTCAAGGCTGACGGGTCCCGCTCCGGCCGCCGCCAGGAACAGGAACACGAAGCAATAGAAGATGGCCTCGGCGCCGCCGTTCAGCAGCGGGTAGAAGTTCTGCGGCGCATGGACGAGAAAATAGGCCACGGCCATCGCACCGGAGGCGAGGAAGGCAGCGGGGCGGGTGAACAGGCCGACCGTGATCAGGCCGCCGCAAACCAGTTCAATGATACCCGCAATCCCGACCATGCTCGTCGGCGAGACGCCCGACATGTCGCTGAACGGCAATTCGAGAAACTTCGATGTTCCGTGCTCCAGGAACAGGAGTCCGGCAATCGTGCGCATGAGACTTTGAAAGTAGGGTGCTGTTTTGTTTATTCCGATCATTGCTCCCCCGAACAAATCAGTAGATGAGTTTCAACCAAGACACTACTTCTGATCGAAACGGATTGCACCTGTTAAGTCATTGCTTCCGGATCACTTCTTGCCTGCCCATGGGGAAATTTCGCCGAATCGACCTTAATTCGACAAACGCGAAAAGTGTGATGTGGCGGCATTGACTAAAAACGGCCTGCCGCCGAAACTTTTGGCACGTTCAACAACAACCGGACTTGTCATGGGATTTCCTGCAGCTCGTCTTTTCGCGGATCAGCATACCTGCCCCATGTGCATGGGGGTTCCGGCCCCCATTGTGTATAAAGGCGCCTGGACCGTCCTGACCGGCAAGATGCCCCAGGCCCGGGTGAGCGACATGTGCGTGTGCGTCGGCCCGCCGCCGCCGGCCGGCGGCGATCCCATCATCACCGGCGCATGGACCGTACTGGTCGAGAAATTGCCTGCGGCCCGAATGACTGACCTGACGCTGAAGGGCGGGACCATCATAACGGGCTTTCCGACGGTCCTGATCGGCACCGGAGGTGCTGGTGGCGGAGGCGGAGGCGGAGGCGCCGGGGCTGGCGCCGGAGCAGGCGGGGCCCTTTCCCCGAAAGAAGTTGCCGACCTGAAGCGCAAGGCGCTCATGGACAAGATCAAGGACGGCAAGTCCTCGATCAAGGTCGAGGGCAGCGACGAATACAAGAAGAAGACCATGGCGGCCCTGGACCGGCTGGCTCAATCGCCGACGGGCATGGAACTGCTGCAGGCGCTGGATTCCAGCGACAAGACCACCACGATCAAGGCACCGGCCCCCGGCAAGGGCAATTCGGAAAACGCGGCCAACTGGAACGACGGCCTCTACGACCGGACCAACGGCAAGCCGGGTCCCGGCTCGGATAACACCGTCGCCTTCAATCCGGACCGGGACAAGCTGAACGCCGAAGACTGGAAGACCCGCGACCCGGCCATCGGCCTCGGACATGAGCTGATCCACTCCTATCATGACGTCAACGGAACGACGGATGGTCGCAGCGATGTGGAATATACCGGCGCCGACGGCAAGAAGCACAAGGCACCCGGATACGAACAGCAGACCGTCGGGCTTGGCGAATACAAGGACAACAAGCTGACGGAGAACAACATCCGCAAGGATTTCGACGACCTCGGGATCGGCAAGAACGACCATGAATATCAAAGGCCCTATTACTGATAGCTCCGGAAACGGAACGAAGCGCCCGATCCTTCGCCGCGCCGCGGTGCGGCGGGCCCCCATTTCCTCGACAGGACATTGCCCATGCTGACCGTCACCATCAAAGCGATCACGGCTGCCTATATCTCGCTCTCGTATCAGGTCACCAACACCGATGCGACGGACATCTATGTCGCCGATCTTCTCTACCGGATCGCCGCCGACGGCAGCCAGAGCGTGGATCCGAAGCTCGGATACGTCATGCCCATGGCGGACGGAACCCTTTACGCCGGCAAATTCCTCATGAGGATCCCCGAGGGCTTGAAGGTCGAAAGCGCGGACGTGCCCTATTTCAGGCGCCTCGGCCCCGGACAGTCGCTCAACGGCGAAATCGAGCTTCCGAACCCGGCGCGGCCCTACCACCCCTATGTCACCTACCAACTGGGAGAAACGCCGCAGCCCGTCGCCAGGATCGTCGTGCAGGTCGGTGTCATCCGGGCGGGCGATCTCAAACCCGATGAGGGGACGCTTCGCCAGGCGGCGCAGATGGGACCGGACTATTTCGTCGCCGATTACGGCTACGGCCTCCAGTACCAGGCGTTCCTGCAAAGTGAGATTCAGACGCTCCAAACCGGCGCCGCCTTTTACCCCGTGCTCTCCGCCAACCAGTGACGGAGGTCCGGGACGGCTCGCCCGCGGCGAGTCTTCCTAAAAACCGCTCAGTCCCCGCTCCGCCCACTGGCCAGGCGGGATGAGTTTGCCGATCCTGTAGCTGAAAGTCCGAACACGGGTCACCTCGCCGTCCGTTTCACAACGGAAGGCGACATCGAACCAGCGGCCACCCATCCGGAAGGCAGCGCGCGCAGGTTCCAGGACCGTACCGCCACGCGGCCGGAAGGACGGCAGCAGTTCAGGCGGCGCGGGGCTGGCGACAGTAAGCTGCGCCCTGAGCTCGGTCATGCACAAAAGGTTCAGACGCTGGCCCTCCGGCATGCCGCGCATGGCGGTGCGGGCGCGAGGGTCGTTCAGGATATCCTGCGAATAAAGCTCGCGCGCGGCTGTCATCCCCCTGGCTGAACCGCTGCCCTGCCCGCCTCCGCCTCCGGAGGTTTCGCCCTCTGCCGGACGGCGAGGCGCGGGAGGTTTCGGCGCGGGCAAAGCCGCCGTCACGATCGGACCGACAGTGCCGAAATCCTCCTCCGGGGTCTGATCCTCCTGAACGGCTTGCTGGTCGGCAGCTGCTTCCGGTGCGGTCTGCTGGTCGGCCGGCTGATCGGGTTGCGGTTCGGGCTCGGCGGTGTCCTCCACCTCGGCAACCGTCTGCTCCGCGTCCACCTGTTCGGCCGCGTCCGACGGGTCTCCCGGTCCGTCGCCTGGAGCTGCGGCAGCCTCGTCCGGCTCCTGCGGCTGCGACCGGTCCTCGGTGGTCTGCGCCTGCGCGTCGGGACTTTCCGACTGATCCTTGGGCCCTGTGTCTTCCTCGCCGAATTCCTGAACCGGCTGCAGCACCGGCACCTCTGCCTCCGCCGGCTGCTCCTGCGCCTTCGCCTGTTCGGCGGGCGGCGGAGGTGGAGGGGGTGGAGGCGGCGCTTCCGCAGCCGGCTGTTCCTGCGGCTTTTCCTGCTCCTGTGACTGCTCGGGCTGTTCGGGCTGCTCGGCTTCCGGAGGCGTCTGCTCGGGAACCTGCTTTTCTTCAGGCGGCACCAGCTCCACTTCGATGGGCGTCACCGGCGGCTCGGGCACGTTGAAGTGGATCCCCATCAACAGCATTGCGGCAAGCGCATGGGCCAGCAGCGACAGGGCGAGCCCGGCAAGCAAAAACCGCCCCTCAGAAGCCGGGGCATCTTCCAACGGCCTTTCAAGATCTGCTGTCAGTGCCAAGAGACGGGCCTCAAACGGGATACGGTCAAGCGAAGTTAAATGAAAAACCCGGCGTCGCCGCCGGGTTTCTTAAAACGTTCTTCCAAACGGATGCCCAATCAGCTGTCCAGGAAGGAGCGCAGTTTGCGCGAGCGGCTCGGGTGCTTGAGCTTGCGCAGCGCCTTGGCCTCGATCTGGCGGATACGTTCGCGGGTCACCGAGAACTGCTGGCCGACCTCTTCCAGCGTGTGGTCGGTGTTCATGCCGATGCCGAAGCGCATTCTGAGGACACGTTCTTCGCGCGGGGTGAGCGAGGCGAGCACGCGGGTGGTGGTTTCGCGCAGGTTCGACTGGATGGCCGCATCGATCGGCAGGACCGCGTTCTTGTCCTCGATGAAATCGCCGAGGTGCGAATCCTCCTCGTCGCCGATCGGCGTTTCGAGCGAGATCGGCTCCTTGGCGATCTTCAGGACCTTGCGGACCTTTTCCAGCGGCATCTGCAGCTTTTCGGCCAGCTCTTCCGGGGTCGGCTCTCGGCCGATCTCGTGCAGCATCTGGCGTGAGGTGCGGACGATCTTGTTGATCGTCTCGATCATGTGCACCGGAATACGGATGGTGCGGGCCTGGTCGGCGATCGAGCGGGTGATCGCCTGCCGGATCCACCAGGTCGCATAGGTGGAGAACTTATACCCTTTCCTGTATTCAAACTTCTCGACAGCCTTAATCAGACCGATATTGCCTTCCTGAACCAAATCAAAGAAGTGAAGCCCCCGATTGGTGTAT
>JBNKGB010000102.1:0-16059 GCA_050289605.1 Roseibium sp. | reverse complement strand
AGGTAAATCGGCCCCTGCGCCGCTTCGATGTTCGGGATCCACATTGTCATAAGGACAATGTTATCATTGACTGGTACAATTTCTCAAGACAATTAGTGTTTCCACACATTGTATCGATTGCATCGAGTGTACCGAGCAATCCGACATATTGTCTGGAGACATCTCATGGATTACGCCACGCTTATGGCCTTTGCCGTGTTCGTCATCGTAATGACCGGAACACCCGGCCCCGGGAACCTGACCTTTCTCGCGATCGGTGCGTCTTCCGGCTACCGGACGGCCTTTCCGGTCATTCTGGCGGCGCAGGTCGGCTATCTGCCGCTGGCCTTAAGCGTCGCCTACGGTCTCGGTCATGTCATGGCCGGCGGCGGTCCGCTCGTCACGCTCTTCAAGGTCCTGAGCATGGCCTATATGACCTATCTCGCCTGGCGAATTGTCTCGCTGACCGTCAGGCCGAAGGGTGATGTCGCGCTGCCCAGTTTCTGGGAAGGCCTGCTGATCCATCCCCTCAGCCCGAAGACCTGGGCCATGAACCTGGTGGCCTTTTCGACCTTCTTTGCCGGCAACGGCCTCGGCATCAACGAAAACGCGCTCATCCTCGCCTCGGGCTTTCTGCTCGGCGGGCTGGTGTTCCATTCGCTCTGGGCCCTGGTCGGGGTCTCCATTCTCGCTCTGATCGGCGACGGAAGGCTCATGCGGGGGATCACCGTCCTCATGGCGGCCGCCATGCTGGCGGCGACCCTTTGGGCGCTGCTGATCTAGACCGTGAACGCGCCCGAGGCCGGCCGAGACGATCCGGCCTTAGCTGCCGCCACAGCAATTTCCGCCCTGCTGCACCGGCGGGCACGGCACGCTCGCGTAGGAACAGTAGACGCAGCAATCGCCCTGTTTCGGCTTCAGCACCGCGTGGCAGGCCTTGCATTCATAAAACCACTGACAGGCGTCCTCCGGCATGACCTCGGTCTCCGCATGTCCGCACACAGGGCAGGTGAGCGTGCTTTCCAGCACCGTTGAATTATCTGCCATCTTTTCACATCATCGTCATCAGGTAGTCGTTGAGCCTTGCTTCGTTGATCACGAGGATCCAGGCCGCCAGCGACAGGCCGGCACTGCCCGCCAGCCACCATTTCAGCCTTGGAAGCGAGCCGTTCCTTACGGCCAGGAACACCGATATCGCCACGAGAGCCGACGAGGCCGCCAGGACGTAATAGCCGGTCGCAGCCAGTTTTCCGAACACCGCAAGCCAGCTGCCGCCGAGCCCCGCCAGCAGGAAAATCATGGGCAGCACGCAACAGGCCGCGACACCGAACGCGGCGGCGGAGCTGGCGATGCTGAGACCTACGAACTTGCGCATTGTGCCTCTCCCGGACCGATCACGGCATTTCGAGGTGATACCGGTTCGCAGACAAGGTAACTTCTGTAGCAGCTACAGGTTCAAGCGGAGCAGTGTCACATGTTTGCGATCGGAAAGGCTTCACGGCAGAGCGGGGTCGGGATCGAGACAATCCGCTATTACGAGCGCGAAGGCATCGTTCCCAAGCCGGCACGCGCGCCGAACAACCGGCGCCTCTATTCGGCGGAGGACGTCAACCGCCTGCGGTTTCTCAAGAGGTGCCGCGATCTCGGCTTTCCGCTTGCCGAGGCAAGACGACTCTTGGATCTGGCCGAAACCGCGCCAGCCAACTGCCAGTCGGCCCTAGACCTTGCAGGCGAGCACATCGCAAACGTGCGACGGAAAATCGCCGAGCTGAGACAGCTGGAAGCCGCCCTGATGGAGCTGACCGCGGACTGCGCGGCTGGAAACGGGGCCTGCCGGATGCTGGACAGGCTTCACTGCGAATGAGGCCGCCCGGACGCGGTCGGCGGTCGCTGCGCCTCAATCGATCTGGCCGCCTTGGGTCTCAATAGAGGAAAGGAACGAATTTCCGTGTCCGTGCCGCATAGGCGTCGAAATCGGCGCCATAGTGCTCCGACAGATAGGCGTCGAGCGCGGGGATGTGGAAGAAAACGAAGGACAGGCCCATGAAGGCAGGCACAATGAGGGCAAAGACGGAATGCGTCAGCAACGCCCAGCCGGTGAAGAGTACGCTATCACCGAAGAAATTGATGTGCATGGAATAGCCGAAAAGTCCCCGAGTGTAACAACGGCCGCGATTGGCCGGATCCTGTTTCCACCAGGCGCGCTGCAGCTCGGACCAGCTGTTGAGAAACGAGCCCAGCAGCACGAACAGCACTCCCATCAAATCCAGCAAGCCGAAGGGCACGGCGGCGTTCCTGAAGGCCCCCGCGCCCAACAGCAGAAATCCGATTTCAACGATGCCCATGAACAGGGCGAGCCCAAGGGCCTCCGAATACTCCAGCTTCCGCTTCAGAAGGTAAAAGAGCGTCAGCAGATGGCGGGTGAAATAGAGGACCGCGCAGGCCAGCAGCAGCTTGCCCCGGGAGGGGTCCGACAGGCTCAGGTTCCATCCGGTCACATGACCCAGCCAGAGCCAGCCATTGCCGAGCAACAGCCAGGCACAGGTGGCGACGCTCACCAGATGCAGGCCCGCAAAGACCGCTTTTGCCGTCGTGGACGGCGCATGTTCCCGGCTGACACCACCTGATCCGGTCATGATTTCCCTCGTGAGCGGCAAGGAACCTGCATCACCTGCCCGGATGGGCAATGCGGCAGGTTTTTATTTCGACCACCTGGACGAAAAAGAACCCTAGACGAGTCAAATTGCCTTGGTCAATATGTTTACCGACCACTTGGACGAAAACATGCCCAAACAGATCGATCACGACGCCCATCGCCGCGAGCTGGCCCGTCAGGCCGCGCCGCTATTCTCACGATTTGGCTATTCGGGCCTTGGAATGCGGCGAGTTGCCGAAGAGCTGGGGCTCTCCAAGAGTGCGCTCTATCACTACTTTCCGAGCAAGAAGAGCCTGTTTCTTGCCTGCACCGAAGTCGTGATGAACTCGCCGGAGGAGACCTTCGCAGGCAAACCGCCGGAAGCGGACCGGGCCGAGGCCCTCTTTGGAATCGCCCGGCGCATGGAACCGGAATTCGCCAGCGAAATGTCGCTGCTCCTGGACTATCTGCGCGGCAAGAGCCGGCAGGAGATTGCCGCAGATCCGGCGATGGTGCTCGCCAACGAGCAACTGCGGCTTCAGGTCGAGGGCCTGAGCGGCAAGGAAAATGCGGACGGCGTAATGTGCCTGCTCATGGGAACGCTGCTGATGCGCTATTTCACCGGAGGGCGGCTCGATTATGAGAAAATCCTGCCGGCACTGGATCGCCTGATCTGACCCGGTAGGGCAGGCTCCACCGGAAGATCCGGCGAAGCCCGCCGGTCCGGCCGGACGGGGTACCGGCCGGAAATGCCCGACCGGCCCTACCGGTCCATGCAGTCGAGCTCCGCACGCCACCGGTCTTCGAAGGAGGCAGCCCGGTGCCGACCCTCGGGAAGGCCGATGTCGTGCAGCAGATCAGGCGGCAAATCCCTGACGTCCAGCCTCCTGCGCGCGCCCGGCGCCAGCCGGACAAAAACCGAATTGATAAGCCTTTTGAATGAATTTCCCAAGCCTTGCTGATGAATGAACGCGACGCTCCTTGAAGGCGAAAGACGTGACATCTTTGTAACTCCTTGTCTTGTGAGCTATATATCGGCCGTCCCAGCTTGTCTTACCAACGAAATTTCGATAGGTTTGCATAAGGGAGACTTATCCATGTCGACAAACCTGCCGCCACTGTCCGCCATTCGCGCCTTCGAGGCCGCGAGCCGCCATCTGAGCTTTACGAAAGCGGGCGAGGAACTGGGCATGACCCAGGCGGCCGTGAGCTATCAGATCAAGCTTCTTGAGGAGAAGCTGGGCTTTGCCCTGTTCACCCGCAAGGCCCGCAAGATCGAGCTGACCGACAACGGCGCACGGCTGGCCGGAAAAGTGATCGAAGCCTTTTCGACGCTGCGCGACGCCTTCGAGGACGTCGCGGAACAGAACGCCGGATTGCTCGTCGTCTCCAGCAACACCACCTTCGCCGTCAACTGGCTGTCGAACCGGCTGGTGCATTTCCAGATGCAGAATCCCGATGTCGCGGTCCGCATCCTGCCCTATGGGCCGAATGCCTCGCCCGAATTCGACAACGCGGATCTTGCCGTCTCCGCCTGCAATGCACCGCCCAAGGGGTGGATCGCCCACGAAATCGTCCAGGCGGATTTCTCACCTATGCTGAGCCCATCTCTCGCCGCAACCATCGGCAGGATCGAAAAGCCCGAGGATCTCCTGAAGCTGCCCCTGGTCGATCCGAGCGATCCCTGGTGGACCATCTGGTTCGAGGCGGCAGGCCTTCCGGACGTCGACCTGAGCGGGCATCCGAATTCCCGCATGGGCTCCCAGGCGCTGGAAGCCAACCGGGCGATCGCGGGGCAGGGCGTCGCGATCCTGACGCCTTATTTCTGCAAGACGGCACTGGAAACGGGCCAGCTCATCCAGCCGTTCGAGCTGACGTGCCGGGCGGACGATGAAAGCTGGTATCTGAGCTACCCACCCGCCAACCGGAACAGCCGCAAGGTCCGGCTTTTCCGCGACTGGGTCCATTCGGAGCTGAGACGCGACGGCATGCCGGTCCTGTCTCCGCTCGCGACCGTCGCCTGATTCCCGGCGGTCGCCGCGCGGCAATTGCCCCCTGTTTTCAAGTTGATGCTTCACTGCCTTGCGGAGCGCGCGATTCAATGATCGGGCCGAGGGCGGTAACGCCGGCGGCGTCAGCACATCTCCGGCCTCCGGGAGGCTTGCTTCCCGGCGCCGTTAACCACGTTTCTCATCACAATTTTAATCAAATTTTCGGAGTCTTGGCGACGGGGGAAGACATCAAGATCAGAAACCGACAAGGCAACCCGCCATGCGTCAACACTTCTTTGCCACTCTCATTGTCCTCGGAATGACCGCCACGCTGGCCGGCTGCGGCTCGGTCGCGGGCGTTACCGGCATGGGCTGGATGACGTCGTCCCACGACAGCATCGAATACGACGACACTTCCTGGTGCGTTCCGCGCAAATTGAAGAAGGTGCTGAACCGGGTCACGGACCGCTACGGCCCCGTCACGGTCAGTTCCACCAAGCGCTGGTGGCTGGAGAACTGGTGGAAGGGCGGCGCCAGGAATTCCTATCACCTGAATTGCCGCGCGGTCGATTTCGCCGTCGGCGGCGACCCCGCCTCCGTCGTCGCCTTCCTGAAGGCCCAGCCGGAAGTCGGCGGCTACAAGTATTACCCCTCCGGCCACTACCACATCGACATCGGCCCGCGCCGCACGTGGTGATTGGCTCAGGTTCGACCGGTCATGGGTAACGCGCCTGGCGGAGCTTGATGATTTGGCGGCCCGGAACGCCAGCTCACATCCTTCGTCATCCCGGATCTTCGCTGCGCTGCGTCCGGGATGACGAAGGAAGGGAAATACCCTTGCCGACGGTTTGCGGGACTTGCGCCTCTTGCTTCCTTGAAAAGGCTTCTACTTCAGTTCGCCCAGCTCCAGCGCCATTTCCCAGGCGACAGGGTCGAATCCGATGAAGTTCTTGGTGGCACCCTCGACGATCGGCCGCTTGATGACGGACGGGTTCTCGATCATCACGTCGAGCGCGCTTTTGGCATCGGTGACGCCGTCCTGGGTGGCCTCGTCCAGCTTTCGCCAGGTCGTGCCGCGCTTGTTCAGAACCGAATCCCAGCCGAACTCGCCGACGAAGGCGGCCAGCTTGCCGGCATCAACGCCATCCTTCTTGTAGTCGTGGAAGTCGTAGTCGATCCCGGCATCCTCCAGGAACTTCCGGGCTTTCTTGACGGTGTCGCAATTCTTGATGCCGTAAAGTTTCATCGGTTCCCTTTCCTGTTCGGTTTTCGGCAGCAAACTTGCCTTTTGTGACGTGAGTTTCAAGGGGGGCAGGATCGTTTTCAAGATCTGCGGTTGACCGGGCCCGGCTGCTAGGTCACTGATTTCCCCTAACCGGCAATGCGGACCGTCCGCGGCAACCTGATTTTCAAGTGTTTCATGACCAGACCCGGCTCTTCGTCCACTTCCGTCAATACGACCCGGCCGCCAGCAAGACCCGGAAGCCGCCCGGGCTCCGGCAACTGGCGCCAGCGCCTGCGTCTTCTGAGCGGGCTCATCCTGTTCGCGTTCTGCCTCAGCCACTTTCTCAACCACGCGCTCGGCATCATCTCCTTCCAGGCAATGGACAAGGCTTCCGCGTGGCACTACTGGGTCTGGCGCAGCATGGCGGGCGAAACCGTGCTCATCCTGTCGGCCCTCACCCATGTCTGCCTTGCCCTGTGGCGGACATCGCGGCGGCGGACGCTGAAGATCCCGCGCTGGGAGTTCGCGCAGCTTGTGCTCGGCCTCTATATTCCCTGGACACTCATCCCCCATGTCGCAACAACCATCGGGCTTGCCAAGGAGTTCGGATTTTCGCCGACCTACGAGCAGATGCTGACGCTGCTCTGGCCCGAAAAGGCATTCATGCAGGGCGTGCTGCTGCTGGTGGTGTGGACCCACGCGATGATCGGACTTCACTTCTGGCTGCGGCTATATCCGCTCTACCGCCGTCTGCAAGGGGCGGCACTCGCCTTCGCGGTTTCGGTACCGGTGCTGGCGCTCTGGGGCTTCATCGAAGGGGCCCGGCGACTGAGTCTGTCCAGGGAGGTCAGGCTGCAGGTGACGGACGACCAGACCCAGTGGGTAAACGGACTGACCGATACCGCGCGGGCCGTGGTTTTCGGCCTCATCCTGATCAGCCTCGGGGTCGTGCTGGTCCGCTACCTCGCCCGGCGTTTTACCCCCGGCATCTCGGTCACCTATCCGGGCGATCTGAAGGTCCGGGCCGTTCCCGGCCCGACGTTGCTCGAAATCAGCCGGATGAAGGACATTCCCCACGCGTCGGTCTGCGGCGGCCGGGCGCGGTGCTCCACCTGCCGAGTGAAGGTGCTCGAGGGCGCGCAGCATCTGGGCAAGCCGGAGGCCGCCGAAGCAGCGGTTCTTGCCAGGATCTCGGCGGGGGAGAACATTCGGCTGGCCTGCCAGATCCGCCCCCATCACGATGTCTCCGTGCAACCGCTCGTCCCGGTCAAGGCGGGCGCGGGCAACAGCGAGCATCTTGGCGACGCCTATCACTGGGGCGTCGAACAGGACGTTGTGGTGATGTTCGTCGATCTCCGGAATTTCACCAGGATCACCGAATCGCAACTCGCCTACGACGTCGTCTATCTGCTCAACAACTATCTGGATCAGTCGTCCGCGGCGATCCGCGCCGAGGGCGGCTTCGTCGACAAATTCATCGGCGACGGCATCATGGCGATCTTCGGCATGGAGACGGACACCGGAACCGGCGCCCGGCAGGCGCTGAGGGCCTGCCGCCGGATCGAAGGCGTCATGAAGGCCCTGGAAGCGGACAAGGGGCCCCAGTTCCGCGACCCCATCCGCCTCGGCATCGGGCTTCACCTCGGACCGGCCATCCTGGGCCGGATCGGAGCGGCCGGCACAAGCCGGGCGAAGGGCGGCCTGACCGCGCTTGGCGACGTGGTAAACACCGCCAGCCGGCTGGAAGCCGAGAACAAGGCCCATGACAGTTTCCTGGCGGTCTCCAAGGCGGTGATCGACGCAGCACATGCCGGCATTCCCGGCGCGGAAACCGCCGAAATCACTTTGCGGGGCAAGGAAATTCCCCTGCAGATCTTCACAATGAAAAGCCTGGACGCTCTCTTCGTCCCCGATGACGGGACCCTTGCTGCCAAGTGACTAGGGTCAGGACCTGTTAATATGCTTGAAATGGTAGGGACGAATTTGCTCGGATACGAGGCGCAAAGCTGCAGAAAGCCCGCCTTTCGCGATTTTCCTTGCAGCTCATCGCCGTTTGCAGCGCCATTCCAACCATATTAACAGGTCCTGACCCTAAACCGATGGAGGGCTCGTGAGCCAGACCTATTCGCCCCGGGAAATGCTGGAGAAACTCATTTCCTTCAACACCGTTTCCGACCGCAGCAATCTCGACCTGATCGACTTCGTGGAGGGCTACCTGGAGAGCTGGGGCGTGGCGTGTCGGCGTGTTCCCGACGAAACCGGCCAGAAGGCGGGCCTGCATGCCCTGATCGGGCCGCAGACGGACGGCGGCATCGTGTTGTCCGCCCATACGGACGTGGTGCCGGTCGAGGGACAGGACTGGTCCCGCGATCCCTTCACCGCGTGGGAGGAAGGCGACCGGCTCCATGGCCGCGGCGCCGCGGACATGAAGGGTTTTGCGGCGACCGTGCTGGCAAAGGTGCCGGATTTCCTTTCTGCGGGCCTTACGAAACCGATCCACATCGCCCTGTCCTATGACGAGGAAACCGGCTGTTTCGGAGCGGCCCCGCTCGTCAGGGACATGCTCGGCACGGGACCGAGGCCGGGGATCGCCTTCGTGGGCGAACCCACGAACATGAGGGTGGTCACGGGGCACAAGGGCATCGTCGTCCTGAGGACGGTTGTCCACGGCCATCCCGTCCATTCCAGCCAGTTGCACCGGGGCGTGTCGGCCATATCCACGGCAGCCGCCCTCATCGGCTGGATGGACCGGCAGACGGCCGCGAACCGGGCGAAGGCCGATCCTGACTGCCCGTTCGAACCACCCTACACGACGCTCCATTGCGGCACCATCAAGGGCGGGCAGGCGCACAACATCACCGCCCAGACCTGCGAGTTCGTCACCGATATCCGCATTCTACCGGGAGAAACTGCGGCGGACTGGGTTTCGCGATACAGAACCTTTATCGACACGGACATTCTGCCCGAGATGCAGGCGGTCGCCCCGGACTGCCGGATCGATGTCACCGAGCTTGCCAACGTGCCGGGTCTGAGGGAGGAACCGGAAGGCCTTGCGGAAACCGCCGCGCGCCGGCTGACCGGCGACAATGCGCGTCATGTCGTCGTCTACGCGACCGAGGGCGGCATATTCCAGGATCTTGGCCTGTCCACCATCGTCTGCGGCCCCGGCTCGATCGACCAGGCACACCAGCCGGACGAATACATAGAACTGGCGGAACTCGACCGTTGCGCCGCCTTTCTGGACAGGCTGACAGCGACTTTGTCGCAAATAGATTGAAAAGCGGGTTTGAATACAGACAGTTGCAGTGCCATAGTTGTTTTTGACAATTCGGGCAGAAAGACGGGCATCAGCGAAGCTGCCCACGGAACCATTCGGGGAACCGGAAACGAGGGGATTATGAACAAAAAATCTATCGTGCTTGCAGCAACGCTGCTGGTGAGCGGAGCAGGCATGTCCGTTCAGGCAGAAACGCTGAAATACGCCTTCCAGGGTTCGCTGAACGCCCTGGACCCTTACAGTCTCAACGAGACTTTCACGCTGTCGTCGCTCGGCAATGCCTATGAAGGGCTGGTCCGCCGCGGCCCTGATCTTGCGATCGAACCCGCGCTTGCCGAAAGCTGGGAAGTGATCGATCCGACTCGCTGGCGCTTCCACCTGCGCAAGGGCGTGAAGTTCCACAACGGTAACGATTTCACCGCCGAGGACGTCGCCTTTTCCGTCGATCGCGTGCGCGCCGAGGGCTCGGACCTGAGCACCCGCGTCGATGCCGCCGTGAAGGTGGAAATCGTCGACGACTACACCGTCGATTTCGTTCTGCCCGGTCCCAATCCGATCCTGCACTTCGAGTGGGACACGTTCTACATCATGGACAAGGACTGGACCACGGAGAACGATTCGGTGAAGGTCACCTCCGCGTCCGACACCACACCGACCTACGCCGCCCTTCATGAGAACGGCACCGGTCCGTTCAAGATCGTCAGCCACGAAGCCGGCGTGAAAACCGTCTTCGAGAAGTTCGACGGCTGGTGGGATGAGGCCAAGCACAATATCGACACCGTCGAATTCACGCCGATTTCCTCCGACGCCACCCGCGTCGCCGCCCTTCTGTCCGGCGAACTGGACATGGTCTATCCGATCCCGGTCCAGGACATCAAACGCGTCAACGACAACGACGGCACCGTGGCCCTGATCGGCCCCGAGCTGCGCACCATCTTCCTGGGCATGGACCAGGTGCGCGACGAGCTGCTCTATTCGGACGTCAAGGGCAAGAACCCGCTGAAGGATGCCAGGGTCCGCAAGGCCTTCTACCAGGCGATCGATATCGAGGCGATCAAGAAGAAGGTGATGCGCGACCTGTCGACCCCGTCGGCAATCATGATTTCTCCCTTCCTGTTCTCCAGGGCAGGCGAGTTCGAGCGCTACCCCTATGACCCGGAAGCCTCCAAGGCGCTTCTGGCCGAAGCGGGATATCCAGACGGCTTTTCCGTCGGCATGGACTGTCCGAACGACCGCTACGTCAACGACGAAGCGATCTGCCAGGCGGTCGCCGCCATGCTGGCGCGCGTCGGTGTGAAGGTCGACCTCAACGCCCAGCCGAAAGCGAAATATTTCGCCAAGGTGCTGGCCTCCGGCGGCTTCGACACGTCCTTCTATCTGCTCGGCTGGACACCCGGTTCGCTCGACAGCTGGAACGTCCTGTCCAACCTGATGAACTGCCGCGACGAGGCCGGCAAGGGGGCTCCGTTCAATCTCGGCGGCTTCTGCGACGAGAAGATCGACAGCCTCACCAAGGACATCCTTGTCGAAGTCGATCCGGAGAAGCGGGATGCGATGATCGCCGAAGCCTTCAAGATCAGCCACGACAACGCCTACTACATACCGCTGCATCAGCAGGGTCTTGCCTGGGGCGTTTCCGACAAGGTCAAGCTCGTTCAGCGTGCCGACAACCAGTTCAAATTCCGTTTCGTGACCAAGAACTGATCCGCCCGGCCGTCATTCGCTCTCCCGGCCCCGCCGGGAGAGCCTTTTCCTGCCCATTCCTTTTCACGCCCAGACCTGAAGTTCGGAAATGATCGGATTTGCAACGCGCCGTCTCCTGCAGGCGTTGATCGTCATGCTCGTGGTCGCGCTTCTCGCCTTTACCATGTTCCGGTTCGTCGGTGACCCGATCAACCAGATGGTCGGTATCGAGACCTCCATCGAGGCGCGGGAAGCCCTTCGCGAAAAGCTCGGTCTCAACGACCCGATTGCAATTCAGTTCTTCCGATTCGTCGCCGGCGCCGCCCAATTCGATTTCGGCACGTCCTACCAGTTCCGCCAGCCGGTCGCGGACCTTTTCGCCAAGCGCATTCCGGCAACGCTGGAGCTCAGCTTCGCCTCGGCGCTGTTCGCCCTCATGGTCGGCATTCCCATGGGCATCTATGCCGGCCTCAACCGGGATTCGCCCGTGTCGAAACTGTTCCTGTCGGTTTCACTGGTCGGAATCTCGCTGCCCACCTTCTTCATCGGCATCCTGCTGATCTTCCTCTTTTCCGTGACGCTGCAGTGGCTGCCAAGCTTCGGCCGGGGCGAAACCGTTCAGATCGGCTCCTGGTGGACGACCGGACTGCTGACGGTCTCCGGGCTGAAAGCGCTGATCCTGCCGTCGATCACGCTCGGCATGTTCCAGATGACCCTGATCATGCGCCTGATCCGCGCGGAAATGCTGGAAGTCATCCGCACCGACTACATCAAGTTCGCCCGCGCCCGGGGCCTGCCGGACCGGCTGGTGAATTTCCGCCATGCGCTGAAGAACACCCTGGTGCCGGTCATCACCATCACCGGCCTGCAGCTCGGCTCCATCATCGCGTTCGCCACCATCACGGAAACCGTTTTCCAGTGGCCGGGTATGGGTCTCCTGTTTCTGCAGGCGGTCCAGAACGTCGACATTCCGATCATGTCCGCCTATCTGCTGCTGACCGCCTTCCTGTTCGTGGCGATCAACTTCATCGTCGACATGCTCTATTTCCTGGTCGATCCGCGCCTGCGGGTCGGGCGGCCATAAGGGAGGCTTTCGCACTTGCCTTACGTCTCCAACGAAGAAGCCAAGGCCGCCGTCTCGGACCGCAGCGGACCGCAGGCTGCGCCAGAACCGGCGCAAGGCCGCCTTGCCAGAGCGCTCGACAGCGACCTTTTCCACTCCTTCCTGCGGTCCAGGATTACCGTGCTCGCGGCCCTGGGAACGCTGGTCCTGTTTCTGCTGGCGTTTCTCGCCCCATGGATCGCGCCGCATGACCCCTTCGACCTGGCTTCGATCTCGATCCTGGACGCCCGTGTGCCCCCGGTCTGGATGGAATATTCCGATCCGAATTTCCTGCTCGGCACCGACGACCAGGGACGGGACCTGCTGTCGGGGATCTTCTACGGCATGCGGATATCGCTGATCGTCGGCTTCTGTTCGGTGCTCGCCGCCGCCACGATCGGCATCACGCTCGGCCTGGTCGCCGGCTATATGGGCGGGCGCGTCGATGCGGTCATCATGCGCATCGCCGATATCCAGCTCACCTTTCCCTCCGTCCTGATTGCGCTGCTGATCGACGGCATCGCTCACGGCATTTTCGGCACGCTCAACAGGGAGGTCTTCGCCTTCTATATCCTGATCGTGTCGCTCTCGCTGTCGTTCTGGGTGCAATATGCACGCACGGTGCGCGGCTCGACCATGGTGGAGAAGAACAAGGAATATGTGCAGGCGGCCCGCGTGATCGGCCTGCCTTCCGTCACCATCATGGCGCGCCATATCCTGCCGAACGTCATGGGACCGGTGCTCGTGATCGCGACCATCAACCTGGCGCTCGCCATCGTGACGGAGGCCACGCTCTCCTTCCTCGGGGTCGGCATGCCGCCCACCCAGCCATCGCTTGGAACGCTGATCGCCGTCGGCAACGACTTTCTCTATTCGGGCGAATGGTGGATCGCGATCTTCCCGGGCCTTGCGCTGGCCCTGCTGGTTCTGAACGTCAATCTTCTGGGCGACTGGCTGCGCGACGCCCTCAACCCGAAACTGCGGTGAGGGCGGCATGAGCGTTCTTGATATCAAGGATCTGAGGGTCGAATTTCCCTCCCGCAAATCCGTTTTTGTCGCCGTCGACGATGTCACGCTGAGCGTCGAAGCGGGCAAGGTCCTCGGAGTCGTCGGGGAATCGGGCGCCGGCAAATCCACGGTCGGCAATGCGGTCATCGGACTTTTGCAGGAACCGGGCCATATCGCCGGTGGCGAGATTCTGCTTCACGGCAAACGAATCGACCAGCTTCCCTACAAGGAAAAACGGCTGCTGCGCGGCCGCAAGATCGGCATGATCTTCCAGGACCCGCTGACGTCGCTCGATCCGCTGCAGACCGTGGAATCCCAGCTGGTGGAAACGATCCGCACTCATTTGCCGTTGTCGGCGAAACAGGCGCAGAAACGGGCGGTGGAACTGATCGACGCGGTCGGCATCCCGAACCCGGAGGAACGCGTCAAGCAGTACCCGCACCAGTTCTCCGGCGGCATGCGCCAGCGCGTCGTCATCGCCCTGGCGCTGTGCGCGGAACCGGAGCTGGTGATCGCGGACGAACCGACGACCGCGCTCGACGTTTCAATCCAGGCGCAGATCCTCGTGCTGATGAAAAAGCTTTGCGAGGAGCGCCACGTGGCGATGATGGTGATCACCCACGACATGGGTGTGATCGCCGACATCACCGACCACGTGGCGGTGATGTATCACGGCAAGCTGGTCGAATACGGCGAGACGAACCAGGTGCTGGGAGCGCCCGAGCATCCCTATACCCAGAGCCTCATATCCGCCGTTCCGCGCCCGGACATCAAGGTCGACCGCTTTCCGGTCGTCAACTACATAGAGGAAGCCGGCACGCCGCAAAGGCAGATCGACATCTCGACTCACTGGCTCGGCAAGGCGCGCGACTATGCCAGGGTCGACGGCCCGCTGGTGCAGATCCGCGACCTCGACATGCGCTTCGAGACCCGCGGTTCGATCTTTCCGTCAAAACGCAAATACTTTCAGGCGGTCAAGAAGGTCAGCTTCGACATCCGTGAAGGCGAGACCTTCGGCCTCGTCGGCGAGAGCGGCTCCGGCAAATCGACCATCGCCCGGCTGATCACCGGGCTCTACCAGCCGACCGGCGGCTCCATCCTGTTCGGCAAGACCGAGCTGACGTCGCTGAAGAACCGCACGGACGTGCTGGCGATGCGGCGCCAGATGCAGATGATTTTCCAGGACCCCTATTCCTCGCTCAACGGCAGGATGCGGGTCAGGGACATCATTGCCGAACCGATCCGGTTCCACCGGCTTGCCTCGGGCAATTCCGAAATCCGGCAGATCGTCGACGACCTGCTCGACCATGTCGGCCTCGGCACGGCTGCCGGCCAGAAGTTCCCGCACGAGTTTTCCGGCGGCCAGCGCCAGCGCATCTCGATCGCCCGGGCGCTGGCGACCCGGCCGCGCTTTCTCATCTGCGACGAACCGACGTCGGCGCTGGACGTGTCGATCCAGGCCCAGATCCTGAACCTGCTGAAGGATCTTCAGGAGGAACTGGGCCTGACCATGCTGTTCATCAGCCACGATCTCGCTGTCATCCGGCAGATGTGCAACCGCATCGGCGTCATGCGCAACGGCGAATTGTGTGAAGTGGCCGATTGCGACCAGCTCTTCGACGCCCCGCAACACGCCTACACGCGGGAGCTGCTGTCGCTTATGCCTTCGCTGGAATTGCTGTCTCGCGCCAACCTCCAGACTGCCGAGCATCCTGGTGGCTGACGGGTCAAGTCCCTGAAGATGAGTCTTTTTTCAAAATCAGGCGAGTCGCCGGCTTGACTCGGCCCGCTCGCCCGATTCTCCGTCGGTGGCCGTCCGATAACCACAATCCAGACCGCACCCGGCAGATTTTGCCGTTGCTGCCGCCGGCGATTTCATCTCTCAAGTCAAACGTGAACCGGCCCCTGGCAGACCAAGAAATAAACAAACTGTTAACGACCGTATGACGCTTCAGAAGGCCAAAAAAAGGACGCTCTAAAAGTTAAAAGGGAGGGTCCTGAGGCCCTCCCGTCAATATACCATACCCCGAAAGAAAATTCGTCCACTGGACTACCATTTCTCGACCCTTAAATATGATGGGTCTTCTCAAAAAATTTCAATATTATTCTACGTCATCTCGAAATGAGCTCAAGATCTTCTCTGCTCAAATACTCGGCAATTTTATCAGGTTACAGCCCGCGATCCGGGCACCCAGCCGTTCTCCGCAATCCCGTGCCATTGCCCGCACCAGGTTCGTCCTGCATTTTTTGACGGTCGCCCCGGGCACAAATCTTCCGTTCCTCGTCTCCCGCCCGCGAAATCAAACACGGATTCCCTGTCACGGAAGTCAACCGGCCATGCCGAAAATATCTTTGAATTCAATTATCTGGCTGCTTTCCTTTGCGCTTGCCGCGGCGTTTCTTGTCCTGGCCAGCATAACAGGCTCAGCCGAGCTTGCGTCCGTGTCGGCAGCAACGACGATTTTCGGCAAGTACAGCGCCCTATTTTTCGGCATGTTTTCTTCAATTTTTTCTCTTTTGGCTCTTTCTTTCTCACTGAACACGCCCCCAGGCCGCCCGTTAACCATTTTTACTGTCGTTGTTGGTGCGTTTCTGCTTGGAATTGCCTTCTGCTTCCAACTGGTCGGGCTTCGGAGCGACGGCGCCCAAGCGCTGGCCCTCGCTGCCGGGTTTCTCATGATCTTGCGCACCCTTGGTGTTGTGCTGTTGCCGCCGCGCGGGGACCACAGCGGCGTTGCCGAAGCCAGCCTTGCGCTGTCGCTCGCACTTGGCGCGGCCACCGCATGGTGGATCTTCGCCGATATGACATCCGCCGCCATCGTGCTCGCTGTCACCCTCCCCTTGGCCTGGCCACATCTTCTCGACGGCATCAATGCCTTTGCCGACAAGGTGTTTCACAGGGCGGCGCTTGGCGCGGGTGCACGTGAACTGGCGCCGGGCGCGTTCCGCAAGATTGCACGGGCGCGCGATATCCTGATCGACAAGGCCGCCGTCATGTCCGGACCCGACCTGATGGTCACCAATGTCATGGCATTCAACAACGAACCCAAAACGCTGCTTGCCGTGGCAGCGTCTGCGGAAGCCCAATCAAGCCATCCGGTTGCCCAGGCGCTGCGCCAGCTGGCCGCGCAATGGCATGTCTCCCTGAAAATGCCGGAC
>JBNKGB010000101.1:0-16324 GCA_050289605.1 Roseibium sp. | reverse complement strand
GGTCCGCCTTCGGCGCCTTGCACGGCTATCTGTGCAAGCTGCCCAAGGTCAACGACATTGCCATCGGCATTGCCCTGATGCTGTTCGGCACAGGACTCGCATTCTTTTTCGGCAAGGCCTACATCCAGCCATCGGCGCCGCGCCTGCCCTCCATTTCCTTCGGGGCGTGGAGCGACCATCCTGCCGTGCGTCAGGCGCTGGAAATCAATCCGCTGTTCCTGCTCGGCATCGCACTGGCCGTGTTCCTGTGGTGGGCGCTCAAGAACACCCGCTACGGCCTGACGATACGCACCACCGGTGACAGCGCTCCGGCGGCCCTGGCGCTCGGCATCAATGTCGACAAGGTCCGGCTGCTGTCGACCATGGCCGGCGGGTTCTTCGCCGGCATCGGCGGATCCTTCCTGTCGCTCTATTATCCGGGCAGCTGGACGGAGGGCTTGTCATCGGGTCAGGGCCTGATGGCCGTCGCGCTGGTGATCTTTGCCAGGTGGAACCCGATCGCCTGCTTCTGGGCGGCGCTCTTGTTCGGCGCGGCCGGGGCGCTCGGCCCTGCCCTGCAGTCCATCGGTATCTCGCGCGGCTACCACTTCTTCAACGCCGCACCCTACATCCTCACCCTCTTGATCATGATTGCCAGCACCTCGCCCCGCCGGTCGCTCAAGGGCGCGCCGGGCGAACTCTCGATCACCAAATAAGGAGCCATGAAATGAGCGGACTAGGCGGATTGAACAAGGCCCCGAACGGCGTGGTCCTGGGCATGGTGCAGCTGCAGCTGCCGACCGTCGCGACGGAGATCGATCTTGCCCGGCAGACGCAGGTCATCGTCGACATGGTCGCCAAGGCACGGCGGAACATGCCGTCGATGGATCTGGTGGTCTTTCCCGAATATGCGCTGCATGGCCTTTCCATGGACACCAATCCGGAGATCATGTGTACGCTCGACGGTCCGGAAGTCGCCGCCTTCAAGAAGGCCTGTATCGACAACGACATCTGGGGCTGCTTCTCGATCATGGAACTCAATCCCGGAGGCATGCCCTACAATTCCGGCCTGATCATCGATAACAAGGGGGAACTGAAGCTCTATTACCGCAAGATGCATCCCTGGGTTCCTGTCGAACCGTGGGAGCCGGGCGACCGAGGCATCCCCGTGATCGAGGGGCCGAAAGGCTGCAAGCTGGCTTTGATCATCTGCCACGACGGCATGTTCCCGGAAATGGCCCGCGAGTGTGCCTACAAGGGCGCGGAGATCATGATCCGTACGGCGGGTTACACCGCGCCGATCCGGGATAGCTGGAAATTCACCAACCAGTCTAACGCCTTCTGCAATCTCATGGTCACAGCCAATGTCTGCATGTGCGGAACGGACGGCACATTCGATTCCATGGGAGAAGGCATGATCGTCAATTTCGACGGCACACTTCTCGCCCATGGCACCAGCAGCCGGCCCAACGAGATCATCACGGCCGAGGTGCGGCCCGACCTCGTGCGGGAGGCCAGGATCAACTGGGGGGTGGAGAACAACATCTACCAGTTCGGCCACCGTGGTTATGTCGCCGTCAAGGGAGGGGCGCAGGATTGTCCCTACACCTACATGACGGATCTTGCCGCAGGAAAGTATCGCCTTCCCTGGGAAGGTGAGGTGGTGCACACCGACGGAACCTCCTGCGGCTTTGCCGTGCCGGAGCGCGTCTATGGACAGAAACCCTTTAGCGACGCAGCGGAGTGACCGGCATGAGCCTTGCCCTGAACCTCGCCGCCGCACCCGCAGCGGACGGCCCTGTTGCCGCCAATCCCTATCCCTGGCCCTATAACGGCGATCTTCGCCCGCAAAACACGGCCCTGATCATCATCGACATGCAGACCGATTTCTGCGGTGAAGGCGGTTATGTCGATAGCATGGGCTATGACATCTTGCTGACGCGTGCGCCCATCGGGCCAATCGGCAAGGTGCTCGCCGCCATGCGTAAGGGCGGCTACCTCATCATTCATACACGAGAGGGGCATCGGCCGGACCTTGCGGATCTGCCACCCAACAAGCGCTGGCGCTCGCGCCGGATCGGCGCCGGGATTGGCGACCCGGGCCCCTGTGGCAAGATCCTCGTTCGTGGGGAACCGGGGTGGGAGATCATCCCGGAACTGGCACCGATGCCCGGCGAGCCGATCATCGACAAGCCGGGCAAGGGATCCTTTTGCGCAACCGATCTCGAACTGCTTCTGCGCACGCGCGGCATCGAGAACCTGGTCCTTACCGGCATCACCACCGATGTCTGCGTTCACACCACGATGCGTGAAGCCAATGACCGCGGCTTTGAGTGTCTGATCCTTGGCGATTGCTGTGCCGCGACGGACCCAGACAACCACGAGGCCGCGCTCAAGATGGTCACCATGCAGGGCGGGGTCTTCGGAGCGGTCGCGGACAGCGAAACGTTTCTGGCGGGTCTTAATGCCGTAGCAGCAGGAGCAGCAGAATGAGCGTCGCGGAAGCACTGCAGTCGGAAAAACGCGCCATCGGTGTCGAAACACTCGGTATGACCAAGATCTTCGGAAGCCTGACTGCCCTCGATGACGTGTCGATCCGGGTCTCGCCCGGCTCGTTCCACGCGCTTCTCGGCGAGAATGGCGCGGGCAAGTCGACGCTCGTCAAATGCATGATGGGTTTTTATCAGCCGACGCGCGGCGAAATGCTGGTCAACGACAGCACGGTCTCAGTGCCCAACCCGCGCGCAGCTCATGCGCTTGGCATCGGCATGGTCTACCAGCATTTCACGCTGGTTCCTTCGTTGACAGCGGCTGAAAACCTGGTGATTGCCAGGGCGGACACGCCGGCGGTCATCGACTGGGGCAAGGAGAGCAAGGCCCTCAATGCCTTTCTGGAAACGACCCCCTTCAAGGTGCCGCTGGATGTTCCCGTGTCCGGTCTCTCGGCCGGTGAGAAGCAGAAGCTTGAAATCCTCAAGCAGCTCTATCTCGACCAGCGCTTCCTGATCCTCGACGAGCCGACTTCTGTCCTGACGCCGGACGAGGCCGACGAGGTGCTGGGTCTTTTGCGCGGCATGACAAAGGCAGGCGAGCTGACCATCCTGATGATCACCCACAAGTTCCGGGAAGTGACAGCCTATGCGGACGACTTGACCGTGCTCCGGCGCGGGCGGGTTGTCGGTGCCGGGCGGGTCGAGGATCTTTCGGTTGCCGACATGAGCCGAATGATGATCGGGGAAACGGAGATCCGTGAGAGCGCCGCGCGGGCCGAACAGCCGGAGAAAAAACTCAAACTCGAACTCGCAGGCCTTTTCGCCGACGACGACGAGGAAATGCCCGCCATCGAGGCCATCAGCCTCAAGATCCATGCCGGCGAGATCGTCGGCATAGCCGGGGTGTCCGGCAACGGCCAGTCCGAGCTGATCGAGGTTCTGTCCGGTCAGCGCCTGCTCAAGGACGGCCGGATCTTCATCGACAGGCAGCCTTATGAGCCCCAGCGAGACGAGATGGACAGGTTCAAGGTGTTCGGTTTTTCCGAGGAACCCCTACGCAACGTCGCCGTGCCGCGCATGAGCGTCGCCGAGAACATGGCCTTCCGTATCTTCGACAAGGCGCCGATCTCACCCTTCAGGGGGTGGCTGTCGCCAGTGCCGATGAGACGGCGGGCGAAAGAGTTGATTGCGGCCTACAGGGTCAAGACACCGTCGACCGAGGAGCCCATCGAGAACCTCTCCGGCGGCAACGTTCAGCGCGCGATCCTGGCGCGGGAACTCTCCGGCGATGTCGATGTCCTGATCGTCGCGAACCCGTGCTTCGGCCTGGACTTCGCCTCGGTCGCCGAGATCCGGGCCCAGATCATGGATCAGCGCAACAAGGGGGCCGCGATCCTGCTGGTTTCCGAAGATCTCGACGAGATCTTGGAACTGGCCGACACGGTTGCCGTGATGTCCGAAGGCCGCATTTCCTACCAGGCGCCGATGGCGGAGACGGACCGGTCGACGATCGGCCATGCGATGGCGGGGCACCACAGATGATCAGGGTAGAGGCGGCTCCGTTTGACTTCAGTTTCGATCCTGAAAGGACCGCGCTGATCGTCATCGACATGCAGCGCGATTTCATCGAACCGGGTGGGTTTGGTGAAACACTGGGCAACGACATCTCCCACATGCAGCGGGCCATCGTACCTGTGAGAGACCTTCTGGCCCTGTTTCGCGAAAAGGGCTGGCTGGTCATCCACACCCGCGAGAACCATGCAGGCGATCTCAGCGACTGCCCGCCGGCAAAACGCGAACGCGGCAGTCCGTCGCTGCGCATCGGGGACGATGGACCGATGGGCCGCATCCTGATCCGGGGAGAACCCGGTGCGGAGATCATTCCCGACTGTGCCCCTGTCGAAGGCGAGATCGTGATCGACAAGCCGGGCAAGGGCGCCTTTTACGCCACCGGTCTCGGAGAAATGCTTACGGCCCGCGGGATCAGCACGCTCGTCTTTGCAGGTGTTACGACGGAAGTCTGCGTCCAGACCACCATGCGCGAGGCCAATGACAGGGGCTTTGAGTGCCTGCTCATCGAAGAGGCGACCGAGAGCTACTTCCCGGCATTCAAGGAAGCAACGCTCGACATGATCCGGGCCCAGGGCGGGATCGTGGGCTGGACGGCGCCGTTGGCGGCGCTGAAGACGGCACTTGAGAGTGAGACAAGGCAAGCGGAGGCCGGATGAGCGCAGAATTTGATGCCAGGGCCCATGTCGTGCACATGGAAAAAGTCATGGGATTGACGATCGAGGACGAGTGGCGCCCCGTGGTCGAAGCACATATGGCGGCAACACAAAAGGCCGCGGAACTGGTGCTGTCGTTCCCGCTGGACGATCATGTCGAGGCTGCTTCGGTGTTCGAAGCATGAGTGGTGTCGCTGGTTTTCTCTCTCTCGATGCGGTGGAAATTGCGGCCGCGGTGCAGCGTGGAGATCTCTCCGCGATTGAAGTTGCCGAGGCAAGCCTTCAGCGGATCGACCAGCTCAACCCCGTGATCAGGGCGTTTACCGACGTGACGGCAGAGCGCGCCCTTGCCGAAGCGGCGAGGGTCGACAAATCCGTCGCAGACGGCGAGGCCCTGCCGCTTGCCGGGGTTCCCTTCGCGGTCAAGAACCTCTTCGACATGGAGGGCGTGGTGACGCGGTCCGGGTCTAAGATCAACCTTGAAAACGAACCTGCAACGGCGGATGCCTTCCTGGTGTCCCGTCTCAAGGCTGCGGGCGGACTGCTGATGGGCGGGCTCCACATGGGGGAATACGCCTATGATTTCACGGGTGAAAATGCCCATGACGGCAATTGCCTCAATCCGCATGACCTGACGCGAATGACCGGAGGATCGTCCTCTGGCTCCGGCGCGGCAGTCGCCAGCGGCATGGTGCCCGTCACACTCGGGTCCGATACCAACGGGTCCATTCGGGTTCCTTCTTCCTTCTGCGGCCTCTTCGGCCTCAAACCGACCTATGGCCGGCTCTCCCGGCACGGTACATTCCCGTTCGTCGGCAGTCTTGATCACCTCGGCCCTCTGGCACGTTCTGCCCGCGATCTCGCCCTGGTCTTCGATGTCCTGCTGGGCAAGGACCCTGCGGACCCTGCGCAGGCGAACCGTCCTGCACTTCTGACGCGCGACGCCTTGGGGCCGGGCGCGGACGGATTGCGGTTTGCCATCGCAGGCGGATATTTCCGCCAGAAAGCCGAACCTGAAGCGCTTGCAGCCGTTGATACCGTTGCAAAGGCTCTGGGCACAACGACCGAGATCGACATCCCGGAAGCGGCACGGGCACGGGCGGCAGCTTACGTCATCACCACTGCGGAGGGAGCCAACCTGCATCTCGAGCGGATCGCCAGTCGGCCCCATGACTTTGACCCCGACACGCGGGACAGGTTTCTTTCCGGCACGATGGTGCCGGCGGTCTGGGTGCAGCAGGCACACCGGTTCCGGAGCTGGTTCCGCGCCATGATGCGCGGGATCTTCGATCATGTTGACGTCATCCTGGCCCCGGCAACGCCCTTCACCGCCCTCCCGTCCGGCACGAAGACGATCACACTTGGCGGGGAGGTGATGCCCGCCCGCCCCAATATCGGGCTGTTCACCCAGCCGATCTCCTTCATCGGCCTGCCGGTGGCAGCCGTTCCCGTCTGGCTGGAGGGAGCGACCTTGCCGATCGGCGTCCAGGTGATCGCGCCTGCCTGGCGGGAGGATCTCGCGCTCAGAGTGGCCCATCAACTGGAGAAGGACGGTGTCTGCAGGGCGCCGATCGCTGGCCTGTGAGGCAGATGGAGGGAGAAACCGAGGTAATGGACGACGCGCGCTGGGCAGGCCGGAATGCGGAGAAGGACGGGATCCGGCAGGACATCTGGTCCGGACTTGACGCAGGTGGAATATCCATTGGTCCCGCAACAAGCCGTATACCCAATTTTGTGGGGGCCGATGTGGCCGCCTTCAATCTCTCAAGGCTTCCTCAGTGGCGGGCAGCGCGTGTCGTCAAATGCAATCCGGACCCGCCCCAGATTCCGGTACGCCTCAGGGCGCTCTATGACGGCAAGATTGTCTATGCGCCGGTGCCCGAACTTTTGAAGCCCTTTCCCTTCGTTCGACTGGATCCGGAGCTTCTTGCGAAGAAGGGCATCCAGTTCGAGCTCGCCGCAACCTCGCAAGGCTTTGTCGAACATGGCGAACCGGTCGAATTTCAGGAGATGGAACCGCTTGATTTCATTGTTGTCGGCTGTGTCGCCGTCAGCCGCGCCGGAGCGCGAACAGGCAAGGGCGGTGGCTTCGCGGACCTGGAACTCGGCATCTTCCGGGAACTGTCAAAGCTGAAGCCGGATACGCTGATCACGACCACGGTGCATTCCTCCCAAGTCGTCGACAACGATCGCCTGGTAATGATGGCGCATGACAGCGCGCTGCATGCGATCGCGACCGAGAAGGAACTGATCGAGACGCAGACGTCCTTCGCTCAGCCGAAAGGCGTTGCCTGGGAAAAGGTCCAACCCGATCAGTACCGGGACATTCCGTTTCTTTCCGAACTTCGCGACAGACTAACGACAGGAAGCATCAGCTGATGGTAATCAATATCCCGGACGTCAAGGCGGAGGTGGAGAAAGTCTTCGCCGAGTATGAACAGGCCCTTGTCACCAACGATGTCGATACGCTTGACCGGTTGTTCCTCGATGCAGCGACAACCATCCGCTATGGCGGCGGCGAAAACCTCTATGGCTACGACGAAATCGCCGCCTTCCGCTCCGCCAGAAGCAACAAGGGGCTGGAACGCCGCCTGGAGCGTACGGTCATCACCACCTTTGGCACCTCCTTCGCCACGGCATCGACGCTGTTCTATCGCGACAGCGCTCCAGGCAAGGTCGGCCGGCAGATGCAGACTTGGGTCAAGTCCGACACCGGCTGGCAGGTTGTTGCCGCCCATGTCAGCATCATTTCTGCAGTCGAATGAAAGGCGAATTCTGGGACAGCCGCTGAGGTTGTGACACACGGGCTTGTCACCGTCCGGAACCTGGCCCAGTGCACGAGCGATCGAGGTGTCCCGATTGTCCAGATGGCAAACTCGAAAGCCACAAGCTGCAAGTCCTCTCCCGGCCCAAAGCTGACGTTTGAGCCGTGCACCGCGAAAGTCTTCCTCGACATCCATTGGAACCCGTCGTCGCACAAAACATGCTGAAGGCCTGTCTTCTCTCCAACGCTTCTGCGTGTCAAACTCACACAATATGTGTGGAAGAACGCTGGCGCGGAAAGGTTCCGTAATGTTCAAAGAGCATTTCCTTCGTCGGGCGATTGAGCTCTCGGCAACAGCACTGGACACCCCGGGAACCGAACCGTTCGCTGCGGTCATCGTCCGAAACGGACGGATCGTTGGAGAGGGCATCAACCAGTCTCAGGAAAAGCGCGACCCCACCTCGCATGGAGAGACGGAAGCGATCCGCGACGCCTGCCGGAACCTCGATACGGTCGATCTGCGGGAGTGCGATCTTTATTCGAGCTGCGAACCTTGTGCGCTTTGTGTCGCCGCAATGCAGATTTCCGGAATCAAGCGATTGTACTACGCGGCAGGTCTGGCCGAGAGCAATACGGCACTCCGGGACCTGCCGTTGTCGACGCGATTCACCGTGGACGTGGACACTCTCCGTGAGCAGTGCGGAAAGCCGGTCGAAGAACGGGCGATGCCTGCATTTCAGGCTCTTTCCGAAGACGCAATGAAGGTGCTGGTTGCCTGGGCCAAACAGCGTACTTGACCCCATGGACCCTGCGACCCTTGCCCGTCGCAGGTTAGAGGCCGCCCCAATCAAACCCGGGACGGCCTGTTTCCTGATTTATTCCTTTATGCCAGCTGCTTCGATCAGCGGCGCCCAAACGCCGATCAGGTCGGCGACGAGCGTCTCGTAGTCCTCCGAGGACATGGCGACATGGGTTATGCCGAGATCGGTAAGTTTTTCCTGTACCTCCGGATCGGCGAACACGGCAAGGACCGTTTCATGGATCTTGGCGCGCACTTCGGGATCGAGACCCGCCGGTGCGGACAGGCCGACCCAGTTTTCGATCACGATATCATAGCCCTGCTCCTTGAACGTCGGCACGTCGGGCAGCTGCGGATTACGTTCGGGCGAGGCGATTGCGAGCGCAACCGCCTCCCCGTCCTCGATCATGTCACTGTTTTGGACCACCATGTCGTAGAAGGAATCCAGCGCGCCGGCCCGGAAATCCTGGATCGCGGGAGCACTGCCCTGATAGGGCACGTGGATCGATTCGACCGACAGCGCCGCATCCACGGCTTCGCCGAGGATGTGGGAGATCGAGCCCACTCCGCTTGATCCATAAGTCATCGGTGTGTCCTTCACATGCGCGACGTACTTCTCGAGCGTGGTGATGCCCGAGGACGGCTGGACGAAAAGCCCCGGTGCGGACGCGCCGATATAGGCGACATGCGTGAAACCTTCGATCGGATCGTAGGGCAGCGACTTGAACCGAGTCGGCGAAATGGTGAAGGGCGCATTGTTCGACAGGATCAGCGTTTTGCCATCCGGAGCCTGCTGGGCAACGTAGTCCGCCGCCACGGTTCCGGCCGCGCCGGGGCGATTGTCCACAACCGCCTTCTGCCCGAAATCCGTATCGAGATGCTGGGCAAGAAGCCGGGCGACGAGGTCGCTGGTTCCACCCGGGGGGAAGGTCACGACGATGCGGACGGGCTCGTCGCTCCAAGCGCCCGGTTCCGCCATTGCCGGGGCGGACAACATCGCGGCGGCGAGCGCCATGACGGCGCCGGTGAATTTGACCTTATGTTTCATTTGGCTGTTCCTTTCTGCTTGAGACCATTCGCGCCGCCAGTGTCCGGCGGTGCGTTCGTGCTGTGGAATATAGGGCAAAAGCGATAATCAGCGCGGTGACTGCCAGAAGCGTCGCGCTTATGGGACGCGTCAGGAAAACCATGGGATCCCCCCGCGACAGAAGCATCGTGCGCCGAAGCTGCTCTTCCATCATGGGCCCGAGAACGAAGCCGAGAAGCAGCGGTGCCGGCTCAAACCGGAAGAGACGCATCACGTATCCGACGACACCGATGACGAGCGTCAGCCACACGTCGAAAACGTTGTTGTTGAGGCTGTACACCCCCATGCAGATCAGAACGATGATGGTGGGGTACATGTACTTGTAGGGGATCTTCAAAAGCCTCACCCAGATGCCGATGAGCGGCACATTGAGAATAAGCAGCATGATGTTGCCGACGAGAAAACTCGCGACCAGTCCCCAGAACATGTCGGGCTGCTCCGTCAGCAGCCGCGGACCCGGTGTGATGCCGTAGATCATGAGCGCTCCGATGACGATGGCCATCGGCGGGCTGCCGGGCACACCGAGCGTTAGCGTCGGGATGAAGGCGGTCTGGGTTGCCGAGTTGTTGGCCGCCTCGGGTACGGCAACGCCTGGCACGACGCCCGTTCCGAAGTCCTTGCGCTGCGGAGAAACCCGTTTTTCCGCGGCATAGGCAAGGGCGGCGGCGATGGTCTGCCCGGTGCCGGGCAAAGCGCCGATGAACGACCCGATGGCCCCACCCCTGAGAATCGGCGCGAACAGCGATTTCCATTCTGCTTTCGAGGGGTAGAAGTCGGTATAGTCGACTGTCTGAGCTGCCGTGCCGCTGCGCGCGCCGCGGATCGAGGCAATGACCTCGCCGACACCGAACAGCCCCATCGCAACGATAACGATATGGATACCGTCTCGAAGCTCGGGCACGCCCATGGTGAATCGCGTGACCCCGGTTGTGAGATCGATCCCGATGGTGCCGAGCATCAGCCCCGTGACCACCATGGCGATGCCCTTCAGGGCGCCGCCATTGCTGACTGCTGAGGCCGCTATCAGACCAAGCAAGATGACCGCAAAGTAGTCGGCCGGTGCAAATGACAATGCGAGCTTCGCCAGAACCGGCGACAAGAACGCGATGACGATCATGCCGATAATGCCGCCGCCGAAGGAGGCCGTCGCTGTAGAGAACAGGGCAACACCCGCACGCCCCTTCTTGGCCAGTTGGTGCCCCTCGATCGCCGTGATCGACGCCGCGGGCGTCCCCGGAACATTCAATAGGATCGACGCCGTCGAGCCGCCGTATTCGGCGCCGTAGAAGACACCGGCGATCATCACGAGCGCCGGAGTGGGGTCGAGATAGAACGTGATCGGCAGGATCATGGCGATGGCAGCCATGGAGCCTATTCCGGGAAGGACGCCGATGAAGGTGCCAAGAAAGACCCCGATGAAGCAATACATCAGGTTTTCCGGCTGAAGGACGACGAGCAGGCCTTGGCTGAAGCTGGCAAGAATATCCATTGCTAGAACTCCATGAAAGGCTTGATGGGCAGGTTCAGGAGCTCGATGAAGATGCCCCAGCACCCCAATGCGACGATGATGCCGAGAAGAGCCTTGCCCGGCAGGGACAGGCTGCGGTCAGGCAGGCTTGCAACGACGACCGTTGCAAAGACGCCCGGCACCAGGCCGAAAGGTTCCACGACAAACGCGAAGACGGCGAGCGATGCGGCAATGGCCAGCAGCCCGATCCAGTCCGGCGTTTCCGCAAGTCCGTCGCCCTTTCGCTCAGCGATAATGATGAAGAGCGCGAGCACGGCGAGCACAGCCCCGGTTGCGAAGGGGAAGGCCCCGGTTCCCAGACGTGTCGGCACGCCGAGGCCCAATTGCCACCCGCCCACGATGAAGATGACGCTGAGGACGAGAAGCAGAATACCGCCGATTTCGCCGCCCCAGCCCAGAGCACCGGCTTGACCATCGGAAGCCGGCTCCAGGGCACCATTTTCTTCGGGCTTACCAGGTACGTGGGTCATCCTTGGCTCACTTTCATGGAAGGATACGCGCACTCCGCCCGTCGTGCATATGGCTTTTGCCTCACAACGTGTGGCGTGACAGACTTCGCTCGATTATGAGACATCTCGAAACCCGACGAGGCCCCAGGATGACAGACGAAAGAACCGTACCCAAAGCTGGGGGCATCTCCATTCATGCCGTTGACGTTTCGCGCGGCATACCGGCGTCCGGGCTGGCGGTTCGGCTGCGTCGCCTGTCGCCGGACCCGGCTGACATCGCTGAAGGTTCCTGCGCCGAGACGGGTCACTTCATTCATCCTGTTGGGGAAGGGGCCGGCGTCCAGCGCGGCACCTACGAGGTCGAGTTCGACGTCGGTGCGTATTTCAGGAGTGACGGCGTCACAATTCCCCAACCATCTTTCCTGGACGTCGCTGTGTTTCGCTTCGGTATCGATGCCGTGCATGAACACTTCCATCTGCCGTTCAAATTCACGCCCTGGGGTTTTTCGCTGTTCAGGGGAGGTGCCTAGTGGCGTAAAGGGCCGAAACGCTCCGGAATGGTGCCGCTCAGACATTCCGAGCCTCGCTGGTCTCCGCCCGGGAGTGGTCAGCGTCCGCTGCGGCAGCCTGCGGATTCACCGGGCCTTTTCCTGACTGAGCCCCGAAAGCCCGCCCGGCGCGGTTCACGATCACCGACGCGATTTCCGCCAGCGTCGACACATGCTCTTCCACGGGTGGAGCAGTCAGCCGGCGTTCATAGGTGTCGAATACCGCCTGCAAGTCGGGCATGCGGTGCAGCGCCAGGATAAATGGATGGCCGAAACGTGCCGCATAGGCTGCGTTCATTCGATTGAGACGCGCAGCTTCTTCGGGGCCAAGCGCCGTCAGCCCGAGACGGCCCTGTTCGCCGGTCGAGGCCTCCGTCATCGTACCTTCGGCAGCCTCGCGGCCAGCAAGTTCCGGATGGGCGCGGAAGAGTTGGACCTGCCTGTCGAACCCTGACGACAGGATGGTCTCCACTAGGCGCTTCGCAACATCTTGATCGGAAGAGAAAGGACGCTGATCGACGACGATCTCCGCCACCCAGGACGACCTTTCGACTATCCGCTCCAGCATCCGGAGCGCTGTCTCCCTTGGCGCGACATTCAGTTCCTGAAGGCTTCCGGCCGTGGACATTCGGTTCGTTCTCCGTGGCTGTCCAATTCAGGCTACTTGGCGTTTCCGTTGCAATCCATGATGTAATAGGCAATGTTGCATTCTAAAAATTAGGATGATGCGCCATGCACCTTCATCTTGTGCCCCGCAGCCTGCACTACATCGAGGCCGTTGCCGAACACGGGTCGATCCAGTCGGCGGCCCGCGCCATCGGCATTTCCGCCTCGGCGATCGACAGGCAGATCAAGCTGTTGGAGGACCGGATCGGTGTCCAGCTGTTCGACCGCCAGACGCGGGGCATGCAACTTTCCCCGGCAGGCGAAATGTTCGTGCTCCTGGCACAGAGGTGGCGTGCGGACGAGACCCGCATCCAGTCCGACGTGAAGCGGATGCAAGGCGTCGATTTCGGCCACATCCGCCTTGCAACGATGGACAGCCAAGTGAACGGCGTCATTCCGCGCTTCCTCGAAATCATCGGAGAAAAGTATCCTCGCGTGCGCGTCGACGTGGAGGTTGCGACCCCTGACGGCGCTGCGGAGCTGCTGGACGACGGTCAGTGCGACCTTATCCTCGCCTTCAATCTACGCCGCCTCCGGGATGTGCACGTCATCTGGACCGCCGACCTGCCGCTCTACTGCGTCGTGGCGCCCACGCATGCTCTCGCCGCGCAGCGCTCGGTGAAGTTCGCGGATGTGCGCAAGCAGGCCATAGTCGTCCAGAGCAGGGCACTCTCAATCCGCCGAATGCTGGACGAGCAGCATTCCTGGGTATTCGAAGACGGCCCTCCTCCTGTCGTTACCAATTCGCTTCAACTACTGAAGCAGCTTGTAACCGGGGGAGGCCATGTTGCCCTGACCTCCGAAATGGACGCCGCGCCCGAGTTGATGCAAGGAAGCATGCTGGCGCTCGAAGTTAAGGGAAGGGGAGTTACGGGCCAGTCAATCAGCGTTGCAGTCAATGCGCGCCGAACTCTTCCACGTATTGCAAACGAAGTAGCAAATTGCCTCGCAGATGAGGCGGCGAAGACGCTGGCAGCTGTCCGTGCAGCCCGAGAGATCCCAGCAATATTGTCTGAACATGACTAGGAAACTTCAGACCGAGTGCGTTCAGACTCCCTGGTGGGTGTATGGTTGCTTTCTACGTTATTGTAGATTGATGTTGCCTTCGCAGCGAAGGGCCGCTTTCCGCCCTGTCGGGACCTCAGTGCAAAGCGCGGCTAAAGGCTGTTTATGGGCCTTTTGATTTAAGATCGCGATAGTCCACTTTGGGAACGCAAAGCCGCCTTTTTGAGAAGAATACGCGGAAGAGCTTTCTGCCGGTGACCGCCTGCCACTTAAGTCCGTTTTCCTCTCAACCCGCGTTTCTCATCCGGATCTTCAAACCAAGGCGCGGGCTGCTTGGCGTCAACGAAGCTGAGCAGACGGATCGGCTGGGGGATGAGGTGCCCGGTCACGACCGGGTATTTTGACAAAAGATCCTTCAATAGCCGGAGCCCGGCCGGGTTGGTGTAGCGAATGCCTGTTTCGCTCGCTCCGTCGCGGCCGTGAATATCCTCGATCAATTCGGGGGAGACGCCGTTCTGTTTCAGCGTATCCGCATGCCCGTGGCGAAGCGCATGAAGGACGCGGATCCACTGCGGGCCGCCATTCGCAGCATTTGCAATGAAAAGTGGGTTGAAGTTCTTGTAGAAACGATCCCCGGGATCCGCGTTCTTGCGGTCGAATGGATTGCAAAGCTCCGGGAAGAGTGGCCGGTAGCCGAGAGCCTTGATCCTTTTAATATAGTCCAGAAAGCCAAGGCGGATCATCTCTGGAGGAAGTGGAAGCATTCTGGCGGACTGAGGAGTCTTGAGGCCGCGAATGTCATTGGACTTGATCTCGATAGCCCATCCTGACGCAGTTTCGACGACGTCGTCTACCGCCAGTCCGGCCGCCTCGGCCCGGCGCATCCCCAGATAGACGAGGAGCATCGGGAGGAAATACAAGGCGTTGTGGATCGTATCCGATCCTGCATGCTCCAATTCGACCTCCGAGGCGCAGCCGGAAAAGATCGGCATCCGGAACATCGCTTCAGTCTTGTCCGGTCCGGGTTTCGGCGTGAGAGATGCCAGTTCCGAGGCGCGTTTCTTGGATGGGCGCAGACCTTTCATTTCGAATTGAATGACGGTGTGACCACGCGCCGCGAGGAAGTCGCGGAACGTCTGAATGTTGCCCAGGTGCTTTCTGATCGTCTGAGCGCCCAGACCAACCTTGGCGTCGTTGTCGTCGTCCGCCTCCTCAAGCATTTGCTGGCCCAAGGCACGGAGTTCCGGAACCGACAATGCCCGCAGCCGCGAACTCTGCCCGTAGTGGGTTGGAACGAGGCTGAAGTAGTCACGCAGGGCCGCCAGATGCGCCTGACGGATCTGAGCGGAGTGTTCGACGCCGTTTTCGATGAGAATGTCCACGAACATGCGGACGACGACGCCGACGTCGTTCGCCGTTTCCGGTTTCCACTCCTTACGCTTGTTCCGTTGGAGGATCTCGAATTTTTCCAGAAAGTCGGACACCGGCAGAAGCACGGGACTTCCATCCGCGACAGTCTCGTCCTCCAGAACAGGAACCGGCTCAGGGAATATTGCCGGCGCCTCGGGCATGGCAGCAGCTTCGGTGGCGGGGACGGTGGTGTGATGTCGCGGTACAATCGTCTCCGCGACCGCTAAGGCTCCACATTCTTCAGGCGTAATCAACGGCAAGGTCTTGCCGTCCACTTCATGCTCGTCTGTTTCCTGATCAGCCGGATCAAGTTGCGGATAGAGCGAGCGTGTGTTGAGAAGTACGTCCGCCTTGGCCCGGAAAACTTCAGAGCGTGCCCGCTCCAAATTAAGGCGGGTCACATCAAGCCCGACCTCATTCATCTCTTTCTTCAGAGGCCCTTCGAACATGAGCGTCCTGGCGAACTGTCGTTCCTGTCGGAATGTATCCGCAATAACCGGAATGAAATCGTCCGGAACATCGTTCTGTCTTAGGTACTGGCGCCCGGGACAGTCGGCATCGAACGACAGGTCCAATGCCGTACCGAATTCTCCAAGCAAACGGTAGGCCCAGCCGGTCATCAGATCGGCTTCCAGATGTCCTGGATCGGCATGGCTTCCGGTCGCTTTGGCGGCCGTGACGAGATCGTCCATCATCTCGTTCATGCGGTCGATTTCCGCCTTGAACAGCGCTCTGAGACCGTCCTGTCGTGTCGTCCCCAAGTCCCGTCGAAACCTCATTTCAGCAAGCATGGTGTTCAGGCGGCGCGCCATGAATCGTGCCCGGTGGTGATCCGATTGTCTGAGGCTCAATGACAGCTTCCGGTTAAGGTCTGATTGAGAAAGCGCTACTGGAAGGCGAGGGCGCCAGTACCAGATGTTTCCCCGGCGCAGGAGATTTTGAACGTCATGTCGACGAGCCATAGCCCAATATCCTTGAGCCGGACGGAGCTTTTGGGCACCACGTCCGGGGACCAGTTTTGGGCATCACTTGGCCGAATTGACTGAGAACACGGATCCATTGATCCGATTATCTCAACAATATCAATAACTTGGAAAAGAGTTGGCTGGGGAACCTGGATTCGAACCAGGACTAACGGAGTCAGAGTCCGCGGGTCTACCGTTAACCTATTCCCCAACAAGGCCGCTTTAAGGGCGCCTATTGTGCTCAGTCGTCTGGATCGCTTCGTGTAGAAGTGTCCGTCGCGATCAAGTGAGCCGCATATACATCTATCACATTCCGGAATGCAAGTGCCGAATTTGACTTTTTTGTGAAATCTCGGCCTCCGCTCAGATGCCTGGGGCCCTGTCTCCCAATTCCTTGCAAGGAGGAG
>JBNKGB010000100.1:0-16417 GCA_050289605.1 Roseibium sp. | reverse complement strand
CAACCTGCCGGAGGGCTCCCGGGGGTGGTTGCTCAATTCCCTGACTGGCTGGCTGCTCTGGCCCCGCTCTTCGCGCCGCTCCATAGGGCTGTGCGGGTGCGGCACGCACCAGGGCCGCTTCCGGCAATACCGCTTTTGCCGCCGGTGCGGCTGAACCGCCCGTTTGGAGCCCCGCCGTGCCCTCTCCGGTCGGGCGAGCGGTGGCTACAGGACCGGTCGATGCAGGCACAGGGGCCTGGGCGGCTGCTCTGGATCGGGCGCCAGCGGCGGCGGCAGATGCCGCCGAGCCTTCCTGTCTCCCTTCCGCTCCCGGTGAGCTGGCGACAGGCTGGCTTCCACCCTGCCCGGCGCCTTGTGCCGGCGTGCCGGTGATGCCAATCGGCGCTGCGGTTTGCCTCGGCTCCTGCGAACTTGCGGACTGTGCCGGGATGCCCCGGGAGGTCACTTGAGCCGGAGCCTGAGGCTGCGCCTGCTGGTCCGGTTGTATCACCTGCCCCGGCAAGGCCTGCCCCAGTAGCTCCGGGCCTTGCACGGTGGCAGGGGTAGCGGGCAAGGCCGCAGCGACCGATGGTGCGCCAGCCTGGAGTTGAGGCGAAGGTGGCGATGATCCACCGGTGGTTTGTGCCGCCCCCGAGACAGGGGTCGATGCTGTCCGGGAGAGCGATGAGCCGGCAGGTGGCGTAGCCGACGCCCCGGTGGGCACCTGCGCTGCCGTCCCGGCAGAAGCCGGGGCGTTTGCGGCCAAGCCTGCCGTGGGGCCCGGCGATTGGCCCGTCGCCTGGGAAGGCACTTCCACGACCGGACGGCCCGAGACCGCAGGGAAAGCTCCTGGACCGCCGGAGGGAGGGGCCGAAACCTGAGGGGTGGGTGCCGAACCCGTCTGTGCCAATGCTGCGGGTGCGGGAGCACCTGCTTGCGGACCGGGAAGCGTCCGGGCGGCAGATCCTGCAAGCCCCTGCCCCGGAGCCTCCGGCACTGGAAGGGTGCCGCCGGAAAGGTTGCCCGGGACGCTTCCCGGCGCGACCGGTCCCCCGGAGACCTGAACCGCCTGGGACGGAAGGGGGCTCCCCGACTGACCGGCTGCGGGTGGATTGGCGCCCTGTGAGGGTACGCCTTGCGGAATGACGACCGGCGGGCCACTGCCCTGCCCTCCCTGCTGCGAGGCACCCGCAAATGATTGAACGAGATGTGCGAGGGCGGCAGCGGATCTTGGCGGTACAGCCTGCGTGGCGGTCTGCTGCAGCGTCACGGTATCCCTGGCGGGAGGAGTCTGGGCTTCGGCCTGGTGGGGAGAAGACGTCCCTTCCCGAGGCGCGCCGGAAACGGTGATCTGAATGACGGGCTGCTGCCTGCTGCCCGATACGCTAACGGTGACATCGGCGCCGACCGGCAAGGGAGACGAAACGCGCAGGTCGACCGTCGTCTCCTGCGAGGTCAGGCGAACGACACCCCCGGGCAGATTCGCCTCGACCCGGGCCTTCAGCTCCGTACCTGGCTCCAGGACCAGGGCGACGGCATTTCCGCTATGCGCCTGCGGGAGCGGCAATGCGCTCACCGATTCAACCATCACGTCATCCCCGGATGATCCAGGTGCCGGAATTCAGCTCCGGTCCCTGCGAGACTCAGAAAGGGGAATTATGGCCGCTTTCCACCGGCTTGCCCAGCCTTGACCCTGATCAAGGCCCGGGTTGCCGTCATCTGCCAAGATGAATTCATTCGCCGGGAAACCGTCCGGGTTTCCAGCGGGAGGACGTGCCGGGCACACCCGCCGCCAGGTACCAATGCCGGAGGAAAACAGCGTGAACTGGATGGATCGCCTCAACGAACGCGCGGAACTGATGGGCAGAATGCTCGAGACCATTGATGCCATGAAGGTTGTTCCGACCGGGCTGCATGCCGACAGGGAGCTGCGCTCGGCCGCCATTCGTTGCATCAATTGCACGGAAACCGAGAGCTGTCGCAAATGGCTTGACAGTCACCAAGGCGGCGCGGATGCGCCCATGCCGGAATGCCCGAACGCGCCGCTCTTCGAAAGCTGGTTGCGGCCCTGACGTCCGTCCGGTCGGACCGGCAAGGCGTCACCCGCACTGGGACCCCCTCTGCAAGTCCGCGCCGCTTCAGGCCTTGTTTCGGCGTCTGCCGACCAGATACGTGATGCCGGCGGCGACGAGCCCGCCAACGAACCGGAACGGGAACATCGCCAGCGCCCCCGCATCCTGGGAATAGAAGTGCGGCAGTTGGACAAAACCGACCGCGGCGTCGAGGATGAGCGAAATTGCAGCTGCGGCAAACCCCGCGATCCAGAGCTTTTTCGGATGATCCGCACGCCACCCCAAGTAGGCGCCGATCAGCAGAGCGAAGGGATTGAGCAGACCTGACAACTCGAACAGGTCGAACCAGGTATCGGAAAGTGTCGTCATAGGCTCCTCATACAGCCGCCTCCCTAAAAAAGCGAGGCTCGTATTGGAAGGCCGGACGCCGGGCTAAAGACACCGCTGGCGGCCTCGACTGTCCGCTGGTGCTGCACGGACCCGCAAACTCTCTCGGGCACGGCGGGAGCTTCCAACCAACATCCCACTTCTGATTGATTTAATTACAATCCACACGCAAAACTTTGAAAGACAGGCGATTGCCGCGTCTCAGCCAGCAGACGGCAAGAAGACGGACAAATCTTCCAGAGACTCTGATGGATCACGCCTTGTGGTTTATGCGATTTGGATTTCCCGCTTAATGTGTTAATTTTAATAAAGGGAGAGTAATGTCGACCGGCCTTTTGTCGAAAAGTTATTTAAAAAGAAAAGTTTTCACGGTCATGCCTTTAATTGCACCTGCTCAAACCGACGATCCAACCGTCGAGGCCCTGGTCCAGTCGGACCGCCGCCTTGCGATCATCTGCAAGTCCTGTGGACGCTTCCGTTACATGAATTCCGCACGCTTTGAGGGACACAAGAAAGTGTCGTCCTTGAGCGAAACGCTCACTTGCGGCACGTGTGGCTCGGAAGACGTCAACGCGATAGCCGTTTCGAGAAATCCGGAAAGCGGATACTGGCCCGCCGAACGCAGCTGACGCCGGCCCCGGCCCCACTGCCCACGTCTCCAAAAGGCAACAGAAGCGACCAAATCCGGCAGGTCATGTGTGGTTGCGCGCTCCCGCGGTTGCCCTCCCCCACGGCGCGTGTTAACGGCGTACTGTCTGAATTCAAGAGGTTTTATGCGCGGATCACGCGAGACCCGTTAATCCCCGGCTGACACCGGCCGGGGTTGTGAACACCAGCGCTGCATGCGGATTGCTGCAGCGGCTGAGTTTTTGCATTCAAGTTCAGGCATCTCAAATTCAATGGATATTTCCAAAGCCGAGCAACGGGTCCTGCACCTGCTGGCTCAAGGCGGCCATATTCTCGTGCAGAAAGACGAGGACGGCCGTATCGTCAGGCATGAAACCGTCACGCGCGACGGCTGGTACTGGGGCGGCTGCTCGCCGCTTCTGTTCCGCAAACTCAAGTACAAGCGCCTGATCGCGTCCCAAAACAGCGGCCCCTATCGGATCACCCGGCTGGGGCTGAAGCGTGTCAGGGCGCAATTGGACAACAGGTAGCGGGCAACAGGCCGGGGTCGCAATACAGGCCCCGGCCGATCGCGTCCGGGCTACTTGCTCAATCGTCAACGTCGGACCGGTCTCCCAACAGGTAGCGCGGCCCGCGCCCATGGCGGGCCGCCGCGTCTCCGGCGTTGTAGAGCCGGCAGGTTTTCATCGACAGGCAGCCGCAGCCAATGCAGGCATCCAGCTTGTCGCGAAGCGCAGTCATGCGCCTGATGCGCTCGTCCAGGTGATTGCGGAAATCCTTGCCGATCCTCGTCCAGTCCGCCTTGGTCGGCGTCCTGCCTTCCGGCAGACGCACGAGTTGCTCCGCGATCTCGGAAATCGAAAACCCGAATTCCTGCGCCACCAGCACGAAGGACAACCTCCGGATGTCCGCCCTGAGGAAACGCCTCTGCCCGCCGGCATTGCGCGTCGGATGCACGAGGCCCCTTTCCTCGTAGAAACGGATGGCGGAAACGGAAAGGCCCGTCCGGTCGGCCAGCTCCCCGATGGTGAGGAGATCAGTCGGCTTCATAACCTTTTTCAAAATTTGACCTTTCCCCTCTTGACCTCAAGTATAGTTGAGGAATTATCTCCAGTGTCTGCTTCAAGTCAAATCTTGAGAGGACCACGAATGAGCACCGCATTTCTGGAACATGTGAACGTCACCGTCAGCGACCCTGAAGCGACTGCAAAACGGCTGGAAGACTGGTTCGGCTGGAAAATCCGCTGGAAAGGCGCAAGCCTCGGCGGCGGCACCACCTATCACATCGGCAACGACACAAGTTATATCGCCGCCTATACGCCCCCCAAGGACACCGCCCCTGTCAGGGATGACAGCTACAGCCACCACGGCGGCCTCAACCACATTGCGGTCGTGGTCGATGACCTCGATGCCACGGAGGCACGCGTTACCGCGGGTGGTTACACGACCCGGAACCATGCCGACTACGAGCCCGGCCGTCGGTTCTATTTCGATGACGACGACGGCATCGAGTTCGAGGTCGTCAGTTACACGGGCTGACACCAAAGCGAAACGGGCGGCCGATGGCCGCCCCGGCTCGTCGACAATCGATTTCCTTTCCGCGGTCATCCCGCCAAGCGCAGCGCGGGCCGGGATGACGCATTCGGACTTGTCTTCAACTTGAGGCGGCCCCGGGGCCCGCCTGCGCCGGTCTGCCGTTCGCCTCAGTGCCCCGTCAGCACGAGGGTCTGGATCGGATAGAGCAAGGCCTGCAGACGCAGGATCATGGCATGCACCAGCCCGACCGTATCGACGGCATGCAGGAAGATGAATTCCCCCGTGCCTATCTCTTCGCCTGAAGTCAGCCGGTCATGATTGCTGGTATAGGCATTGACGATGCAGACCGCGCCGGGCGGCACATCCTTCAGACCGTCATTGTAGAGCGGCTCCAGCACCGTGGTGATGGTTGACGGCCGAACGGACTGGGCCGCGTCGTACAACTGGCTGCCCGCATTCACCTGGCCTGAGGCAAGCTGGGTCTGCACTTCGGTCACCACGAGCGGGATCACGGTAAACGGCAAGGCACCACAGAAGGCTTCCGCGACCATGCCGCGTTTCATCACCTGAGCCTCGATCTGTCCGAAACCGGCGACGATCCGCTCGTTCTGGGCGTCCCTCGGAATGAGAGTGCCGGCGGGCCGCATGAGCGGGTTGACGATGTCACCGGGTCTCAGGACGAACTGGGTAATGGTGCCGTCGACGCCAGCATAGACAGTGGTCTTGTCCAGCTCCACCTGGGCTTCTGCCAGCCGTGCCTCAGCGCTCTTCAGGCGCGCCGGCAGGGAGACGTTGATCTTGGTTTCAACAAGTTCCTTGTTGGCCTGTGCCGCCCTTTGGGCGCCCGCGCGCGCGTCGACCGTGTTCTGGAGCTTCTCGATATCCCGCTCGCTAACAACATTGGCGTTGCGCTTGTAGAGTTCCTGGCGGGTGTCGAGCTCGTCCTGGGCCTGCTTCAGAGAGGCCTGGGCCTGGTCAAGCTGGGCGATCGCGACGGCAAGCTCTCCCCTTGACAAAGCGAGTTCACCCTCGATCTCGGCAATCTGCTGCCTGGCGGTGACGACGTCCGCCTCCTGCCGGCTGCTGTCCAGCCTGAAGATCGGATCGCCCGCCTTCACTTCGGTTTCCAGCCCGAGAGGGATGAAGGTCTCGACGACACGCCCGGATCCTTCAGGCAGGATCGGTATGGTGCGGAACGCGCTTACGGCGCTGGTCGCGGTCGGATGGAAATAGAAGATCAGCGTGATCAGCGAGACCGTCAGCATCAGGCAGGTGACGATGCCGTAGCGGAGCTCGTACCAGACCGAATAGAGCGTGATCTCGCGGCCAATGCGCTTGCCCTGCACGAAACGGCGGATGAGAAAATCGGGCAGGATCGTCAGCAGCGAACAAAACAGAAGCTCAAACATCTTTCGGCTCCTGTTTCCGGACGGAGGTTTCCGTCATCACGGTCTCAACGTCGAGTTCAACCAACACCGTTGCCGGCCCGTCTTCCTCGACGCGGCGCAACGCTTCCTCCATCTCCTCGTCCTGCTGAACGAGTTCCTCCGACGATATCCCGCCGGTACCGGCCATGCGGCTCAGGGAATGCGCCATGGATTCCAGAGGCGACCAGAAGTCGGGCAGTTTGACAAAGGCCAGCAGCAGCGCCATCACCCAAAAGAAATTGTTGTGGGTGAAGAGGGCGAGCAGGCCGAGCACGGCCACCAGCTCGAACTGAACGCGCCCCCTGCTGTGCGCAAGCCGCTCCGGAATGGAGTGCAGATGAAGATAGAACACCCCCACCAACACGGCTCCCACGATCAGGACGCCAATCATGATCGTCATCAGCGGATCGCTGCCGTCAGCCGCCGGCAAGAAGGACGGTAAGTGATGAGGCGCAAGTTGGTGCGCTTGTTCGGCCATTCCCCACTCCCTGATCATCGAACGTACAACCTGCAGGTTTACACGCCGTGGCACCACATTGAAAAGGAAAGTCGACCCGGGTTGGGAATATTTTGGCCGCCGCACGAATTGCAGGCGCGCAAGGCGCGCACCTGCGCGATTTTTCCTAGCGCGGCGCCATCCGGATGGCGCCGTCAAGACGGATCGTTTCACCGTTGAGCATGTCGTTCTCGCAGATCGACTTCACGAGTTGGGCATATTCGGTTGCCTTGCCGAGCCTTGAAGGGAACGGAACCTGCTGACCGAGAGAATCCTGAACTTCCTGCGACAGGCCGAGCAGCATCGGCGTTTCGAAGATGCCGGGCGCGATCGTCATGACCCGGATGCCGGACTTGGAGAGGTCACGCGCAACGGGAAGGGTCATGCCGGCAACGCCCGCCTTGGACGCCGCATAGGCTACCTGCCCGATCTGACCGTCGAAGGCCGCGACCGAGGCGGTCGAGACGATCACGCCCCGTCCACCGTCCGCCGTCACCGGATCGAGCGATGCCATGCCCGTCGCAGAAATGGAAATGCATCGGAAAGACCCGATCAGGTTGACCGCGATCACCTTCTCGAACATGTCCATCGGGTGCGGTTCACCGCGGGAGGTTGTCTTCGCAACCGGTGCTATGCCGGCGCAATTGACCAGGATGCGTTCCTGTCCGTGGGCGCCGCGGGCCTTTTCGAAACCGGCTTCGACACTCGCCTGATCGGTAACGTCGACTTCCACGAAAAGTCCTCCGATCTCGGCGGCAACCGCCTCACCCTGTTCCGCGTTGCGGTCGAACAGGGTGACCTTGACGCCTTGCCCTGCCAGCATGCGCGCGGTTGCGGCCCCGAGGCCCGATGCACCGCCCGTGACGACGGCGGAAAGTGTTGAGTTCAGCTCCACGACAGACTCCCATCTTGTCAAGTTATTGACATATAATGAATTTCTATGTTCTGATTGACGATTAGGTCAACTTGCGGGTCAAATTGACCGAGATCTGGACTCCGGTCAAGCGCATTCGCTCACCGTGCGGAAAAGAATCGTGTTCCGGCAAGGGCTCGGCACGGCCGCCACCCAGCCGTTACCCTGACTGCGATTGCGCGAAAACGACGAGATCAAGCGGTCTTTCGATGCCGGGCACCGGTTGACCCGGGCGCTTCTCCGCAAACGCTGGCTGAAAGCCCTGCGCGCACGCCAGTTCCCAGGTGAATTCGTCCGTCAACCCCTTCGAGTTCTGCACCTTGTTGGCATCCTCGAGCTTGGCGGCCCGGTTGACCGCATCGCCTATGACGGTGAATTCCAGTCGGTTCTGCGACCCGATGACACCGACCGTGACCGGTCCGGCCGCGACCGCGGTACCGACCCTCAGGACCGACGGCCAGCCGACATTCCGGAAGGCCGCCTGATTGGCTTCGACAGCCTCTACCAGCCTGGCGGCCGCCGTGATCGCGTCGGCCGCATAGGTCTGCGAGGGATGCAGGGCCCCGAAGGTTGCCAGGATGCCGTCCCCTAGGAACTTGTCGACCCGGCCGCCTTCCTGGTTGATCACCTCGACGGCGATGTTCTGATATTCGGCCAGTACCGACAGAACGGTTTCCGGAGCCAGAACTGCCGAGGTCGACGTGAAGGAGCGGATGTCCGCGTAAAGGATCGCCGCTTCCCGAAGGCTGCCCTCGCCCGCCTGAAGCTGCATGTCCGCATCGGTGATCGACGCGGCGACTTCGGGTGCGAAGAACCGGCGCAGGTCCGTTGCCGCCGCATGGTCCCTCGTGGCCTCGAACAGCATGGAACGTCCGCGGTAGAGGGCGACCGACAGGATGACGGTCACGGCGAGGATGACGATGGTCTTGTCAAGTTCGGCGCCGATCAGGATCGTATTGCCGGTCAGGTACTCGACGTAATTGCGGGTTATGCGCATGTGGTTCATGTCGGCCAGGGCCGCGTAGAACACCAGGCCCAGCCAGCCCGTCATGGCAACGAGGCCGGTGGTCAGCACGAAACGCGGATCGAACCTGAGCGCGCGCAACCCTATGAAGATGAACACGTACATCAGCGTGGGCGTCTTCAAATAAAAGGTCGGGTGCTGGTTGTACTGGATGTGAAAGGAGAAAATCAGGCCGACGAGCAGCGCCATGTCCACAACGATGGAGACCAGCAGATACCATGGCGGCAGCTCGAATCTGTAGGACAGGAAAAGACGCAGCACCGTGAACAGGAAATAGGCGGCGAGTGCGAAGGGAACGAAGTTGAACCCTGCCGATCCTTCGGCGCGCGGCGCGATCGCGTAGAGAGTAGAGAAAAACAGCACCAGGCCGAGCTGGATCCAGCCGATCAGTCTTTCGGAGGTCGTCTCCCGCGCCCGGATTTCCGCCCGCACCCTGTCCGGAAGGCCGGCTACCGGCGGGCCGCCGCGAAAGATGTAGAGCAATGTGTCCAGCATGGGCCCCGTCTTGATCCAGGCTCTTGATGAGTCGCCGGAGTTTCCCTTTTCGCACGGCATTGCGCAATAAGGTGCGCGGGAAAGTGAGACCTCGTGAAGCATCCCCGGTCCCGAACGGGGCTGGCTCTGCTCCAGTTTTACTGCGTCCTAGCGGAGAAATTTACACGATATGGTCCAAATGGATCATGTGAATATTCCGTAGACGCGGTAACCAGTTGTTGATCGCATCGATTGGCCAACCATAGCGATTTATTTCAAGCTGTATCTGGCCATGTTCCGGTTGCATCCATCGGGTTCCCGCACTCGGCAACCGGCGGGCGGTTTGTTTTTTAGCGATTTTTTCGGCGGCCGATTAGGCCGCCCTCTTTTTTGAGGGAACGGTTTTCCGCAATCGATCAGGGCCGCAGAATCATGCCTTCGCTGGCGACCAGGGTGCCCGGATAGGCATCTTGGGCGGCAAGACCGATTTCATCGAGTTCGTCATCCGAGCGGCGCGGATCGTGGTGAAACAGGACCGGCGTCTTCACGTTTCCGGCCTTGGCAAGCTGGATCGCTTTCTGCCACGTGGAATGGCCCCAGCCCTTGTAGGTTTCGTATTCTTCGTCCGTGAACATGGCATCGTAGATCATGATATCGGCGTCCTTTACGAATTCCGGCAGATAGGCATCGATCTCCGGGTCGCCATGTTCGTGATCGGTGATGATGCAGATTGACTTGCCGTGATACTCGAACCGGAACCCGCAGGCGCCGCCCGGGTGGTTGAGGCGCGTCGTGCGGATGACGAGATCATCGGACCGCGGGATCGGTTGCCCGGCATCGAAGGACTTGAATTCGACCGCCTTGAGTGTCTTGGCGGCGACCGGAAAAATCGGCGGCGACATGATGCGGCTGACGATGTCGATCAGGCTGGTTTCGTCCTGAAAGTGCCCTGCCCAGGCAGTCAGCGCGAAATTGGGGTCATAGGCGGGCTTGAAGAAGGGCAATCCGCAGATGTGATCAAGATGCGTATGGGTGAACAGCAGGTCGAAGGAACGAACTCCGCTGCGGCAGATTTCCATTCCCAGATTTCTCGCGCCCGAGCCGCAGTCCACCAGCACAAGTGCATCGCCGGCGTGGATCTCGAAACACGCCGTTTCTCCACCGTATCGGAGCGTGTTCACCCCCGGTGTCGGAGTGGACCCCCGCACGCCCCAGCAACGAAGCAGAAATTCCTCAGCCAAGTATCACTCCCTAACCGCCGGCGGCTCCCCGGCGAGCTTCGGCCAGGTCACGGGTCGTCCGTTCAAGCCGTAGAGCCAGCGTACGCATGACTTCAAGCGATATATCCGGAAATTCTTTCAATAGTTTCAAAAAGTCGTCCTTTGAAACCGTCAGCACGTCCATGTCGTTCGCGGCCACCAGGGTCGCCGTTCGCGGAACATCACACAGAATGGCGATTTCGCCCACGATCGAGTTCTCGGATACCTTGGCGACTTTCTTTTCGCCTTCAGGCGTGTGGACCAGGACATCCGCGTCGCCGGACAGGATGATGAAGGCGCAGTCGCCCTCCTCGCCCTGTGTACAGAGCCTTTCGCCCGAGGGATATTCCGTCCGGTCGCTGATGAAGGCAAGCAGGCGCAACTTGGTTTCGTCAATGCCATGGAACAGAGGCACCTTTCGAAGGGCTTCCACTTCGGTTTCCAGTGTCATTTTCCTCTCCTGGGCCGTTTATTCCCGCTCTGGTCTATTATAACCGGGACATGTAACCGGATCCTGCAGATCCGCCGCCCTCCAGTATTCGATGCCATCCAATTCTAACCTTTATCTGAAATTCGTCCCTGATCCAAAACAAACTGCCGGTCGAATTCGGCGGCGATATCGGCATTGGACGTCCCATATAGGAAGGTCTTTCCTGACAATATTTGGCGCAAACCAGAACGCAATGCTTTGTCGTCTTCAGTCATACCTGTCGCTATATCATCCAATATGGTGATCTTTGCGTTTTTCAGGAGTCCCCTGACCAGGGCGATGCGCCGGCGCTGCCCCGCGGACAGCCGCGAACCGGACACGCCAACATGATACCCGAAGCCTGCATAGATGATCGGCCGGCGCAGTCCGGTCTCGTCGACGATCGTGCTGATGACATCGTCGATACGGCGGCGTGCGTCACGCCGGTCGACCCTGGCGCGCCCGAACAGGAGATTGTCCTCGATGGTCAGCGGCGGCAGATAAAGTTCAGGGTCGAAGGCCACGAAACTGTTGCCGTTCCTCACCACGCTTTCCAGGAAGCGTTTTCGGGCCGCAATGACCTCGTCGCGCAATTCATCCGTCATGACGCCCAGTCGATGGCGGGCGGGTACGAGCTTGAAGGCCAGGCCGGTGAGCCTTGCAAGATCCGCATCGTTGAGCCCCGGCCGCGGCTGGTCGGACTTGGCGATGCGAAGGATTCGCTCGAACTCCGGGATCTCGTCCTGGTTGATGAAGGAATAGGCGCCGAGCAGTCCACTGTCGCCGGAGACGTTGGCGAAGAGTTCGAGCATTGTTTCGGCGATCTTCAGCCCGATCTGCTGCAGCTTCCTGTCGAATCCGGTTTCCGACAGGAAAACCTTCACCTCCTCAAGATCCGGTACCTGGTCCATCGTGATCTCCGGATCGGAGGGCACGGCAAAAAACAGGTTGTCGGCCAGGCTTGCGCTCGCGTTGAAACGGTCGGGATGCCACAACTCCACAAGCCCGCCGAGCGCGGGTTCGTTCGCGATCCGGATCGCCAGGTTTTTCCTGACGTTCAGGATCTTCTCGGCGAAGGTATCGTTCATGGAAGGATCGAACCGGGACTGGAGCCCCAGGCGGTAGATATCCTTGTCCAGCGACACCGCCTGCAGCAGGTTCAGCGCCTTTTCGTCAAGCTGGTCAATGTCCTCAACGCCCGCGGCGGCCAGATCGTGCCAGTCCGCGGCGAGGTCGTAAACCGGATTGCGGGTCTCCTTCGCCTCGGTGACCCGGCGGCCGTACATCTTCAGGGCTTCTCCCTCCCGGGTGGGCAGGATAAGCGGCCTGTGCCTGATACCGTAATAGAGGTTGTCGCGAATGGTGCCGGTCCACACGTGGACGGCCCCCCCGACATAGGTGATTTCGCGGCCTAGCGTGGAATCAGTCAGCTTGTCCAGGTCATGGGCGCCGATGCAGATCTTGCCCGAGGAGGCGGACACAAGACCCGCGGCCAGCTGTAGCACCTCCGACCTGCCGGACCCGTCCGGTCCGACGATTGCGCAGGCCGTGCCCTCCGGAACGGAGAGGGAGATGTCGATGACCTCCTGTCCAGCCGCTCCCCCGGAAAAGCTGACGTTTTCGAACTTCACGTCGCCGCTAAGCCGAACGCTTTCATCCGAAGTCAGCCGCTCCACGTCATAGATGTCCGGCGGGTCGAAATTCTCGACCACGGTCTGGTATTTGACGCTGACATCAGCGGTCATCTGGTAGAAGGAAAGGAGCTCCTTCCAGGGGCCCGCCAGATCCTTGTAGGCGGCGATCACCGCCAGAAGCGCCCCGATGCTCAAATTGCCCTGGATCACCAGATAGCCGCCGATCAGGTAGAAGAAGAACGGCGTCAGCTGGTTCATGAAGTTGTTCAGGAACTTGATGAGGAACTTCCGGTTGAAGATTTCGTACCGAATCTTGAAGTTCTCATAGAGCCTGTCAGAGATGTCCGCCGAATGCCAGGCCGCCGCATCGTTGGCGTGGATCTCGGCGACACCCGTGATGCTTTCACCGACCTTGTCGGCGATCACGCGGATGTTGCGCACCCGCTGGCGGGACAGCATCACCACCTTCTTTTGCAACTGGGGGATCACGTAGCCCTGAATGGGATAGGAACTGACGGCCGCCAGTCCCAGCAGCGGGTCCTGCATGAAAATGAAGCCGAGCTGCACCAGCAACATACCGCCCTGATAGGCCGGGAGCGCAAAGGCCTCGCCGATATAGCCGCCCACGTCTTCCACTTCCGATGTGATCATCGGAATGATTTCGCCGGAACTGACCTTCCTGAAATGCGGCAGGCGGAACCGCAGAACGCGTTGAAACAGCTCGAACCGCAGGCGCCGCAGCATCCGCTCGCCGAGGCGCCCCTTGAAGACGTTGAGGTAGAATTTCAGGCCGTTGGAAATGACGACCAGGGTCAGGAAGGTAAAGCAGAGCAGGAACAGATAGGGCGTCTGGTCGAAATCAAAGCCGACGATCGTCCTGGGGAAATTGGCCCCCTGCACCGCGTCGTTCACGATCAGCTTGGGCAATTCAAGCAGGACGTAAACGACCGGATAGGTGAGTACGGTGACCAGAAGAATAAATATTTGCTGCGGAGCGCTATATTTCCAAATAAAGCGAAACAGGCTTTTTTCCATTAGCTCATCCGAACAGATAAGGATCAAACATTTTCAAGCCGATCATATTTGGTATATTAGCAATCAGAATTCGATGTGCCAGCCAGGATTAGCATTAGCTACAAGCACTTTGAAAGGGTCAACAGGCCGATCCTCGTCAAAATTTACGCGTCATTTCAGAACGGCACGTGACAAGAACTATCCAATTGAGACATAAGGCCCGCCGGGCAGCATTACAAATTCAGGGGAAGTATGAGTTCCAAGTCGCCGAAGATCCTGATCTACAGCCATGACTCCTTCGGTCTCGGCCATCTGAGGCGGTGCCGCGCCATTGCACAGTCGCTCGTGGGCGATTTCCAGACGCTGTCGGTCCTGATCCTGTCCGGATCTCCCATCATCGGCAGCTTCGAATTCCGGTCCCGTGTCGACTTCGTCCGCATTCCCGGCGTCATCAAGCTCCGCAACGGCGAATACACGCCCCTTTCGCTGCATATCAACATCGACCACACGCTCGCCATCCGCTCCTCCATCATCGAGCACACGGCCAAGGTGTTCGATCCGGACATCTTCATCGTCGACAAGGAACCGCTCGGCCTGCGCGGCGAAGTCCTGCCGACCCTTGAAGCCCTCAAGGAAACGAACACCCGGCTGGTGCTCGGCCTGCGCGACGTCATGGACGACCCGGCGGTGCTCAAGGAGGAATGGGATCGCAAGCACGTTTATCCGGCGCTGAAGGATCTCTACGACGAGATCTGGGTCTATGGACCGGAAGGCATCTGCGATCCGCTGGAGGGGATCGAGCTGCCGGAAGGCGTGCGGGAAAAGCTGCGCTATACCGGCTACCTGCGTCGAGAACTTCCGAAATCGGCCAAGGACAAGCCGGCACCGACCCCCTTTGGCGAAGAACCCTACATCCTGGTCACGCCGGGCGGCGGCGGCGACGGCGTGGAAATGGTCGACTGGGTGATGCGCGCCTACGAGACCCGGCAGCGCCCCCTGTTCCCGGCCCTGATCGTGCTCGGGCCGTTCATGCCGGCCGCGGCGGCCGAACAGTTCAGCCAGAGGGCGGAACATTTGCGGGACGTGGAAATCATCCGTTTCACGCCGCAGATCGAGCCTTACCTTGCCAACGCCACGGCCATTGTCGGCATGGGCGGCTACAACACCTTCTGCGAGATCCTGTCCTTCGACAAGCCGACCCTGATGGTGCCGCGCGTCATCCCGCGCCGGGAACAGGCCATCCGGGCCGAACGCGCCGAGCACAACGGCCTCCTCAAGGTGCTGCCCATCGACCGCTATCCGGACTCAGACCTGATGGCCGAGGCTCTGTCGGCACTTCCCGACCTTGCGCCGCCGTCCGCGGCAGGGGTCGACAACCTGCTCGGCGGACTTGACGTCATCTCCGCGCGTGTCGGCGAGATCCTCGAAGAACAGCTCGCAGAGGACGACCGCAAGCTCGTCAATTTCTGACAGGCAAGCTTTTCCCGCCTGTCTTTCACGATCTCCCGTCAGAGAGCCAACCGATGTCCCGTATCGCCCTTGTGGTCAAAGGCTATCCGCGTCTTTCAGAGACCTTTATCGCCCAGGAGATTCTGGGACTGGAGCGGCGGGGGATCGGCATCCTGATCGTAGCCCTGCGCAAGCCCTACGATCCCTATATTCACGAGCTGCACCGGCAGATTTCCGCCGAGGTGATGTATCTGCCCGAATACGTCAAGGACGACCCGGCCCGCGTCGCGCGGGCGAAACGCTGGGCGGAAAAGCAACCGACCTATGAGGCCGCCAGGGCGCTGTTCGACGCCGACTTCGCCCGTCAGCCCAATGCCGACCGGCAACGGCGGTGGGCGCAGGGCTGCGTCTTCGCGCATGAATTGCCGGACGACATCACCTGGATCTACACCCATTATCTCCACACCCCCTGTTCGGCGGCCCGCTACGCGGCCCATCTTTCCGGGCGCAGCTGGTCGTTCTCCGCCCATGCGAAGGACATCTGGACCAGTCGGGAATGGGACCTGAAGACCAAAATCAACGACGCGGCCTGGGGAGTGACCTGCACCAGCGTCAACGCGGATTTCCTGAAAGGCCTGTCGGACGATCCGAAGAAGATCGAACTCCTTTACCATGGCCTCGACTTTTCAGGGTTTCCGGAGCCTTCGGAGGAACTTGCCCAGCGCGACGGCGGGGGCGATCCCGTCCGCCTCGTATCCGTCGGCCGGGCCGTTGAGAAAAAGGGTTACGACGACCTTCTGGCGGCGCTCGCCGCCCTTCCCGGCACCCTCAACTGGCACTTCACCCATATCGGCGGGGGCGAGCTTGCCGACGACCTGAAGGCGCAGGCCGATGCCCTCGGCCTTTCCGGACGCATTACCTGGCGCGGCGCGCAGCCACGGGAAGAGGTCATTGCGGCCTGCCGGGCAGCCGACCTTTTCGTGCTTCCTTCAAAGCTTGCCAAAACGGGGGACCGGGACGGCCTGCCCAACGTGCTGATGGAAGCCCAGTCGATGGGGCTCTGCTGCCTGTCCACCAGCGTATCGGCCATTCCGGAGCTGATCCGGGACGGCGAAACCGGCGTTCTGGTGGAACCGGGCAATCCGGCAGATCTAGCCAAAGCGCTGGCGGAACTCATTCAGAACCCCGAGCAGCGCCGCAGCCTCGGCCTGGCGGCCGCTCAGCTTGTCCGGAGCGCCTTTTCGACCGATCCGGGTCTCGACCGTCTGGCCGAGAAGTTCCGCAAGGTGCTATAGGGTCACGCTGTCCCCTCCCCGAGGAGTTCCATGAAAATCGCCTTTACCGCACCGATGAAGCCGCTGGATCATCCGGTTCCCTCCGGCGACCGGACCATGGGACGCCTGATCGTGAAGGCGCTGGAAGTGGCGGGCCATGAAGTGACCATCGCAAGCCGTTTCCGGTCGTGGCGCAAGGAAGGCGGCGAAGCCAACCAGGTCGAGGTGCGCGGGCAGGCACTGGCGGAAGCGGACCGGATCGCGGACGACTGGCAACGCAGCGGCTACAGGCCCGACCTGTTCCTGACCTATCACCTCTATCACAAGGCGCCGGACTGGATCGGCCCGGCGCTTGCCGACCGGTTCGACCTTCCTTATGCGAT
>JBNKGB010000099.1:0-16808 GCA_050289605.1 Roseibium sp. | reverse complement strand
ACCTCGCGCCGGCTGAAACGCACCTCGTGCGCGTCGACGCCAAGCTCCCGGCTCCGCTCGTCCACCATCTGCTCCAAGAGCGACAGCAGCCGACGCGTCCCCGGCGGCAGCTCGTCGAGCGTCTTGCCCAGCACCTCCTCCAGCGCCTTTGACGGGAAGCAGACCGGCTCCTTGCCCTGGCGGCGGTTGATGTAAGGGTGCACCATGCCGCCCTGGATAGGCCCGGGGCGCACGATCGCCACCTCGATGACGAGATCGTAGAATTCGCGCGGGCGCATGCGCGGCAGGAAGTTCATCTGCGCCCGGCTTTCCACCTGGAAGACACCGATCGCATCGGCCTTGCACAACATGTCATAGGTGGGTGTGTCGGCCTGGGGCGTGCTGGCGATCGTCAGCTGCTTTCCATGATGGGTCTCGATCAGGTCGAAACACTTGCGGATGCAGGTCAGCATGCCGAGGCTGAGGAGATCCACCTTCAGGATGCCGAGGGCGTCTATGTCGTCCTTGTCCCACTCGATCACCGTGCGGTTTTCCATGGCCGCGTTCTCGATCGGGCAGAGCGCGTCGAGCCTTCCCTGCGTGATGACGAAGCCGCCGACATGCTGGCTGAGGTGCCTTGGGAAACCGATGATCTCGCGGATCAGCTCGATGGTCTGGCGGATGCGCCGGTTGGATAGATCCAGCCCCAGCTCCTTCATGCGGCTGTCCTCCGGTCCCTGGTTGGAGCTGCCCCAGATCTGGCCGGAGAGGGCGGCGGTGACATCGGCGTTGAGACCCATCACCTTGCCGACCTCGCGGATCGCGGCGCGGGTGCGGAAATGGATCACCGTGGCGCAGAGCCCGGCGCGGTGGCGGCCGTATTTCTCGTAGACGTACTGGATCACCTCCTCGCGCCGCTCGTGCTCGAAGTCGACGTCGATGTCCGGCGGCTCGCCCCGGTGCTCGGAGATGAAGCGCTCCGAGACCATGGTGATGGTCTCCGGCCCGACATCGGTGATGCGAAGCGCGTAGCAGATGATGGAATTGGCCGCCGAGCCTCGACCCTGGCACAGGATGCCCTGGCTTCGGGCAAAGCCGATGATGTCGTGTACGGTCAGGAAATAGGCGGCGAAATTGAGCTTGGCGATCAGCTTCAGTTCCTTTTCCGCCATTGCCCGGGACTTCTCCGGCACGCCCGTCGGATAGCGGCTTTCAAGGCCGTCCCGGGTCAACTGCTCCAGCCGGTCCTGCGGGCTGACCCCGTCGCTGATCTCGTCCGGGTATTCGTAGGAGAGCTCGGAGAGGTCGAAGCTGCAGCGGGTGGCGATCTCGATGGTCCGGCGGAGCGCGGCCGGATGATTGCGGTAGAGCCGGGTCATGTCTTCGGCCGATTTCAGCCGCCGCTCGCCGTTGGGCAGCGCCCTTGTGCCGATCGCGTCGATGGTGCAGCCCTCGCGCAGGCACGTCAGCACGTCGGCGAGCCGCCGCCGTCCGGCATGGTGCATCATTACGTCACCGGCGGCGACCATCGGCGCGGCAAGGGAATGTGCGGCCTGCGCGCAGGTGCGGAACCAGGTCTGGTCGGTGCCGTCATAGCGGGGCGCCGCGCCCAGGAATACGTGGCCCGGCGCTTCCTGGCGGAGCGTGAGGATATGATGCCTGGCTGTCTCGCAAATACCGTCGCTGGTGCGTTCCACCTGCGGCAGGGCGATCAGGATGAGACCCTGGCAGTCGGCGAGGAGATCGGCGAAACCAAGCCGGCAGTCGCCCTTTTCCGCGCGCCGCTTGCCGAGGGTGAGCAACTGGCTGAGCCGTTCATAGGCGGCCCGGTTCGTCGGCAGCGCTACCCAGTCGGCCGGGCTGTCGGTGAGGACGAGCCGTGCGCCGACGATCAGCCGCGGCAGCTTCAGGCCGTTCTGCGGGAGCGAGGGCCGGGCAAGGAGGGGGGCTTCGCTCACCGTCCGGCGGGAGGACGGATCGGTCTGCAGATGCGAGCGGACGGGAACGCCTTCCTCCACTGCCGCCCGCCTGATCTCCTTCAGCGCCGAGAAAGCCCGCACCACGCCGGCGAGCGAATTGCGGTCGGTGATGGCAATCGCCTCGAGCCCCAGCGCGGCGGCCCGCGTCACCAGTTCCTCCGGATGGGAGGCGCCGGTGAGGAACGAGAAATTCGAGGTGACGCATAGCTCCGCATAGCGGGGCACGTCCCACTGCACGGTCTCGGCGTGGCTCTCCGGCAAGGTAAAGACGGTCATGCCGGGCCTCCCTGCCTCGTGCGGGAGAGAACGGCGCGTTTGAAAACGGCAAACAACTTCTCCTCATCCTGAGGAGGACCGTCAGGTCCGTCTCGAAGGATGGGCCACTTGCTCCTGCGTTTGCCTCCCATCCTTCGAGACAGCGCTTCGCGCTTCCTCAGGATGAGGGGGATGGGTTGTTGCGTTTGCCCCGAAGAGAGGGGGAGCAAACAGAGAGGTTCGGAACAATCTCTGGAATGGAAAAGCGCAATGCTTCTCTCCGTCGTCCTCCCGGCCAAGCGTAGCGCGAGCCGGGACCGGAGAGCCGGAAGCCTCTGAAACAATTCAAAGGCATCGGCGCTCCGATCCCGGATCTTCGCTTTGCTGCGTCCGGGAGGGCGAAGGGGAGGATTGGGGCCGAAAGCCGGCTTGCAAAAAGAGGAGAGGTCATCAGCCGAACTCCCCTTGCACGAACCAGCGCGGGGCCTGGGGGGTGAAGAACAGCCACAGGCGCTGGCCCTGGCCGGTTGCCACGCGCCAGTAGTCGCGCAGGCCCTCGTCCCAGCCCTCGTCCTCTTCCCACCAGGCAGGCGTGATCCGTTCCGGCCCCTCGGCGTCGACGATGCTTAAAGAGCGGCCGCGCCAGCGGAAGCGGGGCGGCGGGCCGAAGGCGGGCTCGGGACCGGAGGCGAGGATCGGCTCGGGCGGAAACAGGCGCAAGGGGCGCGGGCGCCGGGAGGGCCAGGCGGAAACGGGGCTGGAGTAGGCAGCGGGCACCAGCTTGAAGCTGCGTTCGGGAATATGGCTGTCCACGGGCTGGAAGCGCAGGATGTTCTCCAGTCCGACCCGGTTGCCGAGCTGGGTGATGAGATCGTCGAGACTGTCCTTTTCCTTGGCCCCCGCCCGGTCGAGCTGGCGCATGCCGAGCTCTTCCACCTCGACCGCTTCGAGCCGGATCATGTCGATGCCGTAGCCGGCGTCGACCGAGCCGACCCCGCGCTCGAAAAGGGCGAGGATGCGTTCGGGGTCGCGCATCGGCCGGGCGAGCTTCAGCTCCACCGCCTGGCTTTCCTGGTCCACCCGGCGGAAGGACAGTTTCAGCTCACGTGCGCCTTTCCCGGCCCTGTCCAGCTCGTTGCACAGATGTTCGACGAGCCGCCGGGCCCCGGCCATGACGTCGTCCAGAAGGCCGATCGGATCGGGAAGGGTCAGGCGTACGGCAAAGCTCGGCTCGTCCCTCAGGGGCGAGATCTGTTCGGAAATCGCCCCGAGCGCCTGGTCGAGGCGGTGGAGCACGTCCCTGTCGAAGCGCCGGGCAAGGCTCGCGCGCGGCAGGTTGTAAAGCTCCGACACGGTGGCGATGCCGAGCCGTTCCAGGGCGGTGGAGGTCTGGTCGGGAAGGCGCAGGGCCGCCAGCGGCAGCGGGCCGATGCGGGCAAGGGTTTCTCCCGGTCCGGCGATGCCTTCGGAAAAATGGGAGAGCGCCCAGGCGGTGCCGGGCGTGTCGGCCAGCCCCAGGCGGGCGGTAAGGCCCGCCCGGGCAAGCCGCGCCCGGATGTCGTCGAGCAGTGGTTCCTCGCCGCCCAGGAGATGGGCCGAGCCGGTGATGTCGAGAAAGAGCCCGTCCCGGCCGTCGAGACCGATCCAGGGGCAGTAGCGGGCCGCCCACCGGGCCAGCAGCTTCAGGAAACGCTGGTCGGCGCCGGGGTCGGCCGGCCGGGTCAGGAGGGCGGGGCAGAAGCTGCGGGCATGGACCAGCGTCATGCCGCGCTGCAGGCCCGCTTCCTCGGCGCGCGGGCACAGGTCGTAAAGGCGTTCGGAATTGCGGTCGAAAAGGCTCAGGGCAAAGGGCGCGTCGACGGGCCGGGCGCGTAAGGAACGCTCAGCCGCCAACCTCGGAAACCACAATGACACGATGCGACGCTGCATCCCAACGGACGATCCATTCTGACAATGTTCCTATTTTGTTCTTTATAAGCGACCAGCGCCAATGAGTCGAGTCATGACCGTTTTGACGAGGGCCGGAATGGGGAACGGAATGAGGCGCCAGGGAAGACGCGGAGCGGGATCCGGCCGGAACGCCCTGGCAGCACCAGCGGGTTTCCGCCGCATTGCTGCCCGCGCCCTCCGGAATGATCAGGAGCGCCGTGGTGCCGCCGGCTTCGGCCGCCAGCTGCAACCGGCGTCCTTCGGTCAACCCGACGGGACTGCCGACTTCCGCCACCACCAGCCCGGCGGCTCCGGACCGGAGCGCGGTCTCGGCGCTGGCCAGAACGGTGAGCTGGTTGTCGGCGCGGGTGAGCAGGATCCTGCCCGGATCGCAATAGGGCGACAGCCCTTCCGGGTTCACGGTTGGACGCCAGCGTTCCGACACCCAGACGACGGCGCCTTTCGCCTCGCCCGCGGCGATTGCCGCAAACGCCAGCGCACTGTCGCCGCAGACTTCATGGGCGCGGTTTTTCTTGAGCGGGTAGACGGAAGAAAATTTCAGGGACATGGACCTTGAGACACGAGAATCCTGCAACAACCGGCCCGAGCCTAACCCATGGCCCGGGCGAGAGGAACCGGCTTTTGCCGCCCGGAAACGGGGCGCCGGCTGGTGAACACACCAGAACCGGCCATATGTTCAGGATGTTAGGGGCGCCACGATTTGTTCATATGAACGAAATCAGGGGTTCACTCGAGCCGATTTATCTTCCGTGCCGGTCCCTGCCTGCAACCGGGCCTGAAGGTGCGGAAAGGACGGCGGACGCTGCGGAAATATACCGGCTTCGTTTCCCGGTACGAGGCAGACATGCCCGGAATGCGTGTAAATTCGCCTGAAGAAAAAACAGGAAACGCAGTTTTTGATCCATTCCCTCTTGCGGACGCGGTCAAGGCGTCTTTTAATGTTCATATGAGCGTCATATAACGTTCATATGAAAACAATACGAAACGCAGGCGTTATCGTTTCCGATGCCGATCATGCCATTTCGGCATCATGAGAACCAACTGCTGACCGGGGCACGTGACGCCCTTCTAGATGGGAGCAAATGAACATGGCTTATCGCAAGACCGTCGCCAGCCTCGTTGCTGCGGCCGCCCTTCTGGGCACTTCCACCGCTTCTTATGCGGCTACTGACATCACCTGGTGGCATGCCATGGGGGGCCGTCTGGGCGAGGTCGTCGTGGACATTGCCAACGGCTACAACGATTCCCAGGACGTCTGCCAGATCACTCCGGTGTTCAAGGGCACCTACGAAGAGACCCTGACCGCCGGCATCGCCGCATTCCGCGCAGGCGAACAGCCGAACATCCTGCAGGTGTTCGACGCCGGTGCCGCCACCATCATCGGCGCCAAGGGGGCCGTCATTCCGGCCCAGGACATTCTGGAAAACGCCGGTGCGGAGTTCAACATCGAAGACTATATCGACGGTGTCCGCTACTTCTACGCCGACAGCGATGGCAAGATGATCGGCATGCCGTTCAATTCCTCCACGCCGATCCTCTACACCAACGAGGATGCGCTGAAGAAGGCCGGCGTAGAGGCGCCGAAGACCTGGGAAGAGTTCGAGGCCATCGCGCCGAAGCTGAAGGAAGCCGGCTACGTGCCGCTCGCCCAGTCCCACCTGCCGTGGATCTTTACCGAGAACTTCAAGTCCCGTCATAATCTGCAGTTCGCAACCAACAACAACGGTTATGACGGTGCGGAAGGCACTACGCTGGTCTTCGGCGATCCGATCAAGAACCACTTCAAGGCCGTCAAGGGCTGGCTGGACGATGGCCTCTTTGGCTACTACGGCACCGGCTGGGGCGACAACCAGACACCGTACAACGAAGGCAAGGTTGCCCTTTGGCTCGGCTCCTCGGGCTCCTTCGGCGGCATCTCCCAGACCGTCGATTTCCCGTTTTCGGCCACCTACCTGCCTTACTGGGATGCGGTTGACGGTGCTGGCACCGGCACCTTTATCGGTGGCGCGGCTCTCTTTGCCATGTCCGGCAAGGCGGATGAGGAAAACAAGTGCGTTGCTTCCTTCTTCCAGTACCTGACCTCTCCGGACGTCCAGTACATGTGGCACAGGGAAACCGGCTATGTGCCGATCACCAATGCCGCTTACGACCTGGCCAAGAAGGACGGTCACTATGACCGCAACCCGGCCGCAGAAATCGGCATCAAGCAGCTGACCCTGCCGGGCGGCGAGTGGACCAAGGGCTACCGCATGGGCTTCTACGTCCAGATCCGCGACGTCATGAACCGCGAGTACGGTAAGATCATGTCCGGTGAAACCTCCGTCGACGACGCTTTTGCCACCATCGAGGAAGAAGGCAACAAGCTTCTGGAGCGCTTCGCGAAGACCACCAGCAACTAAGCATTGCTGAGTTACCCCTTATGGGGGCGCGCGGCGCCCCCATTTCCTTAAGTGGGGGCGGGCCGGCCGGGTTTCCGGTGGCCCGCTTTCGACATTCCCGGTGGTCGAGAACCGAAGTAATGAAAAAAGTCCAGTTTCAGTCTCCGTGGCTGCCCTATCTGCTGCTGCTGCCGCAGCTTGCCATCGTGACGATCTTCTTCCTCTGGCCTGCCGCGGAAGCGATCCAGTCATCCTTCTATCTTGAAGATCCGTTCGGTTTCGGCTCGACCTTTGTGGGCCTAGACAACTTCAAGGACACGCTGACCTCGTCCGATTATGGCCGCGTGGCGCGGTTCACCGGCGTCTTCACCGTATGCGTGACCTTCCTGTCGCTCGGCATTGCCCTTCTGCTGGCGGTGAAGGCGGACAAGGTCCTGCGCGGTGCCTCCGCCTACAAGACCCTGCTCATGTGGGTCTATGCGGTCGCTCCGCCCGTCGCCGGCCTGATCGGCGTGCTCCTTTTCGACCAGCATGTCGGCCCCATTGTCGATTTCTTCGCCCTGTTCGGCTGGCGCATGCAGATCGGCGTGGACTATTTCGACACCAGTTTCGCCATGATCGTGACCGCCGTCTGGAAACAGATCCCGGTCAATTTCATCTTCTTCCTGTCCGGTCTGCAGGGCATTTCCAAATCGGTCCAGGAAGCCGCCAGCATCGACTGCCGCTCCGGGTTCCGCCGGTTCTGGACGGTCACCTTTCCGCTGCTGGCGCCGACGGGCTTCTTTCTGCTGATCATCAACATCACCTATGCCTTCTTCGACACCTTCGGCATCATCGACGTGATCGTGAAGAACGAGCCCGGCAACAACCCTGTGACCCTGGTCTACAAGGTCTACCTGGACGGTTTCCGCGGCAACGACCTCGGCGGGTCCTCCGCCCAGTCCGTCATTCTGATGGTGATGGTATTCATCCTGACGATCATCCAGTTCCGCCTCATTGAGCGGCGCGTGCACTACACGTAAGGGGAGCGGGCAATGAAAAAAATACAGATCCTGGATCATGTGATCCTTCTGCTCGGCGTCTTCTTCATGGTCACCCCGGTCGTCATGGCCTTCATGACCAGCACACACGACGCCCTGACGATCTACAAGGAAGGCATCCAGTTCACGCCGGGAGGGCACTTCCTGGAAACCTACAAGAAGGTCCTGTTCCAGGCCGGCGGCTTCACCAAGGAAGTCAACGGCTTCGTCATGCTGAAGAACTCGCTGATCCTCGGTCTCGGTTTTGCCATCGGCAAGATCGTCATTTCCATGCTGGCGGCCTATGCCATCGTCTACTTCCGCTTTCCCATGGCCACGCTGTGCTTCTGGGTGATCTTCGCAACGCTCCTGCTGCCGCTGGAAGTGCGCATCCTGCCGTCCTACGAGATCGTGCAGTCGCTCGGACTGGTGAACACCTATACCGGCCTGATCGTGCCGCTGATCGCCTCGGCGACAGGCACCTTCTTCTTCCGGCAGTTCTTCATGTCCGTGCCGGATGAGCTCCTTGAGGCCGCGCGCATCGATGGCGCCGGTCCCTGGAAATTCTTCAAGGACATCCTGGTGCCACTGTCCCAGACGATGATCGCGGCGATTTTCATCATCATGTTCGTCTACGGCTGGAACCAGTATCTCTGGCCGACCCTGATCACCACCGAGGAATCCCTGTTCACGCTGGTGCGCGGCATCAAGCAGATCCTGCAGGTGTGGGTGGGCGCACAGATCCCGGACTTCAACGAGGCCATGGCCCTGGCGATCCTCGCCATCATCCCGCCGGTGCTCATCGTGGTGATCTTCCAGAGCTGGTTCGTCAAAGGGCTCGTCGAGAGCGACAAGTGAGGTATTGAATAAATGGCAACGATTACTCTCGACACGGTCCGCAAGGTCTATGGCGGCGCGGTGGAAGCGGTCAAAGGCGTTTCCATCGATATCGCCGACGGTGAATTCATCGTCCTGGTCGGCCCTTCCGGCTGCGGCAAGTCCACCCTGCTGCGCATGATGGCGGGCCTGGAGGACATCACCACCGGCGACATCAGGATCGGCGACCGGGTCGTCAACAAGGTCGATCCGGCGGACCGGGACATCGCGATGGTGTTCCAGAACTATGCGCTCTACCCGCATATGTCGGTCTACAACAACCTGGCCTACGGCCTGAAGAACAGGGGCATGGACAAGGCGGAGATCGACCGCCGGGTGAAGGAGGCCGCACGCATCCTGGAGATCGGCGACTATCTCGACCGCAAGCCGCGGGCGCTCTCCGGCGGCCAGCGTCAGCGTGTCGCCATGGGCCGGGCCATCGTGCGCGAACCGGCCGCGTTCCTCTTCGACGAGCCGCTTTCCAACCTCGACGCCAAGCTGCGCGTGCAGATGCGCGTCGAGATCAAACGCCTGCAACGTGCGCTCGGCACCACCAGCGTCTATGTGACCCACGACCAGCTGGAAGCCATGACCCTGGCCGACCGGCTGGTGGTTCTGAACGGCGGCAACATCGAGCAGATCGGGGCGCCGATCGACGTCTACGACAAGCCGGCCTCCACCTTCGTCGCCAGCTTCATCGGCTCGCCGGCGATGAACCTTCTGGACGTGAAGGCGAATGGCAACGGCCTGGCATTGGAAAACGGCGCAGGCCTGTCCGGCGCCAATACGAAGGGCAGCGACCGCTACATCCTGGGCATACGCCCGGAACACATGGAAGAGGTCGACGGTCCGAAAGACGGCGACGGAGTTTCTTTGGAAGCTGTCGTGAACGTTCTGGAACCGGTCGGTGCGGAGAGCTACATCTACGCAAGCCTTGCCGGTGGAGGTCCGGAAATCGTCGTGCGGGTCTCAAGCCATGCCCGCCACGAGGCCGGCGAGAAGCTCTACCTGAAAGTCGCACCGGAACACGTTCACTTCTTCGACACGGACACCGGCCGCCGGGTCGACTGACCTTTTCTGAAATATCGGGAACGGCGGTGTAACGAGGGCCGCCGGACCCGATCCAGCCACCCCGGGGAACCGGGGTGGCTTTTTTGTGGGCGGCATCGGGGGGAAGGCGCGAAGCGGTGCCTCTGGCGATTCTCTTCCGGCTATGCTGGAACGTGGTTCGCATTCTCTCTTGAAGTCATCCCCGACTTGATCGGGGATCCACTCCAACTGTCCACACTCCGGGAACCTTCCGGGTCGAACGAAACCCGTGCCGCCAGTGGTGGCTTGATACAGATAAGCTCTGGAAACGAGTAGATCCCCGATCAAGTCGGGGATGACCGCGGAGGCGAAAGACGTCGTCTCTCCTGACGGTGCTTGTCAGGAGCGTGGCAGGAGGTGTCTGGAGTTGCGTTTGCCCGTCTGGCAGACCGTGTCTGACACCGAAAGAGGAGCTGCGCGTGGAACCCTTCAAGAACAATATTTCCCCCGATCTGGTCGGTCATCTGGCGGACTATTTCTCCCGTCACGCCCCGGCTTTCGACAGGCAGGCCTTTTCGGCCGAGATCCTGGCGGAGCTGGAAACTCTCGAGCTGAAGCAGCGTGCCCGGCTGATTGCCGACGTCACGAGCCGGTATCTGCCTCGGCAGTTGCCGGAACGCTTTGCGATCCTTGAAGCCGTTCTGCACCCGATGACGGAAATCGCCTTCGACCGGGGGAGCGACGAAAAAGGCATTCGCGGCTGGGGCATCATGCCGCTCGGCATGGTGGTGGCGGATTGCGGCCTCGAGGACTTCGACAGCTCCTTCGCGCTTCTGAAGGAAATGACCAAGCGGGCGACGGCCGAATTCGATGTCAGGCCGTTTCTGGCGAAGGATCAGGAGCGGGCACTTGCGATCATGGCGCCCTGGGTCCGGGACGAAAGCGTGCACGTGCGCCGGCTGGTGTCGGAAGGCACCCGCCCGCGCCTGCCCTGGGGTATGCGTCTGAAACGGCTGGTGGAGGATCCCTCGCCGACCCTGCCGCTGCTGGACGCGCTGAAGGACGACCCGGAAGACTATGTCCGCCGCTCGGTCGCCAATCACCTCAATGATATTGCCAAGGACCATCCGGATCTCGTGGCGGAGATCGCACGGCGCTGGCTGAAGGACGCCGGCAGGAACCGCGAAAAGCTGGTCCGCCATGCCTGCCGTTCGCTGATCAAGCAGGGGCACGCAGCAACGCTTGAAGCCTTCGGGCTCAAGCCGCCGGAAATCCGGGTCGCGGGGCCTCGGATGACCACGCCGAAGGTCGCCTATGGCGGAGCCGCGGGCTTCGAGGTCGAGATCGTGTCCACTTCCAGGAAACCGCAGGAACTGGTGCTCGATTATCTCGTGCACTTCCGGAAGGCCAACGGCACGCTGGCGCCCAAGGTGTTCAAGTGGACAAAGGTGACGCTGGCGCCGGGGGAGCGGCTTTCCCTCTCGCGCAGCCACCCGATCCGGCCGATCACGACGCGGGTCTATTACGGCGGAACCCAGGCGGTGAGCCTGCGTGTCAACGGCCAGGACTTCGGATTTTCGGAGTTTGAACTCGTCATGCCGAAAGGGTGAGCGCCACCGGCGTCAGCCGAGCCGCTTCAGCCGCAGCATTCCCAGTATTCCGAGAGCCGGTCCTATCGCCATGACCGTGAAGACGCCGGGCCAGCCGATCAGGTCGGCTGCGAGCGGTGTCAGCTGCACGGTGAAGAAGGTCAACGCAAAACCGAGGGCGGTCTGGAAGGTCATCAGGCTGCCGGCCTGTTCCGGCGGGGCATAGTCGGCGACGAGGGCGGAAAACTGCGCGGAGTCGGGCAGCACCGCCGCGCCCCAGACCAATACGCAGAGGATCGTCAGCCATACCGGACCGCCGAAGGTGAGTGCCGAGGCAAGGGCGGCCGTGCCGCTGACGGCCATGGCCAGGATGGCGATATTGGCCTTGCCGATCCGGTCTGCGAAAATGCCGGCGACGATGCAGGCCGCCCCGCCCGCCGCGATTGCCAGAAACGCGATCAGGCGCGAGAGCGGGAGGGCGGCTTCCGGCGCCATATGGGCGGAAAAGGAGGCGGCAAGGGCAACGCCGATCCAGGCCCACATGGCGTAAAGCTCCCACATGTGGCCGAGATAGCCGGCATAGGCGAAGCGGATCCTGGTGTTGGTCCAGGCACTCAGGATGGCGCTCATCCGCATGCGCGGCGCTTTCGCGTGATAGGGGCCGAGGGCGGTGAAGAGGCAGAGGATGCCGCCGGTGGCGGAAGCAATCGAGGCGACGGAAAGGCTCCAGCGCCAGTCGGTGCCACCGAGAAGCGCCAGCAGATGCGGTGCGGCGGAGCCGAAGGTGAGCGCGCCGACAAGGGTGCCGACCAGAAAGCCGCGATCTGCCTTTCCCCAGCCGACGGCGATCTTCATGCCGACCGGATAAACGCCCGCCAAAAGGGCGCCGGTGGCGAAGCGTGCGAGGATCGACAGCGGACCGCCCGGTTCCACCACCAGAAGGCTGGCGTTGAAGAGGGCGGCGGTAAGGGCGCAGAAGGCGAAAAGGCGTCTCGGGTCGATCCTGTCCGCGAGCCCGAGGAGTGCGGAGGCGACCGCGCCCACCACGAAGCCGATCTGCACGGCGCTGGACAGGGCCGCCTGGCTGAACGGGGAGATGCCGAATTCACGGACCAGGTCCGGCAGGATCGCCGCCGACATGAACCACAGGCTCATGCCGGCAATCTCGGCAATGACCAGGAGGGCGAGCGAAGGCCATTTGCCCATTGCGCCCCTTGGCGCGGCAGAAGAGGCGTCAGACGGCAAGGCCGAGCTCCTTCCGGGTCTTCCTTGTCAGCTTGCCGGAGATGATCCTGTGGGCAGCCTCGATATAGGCCTTCAGGTCGTCGTCGGAGAGCGCGCCTTCCTCTTCCATCTGCACCCACTTGGCCCGGGCGAGATAGGGCGCCGGGATCAGGCCTTCCTGTTGGATCAGGAGGGAATAGGAGATGTCGGAGCACTTGAAGCTGATCCGCGGAAAATCACCCTCGCCCCAGCCGGAACAGATGGAGAAGATCTTGCCGCCGACTTTCCAGACGGAGGCATTGCCCCACTGGACCACATGGGTGGTCGCGGTCAATTGCGCGCAAAAGGCGTCGAACTCGTCGCGGGTCATAAAATACTCATGGTGCGGGGTTGGCGTGCGAAGTGAAGGTCGGGAGGCAAAGAGTGGCCCGAGGGCCCGCGAGGCGCAAGCGAGCGGTGATGAAAAAAACGTGTCACACGTGGCGTGCTCCGTGCCTCTAACATATCGAGACACCGGAAAGTGGAGATGACATGAAGACGATCGACGTGACGGCGGAGGAGATCAGGGCGGCCCAGGACGGGGACAGGAAAGCTCTGTCGGCCGTGCTGGAAAGCGTGCAGGATCAGGTCCACGCCCTGTCCCGCCGCATTCTGGTCCATCCGGAGGACGCCAGGGAGGCGACCCAGGAAATCCTGATCCTGGTCCTGACGAGGCTTTCCACTTTCCGGTTCGAAAGCGCCTTTTCGACCTGGGTCTACCGGGTTGCGGTCCGCTATCTGCTCACCACGAAGAAAATCCGCGACAGGGACCTGGGGCTGAGCTTCGAGGCCTTCGCCGCCGATCTCGAAACCGGTCTTGTCGCCGATCCGCCGGAGGCGCCCGACCATGCCCTGCTGCTGAACGAGCTCAGGATCTCCTGCACCATGGCGATGCTTTTGTGCCTGACCATGGACCTGCGGCTGGCCTATGTGCTCGGCGAGATCTTCGAGCTGGAGCAGGGCGAGGCGGCTGAGATCCTGGACCTGAGCCCGGCGGCCTACCGCAAGCGCCTGTCGCGGGCGCGCGGCGAGGTGCTGGCCTTCACCAGCCGCCATTGCGGGCTGGTGAGCGGTTCGGCGAAATGCCTGTGCCCGCGCCGCCTTCCGGCAGCCGTGAAGCTGGGGCGGATTCGCTCCGGCCACTACCCGAATTCGGCCGGAGCGGGCGAGAGCTTTGCCGAGGCGAGAAGCCGGATCGGCAGCGTCATCGACGACCTGAAGGCCTTCAAGCTTCAGCGGGCGGTTCCGGAGGAACGCTGTCCCGAAACCATCCGCGTCCAATTGACCGAAATCCTGTCGCCCCGGATCTAGAACCCGCCGGCCCGGCGGCAGTCCCGCCAGACCCACCTTCCTTTCAACCAGCCTGGCATCAGGCGGGACTGGCCCCGCCTTGCCCGATCACAAGGAGAAACCCGATGCCCCTTTTGAACCTTTCCGCGTCCGCTGCCGCACTCGCAGCGCTCCTCGCCTTTTCAACCCCGACCCTTGCAGAAGGACCTGAGAAAATGACCCCGGAACAACAGACCGTCGTCGCGCTCATCCAGAAGATGACCGCGTCCTTCGAGACCGGCGACATCGACACGGTGATGGAAACCTACGAACCCAAGCAGAGCATCGCCTTCGAGCCGGGCAACCCGGTGTCGGATGCAGCTCTGGCGCGGGATCTCTTTCACAGGTTCAGGTCCGTCTCGCCAAAATTCAGCTATTCCGGCCACGAGGTGATTGTGGAAGGGGACCTTGCCGTCCACATCGCGCCCTGGACCATGACCGGCACGGATCCGGAAGGAAAGCCGGTGCGCGGCGAGGGACTTTCCATTGCGGTGCTGCGCCGTCAGCCGGACGGCAGCTGGAAGATGGTCATCGACAATCCATATGGCAGCCGCCTCCTCGGCGAGGCGCAGCGCTAGGCGGCGCCGAAAGTCTCGGGCTGCTTTTCGAAGTGACAGAGCGGCCCGCAACTTGAAGCTCCCTGCCGGCCCGGCTTCCGTCTCAGGAAGCCGGGCAGCAGCTTGTCGAGGAGCCGCTTTCGACGGCTCCTCGCAAGTTCGCGGGCCTTTTCCTCAAACATCACATGCTCGGGCGTCTCCTGCGGCCAGAATTCGGCGTGATGCGGAAAAAGCGTCCTGACCGGATCGTTCCAGGCGACGGTGTTGCGGCGATGGGGGCGGTTCGGAAAGGTCACGGAATAGGGGATGAGCATGCGCAGCTCCTGTTCAAATTTGATTGTATGGGGGTTGGTTTTTCAAATAATCTCACATCCTGGACTTACCTGTATGTTTTCTAATTGAAATTGAAATTGCAGAAATGAAACGAAGCATCGACTGGCAGGATCTGAACCTGTTTCTCGCCGTGGCAAAGGCCGGTGGGCTGGCGGGTGCGGCGGAAAAGACCGGTGTCAGCGCGGCAACGCTCGGGCGGCGGGTCTCCTCGCTTGAGCGGCAGCTGAACGTGCGGCTGGTGGAGCGCGAGGCGCGGGGCTATCAGCTGACAGGCGCCGGGCGCGAACTGGTACTGCGACTGGAGGACATGGACCAGGCCGCCCGCTCGATCGCCACATGGCACGAAAGCGGGCGGGCAAAGCGCCGGATCAGGATCTCGGCGGGCGAGTGGACGACGCGGCTGCTCCTGGACAATCTCGGCGGCTTCTGGACGCCCGCCTCGGATTGGCTGCCGGAGTTCCTGGCCGACCCGCGCGTGCGCGACATCGCCCGGCGGCGGATCGATATCGGCGTCAGGAACCGCCGTCCGAACCAGGAGTGGCTGGCCGGTCAGAAGGTCGGCGAGGTCGACTTCGCCGTCTATCAGGCGGGATCGGTCCCGCCGGACAGCCAGATCGGCTGGATCGGCCTTGTCGAGGACGAGGCCCATTTCCCGACCAATACCTGGATCCGGGAGAACCACAACGACGAGGTGACGATTACGGTAAACAAGGCCTCGCTTGCTCTGTCTCTCGTCCGCAGGGGCCATGCGCGCATGCTGTTGCCTATGTTCGTCGGCGAGGCCTGCGGCGACCTTCGCCGCATTTCCGGCCCCGTCGAGAGCCTGAGGACCGAGCGCTGGCTGGTGATGCACCAGGACGAGCGACATGAGCCGGCGCTGCGCCAGGCGGTCACGGCGCTGGCGAAGCTGTTGAAACAGAACCCGGTTTTATCCTCCGGATGTTGAAATATTCACAAGTAACAACGGCGGCGGGGCGGGAAATCCCGCCCTTCTTGAATCAATTTTAAGGAAGCTCCATATTTAATCGTGAAGGGAGCCAGTGGTTCCTGTCCGGATGCCTTCGAAAAGGGTCCGGACGCAAGGTCGCTTCGACAAGGACTTTGAGGATGTCACGCATGTCAGCGTTTTCCAGCCCGTTCATGCTCGGGTTCGACGATATAGAGCGCGTTCTCGATCGCGTTTCCAAGGCCGCCAATGACGGCTACCCGCCCTATAACATCGAACGTCTGCCGAAAACCGAAGGACAGGGCGACGTCATCCGCATCACGCTTGCGGTCGCCGGATTTACACGAGAGCAGCTCGACGTCTCCGTGGAGGAGAGCCAGCTCGTGATCCGTGGACGGCAGGTGGACGACAAGACGCGTCAGTATCTGCATCGCGGCATTGCCGCCCGCCAGTTTCAGCGGGCCTTTGTCCTGGCCGAGGGAATCGAGATTCTCGGAGCCGACCTGAAAGATGGGCTTCTGTCCATCGACCTCGCCCGCCCGGAACCCGAGCGGGTCATAAGAAAAATAGAAATCTCCAGCGGCGAATGACCCTCGTCAGCCAACAGATGGAGAGTACTGATGCATGACCCCAAGAGCCCGGACTGGGCAAACCACGCCCTCCTGTCCGAATTCATGTCGGTTGACGAGCTGTCCGAGCTCGGCACCGGCGATATCGCCTATATCAAGCCGATCAAGGCGCGCGAGCTGAAGGAAATGTTTCCCGACATCCCGCCGCTGCACGACAACATGACGCTTTACGCGCTGCTCAATGCGGACGGCACGCCGATCCTGCTTGCCGACAGCCGCGAAGCGGCGGTTGCCAACGCCTTCGAGGCCGACCTCGAAATGGCTTCGCTGCACTAAGCGGTGAAACGGCTTGCCGAATTGACCCAAGGGCCTGACGGCCCGGCTATAGATATGACCACGGCCCGCTGAGCTCCGCTTGGCGGGCTGTTTTGGTTGGGGGGATATTGCGGTGAGGGCAGCTTTGCGCGCCCAGGTCGGTCATTAAAGCTGCACCTTCGATTCCTTGAAAGCTGCCATTCTGCCAGCCGACCAGGTGGGTATCTGGCAGGTCGGGAACGGCGCCATAGCCTGATGCGTCGCCACCAGCCAGAATAAAGCCGAGCGGGCGTTTCTAACCGTCTACTCGCGCGTGGATTTTCGTCGTAAATCGCCGCGTGATCGGCCAACTCATCCTTGTGAGCCCGCTTTTAGCGCCTGCTGCCTGACTATGGCCATGGACAGTGGTGCCGTCGATTTCCGAGTGGGAATCGGAGGAAGA
>JBNKGB010000098.1:0-16885 GCA_050289605.1 Roseibium sp. | reverse complement strand
GCCTTCGAAGGCCGCGCCATCGTCTTCGAGGGACCGGAGGATTATCACCACAACATCGACAACCCGGCGCTTGAGATCGACGAAAACTGCGTGCTGTTCATCCGCGGCACCGGCCCGATCGGCTATCCGGGTGGGGCGGAAGTCGTCAACATGCAACCGCCCGCCGCCCTCATCAAACGCGGCATCACCTCGCTGCCCTGCATCGGTGACGGCCGCCAGTCCGGCACCTCCGGCTCACCGTCGATCCTGAATGCCTCGCCGGAAGCCGCCGCCATGGGCGGACTGGCGCTGCTGAAGACCGGCGACCGGGTACGCATCGACCTGAAAAAGGGCACCGCGAACATCCTGGTTTCAGATGCGGAGCTTGCGCAACGGAGAACGGACCTTGAAGCCCAAGGCGGCTTCAAGGTGGCCGAAAGCCAGACGCCCTGGCAGGAAATCCAGCGGTCCATGGTCGAGCAGTTCGACAAGGGCATGGTGCTGGAACCGGCGGTCAAATACCTGGACGTGGCGCACACTAAGGGATTGCCGCGGAACAATCACTGATTCGGCCCGAATCAGAGCTGGCAGTCGGCGGGCGTTGACCTTGCTGTCATCTCTGCGGACGCGAGGTCCCCGGACACCTGGGACCTGCAATGAGATTGCTGTTTCAGCGGAGTCCTGCGTCCCGGGTCCGCACCTGCGCTTCGCCCGGGAGGACAATTTTGATAGTCTCTCGGCGCATAGCCAAGATGCCGGTGGTGCGAGCGCCAAGTCGGAAATTCTCACTTGACGATTACGTAAACGGCATGCTTCAAGAGGGCAACACGGGCTCCGGCCCCAATCAAACGGGAGAAGACAACATGTCCTTGGAACAGCTCACCGAAGGTGTCCGCGCGAAAGTGGCCGGTGGCGGCATTGAAGAAAGCGTCAAGTTCGACCTCGGCGCGGACGGCGTCATCTTTCTGCAGGGGTCCGACGTTTCCAACGACGACGGCGAAGCGGATTGCACCATCAAGATGTCGGCGGAAGACCTCGGCGACCTGCTCTCCGGCGACCTCAACCCGACGGCGGCCTTCATGGGCGGCAAGATGCAGGTGGAAGGCGACATGAGCGTTGCCATGAAGCTGGGTAGCATCGTCTGAGCCATCTCTTCTGTTGATCGAGCAACAGGTCAAGCCGGTCCCTTGGGGCCGGCTTTTTCGTGCCTGTCCGCACTCTCGACCCTCATCCTGAGGAAGCGCGACGCGCTGTCTCGAAGGATGGGCCACTTGCTCTGGAGTTCTCCGCCCATCCGTCGAGACGCCACTAATGCGGCTCCTCAGGATGAGGTCGGTGGGAGTGGCGCGCAAAAAAAACGGCAGCCCTTTCGGGCCGCCGCCTGTGTTTTCGAATGATCCGGATCGCTACCGGTTGGTGATGATTTCCGGTCCCATCAGGCTGTAGGGCAGCCAGGTGGAAAGTGCCGGGATGTAGGTGACCAGGATCAGGAACAGGAACAGGATCATCACGAAAGGCGCTGCCGCCCTGACGACCTGCACAAGGCTCATGCCCGTTATCCCCGAGGTCACGAAGAGGTTCAGCCCGATCGGCGGCGTGATCATGCCGATTTCCATGTTCACCACCATGATGATGCCGAGGTGGATCGGGTCGACGCCGAGTTCGATCGCGATCGGGAAGACAACCGGCGCCACGATCAGCAGCAGTCCGGAGGGCTCCATGAACTGGCCGCCGAGCAGGAGCAGCAGGTTGACCGCGATCAGGAAGGTGAACCAGTTGAAGCCCGCGCCGATCATCAGGTCGGTGATCGCCTGCGGGATGCGTTCGGACGTCAGCACATGCGCGAAGAGCAGGGCATTGACGATGATGAACATCAGCATGATCGTCGTCTTGGCGGCATCGACCAGCACCTTCTTGGTGTCGGCATGAATGCAGCCGGGCACGAAGTAGACGATGGTCAGCATGACGTTCCGGAGGATCGCCGACGGAATGCTTTCGCCTTCCTTGCGCATCGGAACGCCCTTGAGCGGGCCCATGTCGCGGTAGATGAAGATCGCGATCAGGAAGGCATAGACGGCCGCCACGGCAGCTGCTTCGGTCGGGGTGAAGATGCCACCGTAGATGCCGCCGAGAATGATCACGATCAGCAGCAGTCCGAAGGCGGCTTCACCGGCCGCGCTCAGCATTTCCGACATCCCGGCAAAGGGCTGCTTCGGCATGTTCTTGATGCGGGCGTTGATATAGATGGCCGCCATCAGCATCAGGCCGGCAACAAGGCCGGGCACGACGCCGGCCAGGAACATCCGGCCGACGGAAACGTCGGTCGCCGCCGAATAGACCACCATGACGATGGAGGGCGGGATCAGGATACCGAGCGTGCCGGCATTGGCGATGACGCCGGCGGCGAAGTCCTTGGTGTAGCCGACCTCGCGCATGCCGGCGATGGCGATGGTGCCGATGGCGACCACCGTTGCCGGGGAGGAGCCGGAGAGCGCCGCGAACAGCATGCAGGAGAACACCGCCGCGATGGCGAGGCCGCCCCGCACATGGCCGACGCAGGCAATCGCGAAGCGGATGATGCGCCGGGCAACCCCGCCCGTCGACATGAAGGCAGAGGCCAGGATGAAGAAGGGGATCGCCAGGAGCGTGTAGTTCTGCGAGGCCGTGAACAGCTGCAGGGCCACGGACGACATGGAATCGTCGGAGAAGATGGCGATCGCCAGGACGCTGGACAGGCCAAGCGATATGGAAATCGGAACGCCCAGGAACAACAGTCCGAGGACGAGGATAAAGAGAATTGCTGCTTCCATAGCCCCGGCCTTAATCCTTCAGAATGTCTTTGTTTTCGGCGACGAGATCCTCCGCCTCGTGGGCGGCAATCATCATTTCCCGGTCGCCGGTGTATATCTGCCAGGCGGCCTGAAGGCAGCGGAACATAAAGAGCGCGAGGCCAACGGGCAGGATCAGGTAGGCGATCCAGCGCTGTACGCGTTCCTTGGTGCCGAAAGTCTCGATGATGACGTCCGGATAACGAAGGTCGTCGAGACCGATGCCGATCTTGAACATCTTCCGCCAGTAATCGATGGCCCCGCCCTTGGTATCAATGCCGAAGACATGCAGCCATTCGGACCACAGCAGGGTCAGACCGTAGACGACACCGCACAGGGCTCCGAAGATGGCCACGGCCCTAAAGAGCGGTTTCGGGAACATGCGGATGACCGCATCCACACCGAGGTGGGAGCCGATCTTCACGCCGTAGCTCATGCCGAAAAGAATCAGCCAGGCGAACAGGACACGGGTAAATTCCAGCGCTCCGCCCCAGCCGGAGTTGAAGCCGTATCGTGCCACGACCTGGGTGAAGGATACGATGGTCATTGCCGCCAGAAGCAGGGCCAGAACCCCTTCTTCAAAGCGCGTGACCCAATTGTCGACGCGTTTCATGCGCTTCCCCCAAAATTGATCTCAGGGCTTCTCTCGGGGCGGTCCGAGGCTCTGCCTGCGGACGGCCAAAGGTCCCTGAGAGAAGGGCCGGACATTCCGGCCCTTCCTTTGGTTCAATGCTGGATGAACTTAGCTGGCGGTGTTGGAGGCAACGGCCGCATCGATGAGATCCTTGCCGATGTCGCCTTCAAACTTGTCCCAGACCGGCTTCATCGCATCGACCCAGGCCTTGCGCTGTTCCGGGGTCAGTTCGCGGATGGTCGCACCGGCATCGATGATGTTCTGACGGTTCTTGCCTTCCTTGGCAGCCACCAGGCCGTTGGAGGTCGCGGTGACTTCCTCGACGATCGTCAGGAACTGGTCGCGGACATCCGGCTCCAGGCTGTTCAGCCACTCGTCGGAGGTGACGAGCAGGTAGGCGAGCAGCTGGTGGTTGGTTTCAGTGATGCCGTCCTGCACTTCGAAGAACTTCTGGGTGTAGATGTTGGACCAGGAGTTTTCCTGACCGTCCACAACGCCGGTCTGCAGGGCGCCGTAGACCTCCTTGAACGCCAGTTTCTGGGCATTCGCGCCCATGGCCTCGATCATGGCCACGGCAACGTCGGAAGTCTGAACACGGAATTTCAGGCCTTCCGCATCACTCGGCAACAGCAGCGGCTTGTTGGCGGAAAACTGCTTCAGACCGGAGCTCCAGTAGCCGAGACCCTGGAAACCATAGTCCTTCATGGAACCCAGAAGCGCCTTGCCGTCCTCGCCGGTGGTGAAGCGGTCAACCGCGTTCAGGTCCTGGAACAGGAACGGCAGGTCGAACAGGCGGAATTTCAGCGTATAGGCTTCGAACTTGGAAAGCGACGGCGCGGCCAGCTGGACGTCGCCGAGCAGCAGGGCTTCCATCACCTTGTCATCGTCGAACAGCTGAGAGTTCGGGAACACCTGCATGCAGGCCTTGCCGTTCATCTCGTCGTTGACGCGTTCCGCCAGAAGCGTGGCCGCATCGCCCTTCGGATGGCCTGTCGCGGCAACCACATGGCTGAACTTGATGACGATTTCGCCGTCGTCACAGGCGTCAGCTGCATAAGCATTTGCGGACAGGGCAAAGGACGCCGCGGTCGCAGCGGCGATAACAAATTTTTTCATTTGATGTCCTCCCAGACATTTCAATTGGACGGCCGGTTCGGCCGGACAGCACGGTGGCTGGTCGGGAGCACATTCGCAAGGCGCGTGCCAAGTCCTCAATTCTTGCGGAAAAGCACCGTTTTCCGCGTATTTGCGTATCCGGATCAAATTGGCAATTCGGCCGGAAGCCGGGAAGGTGGGTGGAAGACGACACATGCCCTCCTGCCCATGTGTCGGATTCGACACATTCAGGCACCGGTCGGTTTCAGTGCCAGATTGCGCCGCTCGCCGGGTCGTGCCGCAACGGTTCGGCAAGCCGCTGAAGCTTTTCGGGGTTCCGGACGATGTAAACGCGATCGATCCTGCCGTCATCCGAATATCCGAGCGTCAGAACCGTGACAGCGTGTACCCCTTGGAACAGGGCAAATCCGCGCAGACCGTTGATGTCCATCACCTGCAGACGGTTTCCGGGCTCGCGACGCGTTTCCGCCCACAGCCGGCCAAGAATGCGCGCAACGTATTTTCCGACCATTTCCGGACCTTCCAGCACGCGCCCGATGGCCGTGGCCTTGCCGCCGCCGTCGGCCAGGAACTGGACTGATGCGGCCAGAAGCCCGCCAAGCTCCTCCGCCGAGCCGCTCTCGACGGCCGCCATGAACGCGCTCAGCATCTTTTGCTGATGATCGGGCGGCGGGACAAAGCGGGAAACCGGGTTGCGGATGTGCCTCGCGGCCCGCGACACCAGTTGCCGGCAGGCCTGCTCGCTGATTTCCAGGGTTGCGGCGACCTCGCCGTAGGATTTTCCGAACACCTCTCGCAGCAGGTAGGCGGCACGCTCCCTCGGGCTCAGCCGCTCCAGCAGGAGCAGAAAGGCGGTCGTGAGCGACTGGGCCCGTTCCAGATCGCTTTCGGGGTTCGTCTCCGTGCCGATCTGCAGCGGCTCGGGGATCCACGGGCCGACATAGTCGACCCGCTTCAGGTGCGCGGATTTCAGGAGATCCAGGCACCGGTTGGTGCAGACGGCCGTCAGATAGGCGTCTGCATTCGCGATTTGCGCCTTGTCGGCGCCCTGCCATTTGACGAATGTGTCCTGCACCGCATCTTCCGCGTCGGCCATGGAGCCGAGCATGCGATAGGCAAGGCCCAGCAGGCGGGGCCTTGCCGCCTGAAAGATCTCACTGTCGGAAACAACTGCCATCTCAGTGGTTCGACACCTGTATCCGGTTCCAGAGATTGATCATGGCGACCGCGGACGTGATCGCGCTGATCTCAGCCTCGGTGAAGTGGGCCCTCAGACCGGCGCGCAGGCCGGCATAGTCGGTCTTCACGTCCAGGCCGGTCAAGGCCTCGGTCCAGGCGAGCGCCGCTTTTTCGGCGTCCGTGTAGTCGTCCACATGGCGCCACACCGTCAGGCGTTCTACGCGCTCGTGGCTGTCGCCGCCTTCCAGCGCTTCCCTGGTGTGCATCTTGACGCAGTAGGCGCACTGGTTGATCTGCGACGCCCTGAGGTCGATGAGATGCTTTAGTTTCGGATCCAGATCGGCTTTGCCGATTTCCGCGCTTGCAGAAACGAAGGCCTGAACGATGGTGGGGATGTTCTGATAGTGATTGACGGCAGTCGAGCTTGTCATGCGTGTCTTCCGTGTGATGTTTCAAAAGGTGGCACAGGGAAGACGAGCGGAGGGTATTGTTTGTGACATGCGAAAAAGATCTTCTCGCTCGTTTTGTCATTACGGCTGGAGCGCAGCGGAGAGCTAGGACCCGGGAATCCTGGGTCCATTCCTATATTTAGTTGCAATTTATGACGTTTCCTGGTTCTCCGCTTTCGCGGGGATGACAAATAACAAAGGTCGTTTTCAAACCGGCAGGCCTTCTTCCTTTCCAAGCCCGTATTTGCGCATCTTTTCGTAGAGCGCTTTGCGAGAGAGACCCAGGTTTTCGTAGGTCGGCTTGATGGCGCCGCCATTGCGCTTCAACTCGGCGGCGATCAGCGCCCGCTCGTAAGTGGCCACCTGGTCGAACAGCGACGCGCCCGAGCCGGAAGGAACCTGCGCCATCTGCTCCAGTCCGAGCACGAAGCGGTCGGCGACATTGCGCAATTCACGCACATTACCCGGCCAGTCGCGCATCATCAGGTCCGCAAGGTAATCCTCGCCGATATCCGGGATCTCGCGCCGGTACCTTGCCCGGGCTTCCACGGCCAGATGCTGGAACAGCAGCGGGATGTCCTCCAGCCGGTCCCGGAGCGGCGGGATCTCGACGTTGACGACATTCAGCCGGTAGAACAGGTCGAGGCGGAAACGGCCTTCCCGGCCGGCTTCCTCCAGGTTCTCCTTGGTCGCCGCGATGAACCGAACGTCCAGTTCGATCGGCTTGTTCGACCCGAGCCGTTCGATGGTGCGGGTCTCGATCACCCTCAGGAGCTTGACCTGCAGTTCCAGCGGCATGGATTCGATTTCGTCCAGGAACACCGTGCCGCCATGGGCGTGTTCCAGCTTGCCGATGCGCTGGCCGCTGGCACCGGTGAAGGCACCCTTCTCATGGCCAAAGAGCTCCGATTCGATAATTTCCGCCGGCAGCGCGCCGCAATTGAGCGCAACGAAGGGAGCCTTCTTGCGCGGGCCCTCGTCGTGGAGGGCCCTTGCGACCACTTCCTTGCCGGAGCCGGTTTCCCCCAGGATCAGGACGTCCGCGTCGGTGTTGGCAAGCGCCATGACGTTGCGCCGGAGCCGTTCCATGGCGGGCGTCCGGCCGACCAGGCGGCTCTCCAGACCGGTCCGGTCGGCGAGTTCCTCGCGCAGCTTCCGGTTTTCCAGAACCAGCCGGCGCTTGTCGAGCGCCCGCTCGACCACCGAGGCAAGCCGCGACACGGAAAAAGGCTTCTCCATGAAGTCATAGGCGCCAGCCCGCATCGCCTCCACAGCCAGAGGCACGTCGCCATGGCCGGTGATGAGCACCACCGGCAGGGCCGGGTCGATCTCGAAGGCCTGCTTCATGACCTGGAAGCCGTCCGTGCCGGGCATGCGGATGTCGGTCACCAGAACGCCGTAGAACCCCCGGTTGATGTGCTCCAGGGCGGCTTCCGGGGTGCCGGTCGCGAAGACGTCGTGTCCTGAGAGTTCCAGTCCCTGGCTCAGGGAGCCACGCAGGTCAGCCTCGTCGTCAACCAGAAGGACGGTTGCCTGATCCATATATGCTTCCCGATCCCGTTATTCCGCGGCCAGCGCGTGTTCATCCGCCAGAGGCAGGCGCATCGTGAACTCCGCCCCGCCGCCCTCCCGGTTAGCCGCCTTGAGCGAACCGGAAAAGTCATGGACGATCTTATAGGCAATGGAAAGGCCCAGCCCAAGCCCCGCGCCGACATCCTTGGTGGTGAAGAAAGGATCGAAAATCAGCGGCATGGCTTCCTCATCGATGCCCGGACCGTTGTCGCTGACGATCACCAGGGCCTGCTTGCCGTCCCTGCGCATGGCAAGCTTCACCACCGGATCGCCGCTGCCGCTGACCGCGTCCAGGGCGTTGGACAGAAGATTGATGACGACCTGTTCCAGGCGGATGCGGCCGCCCTTGACGATCAGGTCCGTCTCGGGAATGTCGAGATCGAGCGTTACCTCGCTCTGTTTGATCTGCGGCTGCAGGAGCAGCATCGCCTCATCGACCACCTGGCGCAGGGAGACCGGCTTGATGTCCGTTCCCGACTTGCGGGTGAAGCCTTTCAGCGTCTTGGCTATTTCCGCCATCCGGGTCACCATGTCGCCGATCCTGGTCAGATTTGCCTGGGCTTCTTCGGCCCGGCCGCGCTCGATCAGCATTCCCGCGATCTCCGCGTCCGAGCGGATGGCGGCCAGCGGTTGGTTGTATTCGTGGCTGAGGGCGGCCGACATCCGGCCAAGCGTCGCGAGTTTCGCCGCCTGGACGAGCTCGGCCTGGGTCTGGCGCAAGTTGGCTTCCGCCTGCTCCCTTTCCTTGACCTCCCGCTCCAGCCGCGTGTTCGCCTTGCGCAGATCGGCGGTCCGGCTCTGCACGCGCCGCTCCAGCCGCAGGGCCGCGGCGCGGGTGCGGCGTTCCTGGCGCAGGAATTCCTCACGCCTTGCAATCAGGAACCAGATGCCGCCCGCCGCGATGACGCAGACAAGCAGGGCCACCAGCATGGCCCATCCGGCGCGCTGGCGCGCATACTCAATGTCGACCAGCGTTCTGATGGTCCAGCCAAGAACAGGCAGCTGCTGGGACAGCTCCATGTGGTACCCGGCGCCGCCGGCCATGGGCAGGAGCAGTTCCAGGCGTCCGGGAAGGGTCAGATCGGCAATGTCCCGGCCAATCTCGATATCGGCGGCAAGCCGGCCGCGCCACGCCGGGACATTGGTGATGACGACCCGACCGGGCTCGTCCAGGGCCAGGATCGGATCCTTGCTCAGGGCCCATGCCTGCTCGACATCGTCCAGCCCGACCCTCACTGCGAGAACGCCCGAGAATATCCTGTCCTCACGCAGAGGCGATGCGAACACGTAACTCGACACCTTGTCCGGCGTTCCCAGGATCAGCTCACGGCCGAGATGGCCTTGCCGGGCCTGTTCGAAGGCAAGCGGAATTGTCCGCGCCCCTCCGGCCGCTCCGGAAGGAACGCCGTCCAGGCTGGAAAGGATGGCCCTGCCGGAATTGTCCATCAGCCAGACTTCCTCGGCCCCCGACATGCCCGCGGCAATCGCCGCCACGCTCGGCCCCGCAGGCGCGACGACAGGGTCGAGGACCCGGCTGATATTGGGGTCGCGCGCCAGCAGCGGCGACAGCAGGCGGAACTTGTCGAGGTGACGCTCCAGGACCGCAGTCTGGACGGCAAGATTGGCCGCTGCCCTTGTGTCCAGCTCGTCGAGCGAAATGCGCAGGCTGGCAAGCCCGGTCAGCCAGATGACGACCAGCGAGACCGCCACCATGGCCGCCCGAATGCCGAGTTTCATCGTACGCCAGGACAGGCGTTTGCTTCTGCGCATCATCGGAACAGTATAAATCGTTTCTCGCCGCTATCGAATCATTTGAGGGCGGAAGGAGGCGCCGGGGCCCGCTGGCGCCGGTCGATGGCCACGCTCTTGACCAGCGCGGTGACCGCCTTGCCGGCCTCAAGACCGAGCTCGGAGACCGACGCGCGCGTGATGCGTGCCCGGATCGACTGCTCACCTACGGTGCACAGGATTTCCGCGTAGGGTCCGCTTTCCTCCGAGATGCTCAGAATCGTCGCAGCGAAGACGTTTCGGATCGAAAGCCCTTCGGGCGGGGCGAGCGCGAGGGCCACGTCCCGGGCACGGATCCGAAGCCGGACGACGTCCCCCGGCACGGCTTCCATGTCGGGGATCTGAAGCACGGCGCCGCCGATATCGACATGGGTCAGGTCCCAGGACCGGTCCAGCCCGGTCACGGTTCCCTTGACGACCGCGCCCGCCTCGTGGCGCCCGGTTGCCCGGCCGAGATCGGTCCGGGCAAGCATGTCGGCGACGGGTCCATAGGCGGGCGTGTGTCCGTCGGACAGGATCACCAGTGTGTTGGAAAGCCGGGCCACTTCCTCGATGGAATGGCTGACATAGAGGATCGGAATGCCCGCTTCCACGCACAACCGGTCCAGATAGGGAAGGATGTCGTTGCGCCGGGCCTGGTCCAGATTGGCAAGCGGTTCGTCCATGATCAGCAAGCGCGGGTCGGACAGCAGCGCCCGCCCGATGGCCACCCGCTGCTTCTCCCCGCCCGACAGCGTCTCGGGATTGCGTTCCAAGAGGTGGCCGAGGCCGAGAAGATCGACGACCTCGTCGAAGTCGCGCGTGCCGTGGCGGCGCCCGGCCCAGCGCGCATAGGTCAGGTTGGACCTGACACTCAGGTGAGGAAAGAGCCGCGCGTCCTGGAAGACGTGACCGACCCGCCGGGCCTGCACGGAGAGGTCGATGCCCTTGGCCGAGTCGAACAGGGTCGTGCCGTTGACGGCGATGCGCCCCGACGTCGGCGTCAGGAGCCCGGCTATCATGTTGGTCAGGCTGGTCTTGCCCGCGCCCGACTGGCCGAACAGCGACGTGACCCCCGCCGTGCTCTCGAACCGGGCGCTGAGGTCGAGCCCGCCGACGCGGCCTTTTATGTCGACGTCAAGCATGGTTGCCTCCCACCCTGGCGCGCAGGCGACGGGCCAGAACCTCGGAGGCAATCAGGGCGGCGAAAGCGACGACGGCGGCGATCAGCGTCAGCCGGAAGGCGGCCAGGTCGCCGCTCGGTGTCTGCGTAGCGGTGTAGAGCGCCAGGGCGAGCGTGCGCGTCTCACCCGGAATGTTGGAGACGAAGGTGATGGTCGCGCCGAACTCGCCCATGGCCTTGGCAAAGCCCAGTATGGCGCCCCCCAGAATCCCAGGCAGGGCAAGCGGCAGGGTAACGGTCGCGAATGTGACGGCCCTGTGAGCCCCCAGCGACCCGGCAGCTTCCTCCAGCTTTGGGTCCACCGCTTCGAAGGACAGGCGGATCGGCCGCACCATCAGCGGAAACGCCATGACGCCGGCCGCCAGCGCCGCCCCGGTCCAGTTGAAGGCGAAACTGACCCCGAAGACATCCGACAGGAATGCCCCGGCAGGTCCCTTGCGGCCGAATATCAGCAACAGCACGTAGCCGGTGACGACCGGCGGCAGGACCAGCGGCATATGAACGAGCGCATTGACGAGACCGTGGCCGGGAAAGCGGTAGCGGGCGAGCATAAAGGCGATCAGAACCGCGAGCGGCAGGGAAACGAGAAGGGCGGCCGATGCGACCTTCAGGGTCAGGGCAAGAGCCTGCCACTCTCCGGGTTGAAGAGAAAAAAAATCCACGTGCGCTCAATCGGTTGGTGCCTGAAGCCCGCGGACCTGCAGCGGGCTATTTCATCTTATCGGTTAGAAAGCCCAACGATTGCAAGATTTCCTGCGCACGGGGCGTTTCCAGATAGGCCAGGAACGCCGGAGCCACGGGAGGCGACTGCGGACCGGTCAGGGCGGCCAGGTAGCGGATGCGCGGATGACTGTCCTGAGGCAATTCGGCCAGTACGGACACATCCGGCTCGACAGCCGCGTCGGTGCGGTAGACGAGGCCCAGGGGCGTATCGCCCCGGGCGACCGCGGCAAGGGCGACGCGAACATTTTCCATGGGGGCGAGGCGCCCGGACACCGCCGGCCAGAGGCCCAGGCTTTCCAGCGCCGCCTTGCCGTAGCGTCCGGCCGGAACGGTGTCCGGGTCGGCGATCGCCATCCGGCCGTCCTCCAGGCGCGCTGTCAGGTCCTTTGCCGTCAGTGCGACCGCGGGGCTGCCGGCCGGCCCGACCAGGACAAGGGCATTGGAGGCGATCTCCCTGATCGTCTCCGGCTTCACCGCCCCGGCGTCGCGCACGTAATCCATCCAGGCAGTATCGGCGGAGAGAAAGAGAGCAGCCGGCGATCCGGCCTCCACTTGCCTGGCAAGGATGCCTGTCCCGGCAAAGGAGAAGACGATCCGCGTCCCGGTCTCTTCTTCGAAGGCCGTGCCGATTTTCTCCATCGCTTCCCTGAGGCTGGCGGCCGCAAAGACGGTCAGCGTCGAGGACTGGGCAAGGGCCGTGGCCGGAAAAGCCAGCAACACAGCAATCAGGAATGCGAAACGCGGGAACATAAAACCCTCTGACTTATAACGAGCCCCGAAGCTAAGCCCCGCTGGCGCGTCCTTCAATAGCCCGCGCCGGACCGCCGCAGACCGTTTACGCAATTCTTACTGGAAAATGCGACAACCCCCTCGCAACCGGATGGGGAGTATCCAAAGTGTCCAATCTCGCCCAGCGCAGCCTGGAAGGAACCTTCCTGTTCGTCTACCGACTGGCGTGGAGATTGTACCGCCCCTTGCGAAGCTGGATCGGCGCGGCGGTTCTCTGCCTGTTCGTTGTCATGACGGCGGCTGTCGTTCATCTCTTCCCGCAGTCCAATTGGGACATGTTCGCTTATACGGCGGTGGTGCTGGAACCGGATGTTGCGGATCCGGCCGAACTGCACCGGCGAAGCTATGACATCGTGAAAAACAATGTCACCGAGGGCGAATACCTGTCGCTCACCCGGGACAGGGAATACCGCATCCGCCAGGCCGAGGACCCGGCTGCGTTCATGACGATGCTGGGCTTCTACCGGCTGAAGGTGCTTTACCTTGAAACCGCTCGGTTTCTTGCCGGCTACATGGATCCGGTCAAGGCGCTGAGGACGATCTCGATCGTCTCCACCCTGGCTTTCGGCGCCGTGCTTCTTGCATGGCTGGCCCGCACCGGCACGCTGATGTACGGACCGGTCGTCGCCGCGCTCCTGATCGGAGCGGGCTTCGGGGAGGCCGCACAATTGCTGACGCCGGACCTTTACGGCGGCGTGCTCCTGCTCCTGGCGGCGCTTTTCTACATCGAGCGGCTCGACCTTCCTGCCGCCGCCTGCCTTCTGGCCGCCTTTCTGATCCGGCCAGACCACATTGCCTTTATCGGCGTGTTTTTCTTCTTTGCCGCGATCTACGGACCTGGACGATGGAGCATGACCGCCTGCTTTACTGCCAGTTTTGCCGCCTATGTCTGGCTGACCCGCGGTTCGGGACACCCCGGCTGGTGGATCCATCTGTGGTTCAGTCATGTGGAATACGTGCCGACACTCGAAGGCTTCGATCCACCCTTCTCGCTCGTCACCTATCTTCAGATCCTGGTGCGCTCGACTGTCCGTTCGATGATGAACCAGACCTGGCTTGCCATGCTTTTCGCGCAGGTTCTCTTCTTCGCCGCCTGCATTGCTTCGGACAAACTGGAGAACCGTCCTCGGGTGCTGCTTTATGCGGTGTTCACCTCGATCTGCGCCAAATACCTGATCTTTCCGCACTACGAAACACGCTATTATACGCCCTATCTGGTCATTCTCGGTGTGATCCTGCTCACAGGCTGGCACCGGCAGAGCAAGTCCGTGACCACGACGCCCCCAGCTTCCTGACGCCGCCAGCAGTCTTCTCCCCTGCCCGCGAAATTGGTCCCTGAACTCTTGTGTTGACTTAGTTTCATTTGAAACTAAATTTGTCCCGTCAGGAATACGTATCGTCTGACGAGGTATTCAAAGGAGGGACATGATGTCGATCGACGCAGTGCCGGGACCGGCGACCAAACTGATCATTCCGCAGCTGGCGCCGCTTTATACGGCCTTCCAGTCCATCACCTGGCTCGGGTTGCGCGTTGCGACCGGAGCGTTGCTGATACCGCATGGCGCCCAGAAGCTGTTCGGTGCGTTCGGCGGCGGTGGGCTTGAAGGTACCGCGAAATTCTTTGAAAGCGTCGGCTACAGTTCGCCGGGCCTGTTCGCGTTCCTGGTCGGAGCCGTGGAGTTCTTCGGCGGACTCTGCCTCGTACTGGGCCTGTTCACGCGTCCCGCTGCCATCGCCGTTGCGGTCTTCATGGTCTTCGCTGTTCAGTTCCACTCGGCCAACGGATTCTTCTGGGTGGCAAAGGGCTTCGAATATCCGCTGCTCTGGGGCATGGCGGCCCTCTTCTTTGCGGCACGCGGCGGTGGTGCCCTGTCGCTCGACCGCAAGCTGGGACGCGAATTCTAACCCGGCCTGCAAGATTGCGCGGTGGAAAGGTGCCCAACCCTGCTGCCGCGCAACCATCCGAACCCGAAATTGCCGCCCCGCTCGCAAATCGGGTCGTCTCCCGAAAGCTCCGGGCGCAGGATCTCCTCCCACACATGAGGAGACCGATCCATGTTCCAGGTTCACCCGCTCGCCGCAGGCGAGTTTTCCTATCTGAGCGGCCTGTCCGAGGCAGAGCTCGTCAAGCGAAATATTCAGGTCCACGTTTCGGATGGCCGCTATCCCTGCCGGGTTTCGCTGGCGGACGCGGCCGCCGGCGAACGCGTTTTTCTGCTCAACTACGAGCACCAGCCGAACGAAAGCCCCTACCGCTCTAGGCACGCGATTTTCGTCAAGGAGGGCGCGGAGGAAAGCCTTCCGGCTCCAAACACCCTTCCGGCATCGATTTCCAGCCGTCTCCTGTCCATCAGGGCTTTCAACGCGCGCCACGAAATCGTCGATGCGGAGGTCGTCGCCGGCACCGAGGCGGACACCGTGATTTCTGCCTTCCTGGAAAATCCGGCGGTCGACTATATCCACTTGCATTATGCGGGCCGCGGCTGCTTCGCTGCGAAAGTTACTCGCGCTGCGGGGTAAGACCGGTCAGTAAAGTCTGAGCAAGCCCTCGGCGGTGCTTTCCGCCAGAAGCTCCTCCGGGGTCTGTTTCAGCTTTCCGTGCCTGATCATGGCATCGCCGATGTCGCCGAGATCGTCGGCGTTCTTCCAGCTGTCCGGCTGCCACAGTTTCGACCGGATCAGAGCCTTCGGGCAATGCATGAAGGCGCGGGTGACGTGGACCACCAGCGCCATAGCAGGCACCTTGCCGCCGACCGCCATCTTTTCCATCAGCGCGGCATCCTTCACGATCCGCGCCTCGCCGGACACCCGCAAGGTCTCCCCCTTGCCCGGAATAAGAAAGATCAGTCCGATCCGGGGATCCTTCAGAAGATTGTGGTAGCTGTCGAGGCGGCGATTGCCGGGACGGTCGGGAATGGCCAGCAACCTCTTGCCGAGGACGGTGACGAACCCGGCCGGGTCTCCTTTCGGGCTGACGTCCACAACGCCCTGGGGATCCGCGGTGGCGATCAGGCAAAAAGGAGATCTGGCGATGAAGGCGCGGCAAAGATCGTCCAGTTCCGCGATTTCCTTCACCACCACCTTCCTTGGCGCTGTCCCCGCATAGGCCTCCAGCTCTGCCCTGGTTTCGATAAAATCGGAAAACTCCGCGAAAGGAGCCGATCGGTCGTTCATGGCATTCTCCTCGTGGAGCCGGGGGCGCATCTGGCATCCCCATCCTCGGACGGACGACGGACCGGTGCAAGCGCCATAAAACTATCCTTGCGACTTTTGCTAGGCCTCAACTGGCGCTCCGTTTCTTGATAAACTGGTTCTTCCGAAGCCCACGGCAATTTGGGAATGTCGCCCGCAACGACATTCAGGCTTCCCGTCCGGGATTGCACCCGGCGGATACCAAGAACTGCCCACACGGAGACATGCGCCATGCCGACTGCCGCAAACCGCCGCGCCGCCTTCAAGGCGCTTCACCAGGCCGGCCGGGCCTTCCTGATGCCGAACCCGTTCGATATCGGTTCGGCGCGCATCCTGGACGGCCTGCGGTTCGATGCACTGGCCACATCGAGCGCCGGTTATGCCTGGACGAAGGGCGTGCGGGATGCAGAAGGCCTGATTTCCCGAGATGACGCGCTGGCCCATGCGGCCGACATCATCGCCGCCACCACCGTGCCGGTGAACGGAGATCTGGAAAACGGCTTCGGCGACAGCCCGGAGGAGGTCGTCGAAACGGTGAGGGGCGCCATTGAGGTGGGTCTCGCGGGCTGCTCCATCGAGGATTACACGACGGACCCGCACCACCCCTACTACGAGCTCGACCTGGCGGTGGAACGCGTCAAGGCAGCGGTCGATGCGAAGAACCGTCTTGCGCCGGATTTCGTACTCACGGCGCGCAGCGAGGGCCCAGTGCAGACCTCCCACGAGCTTGAGGAAACCATAAAGCGGCTCAACGCCTTCGTCGAGGTGGGCGCCGATTGCGTCTATGCCCCGCAGTTGAAGGAGAAGGAACAGATCTCCGCCGTTCTGGCCGCAGTCAACGCCCCTTTGAACGTGCTGGCGGGCCGCAAGAAATTTCATCTGACGCGCAAGGAACTCGGCGACATGGGGGTTGCGCGCGTGTCCATCGGCCCGGGCCTTGCCCGCATCGCCTATGGCGCCTTCATCGCGGCTGCCGAGGACATGAAGGACGGCGGCGCCTTCGGCGCCTTCGACCGGGCCGACAACCTCGCCAGCGGCCGGATCGACTTCGAGTCCTTCATGAAGGCGCGGCTCTGACGAAGGCACACGCCGGACGCACGCTCAGGCCGTCGCCTGTCACTCCGGCCTGATGCCGACATAGGCCGCACGCGGACGGATCTGCTCATGGGCGGCATATTGCTCCAGCGCATGGGCGATCCAGCCGGTGATGCGTCCGGCGCAGAAGATGATTTTTCCGGAATTCCTTGGCAGTTCGTAAGTCTTCTGGATCGCCGCCAGGGCGAAATCGATGTTCGGTGACAGGCCGAAGAGAGCGTTCGCCGTTTCGATAAGCTGGGGCAGTCGGTCGACGAAGGGATGACCCTTGGCGCTCCTCAACAGCATTTCCAACAGGCAGTCGGCCCTCGGGTCGCGTTCCCGGTAGACCGAATGGCCGAAGCCGGGCAGGGTATCGCCCCGGCTGAGCCGGGAAGAC
>JBNKGB010000097.1:0-17003 GCA_050289605.1 Roseibium sp. | reverse complement strand
CCGGCCGTCGGTACGCCCGTCGAGAACGTCGGCCGCGTTCTGCACCAGATTGACGAGGATCTGGTGGATCTGTCCCTTGCGGCCGGTGACGTCGAGCCTCTCGGGCACATCGAAGACCAGGTCCGGCTTGATCCTTTGCGCCTTGATGACCCAGTCGGCGGCCGTATGGATCAGGCGCACCACGTTGAAGGTCTCGGCGGCTTCCTGCTGGTTGCTGGAAAAGCGCCTGAGGTCCTGGACGATGTCCCGCACGCGCTCTGCACCTTCCAGCGTGCCGTCGACCAGCGGGCCGATGTCCTCGACGATCTGCTCGATCTTCAGTTCTTTCCGCAGCTCCGCCTGCCGCTCCGGCGGCGTGCCGCTGTCGCAGGCTGTCAGGTAGCGCTTGATCGCCGTGCCGTATCGCTTCAGCGCATACATGTTGCCGAAGACGAAGCTGATCGGGTTGTTGAGCTCGTGCGCAACGCCAGCCACAAGGCGGCCCAGCGCCGCCATCTTTTCCGAAACCAGCAGCTGCTGCTGCGTGCGCGTCAGCTTTTCGTGGGCCACGTCGAGATCATGGTAGGCGCGCTGCAATTCGCCGATCGGCCGTCCGACCATGACCATCCCGGCCGGATGTCCCTTCTGGTCCCGACGGACGGTGCAGGTCAAAGAAATCGGGGCCGGCGCTCCGGTGCCGGACACGAGCTCGACATCCTGCTGCACGACGTCCTTGCCGGCGATCACCGCCTTCAGGAAGCCCAGCGCCTTCTCTCGCTCGCCGTCAGCGAAGATTTCGGTGAAGGCGGTGCCGATCAGCGCCGTCTCATGGAGGCCGGTGAGATCCACCAGCGCCGGATTGACCTGCTGGATGCGCCCCTTGGCGTCACAAACGATCAGCACATCCGTCATGGCGCCGAGAACGGAGCGGATAAAGGCGTCGGCTTCTTCCAGCTGGGCGTTCTTGCCTTCCAGCTCCGTTTGCGAATTGACGAGATCGGAATAGACGTCGTCCATCTTGCGGATCACGTCGATCCACACGTCCTCGCCCGCCGGCTCCAGGAAGAGCTTGTCGGGAAACAGGTTAGGGCGTTCGGTCGATCGACCCATCTCTCCTCCGAAAGACATTCCGGTCCCTTCAGCCGATGTTGCGGCGGCTGGAGGGAAGCGCCTTGACGTTCTCAAGGCCATAGCGTTCCAGTTTCCCCCGCAACCCGACGCGCGACAAGCCCAGCTCCCGCGCCGCCTTGGATTTGTTCCAGCGATGGCGGATCAGGGTCTCGCGGATGATCCGGGCCTCCACCTCGCCGATCCGATCCTTCAGCGGACCTTCCAGATCGGCAACGCCGAGAAAATCTCCTGCCTCCTCCGCGCCCGTGTTGTAGGGATCTGCCTGCAAGATATGCCGTGACAGGAATTCTGCCCCGAGCTCCTCGCCTTCCTTTGCCATGACCAGCATGCGCTGGACCTCGTTCTGCATCTCGCGCACGTTGCCCGGCCAGTGATAGGCCTTCATGCAGTCGAGCGCTTCCTGCGTAAAGCCCCGCACTGTCTTGCCGAGCTGCCCCATGGCGCGCACCAGCAGGGCTTTGGCCAAAACGGGGATGTCGGCCTGCCGGTCCTTCACGTCCGGCAGCCGGATGACGATCCCCGCCAGGCGATAATAGAGATCGGCCCGGAACCTGCCCTTACGCACTTCCTCGTCCAGGTCCCGGTTGGTCGCCGCGATGACGCGCACGTCCACGACCCGCGTCCTGGCGCTGCCGACGGGCCGGATTTCGCCTTCCTGGAGCGTCCGCAGAAGCTTGACCTGGAAGGCCGGCGACACTTCGCCGATTTCATCCAGGAACACCGTGCCGCCGTTTGCCCTCTCGAACAGGCCGACGTGATCTTCGACCGCCCCGGTGAAGGCCCCGCGCTTGTGACCGAAGAGCTCGCTTTCCAGAAGCTCGTCCGGCAGGGCGCCGCAGTTCTCGACGACGAAAGGCTTGTTCCAGCGCAACGAGCCGTAATGTAGCGCCCGCGCCGCCAGTTCCTTGCCGGTTCCCGACGCCCCCGACAGAAGCACCGGGACGTCATAGGGGGCGACCTGGCGCAGCGTCTCGCAAACTCCGTTCATCGGACTGTCGCGGCCGCGGATGATGCCGTCATCGAAATCATAGTCCCGCTTCAGGCTTTCCTTGCGGTCGGAAATCTTCTTGCCCGCGCCGGAGGGGGACATCTTCAACTCCACCGCCAGCAGCTCGTTTTCCCGCTGCAGCGCATAGAGCCGGCAGGCGTTCTGCAGTGTCAGCACCAGGTTTTCAGGATGCCAGGGTTTGGTGATGTACTGGTAGATGCCCGCCTCGTTGATGCCGTCGATGATGTCATGCGCATCCGTGTAGCCGGAGATGATCATCCGGATCGCGTCCGGCCACTTCTCGCGCACGGTCTTCAGGAATTCGACGCCGGTCTGCTCGGGCATGCGCTGGTCGCACAGAACCACCTGCACCCATTCCTGCTCCAGAACCCTCGTCGCATCGGTGATGTTCGACGCGGTCTTCACGTCGAACTCGTCGAAGAGGATCCGCGCGATGGACTCCAGCGACCGGATTTCGTCGTCGACGACAAGGATGGTTGGCAGGGCGGTGGACGGATCGCTCATGATGCGGCCCTCTTCGGGATAGGAGCACCCGCACGCGCCCGGTGCCGCGCGATGGTGTTCGGAGTGCGTGACTTGGGTACCTTGTGGACGAAATTGTAGCGGGCAACGTGATAGCTCGGATCGAAGCCGTAAAAGTTCCGCCGCATGTTCTCCAGCTCCTCGGTGCGGTAATCCGCGAGCGGTTTTGCCATCTCGTCCCGGCTGCGCCGTTCGGCCTTCTCGGCGATCCGGCGGTCGAGCCCGCTGCCGGACGCCAGCTGCGCGACCATTCCGGCCACCACCTCGCCAAATTGCGCGCCGCCGGTTTCGACAATCCGGTCAGCCAGTCCCAGCGACAGGGCCTCGGCCGCTCCCATCGGCAGACGGGCGCTCGCTATCAGTTCCGCGTTTCGTGCGCCGGCATGGCGCGGCAGCAGATAGGTCCAGAATTCCGAGCCGTAGAGATTGCCCATATCCTTGTAATGCGGATTGAGGGTGGCACCCGCGCGCAGCCAGATCTCGTCGGCCGCCCTTGCCAAAAACACACCGCCCGCACCGGCGTTGCCGCCGACCGCCGAGATCACCAGCCGGTCGGTTGCCCGTATCACCGCCTCAGCCAGGTCGTCCATCGCGTTGATATTCGCCCAGGATTCGTCGGCGGGGCTTTCCGCCGCCTCGATCAGATTGAGATTGAGGCCGTTGGACCAGTGGTCCGGACCGCCACACAGAACCAGCACCTTCGCCGGACGCTCCAGAGCCGCCCGCAGGGCCGCCAGAAGGCGGCGGCAGTCCCCGGTTCCCATGGCTCCGTTATAGAAGGGGAAATGCAGAAAGCCTGCGCCGCCGGCTTCCTCGTAGCGGATATCGGGGTAACCGCCCGTTTCCGGCAGGCCGGCGATCTCATGGGCCAGCACCCTGGTTGCAGGAAGTTTCAGGCCGCGCTCCCCCGCCTCGCGCACATGACCGATCCAGACGGCACCATTCCGCGTCGCCCGCGCAACGGCCGGTCCGGACCTTGCGATCACCGATCCCGGAACCCCTTGCAGGCCGTTGGCGGGATGCGCGTCGAACAGGAACAGCGTCCGGCCGAACATCCTGTCCCGGACACCGGGCATACCATCGGCCGAAGCGATCTTGCGGATCACCGCCGCCGTGTCGTCCCGTTGCCAGTCGATCGCCCGGTCTGCCTGAAGGACACCGTCCCGCCAGATGCGACTTGCCGGATCCTGCGGATCGGGATCCGCGCCGGCCAAGAATTTTTCGAGGGCCTCGAGAACGGCCGATGCCGCAGCTTCCGTGACTTCGTGACGGTAAAGACCCGACTTGCTGGCGGCCCGCATCGGGAAGGTCCGGCTTGCCCATACCGGACCGCCATCCAGAATGTCCGTTGCCTGAAACACGGTCACACCCCACTCCGTCTCGCCGTTCAGGATCGCCCAGTCGAGAGCGGAGGGACCGGCATCGCCCTGCGGGCCGGGATGAACCACCAGGCAGGGAACCGCGGCACATATATCTTGCGGGATCGCACGCTTGAGGAAGGGTGCCAGCAGAAGGTCCGGCCGGAACAGTTCGAGCGCCTCGCGCGTCACCTGGTCGTTTATGTCGAATTCGACCGAAACCTCATGCCCGCGTGCCGCCAACTCGCAGAAGAGCCGCTGACTGAGCGAATTGAAACTGTGGCACAGGAGGAGGATCTTCATCAGCAGATCCTCGGCAACTGTTCGCCGGACAGCCAGTCCACAACACGGATACCGCCGAATTCGGTCTGCATCTGCACAAGGTTGGCGGCGTCTTCCGTCACCGTGCCGATAACCGCCGCTTCAGCGCCGTTCGGATGCGCGCGCATGACCTCCAGCAACCGGTCGGCGTCATCCGCGTCACAGATCGCGATCAACTTGCCTTCATTGGCGATGTGCAACGGATCGAGCCCCAGAAATTCGCAAGCGGCCCTGACATCCGGTTTCACCGGGATTTCCTCTTCGTCAAGATGCATGCCGACCCCGGCTGACCGGGCAATTTCATTCAATGTCGCGGCCAGTCCGCCCCTGGTCGGATCGCGCAGCATGACGATGCCGGGCACTGCCTCGATCATGGCAGCGACAAGCGTGTGCAACGCCGCGCTATCGGAGCGGATTTCGGTTTCGAATTCCAGATTTTCCCGCTTTGACAGGATGGCGACCCCGTGGTCGGCGATGGTCCCTGAAAGCAGGATCGACTGACCGGGCCTGACCCGTGCGGGCGAGATTTCCACCCCGTCCGGCACGGTGCCGAATCCCGTCGTCGTGATGAAGACACCGTCTCCCTTGCCCTTTTCCACCACCTTGGTGTCGCCGGTGACGATCGGAACGCCGGCGGTTTTCGCCGCTTCGGCCATGGACATCACGATCCGTTCCAGGTCGGCGAGCGCAAAGCCTTCCTCGAGGATGAACCCGGCTGCAAGATAGAGCGGTTTGGCCCCGGCCATGGCGACATCGTTCAAGGTGCCGTGCACGGACAGGCTGCCGATATCGCCGCCCGGGAAAAACAGCGGCGAAATGACATGACCGTCCGTGGAAATGACCAGCCGCTGCGTCTCCGCCGGCAGAAGCGCCGCATCATTGCCCTGGTCCAGATAGGCATTGCCGAGATGCCGGTGAAACAGGTCGCGGATCAGGTCGGCCATGGCGCGGCCGCCGCCGCCGTGGGTCATGTCGACGGTACCCCTTTGCAGCCGTGCCGACGGATCGATCGCGTTCATGCCGACACCCTTTCGCGCCTGGCCGGCTCATCGCGGAACCGGCCGTAAGACCAATAGGCCGCGCAGGCGCCTTCCGACGATACCATGCAGGACCCCATCGGATTGTCCGGAGTGCAGACCGTGCCGAACAGCTTGCAGTCCGTCGGCTTCTTGGCGCCGCGCAGGATCGCCGGACATTCGCAGGACTTGGTCTCGCGTGACTGTTTCTCCGTCACCTTAAAGCGCTTTTCCGCGTCGAAACCGGCATAGGCGCTGCGAATCCTGAGGGCGCTGTAAGGCACGGTACCGAGCCCGCGCCACTCGAAGCTTTCACGCAGTTCAAAAACGTCGGACACCAGCGCCTGGGCTTTCAGATTGCCTTCGGGCGTGACGACGCGGGTGTATTCGTTCTCGACCACGGCTCTGCCTTCGTTGACCTGGCGGATCAGCATAAGAACCGACTGCATAACGTCGAGTGGTTCGAAACCGGCAATCACCACCGGTTTGGCGAATTCGCGGGCGAAAAATTCGTAAGGCTGCGAGCCGATCACGGAACTGACATGGGACGGGCCGAGAAAGCCGTCGATGTTGACGGTGCCGAGCTCGCGCACTTCCGGCGATTCGAGAATATGGCTGATCGCCGACGGAGTGAGCACGTGGTTGCAGAAGACGGAAAAGTTTTCCAAACCCTCGGCATCGGCCTGCCTGATTGCCACCGCCGTCGGCGGCGTCGTGGTCTCGAAGCCGATGGCGAAGAAGACAACCTGGCGGTCCGGGTTTTCGCGTGCGATTTTCAGTGCGTCCAGGGTCGAATAGACCATCCTCACATCCGCACCGTCCGCCTTGGCACGGATCAGCGAGCGCTGTTTCGTGCCCGGCACACGCATCATGTCGCCATAGGTGCACAGGATCACCCCGTAGCGCTCGGCGATCTCCACCGCGTCATCGAGCCGGCGGACGGGCAGCACGCAGACCGGACAGCCCGGACCATGCACGAAATGGACATTTTCGGGCATCAGGTCCTGCACACCGTAGCGGAAGATCGCATGGGTATGGCCGCCACAGAACTCCATGAAATGGTAGTCGCGGCCGGTATCCGCCTCGCGGGCGATCTGGCGCGCCAGTTTTTCTGCCAGATTGCGGGCACGGAATTCGTCAACATACTTCATGCCATACCCTCCCGGATCTCCTCGAGTTCCTCGCTCAGGACTCCGGCCTCGGCCATGAGTGCAAGCGTGCGGTCCGCCTCCTCCGGGCTGACCTTGTGGAGCGCATAGCCGACATGGACGAGCACGTAGTCGCCGACGGCAATGTCCTCCACGAGTGCGGTCGAGATGCGCTTCTTGATGCCCTCGAGCGCGACGATCGCCGTGTCGTCGTCTTCAAGGGAGGTCACCCGCGCGGGAATTGCCAGACACATGTTTCCTCTCCTATTCCGCCGCACTGCGTGCGGAATGACCGGCCCGCGCCATGCCGTGCGCGGCCCTGATCCAGTCGATCCAGCCATCCAGTCCTTCGCCGGAGCGCGCGGAGACCTGCAGCACCTTGATGGACCGGTTGACCTTGCGGGCATTGGCGATCGCCGCCTCGACGTCGAAGTCGAGATGCGGCAGCAGATCCGCCTTGTTCAGCAGCATCAGGTCGGCGGCCGCGAACATGTCCGGATACTTGAGCGGCTTGTCCTCGCCTTCGGTGACGGACAGCACGACCACCTTGTGCGCTTCGCCAAGATCGAAGGCCGCCGGGCAGACGAGATTGCCGACATTTTCGATGAAGATGCAGCTTCCCTCTTCCGGTTCCAGGTGGTCCAGCGCATGGCCGATCATGTGTCCGTCGAGATGGCAGCCCTTGCCGGTGTTGATTTGGAGAGCCTTGACACCGGTTTCCCGAATCCTTGCCGCGTCGTTGTCCGTCTGCTGGTCGCCTTCGATGACATAGCAGCGCTGCGACGGGCTCATCTTCTTGAGTGTTTCCACAAGCAGCGTCGTCTTGCCGGATCCCGGGCTTGAAACGAGGTTCAGCGCGAGAATTCCCCGCTCCGCAAAATAACGGCGGTTGGCATCGGCGTAGCCGTTGTTCTTCTGCAGGATGTCCTGCTCCAGCTGGATCAGCCGGGCTTCACTCATGCCCGGCACCGACGCACCGGCAAGATTGTCGCCATAATGGTGGTGATGATCACCATGGTGATGGTGATGATCATGGTCATGGCTGTGATCGTGATCATGCGCGTGTCCGTGAGGACTGCCATGCCCGGCAGTCTGCTTGCCCTCCGCCTGGACCTGCCCAGTGCCGCATCCACACACAGTACACATTACGAAACCTCCAGTTCCCTGATCTTCAGTTCCTCACCGCCAGTGACCTGCAACTGGTGCGAGCCACATCGCGGACAGGGATCATGTCTGCGTTCGATCGTTACATTTTCCGCGCAGTCGAAACACCACGCCGTAGCCTCCGGCGAAACAATGTCCAGAACCGCAGCTTCGGCGAGACTGCCGCGCATGACAACGTCAAATCCAAAGCGGAGCGCATCCGGTTCGACGCCGGAGAGTGGCCCGACTTCCAGGCAGACCCGCGTGACCTTTTCGAAAGCCTGCCTGTCCGCCTCGCCCTTCAGTATCCCGAGAATGCTCTCGCAAAGTGACATTTCGTGCATTACTGGACCCTCACCCTATGGGCGACACAAGGGTCGACTGCGCTGACGACGAGATTTGCGGCAGTCAGTCTTTCCGTTTCGCTCGTCCCGGACATCGACCGGAGGCAGCGCGCCGCGACGCCTTCTCCGGCGAAATTCCAGCGGGTAGGCGACAGGATCAGGTAATCCGAAACCCTCCCGTCCCGGACGACGGCGCGATGCATCAGCCTGCCCCGCGCCGTTTCCGCCTGCCCCCATCCAGCCACCGATCGTCCAGAGCCGGAGAACCCGTCCGCTCCCATCAGCGCCGCGCGAACCTCCGCCAGCGACAGGGCCAGATCGACCAGCCGCGCCAGAAAGCGGCGGCTCAGGCCGGGCAGACCCTCCGTCGTGAGCATGGGATGCTCCCGCCGCCGTTCCAGTACCGAGGTTTCCGGAACAGGCGAATCTTCCCGGGAAAGCAGGTCTTCAGGATCGACGTCCACCAGTACGGACAGGAAAACAAGATCCTCGTCGGTACAATCCGGGAGCTCCCCTTTCAGGAGGGCTTTCACGAACCGTCTGGCGATACCCGGTCCCGAGAGGCACCAGTTAACCAGATCCCGCGCCGAATGGCGGTCCAGCCAGTTCGTGGCGGGTTCCCCGAACAGAGCCCCTTCAACAAGCGTTTCCGCCCGTTCGACAACTTTTAGCGCACGCCCGCAATTCCAGTCTCCAGCGTGACCGCCGGGCAAAAAGAGCTGCCCGTCCGGATCGACAGCAGCCCGGAAATCCGGCAACAACGACATCGCTGAACGAGCCAGGTGCCGGTCGGGTTCCAGGGACAGATGCCTCGGCCAGTCGAGGGCAATGCGCAGGACATGTTCGCGAAGCCGTTCCATCGACACGAGAGCGTCCCGAAGCCGGCTTGTGACCGTGCCACTTTCAGTGTCGGTCGCCGCTTCCAGCGCAGCAACGGAAGCCGACGCCTGGGCCGTGCCGCAGAGCGTATAGAGCGCCGGCACCAGCCGCGCCGCCTCCACAGGCGTGCGGCCCGACAGCAGCCGCACAGCGTCCAGCGGTTCGTTCAGACTGACCGCAACATCGCCATCCGGTGATCTCGGCAGAACGATCTCGACATGGCCTTCGCGGATCATGACACCTGCTCCCCGGCAAGATTGCCGCGCAACAGATTGCGGCGGCTCAGTCCCTGAGGATCCGTCTGTTCCGATCCGGAGGGTTTCTCGTTCAAATGCAAAGTGCCCGGTTCGCAGGAATCGGTTTGATCTTCCTCGTTCAACGCGTCTGCCGGAGATGCTTGCCCTTGTGGAATCTCGCCCTGCCAGATGGAGGTCATCTCCATCTCGGCTTCGCTCGGCGTTTCCGGGTCGCCAAACAGCGCCTCCAGCGCGGCGCTTCCGCAGGCTTCCGCCGTTTCCTGATCCTCAAACTCGAACACCGGCGAGAACAGCGAGCACATCCAGTAGGGTCCAAGCAAAGCTTCCTCGCCCCTGATGAATTCATAGGAGCCTGAAGGAAAGCGGAAGATGCGCTTGTTGCCGATACCGGCCGGATCACTGCCCGCCTCATCCGGAAGCAGCAGGATATTCATGAACCACGGCGTCAGCAGCGTGCCGATCCAGAAGGTTTCGCCGCGGCGGAGACCCAAAAGACGAACCTCGAGGGCATCGTTCAGGATCGGCACACCGTCCATTCGCGTGTCGCGGATGGTCCGGAAGCAGCCCTCGACCCTGTCCCTGATGTCGTCTTCCCGGTTCACCTCAAACGTCCTCCAGCACCAGGAACCCGTTTTTGCTCGCATCGCATTCCGGACAGCTCCAGTGATCGGGCAGCTCCGAAAACGGCGTGCCCGGCGGGACCTGCCAATAGCTGTCGCCTTCCTTCGGGTCGTAGACATGCCAGCAGATCTTGCATTCCAGACGGGTCTGCGGACCGATCTTGCTGGTGTCGCCTCCGAACGAGCCGTCGAAAATTTCACTCACCGGTAGATCTCCAGAATTTCGTCCAGCCGTTCAGCAGAATCGCCGATGTCTTCCCCTGCCGCGCACGCGACTTCGGGCAGGGCCGTGATTTCGATGGAATTCAGGATGAGCGTGTCCTGGGAATTGTAGTATTGGACCCACCAGGCATTTTGCGTGCGTGTCGACGTGATCCTGCAATTGCCGTAGCCGCGCGACAATATGGTGACGGTCCCGCGGCCGAGCCGGTCATGCAGAAAGACAAGATCCTCTTCCGTATGCGGCAGCAGGGACAGGTTGATGACATGAGGGCCCGATGCTTCACCGCTTTTTGCCACCGCGTCATTGATCTCCGGCAAAAGCGGTGGCGCGTTGAAGATGTTCGGTCCGAGTTCTGCGGGCATCGTCACGCCGGCCTGCGCGTCTTCAAAGGCCATGCCGGATATTTCCGAGGGAAAGGCACCTACCTCGACATAATCGGCCGGATCCGCCGCACGGCTCCTGCGAACCCGCCAGACACCGGCAAGCACTGCCTCCTGTGCCTGCAGCTCGTTGCCGGCAACCACCGACACCTCGCCCTCGCCGAGCACCTGGTTGACGAAGTCCAGATCGCCGGCGTCAAGACCGGAAAGGTCGACCCTCACCGGCTCCGCTATGCCATCATGGGCCTTGAGCGCGACCAGTACCTGCTCAAGGGCGGCGAGGGCCTCGGCAAACTCTTCCGTCTCTTCACGTTCGGGCAGATCGGGGGCGGCAAAGGTCATCATGCCGGAGGGCATCTGCATATATTCCAGAACCCCGCCGTCTTCGTCCCCGGGCTGGCTGCCCGGGCCAGTGAGCGCACCGCCCAAGGCAGTTCCGGCAAGAGGATCAGTGAAATTGGTCATCGCTAGGCTCCTGTCGGCAAGATCAGTTCAGAGGCGGGGCCGCCTGGACCCCGCACCCTTCCGGGAATTTGAACGGTGGCGGATCGCTCGGCTCGCGCCGGAGCATCTCCGGAATTTCCTTCAGGTAATCGGCCCAGTCGCGCACCCCCTGAATGACGCCGAGATAGTCGCCTTCGCGCAGGAACACGAGGCAGGGAAAGCTGTTGAAGCGGAAGCGGCGCTGAAGGTCCCGCTCGCTGCCGCGTGCGACCACGAAGGGCCTGATCGTTCCCTGAAAGACCTTGTCGAGTTCCGGCAGGATCACCGAAACGTCGTCGCTTTCCATCAGCCGATCGGCATCTCCGGCGAAATAGACCATCGAGAAGGTTTCGTCTCTCGTCAGATGATCGAGGCTTTCCGTATCGACGACGGTAAAGCCCGCACGCTCGATGACGGATTGCAGCAGCGGTGAAAACATGGAGCCCCTCCCAGGGTTGTTAGTCCGATTTCATCTCCGTCAGCCTTTCCGGCTGCAGGAGATCCTGAAACAGATGGTCGACCTGCGTCTCGCCGCGCATGACCAGCTCAAGCGCCAGCAACGCGTCCTGGCATCTGAGGGCCGTTTCCTCGTCGATCTCCTCGCGGGCCGCCCCCATGAACACCATCACCCAGCTTCCCGGCGCCACCTCGCCGACCAGGCTCATGTCGATCTCGTGCTCGCCGTCACGTGCCTTGCAGCGGGCAAACCCGAAGCCGCTCTCAAGCACCTGCATGGGCGTCCCGATGCACATCAACGCGCCCCTGCGGGCCTGGAGACGAGGTCCGCAACTTCGCGCTCAAAGTCCTCAGGTCCGTTCCACCCCTCGCTCGCCAGCACACGGCTGTCGCCGTGCCGGAAGGCCTGGCTTTCCGGAGGACGGCCGCCCTCATAACGGCCCATGGTCATTTCCAGGCTCGCGATCGTATCGTCTTCGGAAAGGGTCATTTCCCGGCTCACCGGATGGACGCCGAAGCCAGCCAGAAAGTCGAGTGCAGCCTTGATCGCAGGTTCGATCCGGGCCTTGACTACCGGCCGCAGGCTGCCGCCATAGTCTTCCAGCTCTTCGGGTTGCACACCAACGAGCAGAAGATGTTCGGGATAATCGCCAAGCATCTCCGCCATGGCGAGAACTTCCTGGAACCCGGTCTGATGCAGGGAAATCTTCTTCACGCCGAGGAATTTCGGAACCTCCTCGCCGCGAACGAGCTTGAGCGTTCCGGCGGGCAGTCCGTAATCGACCGCATCGAACACGATCAGGATGTCGGCTTCGCGCACATGCTGGATCAGATAGACACCCTGGGTGCCGCCATCCATGACACGGACATTGTCGCCGAACACGTAGCGGCGATGCAGTTCCTCCACTGCCCGGACGCCGAAGCCCTCGTCGGCCCAAAGCAGGTTGCCGATGCCCAGCACGAGTACGGCCGGCTCGTCTTTCGACATGGCGCTTTCCTCCCAACGCCTGCGGATATTAGTTCCGCTTTTTCCTCGAGGTCACACTTCGCAAGGCGCGTGCCAAGATGGGCGTCATTTCTAAGCGATTGTTTTCAATAGACTTTAGTCATGAAATTCAACTCCACATGATAAATGATATTCCAATATGACCTCAAAGTGATCACTTACTTTCCAGTAAACTTCTGAAGCGCGTCCGAGTGTCTGGCAGCCAAACAGTCACCAGGCCTCGCTGGTGAACGGATCCCTTTCAGGAAAAGGGGCGTGAGCGCGCCCTCACCCTTCTGGGGAGGTCCAACCAACGACCTCACCCTGAGGAGGGCTGAAGGCCCGTCTCGAAGGGTGGGCGGCAAACTCCTGAATTTGCCGCCCACCCTTCGAGGTTTCGCTGCGCTCCGCACCTCAAGATGAGGTGTGAATCTGGGAAGTAAGTTTCTCCCGAAAAAAAGGGGCGCGAAAGGCGCCCCTTGAAGTCACGACAGCGCGGCTGCGCTAGTCGTTGGGAGGTTCGCTGTCCCGGAAGGTCCGCCAGCCGGAAAACATGGAAGACATGATCGACTGCCGGGACATGATGTCTTCACGAACCGCCGCGTAGATATGCATGATCACGAAGCACACCATCACCCAGAGCCCCATGTGGTGCCAGGTGTGCACATCCTGGCTTTGCCCGAAGAGCGGGATGACCCAGCTGGAAAACAGCGTGTATTGCCAGGAGCCCATTCCCGCTCCTTCGCCATAGAGCGCGAAGCCGGTGACAATCATGAAGACGATGGTCCAGAAAAACAGGACATGCATGACCAACGTCGCCAGCGGATTGTGCCCGGAGTATTTGAGCGGCTTTTTGGCAATCATCGCGTACCAGAGTATTTCGTGGCCGAGCTCCCGCCAGAAGCTGGCCCGCCAGACCGGCGGCAGGAAGATCTGCCGCGCATGGCTGTTGCCGACAAAGGCCCAGTAGAGCCGGAAGAGAATTCCGACGGCGACGATATAGCCGGCTGAAAAATGCAGGTAGCGGATCCAGCCGAAGACGAAGCTGGAGCTTGCCTCGCCGCCCACCGTCGGCGGCGGCGAGCCGATCAGATAACCGGTGATGCCGAGGGTCAGGATGGAAAAGGCGTTGATCCAGTGCCAGAGGCGGACCGGTGCCTGATAGACATAGACCGCCTCCTCGACATGCGGTGTCGTGGTGGTGTTCGAGCTCATCGTCACCTCCTCATCCTGCAGCCAGCACGAGACCGCCGGCGGCAACGAAAAAGCCGGAAGCGATGAGGCCGTAGCGGGTGCCAGCCATGTAGCGGCCAAAACCATAGCCCGCGGCGTGCAGGCTCGCACTGGCGAGCATGAAGCCGGCGAGATACCCGCTGAAGGCACCAGTCGCCTCGGTTCCGTGCGCATGCCCGTGAAGAAGCGCGAAACCGCCGATGACGGTCAGTCCCGCCACGGCCGGGAGCTGCCGACCGAAGGCTGCCATCAGCCCCAGCACGACGACCGATGCCAGGATGCCCGGCTCGACACCTGCCATCGGCACGCCGGCAACCCCGAGAAAGGCTCCGGCTGCCAGCATTGCCAGAAAGACCAGGGGTCCCAAGAGAGCCGTCCGTTTCGCCTGGGTGGCGGCGTAAACGCCGACCGCCACCATGGCCGCCAGATGATCCGGCCCCATCACGGGATGGGACACGCCGGAAAGGAAACCGGAGACGGCTCCGCCTGTATGGGCGAGTGCGGGCGTCGCCAGAAGGGTGAAACCGGCGAACGCCAAAAATCTGTTCAATGCAGTGGTCACGATTTCATCCTCCTCTAGCGGACCTTTATCTCGGCCATTTCCTCGCCGTCCGGCCCCATGACATGGGTCGAACAGGCAAGGCACGGGTCGAACGAATGCAGAGTGCGCAGGATTTCCACCGGCTCCTCGGGCCGCTCCATCTTGGTGTCCATGAGGGAGGCCTCGAAGGCACCGATGTTGCCTTCGTTGTCGCGTGGACTGCCATTCCAGGTCGTCGGCACGACACACTGGTAATTGTCGATCTTGGTGTCCTTGATCCGGACCCAGTGCGCCAGTGCCCCGCGCGGGGCCTCGGTGAAGCCGACACCCTTCACTTCCGCCGGCCAGGTTGAGGGATCGAACTTTTCGGTATTGGCCGTCGCCAGGTCGCCTGCCTTGACGTTGGCGATCAGCTTGTCCATGAAATACCGCTGTTTCTCGGCGGCCCAGATGGCTTCCAGGCCCCGGGCGGCGGTACGGCCGAGCGTTGAGAACAGGGCGTCGATCGGCAGGTCGAGGGCGCGCAAGGTGCTGTCGACCTGCTCCTTGATGTCTTCCTGGCCACGCATGTAGCCGACGATGTAGCGGGCGAGCGGCCCGACCTCCATCGCATGCCCGCGCCAGCGCGGCGCCTTGATCCAGGAGTATTTGGCGTTCTCGTCGATGTTGACGATGTTGGTCTTCGTGCCGACGAGGTTGGGGCCCAGCTCGAAGTTTGCCTCCGTGACGCCGTCCCACGGGTGCAACCCCCGGCTCTCGTCCTCGTAAGAGTACCAGGAGTGGGGGACGAACTCCTGGATCTGCTCCGGATCCCTGAGGTCGATGTCATGCACCTCGCTCAGCTTGCCGTCGATGATGGCGCCGTGCGGCATCAACAGGTTTTCCGGCGAATAGTCATTCGCGCGGTCCGGAATGTCGCCATAGGCCATCACGCATTTGGACGACAGGCCGCCGCCATAAAGCCAGCTCTTGTAGAAGCCGCCGATGGCAAGGATGTCGGGCAGATAGACGTTGTTGCAGAACTCTATCGTCCGGTCGATCACCTTCGAGACGTAGTTGAGCCGGTCCATGTTGACCGGCGCCCCGGCCGCTAGATCGCCGTCGATGTTGATCGCACAGGGCACGCCGCCGACAAGCCAGTTCGGATGCGTGTCCTTGCCGCCGAAGATCGTGCGCGTCGTCATGATTTCCTTCTGGAATTCGAGCGCCTCCAGATAGTGGGTGACCGCCATCAGGTCGGCTTCCGGCGGCAGCAGGTAGGCCGGATTGGTCCAGTAGCCGTTCTTGAAGGGCCCGAGCTGGCCGGACTCGACGAATTTCTTCAGCCGGTTCTGGACGTCGCGGAAATAACCGGGCGAAGACTTCGGGTGGTTCGGGGAAACCTGCTGCTGCAGCTCCGAGGTTGCCTTCGGGTCGGCCTTCAGGGCGTTGACCGGGTTCACCCAGTCGAGCGCATGCAGGTGATAGAAATGCACCAGATGGTCATGCACCTGCAGCGAAAGCTGCATGATGTTGCGGATGGAGTTGGCGTTTTCCGGAATGTCGATGTTGAGCGCGTCCTCGACCGCCCGCACCGACGTGAGAGCATGGGTGCCGGTGCAGACGCCGCAGATCCTCTGGACGAAGGCCCAGGCATCGCGGGGATCACGCCCCTTCAGGATGACTTCGAGGCCCCGCCACATGGTGCCGGTGGAAACCGCGTTCCGGATGATGTTGTTCTCATCCACATTCACCTCGCAGCGCATGTGGCCCTCGATACGGGTCACTGGATCGACAACAACGCGCTTTCCGGATGTGTCGAGATTGAACCCGTTCGGTGTGCTGATGGCCGCCATTATTTTTCTCCTCCCTTTTCGCGGGCGCGTTTGACCGCGCTGGCAGCGGCATGGGCGGCCGCCGCGGCCCCCACGACGACGGCGGCCGTACCGCCGATCTTGTCGGCGTCGGCTTCAATGCCGAAACCGTGGACGTCCGTCAGCCGGTCGTAGAAGCTTCCCTTGTCCCAGAACCCGTCTTCCGAGCAGCCGAAGCACGGATGGCCGGACTGGATCGGGAAGGACAGCCCGCCGTTCCAGCGGACCGTGGAACAGGCGTTGTAGGTGGTCGGCCCCTTGCAGCCGACCTTGTAGAGGCAGTAGCCCTTGCGCGCGCCCTCGTCGTCGAAGCTCTCGACGAACTGGCCGGCGTCGAAATGCGGCCGGCGGTAGCACTTGTCGTGGATACGCTGCGAATAGAACATCTTGGGCCGGCCCTGCCGGTCGAGTTCCGGAAACCGCTCGAAGGTCACCAGATAGGTGATCACCGCCGTCATCACTTCGGCGATCGGCGGACAGCCGGGCACCTTGATGATCGGCTTGGTGGAGGGAATGCCCGGCGCCTTGTGGATCGGCACGGCATGGGTCGGATTTGGGCGCGCTGCCTGCACGCATCCCCAGGAAGCACAGGACCCCCAGGAAATGATCGCCTTGCAGTGCTCGGCGGCCTTCTGCAGCTGCTGCAGATAAGGCTTGCCGGCGATGATGCAGGACATGCCGTCCTGGTTCAGCGGCGGGTTGCCCTCGCAGGCCAGGATGTAGTTGCCGTCGTATTTCTCGATGGTTTCCTCGATGATCGCCTCGGCCTGGTGTCCGGCCGCCGCCATGATCGTGTCGTCATAGTCGAGTGAAATCATCGACAGGATGACGTCCTGGGCGAGCGGATGCGCCGAGCGGATGAAGCTTTCCGAACAGCAGGTGCATTCCAAGCCGTTGATCCAGATCACCGGCGTGCGGGGCTTGGTTTCCATCGCGTGGGCGATCTTCGGCGTGAAGGCCGGGCCCAGCCCAAGCGCTGCGGCGGTCAGCGAGCAGTATTTCATGAAGCTGCGCCGGGTGATCCCCTGCCGGCGCATGACCTCGTAGAAGGTTTCGATTGCCTCTGCCACGGGTCGCGTCTCCTCTCCCAGCGGCCCGTTCGCCGGGCCTCGGCGGGAGATA
>JBNKGB010000096.1:0-17460 GCA_050289605.1 Roseibium sp. | reverse complement strand
GCCAGGGCGTGATCGCCTGGAACCTCGACGACGGCACCATTCACCGCTTCGCCGCCAAGATGGTCGTTCTGGCGACCGGCGGCTACGGCCGGGCCTATTTCTCCTGTACCTCCGCCCACACCTGCACCGGTGACGGCGGCGGTATGGTGGCCCGCGCGGGGCTGCCTTTGCAGGACATGGAGTTCGTCCAGTTCCATCCGACCGGCATCTACGGCGCCGGCTGCCTGATCACCGAAGGCGCGCGCGGCGAGGGCGGCTACCTGACCAACTCCGAGGGCGAGCGCTTCATGGAGCGTTATGCGCCGTCGGCGAAGGACCTTGCCTCCCGCGACGTGGTCTCGCGCTGCATGACCATCGAGATCCGCGAAGGCCGCGGCGTCGGTCCGAAGAAGGACCACATCTACCTGCATCTGGATCACCTCGATCCGGCGCTGCTGGCTGAACGCCTGCCGGGCATCTCCGAATCGGCGAAGATCTTCGCCGGTGTCGACCTGACCAAGGAACCGATCCCGGTCCTGCCGACCGTCCACTACAACATGGGCGGCATCCCGACCAACTACTGGGGCGAGGTGCTGAACGCGGACGGCGACAATCCGAACCGCATCCAGCCGGGCCTGATGGCCGTCGGCGAAGCGGCCTGCGCGTCGGTTCACGGCGCCAACCGTCTCGGCTCCAACTCGCTGACCGACCTTGTGGTGTTCGGCCGTGCCGCCGCCATCCGGGCGGGCGAGGTGATCGACCGCGCCGCGTCCATTCCGACGCCGAACGAAGCTTCCTGCGAAAAGATCATGGACCGCTTCGATCGCCTCAGGAACGCCAGCGGGACGATTTCCACCGCGGACCTGCGCGAGAAGATGCAACGCGCCATGCAGGAAGACGCGGCCGTCTTCCGCACCCAGGAAAGCCTGGAGCAGGGCTGCAAGCGCCTGACGGAAATCTGGGGCGAACTGAAGGACCTGAAGGTCACCGACCGTTCGATGATCTGGAACTCCGACCTGGTGGAAACGCTGGAGCTGGAAAACCTGATGGCCAACGCCATCACCACGGTTTTCGGCGCGGAAGCCCGCAAGGAAAGCCGTGGCGCCCACGCCCGCGAGGACTACAAGGACGGTCCGTTTGCCGGTCGCGACGACGAGAACTGGCGCAAGCATACGCTTGCGAAGGTCAGCGAGGCAGGCGAGGTCACGCTCGACTATCGCCCGGTGATCCTCGACCCGCTCACCAAGCCGGAAGAAGGCGGCATCGACCCGAAGAAGATCGCGCCGAAAGCGCGCGTCTACTGACGAACGGACAGGCTGGCGAATTGCGTAACGGTATCATCATTTCAGGCATGGCTGCGCTCGCGCTGGTGCAATTTTTTGCACCGGCGCGTGCTCAGGACAACGTGTCTCCCGGTGGATCGGTCATCTACCGGTATGATGAGCCCAAAAAGTTCGAGCAGGCAGAACATGCCGGCCGCTACTACGACGCAATCACGGCTCACCTTGAGTCCTTCCTGGGCGAGGAATATTTCGTTCTGCACGAGATCGTCTCGGACAAGATCCATTTGGACGTTCTGGTGTTTCCGCCGGTCGATCAGCGTGACAATTGGGTGCTGGTGACCGCCGGCATGAGCGATCTGGCGATGTCGGTCCCGGAGGGGATCGAGAACCCGGAAGACTACCGCTATGCGGAAATTGTCGCGACACTTCCGGCTGACTGGTTCGAACTTGAAGGCGAAAACCAGATCCCGGATGCGCAGTTGCGGGACGAAACAAGGTACTGGCCGATCCGTCAGGTAAAGTCCCTCGGCCGCCTGCCGCACGACCACGAAAGCTGGCTCTATTACTGGCACAGCGTGCCCAATGGCGATCCTGCTAAACCCTTTGCCGACAACACGGGGTTCACCGGTGTCGTCATGCTGCCGCCGATCAGCTGGCCGGAGGGTAAATTCTCCCTGGCGGCCAAAGATGGCAACGAGATAAGTTTTCTCGCCGTTTATCCGGTTTATGACGAGGAAATGGAGATCAAGCTCCAATACGGCAGCGACACACTGATCGATCTCTTCGCCGCCACCGGCGTGACGGACCTGATCGATATCAGCCGTGCGAACGTCTCAGATCTCCTCAAAAAGGGAGAAAGCGGTCAATGAGCGCAGGCGCAACCCTTCTGGACACGAGAAGCCCGTTCGGCACTTATCCCGCCGAGCGGATGGTCCGGGTTGCCTGGCGTCTTGCCGACCGCCATGATCTGTCCAAAGGCCTGCGCAAGCGCATCCGGGCTCTCGTTTCCCGCTTCTTCACGGGGCCCTACGATCTGGAAGCCGACGGTCTTAAGTTCCGGATCTATCCGGGCGAGAACTACGACGACCGCAAGATCCTGGCCAAGGGCCGCTTGCCGGAACGCGAGGAGCACAGGCTGCTGGAACCGCATCTCGGGGAAGGCAGGGTGTTTGTCGATGTCGGCGCCAACATCGGATCCTACGCGATCTTTGCCGCCGGTCTCGGCGCCGAGGTCCTTGCCGTCGAGGCCAATCCGCACACGGCGGACAAGTTGGGCTTCAATGTGCGTGCCAACGGCATGGACAAGGTGACGATCGTGAATGCCGCTGTCGGCCCGCGCGAGGACACGATGCCGCTGTGGCTGGAACCCAGCAACTGCGGCTTTGCAACCCTGGTCAAGGACCTGACCACCGGCGAATGGGCCGGGGACTGGTCGCCGACCTATGTGAAGGTGCGCCCGCTGACGGCCATAGCCGAGGAAGCGGGGCTTTCGCGAATCGACGTTCTGAAAGTGGACGTGGAAGGGTTCGAGGACCGTGTGGTGCTGCCCTTTTTAAGGCACGCGGACAGGAGCCTCTGGCCCCGCGTGATCCTTCTTGAAACCAATTGCCGGCCCTACTGGTCCGAGGATTGCCTGCATGAACTGGCAACCCGGGGCTACAAGGTCACCGGTCAGACGAATGACAACATGGTCTTCGAGCTGGCAAGCTGAAAGACCGATTGGCCCGTGACGCAGGAAATGCGGGATGGGCCCAACGCGGAGCAGTAACGAAATGGTTCAGCTGACGCTTCCCCGGAACTCCCAGGTGACGGAAGGCAAGGTGTGGGACAAGCCGGAAGGCGCGACCAACCTGCGCGAATACCGCATCTACCGCTGGAACCCGGACGATGGCCGTAACCCACGGGTCGACACTTATTTCGTCGACGCGGACGACTGCGGCCCGATGGTTCTGGATGGGCTCATCTACATCAAGAACAAGATCGACCCGACGCTGACCTTCCGCCGCTCCTGCCGCGAAGGCATCTGCGGCTCCTGCGCCATGAACATCGACGGCACCAACACGCTCGCCTGCACCAAGGGCACGGACGAGATTGCCGGCGACGTCGTCAAGATCTATCCGCTGCCGCACATGCCGGTGGTCAAGGATCTCGTGCCGGACATGACCCGCTTCTACGCCCAGCACCGCTCCATCGAGCCCTGGCTGCAGACTGTGTCTCCGGCACCGGAAAAGGAATGGCTGCAGTCGCACGAGGACCGGATCAAGCTCGACGGCCTCTACGAGTGCATTCTCTGCGCCTGCTGCTCCACTTCCTGCCCGTCCTACTGGTGGAACGGCGACCGTTACCTCGGCCCGGCCATCCTGCTGCAGGCCTACCGCTGGCTGATCGACAGCCGCGACGAAGCCACCGGCGAGCGTCTGGACAATCTGGAAGACCCCTTCCGCCTCTACCGCTGCCACACCATCATGAACTGCAGCCAAGCCTGCCCGAAGGGCCTCAACCCGGCCAAGGCGATCGCCGAGATCAAGAAGATGATGGTGGAACGCCGCGTCTGATATCTTGCGCGGTTCCGCTCTTTTGGAAGGCTGCCCCACGGGGCGGCCTTTTGCATTTATCGCCTCTTGTCTTCCCGGTCTGGCGCGGACAAGACCGGGATCCGGTAGCCCGTGAACGGTGTATTCTGAACTGATAAGTCGCAGCATACTGGATCCCGGATCTCCGCTTCGCTGCGTCCGGGACGACAACAGGAGGTAGGTCGCGCTTCCTCAGGATGAGGTCCTGATTGGGAGTGACTTGCCAGCGATTTCCTGGCCGTAAAGCCTCCCTGCACGCAATCTGCAGAAACACTCCTGAAATGCTCCGAAGTCCCGCCCAACAATCTCCGGAAGCAGGCTGAAGTCTCGACCCTTATTGACCGGGCCTCCCGAGCGAACGGGAGGTCCAACCGCTGAGGGTTTTACTGATGACAAGCGATACTGAACGTCCCGTTTCCGAACCGTTTCGCGACCCGCCGCCGCGCGCTGGGATCTTCTCGTTCCTGAATTCCCCGGCGGTCAAATTCGTCCTGATCGGATTCGTGACCGTGATGCTGCTGGTTCCGAGCACATTTGTCTGGGTCCTCGTCGAAGAACGGGCGGACCGGGCGCGAGAAGTTGCCCGGGACATTGCAAATTCCTGGGGCGGGACGCAGGAGATCAACGGGCCGTACCTGGTCGTGCCGTTCACGGAGACCTATGACACCGGTCTCGGCGAAAAGCGGGAAACGGTGGTGGATCATCGAACGGTCGTTCTGTTTCCCAAGCGACTGGAGGTCTCGGGCACAGTCGGCGTCGAAGAGCGGAAAAAGTCCATCTATACCCTTCCGGTCTTCCGGGGCGACCTTACCCTGGCCGGTGCGTTCGCCGCGCCTCCCGAAAGGGCCTTTGACCAGAAACATGGCGGCAGGATCGACATTGCGGCCGACAAGGCCATGCTCGTCGTCGGCATAAGCGATGTGCGCGCGCTCAAGAGCGAGGTCTCGCTGCGTCTAGGCGGCAACCGCAGGATCGCCTTCGAACCGGGACTTGGCATCCTTCAGAAGACAACGAGCGGCACGACCTATCACATGGCGAATGCCTCCGGCATCAATGCCGCTGTGCCCGCAGATCTGTGGCGTCAGGGGTTCTCGTTCGAACTTCCGCTTCAATTGAACGGCTCGTCGGAGATATTCATCGCGCCCGCGGGCCAGACGACCGAGGTGGCGCTGCATTCCAACTGGCCGCATCCTGGCTTTACTGGTGCTTTCCTGCCGGAGACCCGAAACATTTCGGACACCGGCTTCGAGGCGAAGTGGACCATTCCGTACCTTGCACGCGGAATTCCGCAATTCCTGGAGACCGGCACCTTGCCTCTGGAGGCCAAGCTCCTGGGGGTGAAATTCGTTGAGCCGGTGAATTTCTACCAGATCATTTCCCGGTCGCTGAAATACGCCGTCGGCTTCATCAGCCTGACCTTCCTGGCCGTGTTCGTTCTGGAAATGCGTTCCGGCTGGCGGTTTCACTGGATCCAGTACGGGCTGGTCGGACTGGCACTGATAGTCTTCTATGTGATGCTGCTCGCCCTTGCCGAACATCTCGGCTATGGCGCGGCCTATCTGATCGCGGCCACGGCCGCGACCCTGCTGAATGCGGCCTATGTCGGAAGCTCCTTGCGAAGCCGCATGGCCGGACTGGTGATGGCGGTGGTGCTGGGGGGCATATTCGGTGCGCTCTACGCCCTGATGCGGGAACAGGACTACGCCCTGCTGATCGGCTCCGTCATCGCCTTCGTCTCCCTTGCGGTCACCATGTTCGTGACCCGGAGCATCGACTGGACCGGAGAGAGCAGGAGCGTCAGGCAGCCCTCTGAGAGCCGCATCTGACCGGAAACGCCAACATCGTCCGGCCGGCACGGGCACTCCCCCTGCCGGCCGCGTTCGGCGACAGCCGTGCCGGTGCCGATGTCCGGGCGGCAAGAAATTCGCTTGCGTTTGCAGCGAAAATGTTCCTTATTTGTTCCTGCGTAATTTTAAGGAGATTTTCATGTCCATTCTCGATCACATCGGATTTGCCGTCAGCGACTATTCCGCCTCGAGAGCGTTCTACGAAAAGGCGCTGGCACCGCTCGGAATCACTGTCGTCATGGAAGTGACGCCGGAAATGACCGGCGGCGCCAGTTTCTGCGGCTTCGGCGACGGCAAGCCGGATTTCTGGATCGGCACCGGAACCGCGCTTGGCGCGCCTCTGCATGTGGCCTTCGCCGCAAAAAACCGGGCCTTGGTCGATGCCTTCTACGAGGCTGCGATGGCTGCCGGCGGCAAGGACAACGGAGCGCCGGGACTGCGTCCGCAGTACCACGAAAACTACTACGGCGCATTCGTGCTCGACCCGGACGGACACAATATCGAGGCCGTCTGCCATCTGCCGGAATAGGCCTCGTAGCTCTGGGCGAACGCCTTACTTTGCTGAAGAAACGCACTCTGCTGTTCGGGTGGATCTCCTGAGACCGCCCGATTGGCTTTGCGGACAAGACTTTGGAGATGGAAATGCACAAGAGCCGGTTGGGAGACCTTGTGATCGATTGCGAAGGCGGGGATATCGACGACCATGCCGCCTTCTGGGCCGGGGCTCTGGGGCGCACGGTGGAGGCCGATCCACCCAGCCCGCGTTATCGCAGGCTTGAGGGCAAGGACGGCGAGATCGGCATTCTGGTGCAGCGGGTCGAGCATGCCTCCCGCGTGCATCTGGATATCGAGACGAATGACCAGGAAAAGGAAGTCGCCCGGCTGGAAAAGCTCGGTGCGAAAATCGTCCAGCGGTTCGAACGCTGGGTGGTGATGGAGGCGACCAGCGGCCACCGGTTCTGCGTGGTGAACCCGCAAATGCCGGGTTTCGAGGAATGCGCTGCGGTCTGGGAAGACTAGGGTACGGGGGCAGGATATCCTTCTGTCGGTCACACGGCCCTCACGCCGAAGTGCGGTTCCAGCGAGGGAAGTTGAGTTGCCTTGGCTCCAGGTTTGAGTCCCTGTGGCGGCAACCGATGGAGGACCTGTCATGACGCGCCTGCTGCCGCACACTCTTGTAGCCGCTTTTCTCGTTTTCGCGGTGCCGTTGCCCGCCCTTGCCGAAACCGCGATCCTTGCCGGCGGCTGCTTCTGGTGCGTGGAATCGGACCTTGAAAAGGTTCCGGGCATTCGCGAGGCCGTGTCCGGCTACGCGGGCGGGTCGACGCAGAACCCGACCTACAAGAATTACGATCGCGACGGGCACCGGGAAGTGGTGAAGGTCGACTTCGACGAAAGCAGGATCAGCTACGGCGATCTGATCGCGCTGTTCCTGCGCACGGTCGACGTGACCGATGCGGGTGGCCAGTTCTGCGACCGCGGCCATGCCTATTCCACCGCGATTTATCCGCTGGATGAGAACCAGGCGAAAGAGGCAAGGGCGGAAATTGCAAAGGCTGAGAAGGTCCTCGGAAGAAGGATCGTGACGCCGGTCGATAAACCGGCGGTGTTCTGGCCTGCCGAGGACTACCACCAGAATTACTACAAGAGCGAAGTTCGCACGCTGACCCGCTTCGGCTACGTCACCCGGGCCGACGCCTACAAGGGCTACCGCCTGGGCTGCGGCCGCGATGCAAAGGTCAAGGCCGTCTGGGGCGGTGAGGCCTACAAGGGTGTTCCGAAGGCGGGTTCGTAGGTCGGATCATCTGCCAACCTATCGAAACCCGCGCAGAGCAGCGCCTTGACGATTGATATTCGCTGCAAACACAACCTCAACCAGAGGAAGTGCGAAGCGCTGTCTCGAAGGACGGGCCACTTGCTCAAGAGCGTGCCGCACATCCTTCGAGAGGGGCATGGCGGCCGTCCTCAGGATGGGGTTAAGTCAGAATTGCTGCCCGAGTGGAGCGGTGCAAAGCGGCACGAGGCGTGATTCTTTCCGGAATTCTCACCCTCAGAAACGATAACCCGCACCAAGTGTGAACATGTCTGCTCTGCCGTCGGCCGAGAAAGCGGCCCAGCCCGGAACGTTGTATATCTCTTCACTGAATTCGTAGTGCTTGTAGTCAGCCCGTGCAAAAATATTGTCCGTGACACGCGCTTCGACGCCGCCTCCGGCAACGAACGCTACATGCGTGTTTTCATCGGATGCACCGTCGCTCTTGCGCTCGATCTTGTAGTTGCCGAAGCCGACACCGGCCGAGAGATAGGGCAGGAAGCGTCCGGTGTCGTAGCCTACGCGCACGGTTGCCGCGCTCAGCCAGTTCGCGGATTGCCGGGCGGTTCCCGAACGGGTGCTGCTTTGGAAGTTCGTGATTGCTCCTTCCAGGCTCGCCCCCAGAACGATGCTGTTGATCTGATGATCGTATCCGACAGAAGCACCCCCGGTACCCGAGCGGAAGAAGGCGTCAAGGCCGAGGCTGTCGGTGCCGGACAGGAAACCGCCGCCGAAAAAGAGAACGCTGTTGAAGCCGGTCCAGTCCGTCCGGGTCAGCCGCAGGTCCTCAACCGTGCCGAAGCCCGGGTCAACCGGTTCGCTCACCGGATAATCGGCTGCCATTGATGCGGAAGAAAGGCAGGTTGAGGTCACCAGAAGGACGGCAAGAAAACGCATGTGAAAAGCCCCAGACACAACTATGAAGGGTCTTATCGCGCAAGAATTCTCAAGAAACTGTTAAGGTAAACAACATGTCGCCCCAGGCTCTAGACACCTGCTTCGAAGGCCTCGACGACGTCCATGAAGGCTTCACCGTATTTTTCCAGCTTGGACTGGCCGATACCGGAAACCGCGAGCAGGGCGTCGGGCGTGATCGGCCGGGCGGCGGCGATGCCGGCGAGCGTCGCGTCGGGGAAGACGACATAGGGCGGCACGTTCTGGTCCCGCGCGATCTGGGTCCGCAGCCGTCGCAGGCGCTCGAAGAGAAGCTTGTCCTCGTGGTCGAGTTCGTCAGCAATCGAGGCCGTCCGCGAGGTGCGGGTCTTCTTGAGGCCCGCGGCACTCCGGTCCTTGCGCAGGTCGATCCTTTCCTCTCCGCGCAGGATCGCCCTTGCCTTTTCGGTCAGGATCAGGGCGCCGAAATGGGCATGATCCACGTCGACATAACCGGCAGCCACCAACTGGCGGGCGATGGACTGCCAGGTCTTCTGCGGCACGTCCTGGCCGATACCGAAGACGGAAAGATTCTCGTGGCCGAAGCGGGCGGTCTTCTCGTTGCTCTTGCCCAGCAGCACGTCGATGACATGGGCGGTGCCGAAGCGCTGCCCTGTGCGGTAGACGGCCGACATCAGCTTCTGGGCGGCTTCCGTGCCGTCCCAGGTTTCCACCGGCGACAGGCATGTGTCGCAATTGCCGCAAGGCTTCGGATAGGTCTCGCCGAAATGGGCCAGCAGCGCCTGGCGGCGGCAGCCGGCGGTTTCGCAGATGCCGAGAAGGGCGTTCAACTTGGCGTTTTCCGCGCGCTTCACTTCTTCCGGAGCATCGCCTTCCGCGATCATGCGGCGGCGCTGCACGAGATCCGCCATGCCGTAGGCCATGAAGGCTTCCGAAGGCGCGCCGTCGCGCCCGGCGCGCCCGGTTTCCTGGTAATAGGCTTCGACCGATGACGGTAGATCGAGATGGGCGACATAGCGCACGTCCGGCTTGTCGATGCCCATGCCGAAAGCGACGGTCGCAACCAGACAAAGCCCTTCCTCAAGCAGGAAAGCGTCCTGGTTGGCGGAACGCTCTTCGGCCGGCAGGCCGGCGTGATAGGGCAGTGCCCGGATGCCTTTCGAGGTCAGCCATTCGGCAATGTCCTCGACCTTGGCCCGCGACAGGCAATAGACGATGCCGCTCTCGCCTTCGTGTTTCTTGAGGAAATCCAGAAGCTGCTGGCGTTGGTTGGTGCGCTCGACGATCTCGTAGCGGATGTTCGGCCGGTCGAAGCTGGTCGAAAAAACTTCCGCCTCCTCAAGCTTCAGCCTGGCAAGAATGTCCTTTTGCGTGTGCGGATCGGCGGTTGCCGTCAGCGCGACGCGGGGCACGCCCGGATAACGTTCCGAAAGACACGAGAGCGACAGGTACTCGGGGCGAAAATCATGCCCCCACTGGCTGACGCAATGAGCCTCGTCGATGGCGAAGAGCGCAATCTGCAGCGTGTCGAGGAACTGCCGGAAGCCTTCGCTGCCGAGCCGTTCCGGTGTCACGTAGAGAAGGTCGATCTCGCCGCGCCGTACCTCGGCGCGCAAGGCCGCCTGATCTTCGTGGGAGAGCGTCGAGTTCAGCGCTGCAGCCTTCACGCCGGCGGCCCGCAGTGCGCCGACCTGATCCTTCATCAGGGCAATCAGCGGCGAAACGACGATACCGACACCCTGACGGCACAGCGCCGGGATCTGGTAGCAGAGGGACTTGCCGGCCCCGGTCGGAAACAGCACCACCGCGTCCCTGCCGTCGACAAGCGTGTCGATGACGGCCTGCTGCTTGCCCCGGAAGCTGCCATAGCCGAACACTTTCTGCAGAACCGCGAGCGGCTTCGGCTCCGGACGGACGACCGGAGCGCTGGCTGGTTGCATTTGCGAGGTGTCATCCGCGGCAATCGCGGGCGAAACGGACATGGATCGGTTGTTTCCTATGGATTCTTCCGCACCATGTCTTATTCGCCGGACGAGGGCAATCAAGCGCCCGCTGTGCCTGTGGATGACGCAAAATCCTTGAGGGAAATCAGCCCGACAGGCGCGGCGGTCAGAATTCGGCGTCCGGGTCCTCGGCAAGCGTTTGGGCGCAGTGTACGCGCATCTGTTCCGTCAGCTCCCCGAGGTCGCCTTCCAGCCGCTCCGACCGGATGGGCTTGCCGAAGTGCACGTTGAAGCGGGCGTTCTTCTTGTTGAGCAACTCGTTGAAGACGGTCATGTCGCGCAGTTCAGTCGACACGCGGGCAAGGAAATAGAACAGGCCCGAATTCCGCCCGCCCATATGCAGCGGGATGATCGGCGCCTTGTTCTTGCGGGCCAGCGCCAGGGCCGAAGTCATCCAGGGCCGCTCCGTCAGCTTGCCCTCGTGCCAATAGGCGAGGCGGCCGGAGGGAAACAGCACCACCACCCGCTCCTTCGAAAAGGCCGAAGAAGCGAGTTTCAGGGTTTCCTTCGACTTTTCGCGGGTCTTGAAGTCGGCGCGCCATTCGACCGGTATGATCATGTCGGCCAGGCGCGGATTGATTCGGATAGCATCGCGGTTGGCGAAGATCGCCAGGTCGTCGCGCCTGGACTTGATGGCGTCGTAGAGTGCGATACCGTCCGCAATGCCGGTCGGATGGTTGGAAACCAGCACCACCGGGCCCTCCGCCGGAACGCGCTCAAGTCCGTGCGCCGTCACGTCCAGTTCCAGCAAATCGCTCAGGTGGGCGAAGACCTCGAGGGCTTCCATCTGTGCGATCGTGTCGGCCATTCCGACGGCGGATCTGTAGCGCAGGATCTTGTGGGCGACCGGCCGGATGAGAGGCCACCATGGGCTTGCCATCACCAGTTTTCCGCGCTCGGCGATGAGTGTGTCGACGATATGCGGCTCGGCGAGCAGGCGTCTGGAGGTGGCCTGGCGCTGTGGCGGCAAGGCGCTTGTGGCCGGGTCTGTGGTCCGATCTGTCGTCCGCAAAATGCACCTCTGCCCAAGGAATTGCCCCGATACCCCCTTATATCGTTAACGAAATCAGCCGTTTGGTGCAAACGATCCTTGAACATTTCTGCGGTTCGGGCGGACGCCGGAAGGGTCTCAGCTCCACAGGGAACTGGTGAAAATCGCCAGAATGGTCAGGAATGACGCGGCCCACGAGGCCGAGCGCGGGTTTGGCCGGTCGGTCCAGTAGCAGAACACATAAATCAGGCGGAGCAGCACGAACAGCACCGCCAGCCGGTCGATCCAGCCCGGATCACCGCCCTGGCTCATGCCGACGAACACGGCGACGGCGAAAAAGGGAAAGGCCTCGAAGCCGTTGGCCTGGGCAGCCTGTGCCCGGGCGCGGAACCCGTCCCGCCAGTATTCCGGATCCCTGGGTCTGGAATTGTCGAAATCCTTTCCTCTCTTTGCCGGCATCACCGAGAGGATCGGCAGGACCGCGGCAATCAGTATGCACCAGATGGCAATCGGCATGGGGATCTCCAAAGATTCGGCGAGCGGGTTGCAGGGACGGAAACCCAGGTCGCAGGCGTTCAGACAGCGTTTGATGACCAGTCGGATGAATACGAGAGGACAGAGAATTTCCTCAGGTAAACCACATTTGCCCGGGTTCTGTCATAAAGACTTCCCGACAAGCGGGTAGGGGAAGGCCGTCCGGTGGAAGATGCCGGGCGGAAACTTCGCGAGGACCGGTTTGTGACGACAACCACAGTCTTGTTCCTTTGTCCCGACAACAGTCTGCTCGGGCCTCTGGCGGAAGCTTATCTCAATGCCAGGGCCGGAGGGTTGATGCGGGCCTTTTCCGCCGGGCCACAACCGGCGCGCGCGCTCAACAGGCACGTTGCGGGACTGTTGTCGGCGGATGGTATCGACGGGCGCGGCCTGGCGCCCAAGCCTGTCGAGATCTTCCTCCTGCCGCATGCGATCGTGCCGGACAGGGTCATTTATCTGGCAGACATGGAGCCCGTTCCCCAGCCGCCCTTCTGGAAGGCGACCACGTCGAGCCACTGGTGGAGCATCGCCGGCAAGCCGCCCTTGCCCGAAACCTTCAGTGCCTGTGCCGGTTATGGCGCGAAGATCAGGGCGTCGGTCGAGTGCCTGATCGATCCGCCGCGCCGGAGCGCAGCACACGCCTGACTGCAAGCGGTCTGAACAAATTCCCGCGCGCCCTGCCTCAAACTCCGGGGAAAGATGGCTTTTCCGCCTTATTCTCGGGACAATTTGCTGGATTTTGGATTTTCGACAAATTGTAGGCTAAGAGATGCTGCCATACTGGGTCGCAGGTTAGGGATTGATTCGACATGACGCGCGCGGGAAAATTTGCATTGGTCTTGGGTCTGGCGGTACTGGCAGCCGGTTGCCAGCGGCTGTCCGGAGGACGGAACTATGCCGAACCGCTACCGGCAACGCCGACGACACCGGTGGGATCCGGAACGCTTGCGCCACTTGATCCCAACGCGCCACAGCCCGGCGTGGTCGGCCAGACCGATCTGTCGAGCAATCCCGTTGCCGCTCCGTCGAATGCGCAGGAAATCGGCCGGACCGATCTTCTCGGCGGCTGGAAGCTGGCCTCCGCGGGCGACAGCTGCATGGCCTTCATGACCCTGACCTCGTGGTCCGGCGGCTACCGGGCGAACACCAGAGGCTGCGCCACGCCGGTCCTGTCCGGCATCGCCGCCTGGGACCTCAATGGCAAGCAGGTCGTGTTGAAGGACGGCTCCGGACTCATCGTCGCACAGCTCTATTCCAGCGCGCCCGGCAAGTTTGACGGACAGACCTCGACCGGATCGCCGATTTCCCTCTACCGTTAACAATCATTGGTATTTTTTACTGGACGGCACGCGTTATAGGTGTATATTCGTACAGCTATCGGAAAGGCTGTGCTCATGTCCAAATATGAACCCTTGCGTGAACACCTGGCACGTCTCGATGATGTGGTTTGGGCGGCCAAACTGGAGGAAGTCGAACAGATCATCGGCTCCTCGCTTCCCAAGAGCGCGCGCGAGCATCGCACCTGGTGGGCCAACTCGGGCGGTAGCCTGGTCCATCAGAACGCCTGGCTGGATGCCGGTTGGCGGGTCGAGCGCACCGACCTGATGCGCGACGTCATCGTTTTCCGCCGGCTTCGTATCGGAGGGACCGTGCTTGCCGGCGGGGTGTCCGGGGCAGGTCGGTCGGCTCACAACCCTCAGAAGGCGGAGGAAAAGCGGCTGGCGAGGGAAATGGCCTCCTTGCGGCAGCCTGCGACGGTGACGCTGCGGTCCGAATGGACACCGCTTGGCGACGTTCACAACACCCCCTGTTCCAGCACAACCATTTCGAGCGAAAGCGGTGTCCTCCGGCTGGCCGCGTTTTCGGGTGACAGTATCGTCACTGCGATCGTTTCGGCAGGATCCATCCAGCAGGTCTATCGCGGCGTCCGCATGGCGACGAAGGGACATGAGGGTGAAGAAGCCAACCTCGGGAAAGCCTTGCTGAGCTCGGCAGGCATCGACCCCGGTGCCCCCATCGAGTGCGACATGGTTCGGCCGGGAAATGCCTGGTTGCTCACGGACGGTCGCGGCCGCAAGGCCAGCCTGGACGATGTCGGCGAATGCCGGCTGGTCGCTCAGCTTCTGCATATTCAGGAAATTCAAAGCGGCCGGAAATCGGCGCTCGTGTATCGATAAGGATCTGGCCCAGACTTGATTTGCTCCAAAGCCTGCTTCCGGCTTGCCGGTCGCAGGCGGTTTTTTGTCCGCAAGCCACTGAAAGAGCCGCCGGAACGGCGGTCCGTCCTCCAGCGCAACAGCCGTTTCGGCCATCCAGCCGGCACTTCCGCCCGCGCGTCCTGTTCCGGTTCTCGGAAGAAAGTCTGATGACCACCGGCTTTCAAGGAAAGCCTTTGAGTTCAATCGGTTGAAAATCCGGATTTTGAAATTCTGTGACAGTCTCCGACTATTTCGTGACTTGCATCTGCGGCATTTTGACCTTATTCCGCCCCCGGGGTTCGCAAGGCCCCGATCTGGTCATGTCCACGACCCCATGAGAAGTCATGGAGGGAGTATCGCCGTTGAATATGGAACTGCCGGTCAACCGCGCGATGAGCGCCCGTTACGATGCTCTGATAGCATCCGGCGAGATTTCGGAGGACCCTGTCCAACGGCAGGCGGTATACCGGCTGGACCTCCTCAACACGCGCCTTGCCGAAACCCGCCTTGCCTCGAAGAAAAGCTCCCTCGGCTGGCTGTTCGCCAACAAGAAGAACCAGCTCTGGGCCTCCGTGCAGGGGCTCTACATGTGGGGCGGCGTCGGGACGCGGCAAGTCCATGCTGATGGACCTCTTCTACGAGGTTACGGTCATCCGCCGCAAACGCCGGGTGCATTTCCACGAATTCATGGCCGACGTGCATGAGCGCATCTACGCCCACCGTCAGGCCCATAAACTTGGGCAGGTGAAAGGCGACGATCCGATCCCGCCGGTCGCCGAGCAGATCGCCCAGGAAACGCGGCTGCTGCTCTTCGACGAATTCACCGTCACCGACATTGCCGACGCGATGATTCTCGGCCGCCTGTTCGCCCAGCTGTTCGAAAAGGGCGTCATCATCGTGGCAACCTCCAACGTGGAGCCGTCGCAGCTCTACAAGGACGGGCTCAACCGCCAGCTTTTCCTGCCCTTCATCAACCTGCTCGCCTCGAAGGTCGAGGTGCTGCACCTGAATTCGCCGACCGACTACCGGCTGGAGAAGCTGGCAGGCGCACCCGTTTACGTGACGCCGCTCGGCAACGGTGCGGACGCCCAGATGGACGAGCTCTGGAGCAAGCTGACCCACGGCATGACCCCGCATTCCGAGGAACTGGAGATGAAGGGCCGGAAGATCAGCGTTCCCCGTGTGGCCGCAGGCGCTGCGAGGTTTACCTTTGAGGAACTTTGCATGCAGCCGCTGGGTGCAGCCGACTACCTGCGGATCGCCAACGCCTTCAGCACCGTGTTTCTGGATCATGTGCCGGTCATGACGTTGGCCCGGCGCAACGAGGCCAAGCGGTTCATCATTCTGATCGACACGCTTTACGATAACGGCATCAAGCTGGTGGTTTCGGCCGAGGCCGAGCCGACGGAGCTTTATTTCGCAGACAGCGGTACGGAAGCCTTCGAATTCGACAGGACAGCCTCCCGACTGATCGAGATGCGGTCCGAAGCTTACCTCGCGGGAGAAAACCGGAGTATGCACGCATAGGTCTGCATTCCCTATAGGTGAATTATGCAGGCGGGAATATTCGAGAAATTTTGCCGGGAAATGCGCAATATTCTTTTGGCGAGGTTGCGCAGGGGCGGCAAAGGGAGTAGTGCCATCGTCAGTCATCGGCGGATGGCATAGGTTCCATCTTACGTAAAGGGAAACTTTCGAAATGGCTCGGAACAAAATTGCCTTGATCGGCTCTGGTCAGATCGGCGGAACGCTCGCTCACCTGGCAGGCTTGAAGGAACTCGGAGACATCGTTCTCTTCGACATCGCGGAAGGTGTTCCGCAGGGCAAGGCCCTCGATCTGGCGGAATCCTCTCCGGTCGACCGCTTCGACGCGAAGCTGGCAGGCGCCAACAGCTACGAAGCCATCGAAGGTGCTGACGTCGTCATCGTGACCGCGGGCGTTCCGCGCAAGCCGGGCATGAGCCGCGACGATCTCCTTGAAATCAACCTGAAGGTCATGGAGCAGGTCGGCGCCGGTATCGCGAAACATGCCCCGAACGCCTTTGTCATCTGCATCACCAACCCGCTCGACGCCATGGTCTGGGCCCTGCAGAAATTCTCCGGCCTGCCGAAGAACAAGGTCGTCGGCATGGCCGGCGTTCTCGACAGTGCCCGCTTCCGCTATTTCCTGGCCGATGAGTTCAACGTCTCCGTCGAAGACGTCACCGCCTTCGTGCTCGGCGGCCACGGCGACACGATGGTGCCGCTGATCCGCTATTCCACCGTTGCCGGCATTCCGCTCCCCGATCTCGTCAAGATGGGCTGGTGCACGGCTGAGCGTCTGGAAGAGATTGTCCAGCGCACCCGTGACGGCGGCGCCGAGATCGTCGGCCTCCTGAAAACCGGTTCGGCCTTCTACGCTCCGGCCTCTGCAGCCATTTCCATGGCCGAGAGCTACCTGAAGGACAAGAAGCGCGTCGTTCCGTGCGCCGCTGCCCTCGACGGCCAGTACGGCCTGAAGGACACCTATGTCGGCGTTCCGGTCGTCATCGGCGCCGGTGGCGTCGAGCGTGTCATCGAGATCGATCTGCAGGGCGAGGAAAAAGCCAACTTCGACAAGTCCGTCGCAGCCGTCGACGGTCTGGTCGAGGCCTGCAAGAAAATCCAGCCGGCGCTCGCTTAATCAGCGCTTGCCTTGAAGTAGTGCGGCCGTCCTTCCGAAACTGAAGGACGGTCCTCCGACAACGGGGGAAACACATGAACATCCATGAATACCAGGCCAAGGCCGTGCTGAAGGAATACGGCGCACCGGTGGCCGAGGGCGTTGCCATCTTCTCCGCCGACGAAGCGGAAGCAGCTGCCAAGAGCCTTCCGGGCCCGCTCTGGGTCGTCAAGTCCCAGATCCACGCCGGCGGCCGCGGCAAGGGCAAGTTCAAGGAACTGTCCGCCGACGCCAAGGGCGGCGTACGCCTTGCCTTCTCGCTCGACGAAGTGACGGCGAATGCCAGGGAAATGCTCGGCAACACGCTGGTCACCAAGCAGACCGGCCCGGCCGGCAAGGTCGTCAACCGTCTCTACATCGAAGACGGCGCCGACATCGAGCGCGAGCTCTACCTCTCCATCCTGGTCGACCGCACCGTCGGACGTCCGGCCTTCGTCGTTTCCACCGAAGGCGGCATGGACATTGAAGCCGTTGCCGAGGAAACCCCGGAAAAGATCGTCACCCTGCCGATCGACCCGGAAGCCGGTGTCACCGAAGCAGACGCCGCCAAGCTGTGCGACGCCCTGGAACTTTCCGGCGCGGCCCGCGAGGACGGCCTGAAGCTGTTCCCGATCCTCCACACGGCCTTCGTCGAAAAGGACATG
>JBNKGB010000095.1:0-17657 GCA_050289605.1 Roseibium sp. | reverse complement strand
CGACGAAGCCGATCCGGAGCGGCGGCAGAAGATCGTCGAACGCATCCAGACGCGCTCGGCCAGCCTCGGCCGTCTTCTCGACCAGATGCTCGCCCAAGCCCTCGTCATCCACCGCGGCGACAGTGTCCGGCGCGAGCGGGTCGACTTGCGCAATATCGCCCTCGACGTCTTCGAGGAAGGGGACCATGCGGTTCTGAACCCGGATGTCGACGTGGTGCTCGATATCGGCGAGGATCCGGTCGAGGTGATGGCCGATGAGCCGTCGCTGAAGGAAGCGCTGAAGAACCTTTTGAACAATGCGCTCAAATACGGCCGCTCGCCCGTGCGGGTCGGCGCCTCGGAACGGGACGGCAAGGCCGCCATCTGGGTAGAGGATTCGGGCACCGGTCCGGCGGACGACGTGCTGGCGGCCATGGGCGCGCGCTTCAACAAGGGCACGCTCTCCCGCCAGGCAAGTTCTGGACTTGGTCTTGCCATCGTTCATTCCGTTGCCGTTTCCTTCGGCGGCGAACTCGTTCTGGAAAAGACGCCCGAGGGCCGGTTCCGGGCCGCGCTGGTGTTCGAGGCCGCACCGGAGAAGGTCTCATGAAGAAAGGCACTCCGATCCTCCGTCTCCTTCTCGCCGGGCTGGCTGTCCTCATGGCCGCCGGTCATGGCTTCGCGCAGGAGATGGTCAGGGACTACGGTCCTGAAAACGCCACCGAAACGCTGGTCCTCAGGTCCACGACCGACATCGCCGTCTTCGGACCCGTTGTCGAAAGCTTCGTGAAGTCGCGCCCGGGCGTGCATTTCCGCTTTGAGCAATGGGGTTCGAACGAACTCTACCGCCTGACCCGCGCCGATTGCCGGGAGGGCAGGGAAGGCGCCGACGTTGTCATCAGTTCCGCCGTCCACCAGATGGTGCAGCTTGTCAACGAGGCCTGCGCCGCGCCCTATGCCTCCCGGCTGACGGAGCAGGTGCCGGATGCGCTCCGCTGGCGGGACGAACTCTGGGGCATCACCCGCGAACCGGCGGTCATTGTCTATAACCGCGATCTGGTTCCGGCGAGCGATGTTCCGAAGACCCGCTTCGATCTTCTGGATCTCCTGAGGCCCTCGAACACGCCCTATGCGGGCAAGGTCGCCACCTACGACATCGAGCAGTCCGGCCTCGGCTATCTCTTCGCCTTCGCCGACAGCCAGGAAGCCTCCACCTTCGGCGCCTTGCAGGAATCGCTCGGGCGCTCCCAGGCCGTTTCCACCTGCTGCTCGGCCGACATCATCCGCGGCGTCGCCGAAGGCAAATACCTGATCGCCTACAACGTGCTCGGTTCCTACGCGCAAGGCTATCAGCAGCAGGACGAGCGCATCGGCATCGTGCTGCCCTCGGACTATACGCTGGTGCTTTCCCGCGCCCTGATGATCCCGAAACAGTCGAACCACAAGGCACTTGCCGGGGACTTCCTGGATTTCCTGCTGTCGCCGCAGGGAACGCTGGCGCTCCGCACCGCGCTCCTGATCAGCCCGTTGCTGGAGGCCGAAGACGGCAACGAAGGCGAGGCCTTGAGTTCCACCGCGCTCCGCCCCATCGGCCTCTCACCTGCCCTGATGGTGGCCTTGGACGCCCTGACCCGTGAGACGTTTCTGCGGCGCTGGCGGGTGACGTTTCCGGGGCCTTGAGGCGGGTTCACGCCGAATAAATGCAAGTCAAAGGGCAATGCGTTTTCAGCATTGTCATCCCGGCGCAGGGCCACCAGAAAGGGAAGGCCGCAGGTCAATTGCCTTCCAGCGACTTCAGCGCGGCAATCATCTCCGGAGAATCCCAGACCCGCTCGCCGATGGCACCGAGGATCACTTCGCCTGAGCCGTTGAGGACATAAGTCACCGGAAGGCCGCGCAGGTACCATGTGCCGGGCAGGGTCTTGTCCGTGTCGGTCAGAAGGGGCAGGCCTTCGATGTCGAACTGCTCGCGGAAGTTAAGAACCTTGTCGTCCGCGTCGCCGATATTGACGGCCAGCACGGCAAAATTGTCGGAGCCGAGTTCCCGGTTCAGCCTTGCCAGCGTCGGCATTTCCTTCCGGCAGGGCACGCACCAGGTGGCCCAGAAGGAAACGATCAGGGTCTTGCCGCGGTAATCCTCGATCCTGTGTATCCTGCCGTCGAGATCGGGAACGTCGAGCGCGGGCGCCTTGATGGTCAGCGCCGGTTCGGCAAGACCAAGCCGCCAGAAGTCCTGTTCGGAGGCAAGCGCCGGTCCGCCCAGTGCGGCCGGTGTGGCCAGCGTGGCCAGGGCCGCGCCGCCTATCAACACGTTCCGTCTCGTCAGGAGTTCCATGAAGCCTTGCCCTTTCCTTCGTTCACGGTTCGGGCAGCCCCGTGCTGCGTCCGAACGCGCCAAAGGTAAGCGGGGGCTCCGGCAATACAACGGCATCGGGGTTCACAATCGGGCACATTTGGATGCCGGAACCGTGAACCCCTCCATGTCGGAAAGATCGGGACTATCCCCCGATATAGGCCTTGAGCGTTTCGGCGACCCCGGAAGACCTGATCTGCCGGACAGCCTCGAGAAAGGCCTTCAGGTAGTCCGGATGGGAGCCGAGCGGGCCGAAGAGCTCCGGCATGTCGAAATGTCCGGGCGTGCCGTTGAAGACAGCCGCCGCCCAGGCCTTCAGGATGCCGGCATTGTCGTCTACCAGCTCGATCGCCTCACCCGCCTCGTTGCGGCCGAGGCAATAGCGGCACCAGAGCGCCGTCTCCAGCGCGAGGCCCTTGACGGAGAGCCCCTTGCCCAGCCTGTCCTGGATCGACGGTAGGATGAATTTCGGCTGCCGGTTGGAGCCGTCCAGGCACAGGCGCGGTATGGTGTCGCCGACGGCGGGATTGGAGAAGCGCTCCATCACCGTTGTCAGGTATTTCTCGAAACTGACGCCGGGAATTTCCGGAACGGTCGGCAGCACTTCCTCTTCTTCCAGCTTTTTGAGAAAAGCCCGGATCAGCGGGTCGGCCATGGCGTCATGGACGAAGTAGTGGCCAAGCAGTGCCCCCGGATAGGCGATGGCCGCGTGGCCGCCGTTGAGAATGCGCAGCTTCATCAGCTCGTAGGGCGCGACATCGGTCACGAACTCGACCCCGACCTTTTCGAGCGCCGGGCGCCCGTTGGGGAAGTGATCCTCCAGCACCCACTGCCGGAATGGTTCGCAGACCACTGGCGCGGCGTCCTCAAGGCCGAACTGATCCTTGACGAGGCTGCGTTCCCTGTCGCCGGTCGCCGGGGTGATGCAGTCGACCATGCCGTTCGGAAAGGCGACGTTGTCCGCGATCCAGGCGGCCGTCTCCTCGGAAAGCGCCCTGGCGAAGCCGGTGACTGCCTGTTTCGCGATGTGCCCGTTTTCCGGAAGGTTGTCGCAGGACATCACGGTGAAGGGGGCGATGCCGCGCTCTTTCCGTTTCAAAAGGGCCGCGACAAGAACGCCGAAGACCGTTTGGGGAGTGTCCGGATGGGCGCGATCGCCCTGGATCTCCGGATGGCTCACATCGAAGCCGCCGGTGTTCGGGTCGACGAAATAGCCGCCCTCGGTGATCGTCAGCGAGACGATGCGGATGTCCGCTTCGGAAAGCCTTGCGATCAGGGCGGCCGGATCGACCTCGATGAAATCGATCATGGCGCCGCAGACCTGCGCGCTGAGGCCCTGCGGGTCGAGCTCGACCACCGTGGTCAGCCAGTCCTGGGGTTCCAGCCGGTCACGCATCGCCCGGTCATAGGGCTTGAGGCCGGCGCCGACGATGGCCCAGTCGTGGCCTTCGCCGAGGTTGAACAGCCGGTTCAGGTACATCGCCTGATGGGCACGGTGGAAATTGCCGACGCCGATATGAACGATGCCGGGCGTAAGGGCGGACCGGCTATAGGCCGGTGCCTCGATGGTGTCAGGAAGGGTCGCGAGCACAGAGTTACCGAGTTTTTGTGTCATTGGTCAGCTCATCCAGTTGCCGCCGTCGACATTGTAGGTTTGCGCGAGGATGTAATCGGCCTCGCTGGAGGCCAGGAACACGGCCATGCCGGTGAGGTCGTCCGCGGTTCCCATGCGTCCGAAGGGCACCGCGGCGCCGACGGCGGCCTTCTTTTCGCCCGGCTTCAGGCCCTCGTATTTCGCGAAGAGCGCATCCACCCCGTCCCAGTGTTCGCCGTCGACGACGCCGGGTGCGATGGCATTGACGTTGATGCGGTGCTTGATGAGGTCGAGCCCCGCCGACTGGGTCAGGCTGATGACCGCTGCCTTGGTGGCGCAATAGACCCCGACAAGGGCTTCGCCCCGGCGGCCGGCCTGGCTGGCCATGTTGATGATCTTGCCGCCCTGGCCGCGTGCGATCATGGATTTCGCTGCCGCCTGCATCATGAAGAGCGTGCCGGCAACGTTGATGTCGAACAGGCGCCGGTAGCTGTCCCGGGTGATCTCGACGATCGGCGCCAGGTCGAACAGGGCGGCGTTGTTGACGAGGATGTCGAGGCCGCCGGTACGCTCCTCGACCGCGGCAATGGCCTGGTCGATGGAGGCCTGATCGGTGACGTCGAGCCTGACCGCATAGGCACTCGGGCCGATGTCCCGGGCGGCGGCTTCCGCGCCCTCCAGGTTGATGTCGCCAATGGCCACCGTTGCGCCTTCCTCGGCGTAGCGGGCGGCAAAGGCCTCGCCGATCCCCCGGGCGGCACCGGTGATCAGAGCGGATTTTCCTGCAAGGCGGTTCATGCGATCCTCAGACCCTGGTTGTCGAAGCGATGGACCTTTTCCGGGTCCGGGGTCAGGTGAATGGTGTCGCCGTGGCGCACGCCGATTTCACCGGAGGAGCGAACCGTGATCGGGTCGTCGATGCCGTCGATGTCGACATAGAGGAAGGTGTCGGAGCCGAGATGTTCCGAGACGCCCACCTTGCCGGTCCATTTGCCTTCCGTTTGCGACACCGACAGATGCTCGGGACGGATGCCGATGGTGGCGGCACCGTATTCGGCGGCGTAGGCGCCCATCAGGAAATTCATTTTGGGCGAGCCGATGAACCCAGCAACGAAGCGGTTGCGGGGCGTGTGGTAGAGCTCCAGCGGTGAGCCGACCTGCTCGATCACGCCCGCATGCAGCACGACGATCTTGTCGGCCATTGTCATGGCTTCCACCTGGTCGTGCGTCACGTAGATCATGGTGGTCTTCAGCGTCTGGTGCAGTTCGGAGATTTCGAGCCGCATGTTGACGCGCAGGGCCGCGTCCAGGTTCGACAGCGGTTCATCGAAGAGGAAGGCCGCCGGTTCGCGCACGATGGCGCGGCCGATGGCAACGCGCTGGCGCTGGCCGCCCGAAAGCTGGCCGGGGCGTCGGTCGAGGTAATCCGTCAGGTTCAGCACCCTGGCGGCCGCCTCCACCTTGGCATCCTGGGCGCTCTTGTCGAGGCCGGCCATGCGCAGGGGAAAGGCGATGTTCTTCCTCACCGACATATGCGGGTAGAGCGCATAGGACTGGAACACCATGGCAAGGCCGCGTTTGGCTGGCGGGACCTCGGTCGCTTCCCTGCCGTCAATGGAGATGGCGCCCGAGGAAACGTCTTCCAGGCCCGCGATCAGGCGCAGGAGCGTGGACTTGCCGCAGCCGGACGGGCCGACGAAGACAACGAACTCCCCGTCCTCGATGCGAAGATCCAGCGGCGGAATCACCTGTACGTCGCCGAAGCTCTTGGTGATCTGGTTGAGTGTAATCTGACCCATGATCAGGGCTCCTGTTTAACCTATTTGACCGCGCCGAAGGTGAGACCACGCACAAGCTGTTTCTGGCTGAACCAGCCAATGATGAGGATGGGCGCGATCGCCATGGTCGAGGCGGCGCTCAGCTTTGCGTAGAACAGACCTTCCGGGCTGGAATAACTGGCGATGAATGCTGTCAGGGGGGCGGCGTTGGCCGCCGTCAGGTTCAGGGTCCAGAACGCTTCGTTCCAGGCCAGGATGATGTTGAGCAGCAGGGTCGAGGCGATGCCGGGAACCACCATCGGCGTCAGCACGTAGATGATCTCGGCCCACAGCTCGGCCCCGTCCATCCGCGCCGCTTCCAGGATTTCACCCGGAATTTCACGAAAGTAAGTGAACAGCATCCAGATGATGATCGGCAGGTTGATCAGCGTCAGCACGATCACGAGGCCAATTTGTGTGTCCAGCAGACCGGTGTCCCGGAAGAGCAGATAGATCGGGATCAGCACGCCCACCGGAGGCAGCATCTTGGTGGACAGCATCCACATCAGCACGTCCTTGGTGCGCTTGGCCGGCACGAAGGCCATGGACCAGGCGGCAGGGATGGCAATGAGGAGACCCAGGATCGTTGATCCGAAGGAGATCACGACCGAATTCCAGAAATGCCGGAAATAGTCGGAGCGCTCCTGGACCGTGCTGTAGTTTTCCAGCGTCCAGTCGAAGAAGAGGAAGCTTGGAGGAGACGCGATGGCTTCCGCTTCCGTCTTGAAGCTGGTCAGCACGGTCCACAGGATCGGGAAGAAGATTGCAATGCCGACGGCCCAGGCACAAACCGTGGTGATGGCCTTGCGACGAGAGGTTACAGCGCGTGCCATGGCTCAGGCCTCCAGGTTCTTGCCGATCATCCGCATCAGGAAGATCGCAACGATGTTGGCGAGAATGATGGCGACCACACCGCCTGCCGAACCGCCGCCGACGTCGAACTGAAGCAGCGACTGGGCGTAGATCAGGAAGGTGAGGTTGGTGGATGCATTGCCCGGTCCGCCATTCGTGGTGACCAGAATTTCAGCGAAGACCGACAGCAGGAAGATCGTCTGGATCAGGATCACCACCGTGATCGAGCGCGCCAGATGCGGCACCATGATGAAGACGAAACGGTTCAGGAAGTTGGCCCCGTCCATTTCCGCGGCTTCCAGTTGCTCGCTGTCGAGCGATTGCAGGGCGGTCAGGAGAATGAGCGTTGCGAAGGGCAGCCATTGCCAGGACACGATCAGGATGACCGAGAACAGCGGGGCATGCGCCAGGAAGTCGAAGGGTTCCAGTCCGATGGCCTTGGCCGCATGGGCGAAGAGGCCGTTGACCGGGTTCATGAACATGTTCTTCCACACCAGCGCGGAAACGGTCGGCATGACGAAGAACGGGGCGATCACAAGGATCCGGACAATACCCTGGCCCCACATGGGCTGGTCGAGCAACAACGCCAGGAGAACGCCGCCGACAATGGTGATGACCAGAACGCCGCCAACAAGCAGAAGAGTGTTCTTCAAGGCTGCGAAGAAGGCAGGGTCGGTGAGAAAGAACGCGTAGTTGGTAAACCCTGTCCATTCCTCCATGCCCGGCAGCAGCAGATTGTAGCGCAGGAACGAGAAATAGACGGTCATCGAAAGCGGGACGATCATCCATCCGAGAAGCAGCAATACTGCCGGCGAGATCATCAAACGGGCCGCTGCCCGTGAATGTTGGGTAGCCATGGCTCAACCTTTGCTCTTTCGGGAGCAGGTACGAAAATGCTTTTGCGGAAAGATGGAGGAGACCGGCGGGACGGGCAGTACCCGCCGGTCCGCAGGAAGGCTCTACTTGATGTATCCGGCCTTCTTCATTTCACGCTCGGTCGCAGCCTGAGCCGAGGCAAGAGCGTTGTCGGCGTCGACGCTTCCGGCAAGGGCTGCCGAGAAGATCTGGCCGACGACGGTGGCCATGCCCTGGAATTCAGGGATCGCGACGAACTGCACACCGACATAGGGGACCGGCTTGACGGTCGGGTTGTTCGGGTCGGCGGAGTTGATGCTGTCGAGCGTCATCTTGGCAAACGGAACTTTCTGGTACTCCGGGTTCTCATAAAGAGAGGTCCGCGTGCCCGGAGGAACGTTTGCCCAGCCTTCTTCGGCAGCAACCAGTTCCAGATATTCCTTCGAGGTTGCCCACTCGACGAATTTCTTGGCTGCAGCTTCCTTCTGGGTGCCGGCAGGGATGCCGAGTGACCATGCCCACAGCCAGTTGCCGCGCTTGCCGAGGCCCTTGTCGGGCGCCAGCGCAAAGCCGACCTTGTCGGCGACCGTGGAGTCTTTCGGGTTGGTCACGAAGGAGGCGGCAACCGTCGCGTCGATCCACATGCCGCATTTGCCGGTCTGGAACAGGGCGAGGTTTTCGTTGAAGCCGTTGGAAGATGCGCCCGGAGGGCCGGCTTCCTTCATCAGGTCGAGATAGAAAGTCAGCGTTTCCTTCCATTCCGGCGTGTTGAACTGCGGGGTCCAGTTCTCGTCGAACCAGCGGGCGCCGAAGGAGTTGGACATGGCGGTCAGGAAGGCCATGTTCTCGCCCCAGCCGGCCTTGCCGCGCAGGCAGACGCCGTAGACTTCGTTTTCCTTGTCGGTCATGGCCTTCGCGGCCTCGGCGATGAAGTCCCAGGTGGGCGCGTCCGGCATTTCCAGGCCGGCCTTTTCCATCAGGTCCTTGCGGTACATGACCATGGAGCTTTCGCCGTAGAACGGCGCTGCATAGAGGTTGCCGTCGACGGTCAGGCCGCCGCGGATCGCCGGCAGAAGGTCGTCGACGTCATAGCTCGCCGGCAGGTCGTTCAGGGATACCAGCCAGCCCTGCTTGCCCCAGATCGGAACCTCGTAGGTGCCGATGGTCATGACATCGAACTGGCCGCCCTTGGTGGCGATGTCGGTGGTGACGCGCTGGCGGAGAACGTTCTCCTCCATCGTGACCCACTTGACTTCGATGTCCGGGTTCTTGTCGGTGAAGTCCTTCGTCAGACCCTGCATGCGGATCATGTCGCCGTTGTTCACGGTCGCGATGGTAATCGTTTCTGCAGTTGCCGGTACACACAGTGCAGCAATTGCACATGCGCTGAGAAGCGCACGGGTATGAAATGCCATATTTTCCTCCCAAGCGAGATTGGGCATTTGCCATTCTTGCGAGCAAATATTCGCTCACTTGCTGGGCAAATGTCAAGGCGGGAGTCGGCGAAAAGTAAAAGGGCTTTTCGCTGCAGTGCAAAAAGCCCTTTTAAAACATATATATAGATTGTATGGGAAAATGCTCAGTACTTGAGCAAATGCTCAGCTGTGGTCTCGTTGGTGATCAGGCAGTTGATGAACCTGCCCTCGAGAGCTCCAATCATGGCCGGCACCTTGGCGTCGCCCGCGGCAACGCCGTAGACCGGTTTGTCGCGGGCGGGCAGCAGCGACGCGCTGGCGACGAGGTCGTTGGTGAGCCCCTCGATGAGCCGGCCGTGCCGGTCATAGACCCAGCTGGTGATCTCGCCGACGGCCCCCGCGTTTTCAAGGGCCCGCATTTCGTCGAGGCTGACAAAGCCGTCGACCGCGAGCGGTGCGGTGGGGCCCATGTTGCCGATACCGACAAAGGTCACGTCCGCCTGGCGGATCAGGTCGAGGATGTTGTGAACGGCTTCCTGGTTGTGCAGCAGATGCAATTCCTCGCGCGACCGGGCGAAGACGGGCAGGGGCATCGGATAGTGGCGGGCGTTGATGCGGTCCGCCAGCCGGATGATGACGTTGTAGGCCGACGCGGAGCCGTCCGACATCATGTTGCCCAGCAGCGAGACGATCCGGTGCTGCGGGCAGTCCATGGAAGGGACCTGATCGACGGAGGCGCGCAGCGTCCGGCCCGTGCCGAAGGCGATGATCTTGGGTTGCTTGGAGCTGAAGTGGCGTTCCATCTCGGCCGAGGCCGCCTGGGCGATGCCGACCGTGGAGGAGGGCGCGTCCGGATCGCTCGGCACGACCTCGCAGGCCTTGAGCCCGAAGCGTTCGACAAGCCGCTGGCTGAGTTCCATGCAATTGGCGATCGGATGATCGAGCCGCACCTTGACCAGCCGTTCGCTGACCGCAAGGGACACCAGCCGCTGCGCGGATTGCCGCGACACACCGAGCTTTCGTGCGATCTCGTCCTGCGTGTTGCCGGCCACGTAATAGAGCCAGCCCGCGCGGGCCGCATCGTCGAGACGGGAAGTCTCGGCTGGGGTCTTCATTTTCATTCCGCTTATCGCCTGGTCGCCTGGTTGTTGCCGCGTCGCAAATCGGGCCTAAGCTGATAGAATTCGGCGAAAGATGCAAATAGTTGCGCGGCTCCGGCCGCGGTCCCGGCCGACCCGCCGAGACTTTTCAGGTGGGATCCGCCGGTAAAACGCCAGACCTGCATGCCGGCGGCCAGGCCCGCCTTGATGCCGTTTTCGCTGTCCTCGATCACAAGGCAGTTCTCGGGCGCCGCACCCCGTTTTTCGGCCGCCAGCAGGAACAGGTCCGGGGCGGGCTTGCCATGGGCGACTTCCGAGGCGGTCGTCGCCCGCCCCTCGAAAAGATCCACCAGACCGGCGATTTCCAGCGACTTCGCCAACCTCGGCGGGCTGGAACTCGTGGCAAGGCAATAGTCCCTTGCCAGTTCCTCGATGACCTGACGCACGCCCGCCACCGGCTTCAGGTCCCGTTCGAAGGCCGCCAGCAGGTTGGCCCGGTAGTCCACCTCGAATTCCGGCGGCAGATCGACGCCGAATTCCTTGCGGATCTGCTGCAGAACCACCGGATAGCTGCGGCCGAGAAAATGATGGGCGACATAGTCCATGGTGATGTGGACATTGCGCCTGGCCAGCTCGGAAACCAGCATGCGCGCGCTGATCACCTCGCTGTCGATCAGCACACCGTCGCAGTCGAAAATAACGAGGTCGATTGGCTGGGGCATTCTACTCAATTGAAGGTCTCGTGGCTGCCGAGCGTGTGGCCCATCCTTCGAGACGCCGGGACGGCTCCTCAGGATGAGGACGCGTATATGGATCTGCCTTGATGGCCACAAAGACAACCTCATCCTGGGGAAGCGCGCAAGCGCCGTCTCGAAGGATGGGCCGCTTTCTCATGCTTGAGCAGGCCGTGTGTTGAAACGGACCGTCCGTGTCGAACCTGAAATTCGCATCACTGCGGCGGCTACGCAAGAAGCGCGGCTCGGAATCAAAAAAGCGCATTGGAAACAAATATTTGCCAATCACCCGAACCAGCGCTTCTTCCAGCGGCGGAACCCGCCGGTCGCTTCCGTCGCCCGCCTTTGCGCTTCGTCCCGTGCCTGTTCCACGTTCTCGCCGACATCGTCCACGAACTCGTCGATCTCATTGACGATCGGGTCGACATGCTTGCGCTTGAAGGCGCGCACCACCCTGAAGACGAGGTAGGCCAGGATGCCCAGGACGAGGAAGAACAGGATGTCGAACCAGGGGATGATCGTCACGTCCGGCCCCGCCACCGGCTTGATCGAGATCGCGTTCGGGAAGGCCGAGAAATAGACGATCCGCCAGCCGTAATGGGTGACGGCGACCCAGGTGTCGTCCTTCTTGGCAAGGTCCTGCGCCTGGGCGGTGATGTTGGAACTGTCGAACTTGAAATAGGGCGGCCAGCCCCAGTCGGTGTCCTCGTTGCGGTAGACCCTGGGCTCGCCGTCCGGCCAGACCGCGTTGATGAAGCGCACGTCCCGCGTGAAGCTCTTGTTGGTGCCGGCATCCGGCGCCGCCCAGAACAGGGACGAGGAGCCGATGTCCATGCGCTTGACGTCGGTGCCGACGATCCGAACCACGTCGCGCCCCGGCAGCGTGTAGTGCAGGAACGCCAAGACGACCAGAAGCAGCGGAATGCCGACGATCCATTTAAGATATTTCATCGCTCTCAGTCCCCGTCGTCCCCGTCGTCGTCGTCGTCATCGTCGTCTTGCGGGATGGCGCCCCATGGCCCCGTGGTCCTGCCGGAGCCGGTGGCCTCGTCGTCGTCTTCTTCCATGCCGGGTTCCGGCCCGAACAGCTCCTCCCGCGTGCCGACCTTGTCGACCATGTATTCGTCGGCGAGAAACTGCGTGGCATAGGACTTCTTCGCCTCGCTCCAGGTCTGGTAGTGGGCGTAGAACGCATCCTTGTGGCAGATGAAAAGCTGGCGGAAATCCAGCGGTGTCAGCTCCGCCAGGAGCTTGTTCACCAGGTGCTTGTCGCGGTGATTGCGCGACCTCAGCAAGTAGAAGCAGGCCGGATCGTCCGGCGACGGCCAGCCGGGACGCTCGCCCGCCGAAAGGCGCCGGACCACTGTCTCCAGGGAACGATATTCCACCGGAAGGTCGTCCAGATACTTGCGTCTCAGCGTCCTCAGGTCGTGACGGGACATGTTCGAAAGGTCCTCGCCCCTTGTCGCGGCGGTGTCGATCACGATGAAGTCCAGCTTCTGCTTCAGAATGGTCAGCGCCTTGCGGACATCGCCTTCGTGGACCGGCTCGACAAGGGCGTTCCGGTTCAGGAAGGCGGCGACGCCGTGCCGGTCCTCCAGGGACAGCAGATGTTTGACGGGCAGGGCCTCGCCCGTTTCGAGCCTCGAGGAGGCGATGCAGGCGGTTTCCTTCATGTTCCGGAAGACATAGAGGCCGCCGAAGTGGCTCGTATGGAAATTGCCCTGTTCGAAACGCGAGAACCGGAGGGAGACTGGCGTGCGGATGATGTCGCCAGTGTGCTTGGCGAGCTCGATCATCTCCGCGATCAGGACATCGTCCCACCAGGCATCCGGCTCGCCGACGAACTGTTCGATCTTGCCTGCCAGCTCCTCGCCCGCTTCCGAGTGGCCGCCGACCGTGTCCGCCTCCACGTCGATGGCGTGAAGGTGGAAGAGATCGAGCGGAGACTTGATCGAATAGACGGAATTGACCAGTTCGCCGACCACGCAGTCGCGGATCGACAGGGCGAAAAGCTGCTCTTCGTTCTCGTCGATGAAGCGCCTGAGGACGACTCGCGAGGTGGAGAATTTCGCGTTGAGCAGGGGCGCTGCCTTCTGCTCCAGGGTCAGCAGGATGAACTGCCGGTTGCAGCCGTTGGGATTGAGGTAAAGCTCGTCGCCCAACTCGTCGCCGATTTCCGGCGAATAGCCGGATATGTCGATGTGAAAGGCGTCGAGACCTGTCCGTTTGCCGGTCAGGTGTTCCAGGGCCCTGTTGTAGCGGGCGACCATGGATGGCGCGGTCACCTCCACGAGGTTGCCGTACATCAGGCCGTGTTTCACCAGCTTCATCATGGGCGTTTCAGGTCCATGAAGCGGCGCTTGGCTTCCTCCATCCGCTGCATCTCGCGGACCGCGTTTTCAATCGCGGCTTCATCGGACTTGTCCGCGTAGCGGAACTCGCTGTCGGCGTAGCGGTTGATCTCCTGGATCACCATCTCCACCGTGATCGGCCGGGCAAGGTCGGCGATCATCGACCGCTTGGTGCCATAGTCCTGGAAAAGGAACAGCTCGGGGTTTTCCATCCATTCGTCCGGCAGCTCGAAGTCCATCGCCCGAACCTTGATGGCGTCGGTGATGTTCTTGATGGCGCGGCCGGTGAAGCGCTCGTCCGCCTCCTGGATTGCCTTGAGGTAGGTGCCGAGCTTGGCGATGGTGTCGAGCTCGCCGATCTCGCCCCGGACCTTGTCGAAGACCTTCAGGAGAGCCTCTTCCTGAGGCCGCGAATGGCGGTCGTAGGAGGCCGCGACCGCTTTTTTCAGCACCTGGGCTTCGAAGAGCGCGTGGTCGCCGACCGGGATCGCGTGGTTCCGGCCCATCAGCAAGTGCAGGATATCGATATAGTCCTCGCGCGTCTGCGGCCCGTCGACCAGGAAGCGGGCTCCGGCGCGCTGGCGCAGGGCATCGTCGACGTTTTCCGGATAGTTGGAGAACATGCCGAAGGTGCAATTGCCGCGCACCACCGTGTTGGCGCCGGCAAAGCTCTCCATCAGCACGGCGGTGATTTCCAGCTGGCCGGCGGAGGACTGGCGGTCGCCGCGCTTGCCCGCGAGCTGGTCGATGTCGTCGATGGTGCCGAAGCCGATCACATTCGGATCGGTGACGTTGTGAATGAAGGCCTTGGCGTTTTGCGCAGACTTGCCCTGGTAGCTGTCGATGCTCTCGGTCGAAAGGTTCTGGTAGCGGAAGGCGTAGCCGGCCACCTGACAGTAGTCGTTGATGAGGCCCGCCATCATCTGGATCAGCGTCGTCTTGCCGGTGCCCGGCTTGCCGTCGCCCATGAAGGTGAAGATGAAACCGCCGAGATCGGCAAAGGGGTTGAGCTTGCGCTCGAAATCATAGGCCATCAGCATCTTGGCAAGCTTCATGGCCTGGTATTTGGCGATATGGTTGCCGACCACCTCTTCCGGCTTCTTGAACGCCATGACGAGCGCTGTCGAGCGGGCGCGGGCGGCGGGCGTGAAGCCGGTGATCTCGAAATCGTCCGCTTCCACGCGGTAGCGCGCCTCGGAGAAGGCGGCGAGCGCGGACTTGCCTTCCGCGCGCAGCGTCACCTTTTCCATGAGTTGCTCGCAGAAGGAAGTGATCAGGCCGATCAGATGCGCATCCGTCGAGACGGCGGCGGCCGCGATCTCCTGGTCCAGCTCCCAGAGCGCTCCGTGCAATGCGAGCTGGTCGTTGTCGATCAGGACCTCTTGCACTTCGCCGCACTGGACGTCGGCTTCCCCGAGTTCGGCCGTCAGTCCGCTGAGGAGGAAATCCGTCATGTTGGCAAAGACATGAAGGGCGATCAGCGCGGAAGCGGACAGGAGATCCTGAAAACGGACCTTCTGCGAGGCGTCGAGCGTTCCGGCCAGGTTGCTGCGCTTCAGGTCGCTGAGGCCCGACTGTTCGGCGAACTGGTCGGTGGTCACCTGGGCAACGGAAAGCGCCCGCCGGAGCGCCCTGAGGACGCTTGCCTGCAAGGGTGTCGTCAGGGCGTCCTCGTCGCATTCCAGGATACGGTCGCCCAGGCGCACGCCTTCCGGACGGGCGGTGGAGCGGGTGACGAGACCGGGTGTCGTCGAGCGGAAGCGACGCCTCGAGCCAAGGCCCGGCGAGCGTTCCTCGACCCGGTCCGGTTCGCGCTTGGCGGCGATCCGGGGCGTGTGGTCGAAGCCGTCGAGCATTGCTTCGGCGAGCGGGTATTTCTCGCGGATCTTGTCTTCTTTCAGTTCCATGAGGTCGTTGGAAAGGGTCACGCGTGAAACCTATTTGTAGCTGAGGATCTTGCCCGAGGGGCTGACGGCGTATTTGCGGATGCTGGCAAAGCCCGGCGGGTTCCGTTCCTCCAGGATCTGGTAGGGTCTGAGCGGCAGGATCAGGGAGCGTCGCTGGTGGGTGTGGCCCACGGGTTCCGAGGTGTCCTCGAACGGGTCCAGCTTGTAGACCTGCCGTTCCACGGAGGAAAAGAAACCCGACGATTCGAACTCGGAACTTGAGGCGAGCAGCGTTTCCGTGGTCCAGGCAAGCGCCCAGTTCTCGTTGCCGCCGGCGTCGACCTCGCTCAGGACGTCCCGCAAGGGGCCGGACTGCTCGGTGAAGGCGTGGCTGTACATCGGTCCGATGAAGAACCGGCGCAGCCGTTTGGGATGCAGGTCGTCGAAGTCCCGGTCGAACCCCCGCGCAATGGTGAGCAGCTTCAGGGACGCGGACGATTGTGCGGTCAGGTGGCTCTGCACGCGCGGCAACCGTCGCTCGTCCCTGGCAAGCGGCTGCCGTCCGCTGTCCTCCAGGTCCAGGATGTAGAGGATCGGGATGTTCTGCTGGCTGTCATAGACGGCCCAGTGCAGCCGGTACTTGCGCCGCGTCTCGCTGACGTTTCCGCTCCAGGAGATCCTCGGGTCGTTGCGGGCCCAGAACAGGTTTCCCCTGGCCAGCTCCTCGTAATACATGCGCTGCGAGGCCGCGAATTGCAGATTGAGCGGTGTCGTCTGCTCCCTGAGGATATGGTTGACCATCGCGATCTTCAGGTCGCGCATGCCGGGCAGGGAACGCAGGTGGGTCTCCGCCTGCATGGCGTCGTTCGCCATCTGCAGGAGTTCCTGGTAGATCGGAAAGCCGCTGTCCTGCCGGTCGATGTTGAGCAGTGAAGGCAGCATGGCCGAGACGCGCCCGGCCAGGAGGTATTTGTAGGACAGTGCCGTGAAGGTGCCCGACAGCGCCTCCAGATACTCCTTCAGGATCGGGATTTCCGAGGCGAGCGCCGTTTCTTCGGACACGACGCTCTCCGCGACCCCCTGAAGGTGGGAGATGATGCGCTCGAACTTGGCGAAGTAGCGCCTTGTTTCATGCGCTTCTTCCAAGGTCCTGTGATCCAGTGTCAGATCCACCATTTAAGCCCTCGGCCCCAAGCCCCAAGCTCTCAAGCCCTTAGGCGCCATAAGCGTTCTTGTCGTGCTTCTCGACGATCTTTTCGAACCGGCGCGCGAAACGCTCGTCTGACTTGGCCTTTTCCTCGAGCACCTTGCGCGCGAACACCATGTGGTCTTCATGGGCTTCCATCATGTCGGCCATGCGCTGGTTGGTGGCCGAGCCGATGGCCGCCATGGCGGACTGCGCCTCCTTGTCGGTGGCAACGCCGATCTCGTTGATCCGGTGCGCGACGTCCTGCTGCTGGGCGGTCTTGAGCGACTTTACCAGCGCATCGTAGAGCACCACGCGCTGCTTGGTGTCCGTCTGCAGCTTGTTGATTAGGACCATCTGGGTCGCTGCCTGGTTCTGCAGGCTGTCCACCCAGGTCTTGCCCTTTTCGATGTAGCGCTCGAGCGTCTGGCTCTCGGCCAGCTTCACCTGTTCTTCCTGCGCCAGCCGGTTGTACTCGGCGTTCATTTCCGCAAGCTGGCTTTCCAGCTTGGTGCGGGCCGCCGCGTCCGTTTCCATGGAGATCTTGTTTTCGAGCGCGATGATGTCCGGGTCCATCGCCAGGATCTGCTTCTTGATCTCTTCCAGCGTGTCGACGGCCAGTTCCCGCTGGGCGAGGGTCGCGCTCAGGTTCGTCTCCACGCGCTGGCTGTGGTCGTTCAGCGTGTTGAGCTGCTCCTGCAGCAGCTTGCTGATGGTGTTGGACTTGGAAATCAGGTCCTGCAGCTTGTCGTCGATGCTGGCCGAGCGCATGCGCTCCTGGCGGATGCTGTCGGACCGCTGCTTGGAAAAGATGCCGACGAAGCTCTCCCAGCCGGTCTTCGAGCGCATGGCGTCGAAGTCCTTGGAGAAGGTCGCCGTGACGTCGTCGAGCCCCATGATCAGTTCGGCGATATTGGCGCCCATCAGCTCCGTGTGCGCATGCACGTCGTCGAGGGTCGCGTTCTCGATATCGATGGAAATGTCCTGGCCGGAGTCGAGTTTTGTCTTTGCGTTTTCGATCTTCGAGGTCAATTCGCTGATCTTTTGCCGGGCAGCCTCTACTTCCTGCTTCGACTTTTCAATTTGAGCACTGAAATCTGCCATTGGCCCCTTCCCAATGATTTTCAAAACGACAAACTTTATTTAGCAACACTTTGTGGAATTACAATTACGAGCTGTCGTCCGCGCGTTGAAATCGCCAAAGGGCTGCAGGGGATATGTTTCCTCCGGCAGAAGTAAACAGTCACTTTATAAGTGCGGGAAATGTCGCTGCACGCCGAAATTTCATAAGACAAAAGGGTTGTGGAGGCCGGTCGCCGTGCGGGCTCGTCCCGCCTGCCACCGAGTTTCGTCTCAAGCGCCGAATTCCAGGCGCCTGCCGGCGAGGATCACCGCTTCCATGGCCGAATGGGCGCCGGCTGCGTCACCGGCCGTGATCGCCGTGACGATGGCCCGGTGGCGTTCGACGAATTCATGGGTTTCCTGGTCGTTGCGTTCGTTGGCCTCGGCGATGAATAGCGAATAGAGGGCCG
>JBNKGB010000094.1:0-17721 GCA_050289605.1 Roseibium sp. | reverse complement strand
AAAATCAGGGGCACCCGGTCCTGCCAGGCATTGGCGACGACATTGATCGCATTCGCCGCGCCCGGCCCGAGCGTCGCCAGCAGAACGCCCGGCGCCCCGTCAGCGTGCCAGCCGCCCTCGGCCATGAAGCCGCCGGCGTTCTCATGTTTGACCAGCACGAATTTGAGCCCGGCCTCATCCAGCGCCTGCATCAGCGCCAGAACCTCGCCGCCGGGAATGCCGAAAGCGTGGCGGCAGCCCGCCGCATGAAGTTTTTGCGCAATGATATCCGCACCGGTTGTCATTTGGCCGCTTGTCCTTTTTGCCGGGCGGAAGCGCCCAAATCCAGAATGCCTTTTTCCGCCAGTTCGGAAAGGGTCTTTTCGGTGAGGCCGAGATGGCGGGACAAAATGTCCACCGTGTCCGCTCCGAGAAGCGGCGGCGCCTTGGCATAGACGACCGGCGTCTTTTCCAGCTTGATCGGCGAGCCGATCAGATCCACCTCGCCGCTGACGGGATGAGGCATGGTAATGCGCATGCCGCGTTCCAGAACTTGCGGGTCGGAAAAGACCTGGCCGAGATCGTTGACCGGCCCGCAAGGCACCCCGGCCTTTTCCAGAAGGGCGATCCAGTCGGCAGCGGTCTTTTCTATGGTAAGGCGCCGGATCAGCGGGACGAGCTTCTTGCGGTTCCTCACCCGGTCCGCGTTTTTGGCATAAAGCGGATCTGCGGCAAGCTCCGGAGCACCCGCCACCTCGCAGAATTTTCCGAACTGGCTGTCGTTGCCGACGGCGAGGATAAAAGACCGGTCAGCCGCAGGGAAGGTTTCATAAGGCACGATGGTCGGATGACCGTTGCCCAGCCGTCCGGGCACCTCGCCGGAGACGAGATAACCGGCGCCCTGGTTGATCAGCCATGAGACCTGCGCGTCCAGCAAAGAGATGTCGATATATTGCCCCTCGCCGGTTTCATGCCGGTGATTGAGCGCCGCCAGAATGGAGACGGCAGCATACATGCCGCACATGACGTCGGCGATGCCGACACCGCATTTGGTCTCCGTGCCGCCTTCCTCGTCGGGAAAGCCGGTGAGCGACATGATCCCGCCCATACCCTGAATCAGGAAATCGTAGCCAGCCCGGTGGGCATAGGGTCCCGTCTGGCCGAAACCGGAAATGGAACAATAGATCAGCCGGGGATTCCGCTGCTTCAGCGTTTCGTAGTCGAGCCCGCGGCGCTTCAGGTCGCCGACCTTGAAGTTCTCCACCAGGATATCGGCCTTGTCCGCAAGCTCCGCGACCAGCGCCTGCCCCTCGGCGCTCGCGAGATCGATCGCGACCGAGGCCTTGTTGCGATTGGAGGAAAGATAATAGGCGCTTTCGCCGGTTTCCTTTCCTTGCGCGTCCTTCAGGAAGGGCGGCCCCCAGCCGCGCGTGTCGTCGCCGCGCCCCGGCCGCTCGATCTTGATCACCTCGGCGCCGAGATCGCCCAGGACCTGTGTGCAGGTGGGTCCCGCCAGAATGCGTGACAAATCAAGGACAAGGAGGCCGGACAGGGCACCTTCGGGCGTGGACTGGGACAAGCATCACCTTCGAGCTGACTTTTTCCGGAAGAGGCCACATGGCCCCAGCCCCGTCAACTCCGCTTGCCGCCTAGCAGTGAACACCTTGTCTCACATTCCCGTTAGCGTTTGAGGCGCAGACGGTGTTTCCGCCCCAGCCTTTCTTTTCGCTGAGTTCCAGCCACGCCCGCTCGATCCAGCTTGCTCGCACACTGTGACCGCCGCCATGCAGGCACAGCTCCAGGAAACCGGTCTTGGGGGTCCAGCGCTCGCACTTCAGCGTGCCGTCGGTGACTTCCTGCGCATCCGTCTCGGCAAGTCCGTTCTGCCGCAGCCAGACGTCGAAGCTCTTGAAGACGTCGCCCTGATGCCACCTGCCGCCGCCGAGCGCGCGACCCGCCAGCGGTACCACCTTGTCCGTGGTGCCATGCACATGGAAGAGGTAGGGCGCCGGCGTCGGGCAGTTTTCGGGCAACGGCTGCCAGAAGGCTCCGGCGATCGGAGCGTAGCCGGCGAACTGACCGGAATCCTCGCAGGCCAGATACCAGGTCATGAAGGCACCGGAAGAAAAGCCCGACAGCATGGTGCGGTCCCGGTCGACCCCGAAGCGTTCGGAGATATCAGCGAGGATATCGTCGAAGAAAGCGTATTCGTTCCGCTGGTTGCTGGGCGCTGTCCGGAACGACCATCTGCCGTTGAGGCCCTGCACCGCGACGAAAGCGACGCCAAGCTCGTCGGCCATTTTCTCAAAGCTCTTGTTGCGGATCTCGTTCAGCGCCTTGCCGCGGTGGCCGTGCAGAAAGAAGATCGCCCCGAGAGGTTCGTTTGCCTGCCGGGTCTGCGGCAGGTGAATGTAATATTCGCCGTTCTTGACTTCGCAGGGCGTTTCCTCGCCGCATTCGGCGGCCCGTGCGGCAATGCCGGCCCCGAAGACAAACAGACCGGCAAGCATGGCGGCAACGGCCGCGGGAAAATGAATTTTGAACAACAACCCGCCTCCTCATTCAGCTGAAGGCATTCCGGCCCCGTCCGGCGGCCGTCCCAATGCTGACAGAAGAGAATGAATTTAACGCGGCGATTGTCCAGAAGAGACGCATCACAAGTCGGAGAGCGGCGGAAGGTGCCCCGTCCCTACTCCCACGCCCCCTCTGTCGGAATGTTCAGCATCCGGCCGCAATGCTTGCAGTGGACCGCATCCGGGTCGTGCCGGCTGAGGCCGCAGTCCGGACAGGAAATCCGGACCTTGGCCGGCCGGAAGATCGTCTGGACGAGACGCAGGAACAGGGCAACGCCGAAGATCATGATGAGAACGGTCATCAGGCGGCCGACGCTGTCGGTCATGGTGATGTCGCCGAAGCCGGTCGTCGTCAGAGTGGTGACGGTGAAATAGAGTGCGTCGAGATAGTTGTTGATGTTCGGATTGCGGTCGTTTTCGACCACGAAGACGATGGCCGTCACGACGAAGATGAAGACCACGAGGTTGACCGCCGACTGCATGATCTCCTCGTTCTGCCGGAACCAGTCGGAGGTTTTGCGCAATTCCTTCAGGAGGTGATAGGAGCGCATCAGGCGGAGCATTCGTACGACGCGCAGGAAACCGAAATTCTCGAAGAAAGCAGGGGCGATCAGCGAAACGACCACGACAAGATCGGCAAGCGAGGTAAAGCTGAAGATGTATTTCACCCGCCTCGTTTCGGCTATCAGCCGGGCGGTGTAATCAAGCGCCAGGACAGCCGCGATCGCATAGTCGAGCTCGTGATGCACCCGGTCAGGATCGACCACGGACGAGATGATGAAATAACAGATGGTGATCAGATCAAAGGCCAGCAGCGCATAGCGGAACACAGCCGACTTCTTCGTGTCGCCGAAATAGAGATGCTGCAGGTAGCTCTGCAAACTCCATTGCCCTTCCGCCATCAGCACCCTCATCACACTGCCCGATTTCGCTTCAACCGACAGGAGGCCGGGTCAAAAGTCAATCCGGGAAAAGACAAACAATTCCGCTTGTTTGGCGCATTCGTGCGGAACGGACACGACGGTGCTGCAAACAAGCTGTTTATTCCTGAGCCTTCGCGCACTAAGTTCCCCGCCACGAACAAAGAGAGCCCGCCGGGCCTCATCCAAAGAATACGGGAACGATTCATGTTTGATTTGTCGGGACAAGTGGCCCTGATAACCGGCGCGAGCCGCGGCATTGGCGAGGCGGCTGCCCGCAGCCTCTCCAAATACGGTGCGAAGGTTGTGCTTGCCGCGCGGTCGGTCGGAGACATCGAGCGCATCGCCGCCGACATCCGGGACGCCGGCGGTGAAGCGTCGGCGGTTGCCTGCGACGTTTCGAGCTACGAGGACGTGACCGGGGCAGTCCGGCATTGCGTCGACACTTTCGGCGGCATCGACATCCTGGTGAACAACGCCGGCGTGATCGAACCGATCAGCCGGATCGAGGATTCCGATCCGGAGGCCTGGGGCAAGGTCATCGATATCAATGTGAAGGGGGTCTATTACGGCATCCGCGCGGTTGTCCCCCTGATGCTTGCCAAGGGCAGCGGCACCATCGTCAACATCAGTTCCGGAGCCGCCGTCAGCGCACTGGAGGGCTGGAGCCACTATTGCTCTTCCAAGGCGGCAGCCCTGTCGCTGACCCGCTGCGCCGACAAGGAATTCGGCGACAAGGGCCTGCGCATCGTCGGCCTCAGCCCCGGCACGGTGGCAACGCAGATGCAGGTCGACATCAAGTCCTCAGGCATCAACCCGGTCAGCCAGCTCGACCCTTCGGTACACATTCCCGCCGCCTGGGTCGGCGAAGCCATCTCGTGGCTGTGCACCAAAGCGGGTGACGCCTATCGCGGCGTCGATTGCTCGCTGAGGGACGAGGACGTGCGCAAGGCGGCCGGGCTCGTCTGATTCCCCGCGGGCAAACGAGCCTCTGGCGACAAACTGAAAATGACGGCCACCGGCCGCCATTCCCGTTCAAGCCGAAGCTGCGCCCTAGGCCAGCAGCGCGTCGTTGTGCGATCCGAGATCTAGCCCGACGATGACCGGGTCGTGGTCGGAGGACGCAAAGACGTCGTCGTTGTAGAAACCGGGATCGTTGAAGCTCTGGTCGTAGCTGAGCAGATCCGGTTCGTCAGCGTTGATGTGCCATTCGGTGAGGCCGGTCACCTGGCCCACGAGATCGCCGGAGGCGAGCGCCTGGTCGAGCGTGCCCTGCTGGCCGTCGAAGACATAGCTGTAGGCCTCGTCCTGCCCCAGGAATTCCGCGATCAGATCCGTGTAACCGGCTTCGTCGCGCACCGCCTGGACCGGATCTTCCTCCGCATAGGCGTTGAAATCCCCCATCAGAAGGTAATCGGCATCAAAGATGCCGAGGTCCTCAAGGTCGCTTGCATAGTCCCCTTCCAGCCAGGCCACCAGTTCCTGCGCATCTTCGGCCCGGACCCCGTTCCAGAATCCCTGGCCGTCGCCCTGGTCGAAGTTCGGATCGGCACGAAGGGCATCGAGTGCGGCCTGAACGGTCGCGACCTGATCGAGCGGCACGGAACCGTTGTCCAGAGCCGCCTGAACACCGTCGGCAAGGTCCTGCAGGTTGCTGTCGCCCTTGGACTTGAAGTGGTTGGAAGCGATGGTGAAGATCTCGCCGTTCTCGTCCTGGAAGGTGGCGACTGTCGTCGGACGACTGCGCTGGAAGTCGCCGAGCTGGTCTCCGGCAGAGACATAGGGGTTCAGGATTTCCGCAAGCGCATAGGTGGCAGCGGCCGAGCTTTCTTCAAAGACCAGCACATCCGCATGAAGCAGCGTCAGCTTGCTCGTGTCATAGACGATACCTGTCATGATGGCATCGGTTCCGACGAACCCGTCCATCCCGAGCGGATTGACGAAGTCATAGACCGCGCCCGTGCCAAGATCGGTGGCTTCCGCGTTCAGTGCATCGACCAGAGTGGCGATCGCCGAGGCATCGCCGAAGCCGTTGTTCTCGATCTCCTGCAGGGCGAAGACCTCGGCACCGGTCTTGGTCAGGGCGTCGACGATCTTGGCGCTCTGGCGGTCGAACTCGGCCTGGTTGTTCGCGCCGCGCGGAGACAGGTTTCCGTCCGGGCCGGTCCCGCCGGAGAAGGTGGTGAAGTAGTTCAGGACGTTGAAGCTCGCCACCTGAAGATCGCCGCCGACATCGTCCGGCGTCTGCTGCCGGGCGCCTGAATTGGTGTCCTCGTCGATGGAAAGCGTGCCGTCCACCAGCACCTTGTACTCGCCGAATTCATAGGTCAGAACGCCCTCGACCGGCGCATCGAGCTCGGTGCCAAGGCGCAGGGTCGGCCCGTCGGCGGTGAAATCGTCGCCGCTGCTCAGCACGCCGTCGCCGTCGTCGCCTGAAGTGGTGTTAGCGACATAGGCGAAGCTGTCCGGGTTCTGCGCCGACACGCCGTCCGTGATGACGAGACGGTTGTTCATGTTGCCTTCGGTATGGGCCGCGATCTGGTCGGCCTCGGTCTGGGCATCGTAGAGCTGCGTCGCCTGGGTCTGCGTGCCCGCGCTGATGGTGATGTCGCCGAAGCGGTCGAAGTTGAAGTTCTCGATGATGGTGAGCTCTTCGCCTTCGATGCCGCTGGTGACCGAGATCCGCATCGCTTCATACTGTTCGAAATTGGTCGATGCCGTGGACAGATGGATGTCGGCCGCGGTCGGAAGCGTGGTTCCCTCGGCGACGACGTTCAGGAAATCGACCGAGGTGAGTTCCGTTAAACCGAAATGTTCGGCAACATATCCGCCGACCTTCACGAGGTCGCCGGTTTCGACCGCCGGAGCGCCACCAGTGAAGACGAAGATGCCTTCCGAGGTCAGCTCGTTGCCGTCCGCGTCCGCATCTTCCTCTTGCAGGTAGAAGCCGCTGCCGGTGGTGTAGGTCACCACCGCGGAAACCAGCACATAGCTGCCTGTCAGAAGGCTGGCGGACCCTTCACCCTGGATTTCGGAGATCAGGGTGACGTTGTCGTCGTTGCGTACGATCGTCGTCGCGATCTGGTCCGAGATGGTTCCGTTGACCGGATCGGTGAGCGTTACGGCCAGGGTTTCGTCGCACTCGTCAAGCGTATCGCCGGCAATTTCCAGAGTGATCGTCTTCGATGTTTCCCCGGCGGCGAAGTCAAGCACGCCGGCAAGGTCGCCGCTGGCGATATCGTCCGCATCAAGATCGCCGATCACCGAATAGGCGACGGAACCGGCTTCGGACACGTCGCCGGACCGCGTCACCTCGAAGGTGACGGTGGTGCTGCCGCTGTCACCTTCGAAGAACTCCGCGGTTCCGGCAGACACCGCATAGCTGGGCTCGACAGGTCCGGGGCCATCTTCCACGCCCTTGACGATCAGGTTCTGCAGCGCGAAGGCTTCAGAGCCCCCGTCGGTGCTGCCGGTGAGCGTCAGCGCCAGCTCGGAACCCGTGCCGGAGATCGACTGCGACAGGGTCTGCAGCACATTTGAAAGCACGGTACCGGTGGCCGTTTCCACCAGCGGATCGTTCAGGTTGAAGACATCGCCGTCGGCGAGCGTGTAGCTCTGGCTTCCGTCCTCATCGGCCACGAAGCTGAACAGGGTCTGGGCGGGCGCGGCGTCGATGCTGTAGCTGATGGTGAAGCTGTCGGAACTTTCGAAGTCGCCCATGGCACCGGCATCGACCAGGACGGACAGGTCGTGGAAACCGGAAATGTCGAAGAGCCAGGTGGCATTCAGCGGACCGCTATTATCCCCGTTGACCGTGTCGGTCGCGCCGAAAAACTCGTCGAAATTGGCATTGCTGTCGATAATGCCCTGAGAGTCTGCGAGAAAGACCGCCGCGCTGTCATCCACGATCTGGAAAGGGATCGAAGCACTGACACCGACCTGGTACTTGCCGAAGGCGTCTCCCAGGCTCGAAAAGACGGGGGCGCCGTTCGTGAAGCTGATCAGGTTCTGGCTGGACGAGCCGACCATGTCATAGGCGATGACCGTTCCCGGCTGAGCTTCGGCAACATCCTCCACATAGACGGCGACGTCCTGCTCGGTGACACCGCCGTTGCCGTCGTCGGCGGCGACCCTCACATGGTAGACGTTGTCGGCATCCGCATCCGCGGGAGCTTCGAAGTCCGGGGCGGCGACGAAGCGCAGTTCTCCGGTAGCGGCGTCGATTGTGAACAGCGCGGCATCGTCGCCGCCGGAAATCGCAAAACTGACAGCATCCCCTTCCACGTCATGCGCCTCGGCGGTCGAGACGACGCCGTCGCCGTTTTCGGCAAAGGTGACCACGGAGGTCTGGCACAGGGCCGGCGCGTCGTTCCGCCCGGCGATCGTCACGGTCACGGTCGCCGTTGCAGCGCCGCCCTTGCCGTCGTCGACCGTGTAGGAGAACGTGTCTGTCGCCGTTTCGCCCTCCGCCAGGGCGTCGAAAATGCCGAGCGGATTGTAGGTGATCTGGCCGTTGACGAAGGTGATTACCGCACCGCTGCCGCTCAGCGTGTCGACGCTGGTGAGGGTCAGCGCGTCGCCGTCGAAATCGGTGTCGTTGGCCAGAAGGTCCTGCTGGTCAAGAACGAGAACGGTGTCTTCATCCGTTGCCGCCACATCGTCCAGTGCGAGCACCTGGTTGTTCCGCCCGTCGATATAGAGCGTGTAGTCCTCGTTCTCGAAATAGAGCGCCTCGACATGCTTCAGGTAATCGACTTCCACCTGCGTACCGTCTTCGCCGAACCGGGTCACGATGGCCGTCGTCGAATGCCAGTTCCCCTTGAAGCTGACGTCGTAGTCGAAGATGGAGCCGTCGAACCCTACCGTATCGAAACCACGGCCGCCGTCGACGCGGTCGTTTCCGCCGCCGGCGTGGATCCAGTCATCGCCCTGCCCGGCAAAGACCCGGTCATCGCCATCGCCGGCATCTACCCGGTCGTTTCCGTGTCCGGCAAAGACCGTGTCGTTGCCGTCACCGGCCTCGACGACGTCGTCACCGCCGAGGGCGACGATGAAGTCGGACCAGTCCGACCCCTCAAGGAAATTCGGAAGACCATCACCAAGAACAAAGCCGAAGCGAAAATGCGAAGTCATGATTCAAATACCCCATCCTGCCAACACGGACATGGGCGTTGGTAAACCATCCCCCATGTCAACCGCGTGTCAGTCTTCTAACATTTGACCAAATGGACAAGCAGAAATTTAGCCGAGAAAATAATGCGTTAGCTGCCAAACGACGAGAAATGTTCAAGTATCCGCCTCGACTCGACGCTGAGGAAACAGCCGCAAAGCACTGGAGGAAAAGCGCTTTCAATTACTGACAGATTTACGTATGCATTAGCTACTTTAGATATGCTGAACAAAATCCTGCAATCAGATTTTTTCTCACCGGAAGCAATCTGCCGGTGGAATCAAAAGAGGGCCGCATTGCGGCCCTCCCATGAGATCGACGTGACACAAGGTCCGGATCAAATCCCAGCGAAACAGTTCGATACCAGAGGCTGCTCCTGCATCGTTCCATTCCGCCCAGACACATGGGCCACGTACCGATACTCATTAGACATGGGCACACCTCCTTTCCGTTGTTGACGACAAGTTGAGTGTGAAACCGACCGGGCCGTTTCACAAGTCCAAAAACCAGCCACAGCTGCCTTACCAACAGGCATTCCACAAGGCTGTTACCCTGAAGACACAGCCCGGTTCGCGATGGCCAGGAAAACGTGATCCAGCTCGTCCGCCAGCGTCCTGAGAGCGTCACCGCCTTCCGCCATGTAGGGGGCGAATACGAAACTCGGCGTCTTCCAGGACAAGGTCGCCGTGCCATCGCCGTTTTCCGTCACGTAGAAGCGGATTGGCGCCTCTATTCCGGCGGCGACGGAAGCTTCCAGCATGCGCACCGCATAGTCGTTCCGGTATACGCCGACAATCTTGTTGCCCGGGATCTTCAGCCCCCGTCCCTTGGCGCCCGACGACGCGCTTGCCTGCGTAACCAGCAGCATCCCCTCCTCCTTGATGGAGGCCGTCAGTTTCCCGACCAGGACGTCATAGCCGAGGGACGTCGGCATGACCTGCCAGCCCTCCCGCCCGGAAAGGCCACCGGCCGAAACGGGTCCGGCAGCGAGTGCCGTGACAAGAAACAGAGTGAAAAGGAACAGGCGCATGTATCGTCTCCCGCGATCCTCAAGTCCGTGCCGCGTAATCTACGGCCTTCCGCTTCACGCGCCTCTCACATTCCGGTGTGGCGGCAGGCCTTTCCCCTAGCCCATGCCCAGCCTGAGCCGCAGTCGGGTTCCGGCCAGGCTGCCAAGGAAGCCGAAGACGAGCCACAGCCAGCCGTGCAGGGACCCGGAAACCAGCCCGCCAAGATAGGCGCCGATGTTGCATCCGAAGGCAAGGCGCGCGCCGTATCCCATCAGCAGCCCGCCCGCCAGCGCCGTCAGGACGTCTCGCCGGCCGAGTTTCCAGACCGGAGCAAATTTCCCTGCCAGCGCCGCCGCGATCATTGCGCCGAGGATGATGCCGAAGTCCATGACCGAGGTGGTGTCCCTGAGCACATGGTTTTCCAGCGCCGAGGGTTGCCAGGTCCAGTATGGCCAGGTCTCGACCGGCACGCCCAGCGCCTGAAAGATCTTGGCACCCCAGAGCGCCAGTGCCGAGGTGATCCCCCAGGGCCGGCCGACAACGACGAATGTCGCGACGCCGACCAGGGCCAGCATCACGGCCCCGAGCATCGGCGACCAGGGGCCCTTCAGAAAGGAAACCGTCGGCCGGGCCGGAGCAATATCGCCATGCGCGCGCCGCTCGATCTCCAGTGTCACCAGGGTCAGGCCACCCAGCACGAGCGCGGTGATCAGAAAGGCGCCATGCGGCCCGAACTCGCGGATCAGGGAGACCGGCGGCAATGCCGGCAGACGGTTCCACAGATGCAGGTGGGCGGTCGCCGCCACTGAGCCGAAAACAAAGGCGCCCAGCGTGACCATCATCCGCGTCGAGCCGCCGCCGACGGTGAAAAGGGTACCGGACCCGCAGCCGCCGCCAAGCTGCATGCCCACCCCGAACATGAAGGCGCCCAGCGCTGCGGCAAAACCGAAAGGAAACACGAACCCGCCCACCGGCCAACCGAGCCCGCGCCCCCAGGCGAGCAGCGGAAACGAGACGGCGCAGGTCAGAAGGATGAGGACGAACTGGGCGCGCAGGCCCGCCCCGCGCCGCTCCGTCACGATCCGCCGCCAGGCGGCGGTGAAGCCGAAGCTGGCGTGGTAGAGCGACAGGCCGGCAACGCCGCCGATCAGGGCCGCGACAGCCTGACGCGGCCCGGCCTCGGCATAGGCGCCCAGGGCGACCAGAACCAGCAGGCCCGCGGCGATCACCAGCACCGGAAGCTGGGAGGATTTTGATACCTGAACGGTCAAGTCCGGGATTTCCTGTCTGTTCCGTCCCTTCGCGAAAGGGACCTCGCTTTACCCTTGCACTGCACGCGTTCCCTTCGCAATGCGGCCGTGCCCGCTCCCTCAACACATTGGCAACACCTTTTTGTGTTTTGCAGTTCAAGTGAAGCCTGCGGAATTTTAGCACTGACCGTTCACTCCGCAGGAACCTTCCGCTCATGCCGCGCCGCCTGTCGCGCCGAGGGGATCCGGAAGCCGCCTGTCTGAAAACCGAAAGGCCCACCATGCGCCTCAGCGATCAATTCGGGTACGACCTGACCCTGACCGACAAGGACGCCCTTGCCGCCTGGAACGAAACCGTCCGTGCCTTTCTGGCACACGGCAAGGCGACGCCGCTGCATCTGGAAACCTGCCTGAGCCTTGCGCCCGACTTTGCGCTGGGCCATGCCGCGAGGGGCCTGTTCTGCCTGTTGCTCGGACGGCGGGAACTCTACGCAGGGGCTCGCGAAGGACTTGCCCTGGCGCGGCAGTCCGCCGGCCACACACCTCTGACCGGCCGGGAGACGGCGGTGATCGACGCGCTGGAGGCCTGGCTGCAGGGCTATCCGACCCGCTCAGCGGACATTCTCGACGCCATGCTCGTGAAGGTGCCGGAAGACGCCCTGATCATGAAGCTCGTGCATGCCATCCGCTTCGTGCTCGGCGATTCGGCCGGCATGCGCCAGTCCATCGACCGGGTCTTTTCGGCCTATAACGAACACCATCCGGCCTATGGCTACCTGCTCGGCTGCCGGGCCTTTTCGCTGGAGGAAACCGGCGACTACCGCAAGGCGGAAGCCACGGGACGGAAGGGACTGGAGTTTGCCCGCGACGACGCCTGGGGGCTTCATGCGGTCGCCCACGTCCATGACATGACCGGCCGGTCCGAGGAAGGTGCGGGCTGGCTGGAGGCCCATCCCGACGGCTGGGCCCACTGCAACAACTTCGGCTATCACGTGTGGTGGCACCTGGCACTGATGTATCTGGACCAGGGCGACACCGACAGGGCACTGGCGCTATACGATTCGGACGTGCGCAAGGACAAGACCGACGACTACCGGGACATTTCCAATGGCGCCTCGCTGCTCGTCCGCCTGGAGCTGGAAGGCGTTGATGTCGGCGTCCGCTGGGAGGAGCTTGCCCAGCTTTCGGACCGGAGGGCGGAGGACGGCTGCAATGTCTTCGCAGACCTGCACTACCTGCTGGCGTTGCTGAACGGCGGCCGCCGAATGGGCACCGAACGGCTGCTGAACGGCCTGAAGGAACGGGCCATGGGCGAGGCCGATCTCGGCCGCATCACCGCGGAAGCCGGTCTGCCGACCGGGCTCGGCCTGGAGCAGTACCGGAAAGGCAATTACGCCTCCGCTTTCGCTCTTCTGACCTCCGCCCGGGAAAACCTTCACATGATCGGCGGCTCGCACGCCCAGCGCGATGTCTTCGAGCGGATCACCATCGACGCCGCCCTGCGTGCAGGATTTTCCTCGGAAGCGGAAAATCTGATAAACAGCCGCACGCGCAAGCGCGGCGCCCTTGACCGCTTTGCCGAGCAGCGACTGGCGGTCTGCTCCAAGATGCAGCGCGCCCAGTCGGTGATGGAGGATACAAAACTAAGGGCCACGGGTTCTGCATAGGCCCCTGACCCACACGGACCATAGGCCCGGCGAATCACGCCGGACGATATGCTCCGGCAACCTTGCCGACCGGCCACCGCCTCCTACCGTTTTCCGGAGGCGGCTTGCGGCCGTTCGATCCGACTGCATCAACTGGACCTGACGTGAACGCTCATACCCCTACCAAACGCCCCCGGGACCCGCGGCTCGATTTTTTCCGCGGAATCGGCATGTTCATCATTTACATCGCCCACCTGCCCGAAAACTGGTGGACCCTCTGGATTCCCGCCCGCTTCGGCTTTTCCGACGCCACCGAAATCTTCGTCTTCTGCTCCGGCATGGCCTCGGCCATCGCCTTCGGCAGCATCTTCGACCGCCACGGCTGGGGCATGGGCGCCGCGCGCATCCTGCACCGCATGTGGCAGGTCTACTGGGCTCATATCGGCCAGTTCCTGGTGATCGCGGTCGGCCTGGTGATGATCCACGAGAGCGGCTACCTGGCGAGCTGCTGCAACCTGACCCAGGACTATGTCGCATCCCTGAACCTTTGGCATCTCTACGACAAGACCGAGATTTCCCTGCCCGGCATCCTCACTCTGACCTGGGTGCCGAACTACTTCGACATCCTGCCCATGTACATCGTGATCCTGGCTCTTGTACCGGTGATCATGCTGGCCGCCCGCTATTCGGTCGCCGCCGCCTTCGCTGTCTCGGCCGCCCTGTGGCTCGCGTCCCAGTTTGACCTGCTCAACCTGCCCGCCGAACCGTGGTCGGACCGGGTGTGGTTCTTCAACCCGTTTGCGTGGCAGATGCTGTTCTTCACCGGTTTTGCCTTCATGCGCGGCTGGATCCCGGCACCGCCCGTCAACCGGGGCCTGATCGTGCTCAGCATCGTCATCGTGGTGGCAACCGTTCCTTTCGCCTATTACCGGGTCTACAGCGAATACAACTGGAACATCGTTTGGGCGCGGGAACTCCGGGAGACCATCCAGCCGCTCTGGATCAAGACCGAATTCGGCCTGTTCCGCTACATCCACTTCCTGGCGCTGGCTTATCTCGCCTGGCTCGCCGCCGGCGACCGGGGCAAGTATCTCCTGGGCCACGGCCTTGCCTGGGGCCGTTTCGTGCGCGTCGTGCAGAAGGTCGGCCAGCAGTCGCTGCCCGTCTTCATGGCAAGCCTCGTCATAGCCCAGGCCGTCGCCATCCTGCGCGACATGGTCTGGGGCCGCGGCGACTGGATGCTGCAGGCGCTCTCCAACGTCGCCGGCTTCCTGGCCTTGATCGCGGTTGCGTACGTCGCCGGCTGGTACAAGAGCCAGCCCTGGCGCAAGCCGCCGTCCATGCCGACCAGCGGGACACCGGACAAACCGTCGGCAAGGCCGCACGAGCGCAAGACCGGCACCGGTCTGAAACATGACGCAAAAGAACCGGCCCTGACGTAGCCTCGCGTCAGAACCGGTTTTCAAGACGGCAGGACCTCTCTTCAGCGGGAAGAGAGGTCCTGATGCGCATCGCCGGTTTCGGTCTCACCCGGATTGATCACATCTCGTATCCAGGCTTCCTGTAGAGCTGCTCCGGCTTGGCCGTAATGTCCGGAAGATAGACCTCGTCCCGCCAGTTGGCCGGATCGACTTCCTCGACGGACACCGACACGGAGGCTTCGCTATTGCCGAGGATCCGCACCACATTTTCCGCGATGGCGTCGGAGAGTTCCTGCTTTTGCGCTTCGCTTTTACCGGGCCAGATCTTGACGATGACATGCGGCATTTCGGGTCTTCCTCGCGTTTGATGACGGTTTGCGTGCTGCCCCTCGCGTGAACGGCCGTGAGGCAAGGCATCGGGACACTTCGGCGCAAATATCAAGCCAGCGCTCAGGGCCTTCCCCGGTACGAGGGGCCTTTCAGCAATACCGTTCGGGCCCGATCCATTGATCCACCGTGTAGCGGTCCCCGTGGGCCCAGCCAACCGGCAGCACGGCCTCGATACGCTGGAGATCCGTTTGCGTCAGGGTCAGATCCGCCCCCGAGAGGCATTCGCGCAGGTGCCCCACCGACCGGGTTCCCGGGATCGGGATCACATGCGGTCCGCGGGTCAGGAGCCAGGCATTCGCCAGCCCGGCTGCTGAGGTGCCCATCTCTGCCGCGAGGTTCCGGAAGCCTTCGGTAATGCGCAGGTTTTCGGAAAGGTTCGGCTCCATGAAGCGCGGGTTGGTTGCAAGGAACGGTACATCAGGGATCCGCTCGCGCGGGATCGGAGCGTCCGTCAGGAGCGAGCGTCCCACGGGCGAGAAGGCCACCATGGCGACACCCAGCTCGGCACAGGCCTGCACCAGTCCAAGATCGGGAAATCGCGTGGCGAGGGAATATTCCGATTGAACGGCGGCGACCGGAAAGGCTTTCATGGCGCGCCGCAGGGTTGAAGGCGCGACCTCCGAAAGGCCGATCGCCCGGGCCTTGCCCTTTTCCACCAACCGGCCAAGATTGGCTGCCGTTTCTTCCGGTGTGAAGCGCGGGTCGCGGCGATGCGCGTAAAAGAGGTCGACATGGTCCACCCCGAGCCGCTGCAACGACTTGTCAAGTTCGGCTTCGAGGTGCTCCGCCGAGTTATCAAGGGCGCGGTTGCCGTCCGCGTCGCGGGTTATGGTTGCCTTTGTGGCGATAACGAACTCGTCCCGTGCGCCCGGATTGGCTTTCAGGTAGGTCCCGATCGCGTTTTCCGATTTCCCCATGCCATAGATATTGGCCGTGTCCAGGTGCGTGACGCCGAGATCCCGGCAGGCGTCCAGAATTGCGTGGCTTTCGGCCTCGTTCGTCGGCCCGTACATGTCGGAAAAGGACATCGCCCCATAGCCGATCGCGCTGATCTCCGGCCCGTTGGCGCCCAGCTTGCGTTTTTGCATGTTCCCTCCAACCCCTTGGACACTTTGAATGTTGCTTAGCACACTCTTGTGACAACCGCGAAGTCCGGTAAAAGTCCGCGAAAAGTCCGGGGGCCAAGGCGGTGGAGGCTCCCCGTTCCGGCAGGATTGCGCCCGGGCGACCTGCGCGCGCATCACGTCGATGAATGCCCGCAACTTGCGCCTTCGGCGGCACGCCTGGGAAAACAAGGAAACGGGCCGGGTTCGGCGATCGCATTTTCCGGCGGGCTCTCGACGGGACGGATGCCCGCTTCAAAGCCCTCGCCGACGGTGTTCGTCAGGCCGTCATCCCGGATCACCTCGACCGCAAGTCCAGGATGGCGGATCGCCATTTTGGCAAGGACCCGATGACAAACTGTCACAGATTTGGCCGGATCATGCTTCCCTCCGGTGGCGGTGAAAAACCTGACGCGACGCAACAAACCGGCGGCGGGCTCATCATCGAAAAGGGCAACAAGCGCTTCCGGATGACGAAAAAGGGCTTTGAGGAGATCGAGACGATCCACACGTCCTCCGCGCTGGAGTCCGATCTCTACCGTTATTATCCGGACGGCATCGAAACCATCCGTCCGCAGGACGTCGTGGCGAGCGGCAAGGCCGAGACATATGATGTGTTGCCGCAAGAGGCGGGCCTGCTGCAGCTGATGAAAAGCGGTGCCCTGAGCCTGCTGCGCGACGGCGCCTATTCGATCGACAAGCCCATCGCGCGCTTTCCCGCCGGATTGACCGGTGCACATTCGGTCAAATTCGTCCTGCGCCGCGGCGTCCCGGTCCCCGCCGGCAGCCCCGGACATTCGCCGGTCCTGATGGAAGAAACGGGGAATGCCTCGGCTCGCGGTGTTGAGTTGGGCAAAGACGGCGGGTGCGAAGGTGTAGGGTTATCGCCTTTGCGACCCCAGTCAGCGCTTGGCCTCGCCCGTGTCTTTGGGTTCGTCGAGGCACTCAGGTATTGGGTGTCGCGTACGGAGAGGGACGACCGCTAAGGGGTCGGTTGCTGACTGACGGGTTTTGGAAGACAGTTTTCGTAAGCCGACATTCGTTCAGAGTAGCTGCGCATGCAACATTGCGCTGGAGCGCTATGAAGCCTGCCGAGTTGGAAGACTTCATAACGTCGGTCGGTTCTACGGATTTACTTGGCCGTCGTGAGAGGCATAAAGACGCCGGACGTCGGATGGCAGCCCCACTCCGAGTTTCTGCCCAAGACGCAGAACCGAACTGGGATCTGCTTCGGCACGAAGGAATGGCAGGCGATCCGGGTAGTTGCGCCACACCCAGGTGTCGATGCACTTCAAGGATTGCACCGGAACTGGCACATCGGACAAAGCCAATCTCCCCCAAAATGCTGCGCTTCAATCTTCCCGAGCCGACAACTGCGGGTGGAAGAATACACCTGTCACGACTGGCCGCTGGACCACATCTGTGCCAAGACTTGACTCAGGGCGCCAATCTCAGATGGCGCTTGGACGCCGAAAGGAAGTGGATCGATGGGCTCCGCAACGATTCCAAACACTCAATTCTCGACCGGGAATTTGACGATTGGCGAGAGAGCATCGATGTCGTTTTGATGTGGAGCGACCGTCCGACGAAGCCGGCCAACCATTCTCCGCGCCTGTCGATGCGTTCCAACTCGGCGACATAGTCGTCACCAGCGAGGAGCTTGATGGTCAACGTTACGTCAGGACGCCAGCAAAACTACAACGCGACGGCATGGATCATTTTGTCCTCAACCTCTACCACACTGGGGGCTGGAAAGCTCAGACGTCCTGCGGCGAGTTTGAAGGAACCAAGGGCCAGGTGAGTGTCCTTGATCTTGAGAGCGATCTGATCAGTGACGATGCGGCGTGCAACCTTGTGGCTCTTTTCGCTCCCAGATCTCTGCTCGAAACACGCCTCCCCAATCTCGGGGCACTTCACGGCCACGCGGTTACCCGATTTGAAGACGCTTGACACCGATGTCGCTGTCCCAGGTGTCCAGAACAGTCGAGCGGCACGCCGCTTTTTTTCCACTTCAGACAGTCAGCTGACCGCTGCGGTCTTGTCCTGCCGCCAGAGAAGAAGCAAACCTCCGGCTACGATCAGTGCTGCACCAGTAATTGTCGAACCGTCGGGCAAATCGGTGAAGACAAGGTAACCGACCGATGCCGAGCCGATCAGTTCCAGATACACGAGAGGCGACAGGGTTGATGCATCGGCAAAGCGGAATGCCGCTATAGACAGGAAATGGCTCAACGCCGACAGGATGCCGAGTATCGCAAA
>JBNKGB010000093.1:0-18368 GCA_050289605.1 Roseibium sp. | reverse complement strand
AATCCTGACGGTGTCGCCTTCGACTTCAACATTAATGTCACCGTCCAGCCCCAGATCGGCAACCTCCTTTTCGAGACCGCGCGTCGCTTTGATGTCGATCTCGATTTTCATCTCGATTTCGATCTTGATCCAGGCTGGCGACATCTGGACGAAATCGTGCGCCAGACCCTTTCCTTCGGCTGGCAGGGGCGTGTTGCCGTCGGTCACGTCACCAAGTTGTCCGTCTTGCCGCGCAGCGAGTTGATGGAAACTGTCGAGATGATGCGGGATGCCGGCGTCGCACTGACCGTTCTGCCGTCGACGGACCTGTTCCTGATGGGGCTAGATAAAGATCATCTGGTGCCGCGCGTTATTGCGCCGGCCCATGTCTTTCATGACCATGGCGTGTGCTGCACGGTTGCCACAAACAATGTGCTCAACCCCTTCACGCCCTATGGCGACTGCTCCCTGACGAGAATGGCGAACCTCTACGCCAACGTGCATCAACTGAGCAGCGTTGGCGATCTCCAGACCTGCTTCGAAATGATAAGTTCGTCGCCGGGTCGCCTCATCAGCAGGGCGCGGAAGATTGCTGTAGGTGAAGAGGCGACCTTCGTGGCGTTGCCTGTTGCGAGCGGCAGCCATGCCATTGCGGAAATCACGCGTCCGATCTGGGGCATGAAACGCGGACGATTGAGTTTCGAACAGCCCAGGGCGCGGATCTTCGCGCCCCAGGACTTTTAGCTTCTCAGATGACCTCGATCCTTGCGAGGGGGCATCAGGTGATAGAGCCGTCTACGCCTTCGATCAGGTAGTCTGTGCCCCACAGTGCGCCGTCGTAGAGGCCGAGCGTTCCTTCCACGACTACCTTGCCAGTGTTGTCCTTGATCGGCCCGACGAAGATGGGGGTACCGCCCTTCAGCTCCTCGATCACTGCGAGGGCTGCCGACTTTGCCTTTTCGGTGGCGCCGGCACCAAAGGCGGTCGAAGCGACCATGTCCTTGTCATAGCCGCCTTCATTGAGGTTCGGCAGCTTTTCGCCCTTCTGGATCAGGCCGGCATAAGCGGTATAGACGGTGCCCCACTTCAGTTCGGCGCCGGTGATGAAGCCATTCGGGGCGAGTGTCGACTGGTCGGCATTGTGGCCACAGCTCTTCACGCCTCGTGCTTCCGCGGTTTCGACGATCACCTTGGGGCTGTCGACGTGGCAGGCGATGACATCGCAGCCGGCATCGACGAGCGCATTGGCGGCTTCCGCCTCGCGTACCGGCAGGGACCACTCACCGGTGATGATGAGCTGCACCTTGACGTCCGGATTGACCTTCTTGGCGCCGACCGTGAAGGCATTGATATTGCGCAGGACGAGCGAGATCGGCTTGGCGGCGATGAAGCCGATCTTGTTGGTCTTGGTCGACAGGCCAGCCGCAATGCCGTTCACGTAATGGGCCTGATCAAGGTAGCAGAAGTATCCGCCGAGGTTCGACGGATGTTTGTCAGCCGACCAGAGCGAGGTCGGATGACGGAACTCGACGTCCGGGTATTTCTTGGCGGATTCTATCATGAAGGGATCGAAATAGCCGAAACTTGTCGGGAAAAGCAGGCTTGCCCCGTCGAGTTCGATCATGGATTCCATCGACTTGGTGACGGCATTGGTCTCGGGGACGTTTTCTTCCTCGACCACCGTTACATCCGGAATGTCCTTGAGGGCCTTTGCGGCAACCGCGTGCGCCTGGTTCCAGCCGAAGTCGTCTCGCGGTCCAACGTAGATCATGCCGATCGTGGTTGTGCCGGCGCGTGCGAGGCCGCCCATTGTTGCCGTCAGCGCCAGGGCGCCAGTTCCCGCCATGAAGGTTCTGCGATTGAATTTGAAGCTGTTCATTCCGTTCCCCTTTTCACTTTTAGGCGCGCAAGCTTGCCCGTTCTCGCGGGATATCCTTCCGCAAGACCGGCAGTCTCCTGCCGCCTATATCGAATTTCTGAGGCGTCCGCTTGAAGCGGCTTCTGCCCGGAGACCGTCTGTGCGGTTAACCGGTTTTGGCGGTCGGAATCCGTCCGTTCTCCCAATCAGTCAGGCTGGGCGTTTTCAGGTCGAACTGGTCACGGGTGCGGCTGTAGCTGTACCCGCCCATCCGACCAATCGCATCCAGACCAATCTGGTCCACATGCATCGTTTCCGCGTTCACCAGATGATCCCGCAGGAAGAGCCCCTTGACTTCGCCCAGGATGATCTCGCGGCTCTTGCCGAGTTCCAGCGTCATGTGCCTGCGGCATTCGAAGGCGGCTGGCGCTTCCGCGATCCGCGGGCTGACGACATGAGTGCCTGCGATCGTGGTCAGGCCCGCTTCCTCGATTTCGCTCGTTCCGGAGGGGAACGAGACTGCGCAGATATTCATCGCAGCGGCCAGAGCATCATCCACTATGTTGACGGTGAATTCCTCGGTCATGCGGATATTGTAGGCCGTGTCCTTGAAACTCATGTCGGCGTGGTTCTCTACGCCGATTGCCAGGATGGCCGGATCCGCCGACAGGCAGTTGAAGAAGGAATAGGGGGCAGCGTTCACGACGCCGTCCGGGCTGATCGTGGTGATCAGCGCGATCGGTCTCGGCACGACGGTGCCAATCAGAAGCTTGTAGCGTTCGCGTGGCGACAGGTCGCCGAAGTCGAACCTTGTGAACCCGTCAGCCGTCATTTGCCCGCCGCATCTTTCCTGGTGTCGAACGCTATCGCGCTGCTTGTGTGTTCCGCTTCGATTTCACCCGCATGACGGCTGAGGATTTCCCCCAATCCCGGACCATCCCTGTCCTCTTCGTTGAGAGCGCGTGTCTCTACCAGGCTGACGTGGTGATCCATCAGGCGCACGGCGTCTTCGACCCGGCCGTCGCGGAGCGCGGTTACCACGTCCCGGTGTTCGTTGACCGCGCAATCCGTGCTGTGTGGCCGTCCGTAGAGCGCAAGAATGAGTGAGCAGCGCGAGACTAGCTGCGTGACATAGCCAAGCAGGACAGGGTTTTCGGTCAGCTCCGCGAGCAGGATGTGGAACTCTGCGGCCAGACGCACGGAGATCCGTTCGGTGCCGGCCATGCGCGCGGCTTCCTCCTTGCGGATATGACCTTCGAGGACCGCGCCGAAAGAGGGCGACCAGTTTTCAGAGACAATACGCACGACCTCCCGCTCGAGCGCCCGTCGTACGCGAAAGACGTCCTTGGATTGTTCAAGGCTCGGGCGGGCGACGGTCGCGCTTCTCTTGCCTCCGGTCTCGACCAGTCCGTCCGCCTGCAGCCGGGCAAGTGCCTGTCGCACGAGCGTCCGGCTGATGCCGAATGGGCCGCCGATTTCGTCTTCCGGCAATTTCGTGCCGGGGCCAAGGTCCTGTTCGATGATGGCCTGCCGCAAGGCGAGGTAGACGATGTCTGATTTGGTCGGTTGCTTCATGGTGGTCTCGTTGCCGTTGCCTTCAGTTAAGTATGCAAAATTGGAATAATCAAGTATACCAAATGCCTGAATTTCGGGCGGCGTCTGCTCAAGATTTCAGCTTTTCTCACTTTGCCTGGCGCGCTTATTCTTGTGAAACTGCGACGGAGCGCGGTCGCTTGGCGTGTTCCCTCTCGATAGGAGGTTCTATTGGACACGAGAGTGGCAAATTCAAGTATACAAGAGAGACAATGGATATGGTGTCTGGCGAAACCGGAAAACGAACCATCGGCGTGAGGCTGAACCAGCAGCAACTGGAGCTGATCGACCGGACAATCGCGCGCGGCCTGGCGGAGACCCGCGAAGAGCTGATGCGCCTGGCCTTGCGGGAATATGCTGAGAAGAGGGAGGTGCAGGCCGATGTCTGACGCAACTGCCCTTGCGCTTGAAGCTGGAGAAGCGGAACGTCGGCTCGTTGATGAAAGGATCCTGGAACCGGGAACCGGAAAGGCTTTTGAACTTCGTAAGGGGCAGATCCTCAGGATCGAACAGGCTGTTGGCAACCAGTGTGTCGATTTCAACTGTTTCAACCTGCACGACTACAAGGAGTTCATGCATTGCGGACGCACCCGCACGGTGCACGGCTTCAATCCGACGGAGGGCGACTTTCTCTGGTCCGCGCCGCCGCGCGAAAACGCCATGCTCTATATACTGAAGGATACGGTACAGCGGAATGACGTTCTCTTTCCGAGGTGCAGTGCCTTTCTCTATGAGAGTGCCTACGGATTCGACGTTCATACCAACTGCCATGACATCCAGGCTGAGGCGCAGCGGGAATACGGACTGACGCCGGACGATGTGCATGACAGCTTCAACTTCTTCATGTGCACGGAAGTCACGCTCGACGGGCGGGCGACCATCACCCGCCAGGACACGAGGCAGGGAGACCATGTCGACCTGCTTGCGATGATGGACGTGTTGGCGATCCCGAATGTCTGTGGCGCGGACATCATGCGCACCAGCAACTTTGCACTGAAGCCGGTCCGGATCCGGATTTTCGAGGCAACGGACGAGGATCTGGCGGCGGTGCCCCCGGTTCCCCGCATGAAAAGCCAGCGCACACCTGCCCAGTTCCGCAATTCCAGGATCAAGGCAACGCGTGAATTGTCGGCAGATCCCGATTACGTACCAGCCTTTGCGAACACGCCCATCGTGGAAACGGAGATCAGCCTCGAACTCAGTGAAGCCGAATGGACGGCTTTCGAAAAACTCGCGCGGCGGGATCTTTATGGCAACGATGACGGCGCGGCATTCCGGGATATCCTGTTTTCCTGGTGGGAAGAGCGGTTCCTGAATGCGGCCAGCGGCGCCCCATCGACATCCGGGACCTGACGATGAAAGCAGAGGGCGCAAAAGCGGAGTTCCTTGTTCGCTCGCGGGTGGTGATTACCGGAGTGGACAGTAACCTTGAAGGTGAGGTGCACGAGGGAGCAGGTCTTCTCGTTAGGGGAGGCGTCATCGAGGCGATTGCGCCCTTTCAGGAACTCCGGAGCGCGTATCCGGAGCTGCTCGTGGAAGGAGGCCCTGACGCTGTCGTCTTTCCAGGCCTCGTCAACGGTCACCATCATTCCGGCCTGACGCCCTTTCAGCTGGGCGTCCCCTATGGACCGCTCGAAACCTGGCTACCGCAATTCCGGGGCATGCGCTATGTCGGCCATCGACTGGATACGCTCTATTCGGCGATTGAAATGCTGGAATCCGGCACGACCACCGTACAGCACATTCATCCCGGCCTTGCCGGCGACACGGGCAACTGGACGGATCTGTCCGAAAAGGTGATCGGCGCATATCGGGAGATCGGCATGAGGGTGTCGTTCTCCTTCATGATCCGCAACCGCAATCAGCTTGTTCACGAGGATGACGCGCCCTTTCTCGATCGCCTGCCGGAAGAGGAGGCCTCCTACTGGCGGCCACGTCTTGCAGCAACAAGGACGCCCATCGTCGAGTGCATGGAGTGGTTTGAGGTCCAGAAGCGTTCATGGGCCGGGAAGGATCCTGACGGCGTCGCCTGGCAGCTTGCTCCAGCGAACATGCACTGGTGTTCCGACGATGCCCTTGTGGCGATCTTCGATACGGCGCGGCGGACCGGCTCAAAGGTGCACATGCATCTGGTCGAAACACGCTTCCAGGCCGAATATGCCCGTCTGAACCATGGCAAGTCCGCCGTAAGACATCTGGCGGACCTCGGTTGTCTCGGCAGTCATCTGACGCTCGGACACGGCATCTGGGTCGATGACCGGGATCTCGACCTGATCGCGGACTGCGGGTGCTCGATCTGCCACAATGCAAGCTCCGGATTGCGGCTGGCCAGCGGGGTTGCGCCGGTCAACGACATGCTGAGACGGGGCTTGCCGGTTTGTCTTGGCATAGACCAGGCCGGTATCAACGACGACCGGGACATGCTGCAGGAAATGCGTCTGGTGTGGGCACTTCACCGCGAGCCGGGGCTGAGCACCTTCCGACCCTCGGCTGGACACGTCTTCCGGATGGCCACGGAACACGGCGCTTCGACCACAGGGTTCGAGGGACGGATCGGTCGGCTCGCCGTCGGGAAAGCCGCAGACATCGTCATGGTCGACTGGCGTGACATTGCCCGGCCCTTCATCGACGACAGAAGCCCGCTTATAGATGTCCTGTTGCAGCGGACGAGGCAGATGGCGGCCGATACGGTCTTTGTGGGAGGGCAGAAGGTCGTCTCCGAGGGGAAGGTCGTTTCCATCGACCGGCAGGCCGTATTCGACGAGATCGCTGAATTCCTCACCTCGTCTCTTTCATCGGACGAAGTGCTTGCGCGGGAGCGAACAGAGCAACTGGTGCAGCACATTTCCAGCTGGTTCGAGGCTGCCTATCCGGACGTGCCGCGTCAGCCGTATCGGTTCAACGCCCTGGCCGGTCAAACCTGACGAGCTCGCCCGGTAGATTGTTCAACGCGGCGGCAAGCTGATTGGCAAAACGCGCGGAGGCGACCGATAGCGTGCGCCCACGCATCTGCATCAGTGTCAGATTGCCATAGGCAACGTCCCGCTTCTGCAGGGGGCGAAAAACCAGCCGATCGTCACCCTTGAGGTTGAGGCCGATCGGAAACTGGAAGCCGACCGCCTGTTCATGCTGCACGTAATGACGCATGAATTCGAAGGAATCGGCCTCTGCCACCGGCTGCATCTTCTGGCTCATGTTGGCAACCGCCAGATCGAGAAGGTAGCGGATGCCGATGCGCTTCGGCGGCACCACGTGGGGATAACCGAGGCAGTCCCGAAGACGCAGCGTTTCCTTGGCCGCAAGGGGATGGTTTTTTGCCATGACGGCATAGACCGGTTGCTCCAGGGTCAGCAGTACATCGAACTCACCGAGATGCGTCGGCTCGAAGACAAGTGCGAGATCGCTCTCGAAAGCGCGCAGATCCTCTTCCGCCGCATCCCTGTCGCGCACATGCACGGAAAAGGAGACGCCCGGATGTTCGGCCCGGTAGGCCGCGATCTGGGCGGGCATGAAATAGGGCTGCAAAGCCTGGGAGCAGGCGATGCTGACATGGCCGCGCCGGAGGCCGGACAGATCCGCCACCTGGCTGCGGACACGGTCGAGCTCCGCCATCTGGCCGCGAATATGCTGGATCAGTAGTTCACCTGCCGGGTTCAACCTGACGCCGCGAGGCAGGCGCTCGAAGATCGGAGCGCCGAATTCCTCCTCGAAATTCTGGATACGCCGATTGAGGGCCGAGGACGTGATGTTCATGTCCTCGGCCGCTTTACGGATGGACCTTGCTTTCGAGACGGCTTCGATGAGCAAAAGTGTCTGAAGGTGTCTCATTTACAAAGCCCTGCAAGGAGTGCTGCAAATTTTGAAGCACAAAGCTGCAAAAATAGCAATAGAAGTACTCACTAAAGGCGCGCATCGTGTCCTCAATGGGAAGGGCCTTCTCCCCCTTTCCTTGCAAAAGAGGGGACAGACATGACCAATGAGACTTCACGGCGCACTTTCCTGAAAGGCGCCGGGGCGACCGCGCTCGTCGCCGCGGCCTTGCCATTCCTGCGCGTTCTGCCGGCTTCCGCTGCGGGCAAGGACGTCATCGTTACGGTCATCGGCCAGACCATCAACAGTCTTGACCTCCACCGCACGGGCACCAACCGGCCGAGCTACCAGGTCGCGGTCAATGCCTATGACCGGCTGGTGAGCTTCGGTACCAAGACACTGCCTGACGGGAGCCTTTCCTACGACTATTCCGTCATCGTACCGGAAGTGGCCGAAAGCTGGGAGTTTACGGACGACGGCATGGCGATCGTCTTCAAGCTGAGGCCGGACGGCAAATTCCAGGACGGCTCGCCGATCACCGCGCAGGACGTCAAATGGTCCTTTGACCGTGCCGTCAGCGTCGGTGGTTTCCCGACCGTCCAGATGAAGGCGGGATCGCTTGAAAAGCCGGAGCAGTTCGAAGTTGTCGACGACCTGACCTTCAAGATCAACCTGCTGCGCAAGTCCAAGCTCACCCTGCCGGATCTTGCCGTGCCGGTGCCGATGATCATCAATTCGAAAGTTGCCCTGGAACACGCGACGGAAGCCGATCCCTGGGCGATGGAATATCTTCACAAGACCCCAGCGGGCTCGGGTGCTTTCAAGGTCGCGTCCTGGAAGCAGGGCGAGCAGCTCGTCTACGAGCGCAACGACAACTGGACTTCAGGGCCGCTTCCTGCCGTCAAGCGGGTGGTCATTCGTGAGGTGCCGAGCCCGGCGACCCGGCGCGCGCTTCTGGAGCGGGGAGACATCGACATGTCCTTCGACATGCCGAACAAGGACGCCAAGGAACTCTCGGGCGCAGAAGACATCACCGTTGTCACAACCCCGGTCGAGAACGCCATTTATTGCCTCTGCCCGAACCTCGCCTTCGAGCCTTTCAAGGACAAGAGGGTCCGTCAGGCGATCGCCTTTGCCGTGCCCTATGAAGAGGTTTTCCAGACGGCTGCCTATGGCCGCGGCAATCCGATGTGGGGCGGAACGAGTGCCTCGCCCGAGGACATCGCCTGGCCGCAGAAGTTTCCCTATTCAACGGATCTCGACAAGGCCAAGGCCCTGCTCGTCGAGGCAGGTTACGGCGACGGGTTCGAAGTGCCGCTGTCGATCGACCTCTCCCAGAGCGACTGGATGGAGCCGGCTGCACTCCTCATCCAGGAGAACCTTGCCAAGATCGGCATCAAAGCCACGATCGAGAAGATCCCCGGTGCGAACTGGCGGACGGCATCGCTGGTGGAAAAGCGCCTGCCTCTGGCGCTGGAAACCTTCGGCGGCTGGCTGAACTATCCCTGCTACTACTTCTTCTGGGCCTATCAGGAAGGGCATCTCTTCAACTCCTCGAATTATCGCAACGAGGAAATCGAGACGCTGACGCCGGAAGCGCTGCACATGTCCGTGGAGGATCCGGACTACGCACCGAAGATCAAGCGCATGATCGAGATCGCCTGGGACGAAGTTCCGCGCATCGCACTTTGGCAGCCGGCGCTCAATGTCGGTACGCGGGACCTTTCGGGATACGAATACTGGTTCCATCGTCAGCCCGATGTCCGCTCCCTGTCTAAGGCGTAACAAGGATGGCCGGTCGCCTCAGCACAGTCGGCTTACGGATCACACATGCCATTCCCGTGATCCTGGGGGTCGTCGTGGTCAGCTTCCTGCTGACCCGCGCCCTTCCGGGCGACCCGGCGGTCTACTTTGCTGGGCACGCGGCAGATGAAGCTTCCATCGCGGAGGTGAGGACCGCGCTCGGGCTCGACAAGCCCTTGCCGGAGCAGTTCCTGATCTATGCGGGCAATGTTCTGACAGGCGACCTCGGCCAGTCGCTCTCTACAGGGCAGCCGGTTGTCGAAGATCTCGCCAACAGGCTGCCCGCCTCGCTTGAACTGACACTGACGGCGCTACTGCTGTCCTGTTCCATCGCCATTCCTCTCGGCGTGTTGGCAGCGACACGCCCCGGGTCGGCAGTGGACCACCTGTGCCGGGTGCTCGTTACGGCCGGTGTGTCCCTGCCGACCTTTTTTACCGGTGTCGTGCTGATCTACATCTTCTATTACCTGCTCGGCATTGCGCCTTCGCCGCTCGGGCGGCTGGATTTCATCTATATCGAACCCGATCGCATTACAGGCTTCTACCTCATTGATGCAGCGATTGCGGGCGACTGGGAAACGTGGTTCGGGGCATTGAAGCAGCTGGTGCTTCCGGCAACGACACTTGCCCTTTTCACGCTGGCGCCGCTTGCCCGCATGACCCGCGCCGCCATGCTGAGCGCGCTCTCATCGGATTATATCCGGACGGCGAGGGCCGCAGGTCTGACCGAGGACAAGGTGCTCTTCACCTATGCGTTCCGCAACGCGCTCCTGCCGGTCATCACGACGCTTGGCATGGTCTTTTCCTTCACCCTCGGTGCCAATGTTCTGGTCGAGAAGGTGTTCGCCTGGCCCGGTATCGGATCCTACGCGGTCGAGGCGCTTGTCGTTTCGGACTACGCCGCCGTTCAGGGCTTTGTACTCGCAATGGCACTGCTCTTCGTTGCGCTCAATCTGGTGATCGACCTCACCTACACGTTGATTGACCCCCGGATCGGATTTGAAACCAGATGAGTGATGCGACCACCAGTCAGGTTCCGGTGAAGCAGGACGGCACCCTTGCCCATATCGGCTATGTGCTGCGTTCGAACCCGGTGACCCTGCTTGCCTTCGCCATGTTCGCAATCCTGCTGCTGGCCGCCGTTCTCGGTCCTGTTCTCGCGCCCTACGATCCGATGGAATCGAATGCAGCCCTTGCCTTGCAGCCGCCGTCGCTGGCGCACTGGTTCGGGACGGACAATCTCGGGCGGGATGTCTTTTCAAGGGTGATCGTCGCAACGCGCCTTGATCTGGCGATTTCCGTTGCCGCAGTGGCGCTGTCCTTCCTGATCGGGTCAGTCCTGGGCAGTGTCGCCGGGTATTGGGGCGGGTGGCTGGATACCGTGCTCAATCGGCTGTTCGATACGATCATGGCCTTTCCGCTCTTCGTCCTTGCCATGGGCATCGTTGCGGCGCTCGGCAACACAGTTGAAAATATCGTCTATGCGACGGCGGTCATCAACGTGCCCTTCTATGCCCGCCTGGTGCGCGCCGAGGTGAACATCCGCAGGGATGCGGGCTTCGCACAGGCCGCCAAGCTCTCGGGCAACTCGGACATCCGGGTTCTGGCACTGCACATTTTCCCGAACGCCTTGCCGCCGATGATGGTGCAGGTCTCGCTCAATCTCGGCTGGGCAATCCTCAATGCCGCGGGTCTCAGCTTCATCGGCCTTGGTGTTCGTCCGCCGACCGCGGAATGGGGCATTATGGTTGCGGAAGGGGCGAACTTCATCGTCTCGGGCGAGTGGTGGCTGGCCTTCTTCCCCGGCTTTGCACTGATGTTCGCCGTTTTCACCTTCAACCTACTGGGAGACGGGCTGCGCGACATGGTCGACCCCCGGCAACGCTCATGAGTCTGCTCTCGATCGAAGATCTGAAGGTTTCCTTCTCGACACGCCGCGGCAGCGTGGAGGCCGTGCGCGGCATCTCGCTGGACCTCGAAAAAGGAGAGGTGCTCGGCATCGTCGGGGAATCCGGGTCCGGGAAGTCTGTTACGTCTTATGCGCTGATGCGACTTCTTGAGCGCAACGGACGCATTTCGGGAGGTTCGCTGACTTATGGCGGCATCGACCTGAGAGCGGCACGCGAAAGCACGATGCGCGACCTGCGCGGTCGTGAAATCTCCATGATCTTCCAGAACCCGCGTGCTGCGCTCAACCCCATCCGCAAGGTTGGGCACCAGATCGAGGATGTTCTGCGCCGGCATGCCAAGGCGACGCGGTCCAATGCCAGGGCCGCGGCGATCCGGGCGCTGGAGGCAGTCAGGATCCGCGATGCGGAGGCCCGCTACAATGCCTACCCGTTCGAGCTTTCCGGCGGGATGTGCCAGCGGATCGTCATTGCCATCGCTCTTGCCTGCGACCCGAAGCTGCTCATCGCAGACGAACCGACAACCGGTCTCGATATCACCACTCAAAAGGCCGTTATGGACCTGATTGCGGAACTCATCGCCGAACGTGGCATGAGCGCCATGGTGATCACCCATGATCTTGGCCTCGCGGCCCAATACTGCAATCGCCTCGTGGTGATGAAGGATGGGGAGATCGTGGAAGAGGGAGATCCAGACGCGCTCTTTTCGGCGCCGCAGCACCCCTATACGCGCAAGCTTGTCGACGCGACGCCGCGTCCCGGTGCGAGCGTGCGCCAGCTTCTGCCTTTGGGCCAGCGCCCTCCGGAACCTCAATTGCCGAAGGTTGAGGAACCCTTGCTGGAGGTCCGCGAGCTGACCAAGACCTATCAAGGCAAGTCCGGGCCGGTTCATGCGGTAAAGGGAATTTCCTTCGACGTCAGAAAGGGCGAGAGTGTCGGCCTTGTTGGCGAATCCGGCTGCGGCAAGTCCACGACGTCCTCGATGCTGGTTCGCCTGATTGACCCGACCAGCGGCGAAATCCTTTTCAACGGCCGGGATCTCGCCAGGTCGTCCGCCAGGGATTTTGCCCGCGACCCGGACAGGGCCCGGATCCAGATGGTCTTCCAGGACGCGACCGACAGCTTCAATCCAAGGCATACCGCACGCCAGTCCATCGTGGAACCGTTGGCACGTCTGACGAACATGCCGACACGGGAGCGGGCCGCGCGGGTAGAGGAGCTGGCCGATCTCGTCGGACTGCCGCGCCCCTTGCTGGACAGGTTCCCCCACCAGCTTTCGGGTGGCCAGAAAGCGCGTGTCGGCATTGCCCGCGCCATCGCGGTCGATCCGCAATTTCTCATCCTCGACGAACCGACGGCTGCGCTCGATGTCTCCATCCAGGCGATCGTTCTCAACCTGCTGGTCGATTTGCGCACCAAACTCGGCATCAGCTATCTCTTCGTCAGCCATGACCTGCATGTGGTCCGGCTGCTCTGCGATCGTGTCATCGTCATGCGGGACGGCGAAATCGTGGAACAGGGAACTGCTGTCGAGGTCATGGAAACCCCTTCTCACCCCTATACCAGCGAACTGCTTGCAGCAGCGCCGAAGCCGCCGGTCACTGTCACGGTGGAACGCTCGGCCGCCGAATGAAAGACAAGATATTGAGGTCCAGGATGTTCGAACTTCCCTTCACGCTTTCCTCTCTCCAGGCGGCCTACAAGACCGGGACAACCCCTGCCGACATTGTCGAGGAAGTGTACCGGCGCATCGACAGTATCGGCGATCCGGGGATCTTCATCTGCCTCTTCGACAAGGCGGAAGTACTGGAGGCGGCAAAAGCGCTTGGGGCGTACGATCCGGCCAAGCCCCTGTGGGGCATTCCCTTCGTCATCAAGGACAATATCGATGTTGCCGGCAAGCCGACGACAGCGGCCTGTCCCGCCTATGAATATGTTGCCGATGAGGACGCGTTTGTCGTCGCAAGGCTGAAGGCGGCCGGTGCAATGCCGATCGGCAAGACGAACCTCGACCAGTTCGCGACCGGCCTGGTCGGCGTCCGCTCGCCCTACCAGCCGCCGAAGAACTCCGTGGACCCCGAAATCGTCCCGGGCGGGTCTTCATCCGGGTCTGCCGTTGCAGTCGGGCATGGAATAGTCAGTTTTTCTCTTGGGACGGATACTGCGGGTTCCGGCCGCGTGCCGGGCGCTTTGAACAACATTGTCGGCTTGAAGCCCACACTCGGTGCCCTGTCAGCCACCGGAGTCGTCCGGGCCTGCCGGACGCTGGACACGATTTCCATCTTTGCGCTGACCGTGGAAGATGCCTACACCGCCTATCAGGCAGCTGCCGGTTACGACGAGGCTGATGCCTATTCCAGAGCGATCGCGACGCCGGCTTTACAGCCAGTTCCGGAAAAACTCCGTATCGGGATCCCGGATGCAGGGTCCATCGAGTTCTGCGGCGATGCCGTCCAGGAAAAGTCCTTTGCCGATACCGTTGCGCTTCTGAAGTCTGCGGGTGCCGAGATCGTCGAAATTGATTTCACGCCGTTTTATGACGTCGCCCACATGCTTTACGAAGGCGCCTGGGTCGCCGAGCGCCATACGGTGATCGAAGACCTGATGCGGGACAACCCGGAGGCGGTGCATCCCGTGACCCGTAAGGTCGTCGGAGCGGCGCTGAACCTGACCGCAACGGATGCTTTCCGCGGTTTTTATCGCCTGAAGGATCTTTCCCGGAAAACCGAGCCGGTCCTTGCGGGGCTCGATCTCCTGTGCGTGCCGACCATGCCGACCTTCTACAGTGTCCTGGATCTGGAAGCCGATCCGATCGGCCCGAATTCGCGGAATGGCACTTACACGAATTTCGTGAACCTTCTCGACATGTGCGGTCTTGCGGTGCCGGTCGCACCGAGATCGGATGGACGGCCCGGCAGCGTGACACTGCTGGCGGCGGCCGGGAAAGATGGTTTCCTCGCAGCGCTCGGCTGCAAGCTGGAACAGCTGGCGCCACATACATTGGGCGCGACGGGGTGGAACTTGCCGTTACCATCCGAAGTCATTCCGCAGGCGTGGGAAAACGAATTGGCCCTTGCCGTCTGTGGTGCGCACATGTCCGGCATGGCTCTCAATCACGAACTGACATCGCGCGGCGGCCGCTTTCTGGAGGCGGCCGAGACCAGTGATGCTTATTCGCTTTACGCCCTTGCCGGAGGCCCGCCGAAGCGTCCGGGTCTCGTTCGCGGAGAGGCTGCTTCTGGCGGTCAAATCGAACTCGAGATCTGGGCTTTGCCGGTGGATCAGGTCGGCAGCTTTCTGGTCGGCATACCGGCACCGCTCGGTCTCGGCACGCTTGTCCTCGCCGACGGGCGCAGCGTGACGGGTTTCATGTGTGAAGCTGCCGGCATCAAGGGAGCTGAAGACATCACCTCGCTCGGAAGCTGGCGGAAATTCGTCGCAGGACAGGCCGCTAACCGTCCAGTCGCGGCGGCCGAGTGACGGGGCCAGGAACCATGTCAGGTCACGATCTCCCGGTAATCGATCTCGAGCCGCTCATCTCGAACGCGCCCGGCGGTCTTGAAAAGGTCGCCGCAGAAATCGGCCGCACGGCGCGCGAAATCGGGTTCTTCTATGTCAGGAACCATGGTGTCGACAGCGGATTGATGGAAGCCAGCTTTGCCGCTGCACATCGCTTCTTCGCCGAGCCGGTCGAGACGAAGATGGCCTTGACCAAGGACTTTTACAAAACCAATCGCGGTTACGTCCCGATGAAAGGTGAGAACCTTGATCCAGACAAGCCGGCAGATCTGAAGGAAGCCTTCAATATCGGGTTGGATCTTGAACCGGACGATCCGCGCATAGTTGCGGGTGAGCCTTTCCGGGCTGTCAATCTGTGGCCGGATCTTCCGGGGTGGAAGGAAACGGTCCTTACCTACTTCAACGGTGTCTGGAGCCTGGGGCGGCTCATCCACCGCGCAGTTGCAACCGATCTTGGTGCGGATCCGGACTATTTCGAGGACAAGCTCGACGCGCCGCTCGCCACATTGCGGCTGCTGCACTATCCGCCGCAGCCTGCAAGCGCCGAGGCCGGACAGATCGGCGCCGGAACGCATACGGACTACGGTAATCTGACCATCCTGCTGCCGGATGCCGTTGGTGGTCTTGAAGTTCGCCGCCGCGACGGGGTTTGGCTGAAAGCGCCGACCATAGACGGTGCGTTCGTCTGCAATATCGGTGATTGCCTGATGCGTTGGACCAACGATGTCTACGTCTCGACACCTCATCGGGTGGTGAATACCGGCGGCCGGCAACGCTACTCGATCGCCTTTTTCCTCGATCCCAATCCCGACGCGCAAGTGGTCTGCCTGCCCAGTTGTGTCACTGAGGGGAGGGAAGCCAGATACGCTCCGATCTCGGGTGCGGACTATCTCAAATCAAGGCTCGACGCGAGCTACGCCCCAGCGAAGTTGGCGGCGGTTGAACAGTAAGAATGCATAAACAGGCAGCAAAAATGGATCATGATTAAAACTTGGGCAAAAATACCAAGGAAAAAGGCGTTGCCTGTTTGACACGCCAATCGCCGATCCCGGCGATTTTCAGAAAAAGACCAATAAAAACAGATGGGTAATTGAGGAGAGCCAAGGGACTTAATCTGACGGGAAATTGGCACAAGGCTTGCTGATTTTACCAAAGGAGGCTGGACGGAGCTGCTGCATTCGCGTGCTCCCGTCTTAATAACGGAGGACGTAATGTCGAAATTCGAACTCTCTCGCCGGACTATCCTGAAATCTTCCGCCGCAGGTCTTGCGGCTCTCTCTACTGCCGGTCTCCCACGTTTCGCCCAGGCCGCCGGTCTCACGGTCGGGATCGTCTATGTCGGTCCTCGGGACGACTTCGGCTGGAACCAGGCGCATGCGGTCGCGGCTGCAGCTCTCAAGGACGTTCCCGGCGTGACCGTGGTCGAGGAGGAAAACGTTCCGGAGACCGTCGCCGTGGAGAAATCCATGGAATCGATGATCAACCTGGACGGTGCCAACCTGATTTTTGCAACGTCCTTCGGCTACTACAAGCCCTTCGTCCTGGACCTTGCGGCCAAATATCCCGACGTCCAGTTCCGGCATGCGGCTCCGCTGTGGACGGAGGCGGACCCGAAGAATGCCGGCAGCTATTTCGGCTATCTCGACCAGGCGCATTACATCGACGGGATCGCGGCAGGCCTGTCGACGACCACCAACAAGCTCGGCTTTGTTGCCGCCAAGCCCATCGGCACGGTTTTGCGGAACATCAATTCGTTCCTGCTCGGAGCCCGCAAGGTCAATCCGAACGCGACGGTCCAGGTGATCTTCACCGGGGAATGGTCGATGCCGGTGCGCGAGGCCGAGGCTGCGAACGCGCTGGTCGATGCCGGCTGCGATGTCCTGACCTGTCATGTCGACGGGCCGAAGGTCGTGATCGAAACCGCAGAATCCCGTGGCATCAAGTGTTGCGGGCATAATGCATCCCAGGCTCCGCTTGCCCCGAACGGCTTCATCACCGGCGCCGAGTACAAGTGGGAAACCATCTACAAGATGTTTGCCACGGATCTGGCGGAAGGCGGATCCCTGCCGAATTTCACCGGCGGCGGTTTCGACGTCGATTTCGTCCGAAACACGTCCTATGGCGCCGGCGCAACCGAGGGAGCGATCACTGCCGCGGAAGCTGCCCGCGAGGAGGTCAAGGCCGGCAAGCCGATCTTTGTCGGCCCGATCAACAAGCAGGACGGGACGCCGCTTCTGGCGGCGGGAGCGAGTTTCGGAAACTACGAACCGGCTCTCGATCAGACCGATTACCTGATCGAGGGCGTCATGGGCTCGATCACCTGATCCTGGCGCCAGGGCCTGCCGGAAGAACAGTTTCCGGCAGGGCCGACGCCTCGTTTTTCTGTCCGGCATCCGCCGGAAATCATTCAGCACCAGGGGACAGGGATGGCAGATACCACGGAAACGCCCGGGCTTGCGGTCGAGACGCGCATGGCACCGGAACTTCTGGACAGGTTCAAGCGATCGGCGGAATTTGTCGTCATTCCCCTGGCTGCCCTGCTCGTGTCCGGGTTCCTCTTCTCTATCTTTCTGCTTCTGCTGGGCAAATCGCCGGCCGATTTCTTCTCGCTTGTCTGGAAAGGCGGCTTCGGGACCAGCTTCTCGTGGCAGAACACGCTGGTTCGCGCGGCACCGCTCATCTTCACGGCGCTTTGCGTTGCCATACCGGCTCGCCTGGGTCTCGTCATCATCGGTGGGGAAGGGGCGCTTGTGTTGGGCGGCTTTGCTGCCGCGGCCATCGCCATTCCCATGGTCGACTGGGCCCCATCCTTTCTCCTGCTCGGCGTAATGGCGATTGCCGGCATGCTGGCAGGTGGTATCTGGATCGGCTGTGTCGGTGCGCTTCGCCACTACCGGGGTGTCAACGAGACCATTGCGTCGCTGCTGATGTTCTACATCGCCGTCTCCATCCTGAACTTCTTCGTCGAAAGCGCCCTGCGCGATCCATCCGATCCCAACAAGCCATCGACGAGGCCCATTGGCAGTGACAACATGATCGGGGCAATCCCGGGAACGGACGTGCACTGGGGGCTGCTTGTCGGTGTCCTTCTCTGCGGGCTTTTGTATCTGCTGATGAACCGGACCACCTTCGGCTTTGCCGCGCAGGTGGCGGGCGGAAACCTTCGGGCCGCCCAGGCGCAAGGTCTGCCGGTCGGAAAATTGATGGTCATTTCCTGTGCGATTGCAGGGGCCTGCGCGGGCCTTGCCGGCTTCTTTGAGGTGGCGGCCATCCACGGCAAGGCAAATGCCTCCCTGGTCGCCGGTTACGGCTTTACCGGGATCCTCGTTTCCTTCCTGGCGCGTCACAACCCGCTCGTCATCATACCGGTCGCCATTTTCCTTGGTGGCATTGCCGCCTCTGGCGGCCTTGTCCAGCGCCGGATGGATCTGCCCGATGCGACAGTTCTGGTGCTGCAGGGACTGCTCTTCTTGGTGATCCTCGTGTCGGAGACGTATTACGGGCGGTTTTCCTTCTTCAAATCCAAGGGAGAGGCGTGATGGGTGACGATGCCGGTCTGATGACCGTTCTCCTGGCAATGTTTGCAGGTGCCATCCGAGTATCGACGCCGTTTCTCTTCGTCAGTCTCGGTGAGATGCTGACGGAGAAATCCGGTCGTATCAATCTGGGCCTGGAAGGCACGCTCGTCTTCGGTGCGATGTCCGGCTACGCGGTCTCCTATCACACGGGATCGCCGTGGTTCGGTGTGCTGGTCGCAGGCGTCTCGGGCTCTCTCTTCGGGGCTTTGCACGGTTTCCTGTGCAGGCTGCCGAAGGTGAACGACATTGCCATCGGCATCGCCCTGATGCTGTTCGGCACGGGTCTCGCCTTCTTCTTCGGCAAGCCATACATCCAGCCGT
>JBNKGB010000092.1:0-18796 GCA_050289605.1 Roseibium sp. | reverse complement strand
CACCGGGTCACCGACCTCGACCGGCGCACGTTGCACCGTGCCTGAGATTGGCGCCGAGACCTCGAAGATATCCCGAATGCGAGTTTCACCCTCGGCATTGACCGTGACCGTCATCGACGCGCGCCGGACCTCCGCCAGATCGACCGGCACCGGCTGGGGCCGGAATGCATAGCCTATGCCGGCCGCGATCATGGCGGCCAGCAGTCCCCAGATCGTCAGGCGTCTCGCCGCAACACTCACGTTTTCACTCCCGCGTCTTGAGGACCGCAATCAGGTCCAGATGGTCGAGCCGGCGCCGGACGAAGACGGCGCAGACAAGGGTCGTTGCCAGCGCGAACAGCGTGGCTTTGCCGTAGGTCGCATTCTCGATGACCAGTGGCACCCGGTAGAGTTCCGTTTCGAACGCACTGACCATGACCCAGGACAGGATGGAGCCGATCAGGGCACCGAGCGGAATGGCAAACCAGGTCAGCAGCCCGATCTCGCCGAGAAGGATGTAGGAGATTTCCCAACGGCTGAACCCGAGCACGCGCAGCGTGGCCAGCACGCGCGCCTGTTCCGAAAGGGCAATGCGGATCGAATTGTAGGTCACTCCGATCGCAAGCGTCATGGAGAAGACGACAAAGAAGCCGATGAAAATGAAGATGGTTTCGCCCATGGTCTTGTAGAAGGTGTCGATGGAAGCCTGCCGGAACAGAATGGCAGACGTTCCTGGAATCTCCTTGAGCCTTGTCAACAGCTCCGGTCGTTGTGCCGGGTCGACGACCAGGTGCAGGCCGCTGACGGATCTGGTGGTTTTCATTAGCCGGTTGAGCGCATCGAGATCCATGTAGGCCGGTTTGCCGATATAGGTCTCGAAGATGCGGGTGACGGGAAGGCTGACACGCGGGCGGCGGCCTTCGAGCACTTCCACGAAGACCTCGTCCCCGGCTTTCACGTTGAGCAGTTCGGCCAATTTTCTGGACAGCACCAGACCACCGGGCGAAAGGTCGACCACCTCGTCCTCGACATCGTAGACGGGACTCAGAACGGCATTTGGCGCAACGCCGATGATCGCCTCGCGCTCGGTTCGCGGACCGCTGCTCAGGCGGGCGGGAACGACGCGGTAAGGTTCTGCCCCCAGGACTCCGGGCAGGTTCTTGACGTCTTCGATGACGGCGTAGGGCCGCAGGTCGTTGAAGGCGATGGTGGCGTCCTGATGTTGCGCCTTTTCGAAGGTGGTTATGACCAGGGCATCGATTGCGTCCGCCCATTGCAGCGCCATGATCAGGACGGAAATCGACATGGCCAGGCCGAGGCTCGCCAGAAACGCGCGCAGCGGCCAGCGGACGATGCGCCGGAAGATCATGCGCGTCGGCTCGTCCAGCAGCCGGGAGAGCATGGTGCCCGAAGCCCAGGAACGGCGGTAGACGGGCGGTGCCGGCGGCAGCATCGCCTCGGCCGGCGGCAACCGGGTCGCCATGCGGACCGACACCAGGCTGCCGGCCAGGGCGGCTGCGAGAGAGATGCCGCCGGCGATCACGAAGCCGGTCGGTCCCGGCCGGTAATACAGGAACGGAAACCGGTAGAAATTGGCATAGATCAGCGTGTTCCAGTGCCCTAGCCAGGCCCCGACGACGGCCCCCAGAAGAACGCCTGTCAGGCCGATGAAGAGAACCATCTTGGCGTAATGCCAGCCGATTGCCAGGTTGCCGTAGCCGAAAGCCTTCAGGAGACCGATTTCCCTCCGGTCCGTCTCGACGAGACGGGCCATGACCATGTTCGTCAGGAAGGCGGCCACGGCCAGGAAGATGGACGGCAGGATCCGCGACATGTTCTTCAATTGGCCGATCTCGCTTTCCAGAAACCAGTTGGAGACCTGGTCGACGCGCGCGAAGGCGCCGGTGCCGCCATAGGGCGAAAGCAGATCGTCGAGGCGTTGGATAACCTGGTTTTCGTCGGTTCCCGGAAGCAGGTTCAAGGTGATGCTGTTGAACGAGCTCTTGAGATCGAAGGCTGCCTCCAGGGCGTCGCGCCCCATCCACAGGACGCCGAACCGCTCGTCGTCGGGCATGAGGCCGCCAGGGGCGATGGCGTAGACGAACTCGGGGCTGAGCGCCGTGCCCACCACCTGCAGAGTACGTTTGCGGCCCCGCAGCACCGCGTTGAAGCTGTCTCCGGGCTGGAGGCCATGCGCTTCCGCGAAAGGCTCGCTCACCACCACCTCGTCCGGCCGGTTCGGCTCGACAAGTCTGCCGGAGCGCAGCACCAGCGTGTTGAGAAGCTCCGGCCCGTGCCCGGGCAGGGAAATCAACTGGCCGATGACCGGTTCGTTGAAGCCTTCCATATCGAGCACAGCCCCCTCGACGATACGGGTTTCGGCGAGCTGCACGCCCGGTATTGCGGCAATGTCCCTGCCAAGACTTTCCGGCGCCCGTTTTGCCGAGGCGAACACCTCCGCAAAGCGCGTGCGCTCGTAGTAGGCCTTGGTGGTTTCCTCCAGGGCCTCGATGGTGGTCAGCGACATGATCAGAACAGCCGCTCCGGACGCGATGACGAGGGCAACCGCAAGCACCTGGGCGCGGAGCCGCCAGAGATCGCGCAGAAGCTTGCGGTCGAGACTGGACATGGCGCTCACCATTCCAGCTCTTGCGGCGAACGCCGGGTTTCGTTGACCCTGGTCTCGACGATCCGGCCGTCGCCGAACATCAGCACGCGGCTGGCGATATCGGCAATCACCGCGTTGTGCGTGATCAGGGCCGTCGTCGTTCCCAGCTCCTGGTTGACCCGCAGGATGGCCTCCAGAACGAGGATGCCGGTCTTGCTGTCGAGCGCACCGGTCGGCTCGTCGCACAGCAGGATCTCCGGCCGTTTGGCAATCGCCCGTGCAATCGCCACACGCTGCTGCTCGCCGCCGGAAAGCTGTGCCGGAAAATGATTGACGCGCTGGCCCAGACCGACCAGTTCCAGAGCCTCCTCCGGCCGCATCGGATTCTTGGAAATCTCCGTCACCAGGGCGACATTTTCCCTGGCCGTCAGGCTGGGAATGAGATTGTAGAACTGGAAGACAAAGCCGACATGATCGCGGCGGTAGCGGTTGAGCGTCTTTTCCCTGCCGTCCGTCAGTACCTTGTCCTGGAAGGAGACCTGTCCCGCGGTCGGAGTGTCCAGCCCCCCCAGGATGTTGAGCAATGTCGACTTGCCGCTGCCCGAGGGACCGAGCAGGACGACAAGTTCTCCTTCGTAAAACGCGACGTCAACTCCCCTGAGCGCGGGCACCTCGACCGCGCCCATGTGGTAGATCTTGGTCAGTCCCTCGCCCTTGAGGGCAACCCGTGGCATTTCGGCTTCCTGAAGCGCCATGAAGGAAATTCCATTCCGATGAGCTCTACTTCGACCAGTCTGCGCCCTGAGACCAGCGCAGTCGATCCCGTCGGGCAAAAGCGTTGGGCCGAGCCGGCATCTTCGCCGGCATGCGGTGATGCTGGCCTGGAAAGATTGATCCGGCAGCATGGATTGTTTCACATCCGCGTAGCCCTGCCATCCGTAAATTTGCTAGGCTGCAGGGAAACGCACATCGACAGGGCCACGGACCAAGGGAAGAACCTGAGGAGCTCGATGCAACAGGAAGGTTATTCAGGGCGCCCGCTAGCGGCCAAACTCGGCCTCAAACCCGGCATGACCTGCTGGTGGCTGGATATGCCCCAGGAGGTCGCACGCCTTTTGCAGGAGCAGGAACCCGAAACGCGGCTCCTCGCCTCGCCGGAACCCGGTCTTGCGTGCGCGCATGTCTTTGTCTCCTCGCGGGACTGCCTTGAAGGTGAACTCCGCAGACTTCGCGACCTCCTTGATCCCGGTGGCATGATCTGGGTTTCCTGGCCGAAGAGGGCCAGCAAACTGCCGACCGACATCACCGAGGACACCATTCGCGAGATCTGCCTGCCGCTGGGACTGGTGGACGTAAAGGTCTGCGCGGTGGACGCGGTCTGGTCCGGCCTGAAACTGATGATCCGGAAGGAATTCAGGAAGGACCAGGAGCGGAAACTGTTCGGATCCGCATAATGATGAACGACCTGCAGCGCTCGCCTCAAACGCTGTTGAACCATTGAAGTACTTGAAGATCCTTCCTTGTCATCCCTGCCTCCGCAGGGATGACAATCAAGCTTCTTGCGTTCCTCATCGTAGCGGCAGGAAGATATCCATTTCTGCTTCGTGTTCGGCCACGTCCGGAAAGAAACTCAGCCTTTGCACGAAGAGTGGAAAGTCCCGCAGCTCTTCGCCGCTTTGAGGCAACCAGTCGCGGTAAAGTGCGCGGATGGAAGTTTCGGCGAGGTCGAGCGGGCCGACATGCCGGATCACGGCGCAGCGGCCGCCGGCGATTGATTTCGTGACCACTCCTTGTGCATTGGCCGCGACTGGCCCTGAAACGGCACAGCAGATGTCGAAACGATAGTCCGCGGGCAGCGTTGTTTTCGGATCGTCGTAAAGAATGTTGAACGTTGCGCTTCTTGAGGGCGGCAAGGCATTGGATTTGCGCCAGTCGATAAAGGTTCGAACGCTTTCCGCAACGCCGCTGGTCGCGCCGCGGTGCTCAATGGCCGCCACCGGCGTTTCGGGAAAATTCACGATCCGGATGCGGTCGAGGTCGAGTTTCTGATCAGGCATTGTCTGTCCTTTCAGATCCGTAAGAGGGTCAAAGGTCTGATGCCAGACGGACCAGTCGGGTGCCGTTCGGAACGCCGTCGGGCTTTGGCCGAAGACACGCCTGAAGGCCCTGGAAAAACTCTCCGGATTTTCATATCCGGCCTCGAAGGCGATATCCGTGACGGAACAGTCCCGCCGGAAGGCCAGTTGCTGCCCTGCCCGCTTCAGCTTCAGAAGACGCCGGTAGTCGGCAACGCCGACCCCGAGAAAAGCGGAAAACAGGCGCTGGAAATGAAACTTCGAATAGGCCGCCGACCGGGAAACAGCCTCGATATCCAGCGGCTGGTCGAGCGTCTTGTCGATTTCCTCAAGAACCCGCCCGAGCCGCTGCCCATATCCGCTCATTCCCCTGCCTTCCCCAACACCGCCCGATCCTTCGGGCCATCTGACAGTTCCCGTTTAGCCGTCCTGACTGCGCCCCGCCTGACCGCGAATGCTGAATTTCATGTGCATGCCGCCGAATGTGACCGCATGCGACCTTTGAAAGGCTTGCAGTAGCGTCCGGTTTCGAATTGGATAGCGCCGCATACCTGAGAGTTTCCAATCAATGAACCACGACGCCTATTCCGACGCCTATATCAAGGGCATCCTCGACGAGGTCAAAACCGTTGCCCTCATCGGCGCAAGTGCCAACAACGTGCGCCCCTCCTATTTCGTTCTGAAGTACCTCCTGTCCAAGGGCTATGACGTTTGGCCGATCAATCCGGGTCAGGCGGGCAGCCAGATCCTGGGGCAGACAGTCTATTCCTCGCTGGAGGACCTTCCGGCCGTTCCGGACATGATCGACATTTTCCGGAATTCCGCAGCCGCGGCAATGATCGTCGACCAGGTGATCGCAAGCGGGAAGCTGCCGAAGGTCATCTGGATGCAACTGACCGTGCGCGACGACGCCAGCGCGGCGCGGCTGGAGGAGAAGGGCATTCGCGTGGTCATGAACCGCTGCCCGAAGATCGAATATGGCCGTCTTTCCGGCGAAATCGGTTGGGCAGGAGTGAATTCCAGGACGCTTTCCTCCAAACGCCCGTCCCTCAGGTCCGGTTTCCAGCACCGGGGTCTGCACGGCGGCGGGAGCAGTTAGCGGCGACGGCCGCATCCGGCCGGGTCAGACGAGGGTTTCCCATAAGCCCTTGAAGCACAAAAATTTCCGATCCGGACCAAAACCGGGAATTCCGGCTTTGACCAGCCCGGCCCCTTCGGTCAAACTGCCGCGATTCAAATTGGGAGGTTCCTTTATGAGCGAAAATATTCCAGGCTTTTCTACACTCGCCATCCACGCCGGCGCGGCCCCCGACCCGTCGACGGGCGCCAGGGCGACACCGATTTACCAGACGACTTCCTTTGTGTTCGACGACGTCGACCACGCAGCCTCCCTGTTCGGCCTGCAGGCCTTCGGCAATATCTATACACGCATCACCAACCCGACGACCGCCGTCCTGGAAGAGCGGGTCGCCGCGCTTGAGGGTGGCACGGCGGCACTCGCCACCGCTTCAGGCCACTCCGCTCAGCTCCTGTGCTTCCATTCGATGATGCAGCCGGGCGACAACATCGTTGCCGCGAACAAGCTCTACGGCGGCTCGATCAACCAGCTCAACCATTCCTTCAAGAGCTTCGGCTGGGGCGTGAAATGGGCGGATCCATCCGACATCAGCTCCTTTGAAGACGCCATCGACGACCGGACCCGGGCGATCTTCATCGAAAGCCTCGCCAACCCGGGCGGCATCATCGTCGACATCGCTGCCATTGCCGCCATCGCCAAGGCGAAGGGCGTACCGCTTGTCGTCGACAACACGATGGCCACACCTTATCTCTGCCGTCCGATCGAGCACGGCGCCGACATCGTGCTGCATTCCCTGACCAAGTTCATGGGCGGCCATGGTAACTCGATGGGCGGTATCATCGTCGACGGCGGCAGCTTCGACTGGTCGGCGAGCGGCAACTATCCTTTGCTTTCGCAGCCGCGTCCGGAATACCAGGGCATCGTCCTGCATGAAACCTTCGGCAATTTCGCCTTTGCCATCGCCTGCCGCGTGCTCGGCCTGCGAGACCTCGGGCCTGCCATCTCGCCGTTCAATTCCTTCATGATCCTGACCGGCATCGAAACGCTGCCCCTGCGCATGCAGAGGCATTCGGACAACGCGAAGAAGGTCGCGCTGCACCTGTCGTCCCACGAGAAGGTCAAATGGGTGTCCTATGCTGCCCTGCCCGATGACAAGCATCATGCCCTGCAGCAGAAATACATGCCCAAGGGCGCTGGCGCCGTGTTCACCTTCGGTGTCGAAGGCGGCTATGATGCCGGTGTCTCGCTTGTGTCCGGGGTGGAACTGTTCTCGCACCTTGCCAATATCGGCGACACGCGCAGCCTGATCATTCACCCTGCCTCCACCACCCACCGCCAGCTCACCGACGAGCAGAAGACGGCGGCCGGAGCCGGTCCGGACGTAGTGCGCATCTCCGTCGGACTGGAAGACGTCGAGGATCTCATCGCGGACCTGGATCAGGCGCTCGCGGGCTGATCCGGTTCGAGCATTCTCAAGAAACCAAAGCCCGCCGAACGGCGGGCTTCTTTTTTGCGGGCTGACAAAGGTCTTTTGTCTCAAGCGTCATCCCGGGCAAGCAAAGCTTGAACCGGGATCGGAGAGACACAGACCTGCCAATTTGTTCCCTGAATCAGCCGACGGTCTTCTGCTCTCCGGTCCCGGATCTGCGCTACGCTGCGTCCATGATGACGATGCAGAGGTTTCGAATGCTCTCGTTGCCCGCCGAAAGGCTGGCCTTTTTAGAAAAACATCAGTCCCCAGCCTATCCCCGGACCGGGAACGGTCCCTTCAGGACCGCCAGGTAGTCGACGGAGGCGGCAAGAACCGCAACGGCAAAGCCCTGATGGATCAGCGCCACCGGCAAGGGCACCTGCCAGATCAACGTCAGAATACCCAAGACCGCCTGCACCAGAATGAAACCGCCGACATGGGCTCCCGCCCTGCGCAGGGCCCCTCGCCGGCTGACCCGGAAGGTGGCGTAGGTGAGCATCAGCCCGATCAGAACCAGCAGATAGGCCATCATGCGGTGCTGGAACTGCACGGTCATGACGTTCTCGAAGAAATTGAGCCAGACCGGGTTCATGACCAACAGGCCCTTGGGGACAAGCTGCCCATCCATGAGCGGCCAGGTGTTGAAGGTCAGACCGGCATTGAGGCCTGCAACGAGGCCACCCAGGAAGAGCTGGAGAAAGACCAGGCAGACCAGCAGCCAGCCGAAGCCGGTGAGCCGGTTCTGCTCGATGCCCTCCGGTTCCTCAAGCGGCGCCAGCCGGCGGGCGGTCCAGAACAGATAAGCGAAAATAAAAAGCGCCAGGCACAGATGGAGCGCCAGTCGGTACTGGCTGACGTCTGTCCGGTCCACCAGCCCGGAGGCCACCATCCACCAGCCGACGGCTCCCTGCAAGCCGCCGAGAGCAAGGCCGATCAGGAGGCGCGGCTTCAGCCAGGGCTCGATCCGGCCCGCCGCCCAGAAGGCGAGCATCGGCACGAAAAAGGCAATGCCGATGAACCGGCCGAGCAGGCGGTGGCTCCACTCCCACCAGAAGATGAACTTGAACTCTTCCAGGCTCATGCCCTTGTTGATGAGCTGGTATTCGGGGATCTGCCGGTATTTCTCCAGCTCCTGTTCCCACTCGCTTTCGCTCAGCGGCGGGATGACACCGTGGATCGGCTTCCATTCGGTGATAGACAGGCCGGATTCGGTCAGGCGCGTGGCACCGCCGACGACAACCATGGCCAGGATCAGCGCACAGACGATATAAAGCCACCACCGGATCAGCGTTCTGCTGCGCCGGATCCGGTCCAGTCTGGCCGGCAATATCTGGCTTTCCAATGCAGTGTCCGTGGTAGCGATCATGAAGCGGTTCCGGTTTTTGCCCGATGCGGTTTGACCTTTGGTCTGCGGAGATATAGGTGCAGGGGCGCGACGGCAAGCGGTCTTAGGGTCTTTGCGGCAATCGGTCTCTCATTTCACGGAAACACTCGGCATGGTGCCTTCATTCAGAAAATTTGTCGGCATGGTCGCGCTGGTGACATTTGTCGTGATCTATGCCCTGGTCGCGATGGTAATCGGCGACATGACCCTGCAGAAATCATCCGAACTGGTCCGCATTCTTTATTTCGCGGTTGCCGGCCTCGTCTGGGTCATTCCGGCGGGCGCCATCATCTGGTGGATGGAAAAAGGCGGGAAAAACCGGACCTGACGCCAAAACCCGCAGCGGCCCAACGTGCGGCCCTGTAGAGTGCGAAAGGCGCGCCCGTCAGATATTCGTCGATCACGGCCGGGTCCTGGAAACGGCCGTTCAGGGAAACGCGCGGTAGCATCATGAGATCGCGCGCGTTGACCGACTGCAGAACGCCGGGCAGCGTCGTCACCGACGAGGCAAAGCCGAAGTCCCGGAGAATATCGGCATCGCGCAGGCTTATCGTGTGGGATTTTCCATAAGGATAGGCGAAATGCTTCGGCCGGCGCCCCAGCTCCTCCTCCAGCCGTGTCAGTCCCTTGCAGACATCGGCCCTGGCCGCGGAGGCGTCCAGGCGCGCCATCGCAAAATGATCATGCGTGTGGGCACCGATACTCACCAGGGGATCAGCGGCCAGTTGCCTGACCTCGTCCCAGGTCATGACCTGGCTGTCGGCAAGCGCTTCCAGATCGACACCGTATCTGTCGGCCAGCGCACGAATGACCTGTCTCTGGTCCACTTCTCCCAGTTCCAGGGTCAGATAGTCGAGCAGCTTTTCAAAACAGGCATTCTTTTCCTGAAGGCCGGCACATGGGATGCCTCCCGTCTCCCCGGCGCGCGTGAACACAACCTCATCGTTTTGCGCGATGATCTGTTCCAGGGCCAGCCACCACAGTTCGCTGGTCCGGTCGATCAGGCCCGTGGCCGCATAGACCGTGAACGGCGCGCCGAGTTCCTTCAACACGGGAAAGGCAAAATCGAGATTGTCGCGGTAGCCGTCGTCGAACGTCAGCACGGCGTATCTCTGATTGCCGTATCCGGATTTCAGGAGATCGACCGCCTCGTCCATCGAGATAATCTCGTAGCCATTGGCGCGGATCCGCTCAATCGCAAGTCGTAGAAACTCGGGTGTGATTTCCAAATGCCGGTTTGGCTGAAAGGCGTCGCCACGAGCCGGACGCACGTGGTGCATCATGAAAACGGCACCACAACCCTGCGTAATCGGAGCCAGCATACGCCCGATCCCCGTTCCCTTCAGGAAGCGGAAAGCGCGTGATACCGTCTGATGCCGTAAGCTCATGGGCCGTGTCGCCACTCTTCAACAAGATGCCATTAAGGCACGGTTTCTTTAATATTTATTGCTAAATCTAACGAGACTTGATCCGAACCGCCAGCATATCTGCCTGACATTCCCGCATGTTCGCTCAAAATGGTTTATTCGAAATTTCCAAATCGCATCGGGCTCCTGTTGATGAAGTGGACGCGAAGAACATGACGGACCCGGCTGGCGGACTGCAGGTATCCGTGCACCAGAGACTTAGCGAGGCGGAACCTGCGTGGCAACAACTTTTAGATGCAGGATACGGCAATCCGTATCAGTCCCCGACCTGGCTTTCCGCCTGGCACCAGACCCTCGGCAAGGCCCGGGGGACTGAAGCCGCCATCGCCGTCTTCCGTCTGGGGGAAAAGCCCGTGGCGGTTCTGCCGATGGGTATCGACCGCGCAGCCGGCATAGGAACGCTTTCATTTCTGGGCCACCGGAACGGCAACCAGAACACCGGCATCTGGGACCCGGAATTTTATGCTGGCGTGAACGGCGAACAGATCCGGATGCTTCTGGAAGTGACGTGCAGCCAGACCGGCGCGGATCTCCTGGCGCTTCATAATGTCCCCGAGACCTGGCACGGGCGGCAGCATCCGCTGATCCTGCAAACGGCCACACAGAGCCCCAGTCCGATCTTCGTCCGCCCCCTCCCCGCCGATTTCGATAGCCTGTTCCGGGAAACCCACAGCAAGTCTTCCCGCAAGAACCTTTTGCGCAAGCAGCGGCATTTGCAGGAGGCGGGAGGCTACAGGGTCTTCCGTGCCACGACCGGCGCTGACGCCGCTCGCGTGCTCACGGTCTTTCTGGACCAGCGCGCCCGGCGGGCGGAAGAAGCAGGAATTCCGAATGTTTTCTCCGACCGCACCGCCAAATACTTTCTGGAGGCCGTCCTGGATGGCGACCGGCAAAAGGCAGGTGCCGCACGCGCCGTACTCGAGGCCTGGGCTCTTGAGGTGAACGGAGCTATCCGGGCGACTTGCCTGTGCAGTGAATGGGACGGCACGGTTCACACCTACAGCAACAGCGTCGCCCACGATGAATTTCTACCCTACAGCCCGGGCCTCGTCCTGATGATGGAAATCATCCGCCATGCCTGCGCGAACCCGGATATCAACACGCTCGACCTCGGTCTCGGTGAGGAACGCTATAAGACCGACTGGGCGGAACCCGTTGTCCTGAAGGACAGCCTGCAGGCGATCACCCTGAAGGGCGTCCTGAAGGCACGCCTGAACCGGTCTGCGACCCGAGCCAAAACGGCGATCCGGTCTTCCGGGACACTGTGGCCGCTGGTCCGGCGTTTCAGAAAATGGAAGGCCGGCCTCGGTACCGGGTCCATGGCAGGGAAATAGTCAGGCCGCGTCGCCATTCCGACGCGGACCGGGACCTCCGGCGATGACGACTTCCACCCTGGCGCCGGTGTTGTGAGCCAGCAGATTGGCCGCGCTTTCCAGTTCATGGCCGTGATCAGGGGCACTTGCCGCAATCAGGACGCGATCCGCGAAGCTCAGCATCCTGGCACTTGCCAACGTGCCGTCGATGGCGCCGAGATCGACCACAACCGTCTGATAAGTCGACTTGATCGCTTCCAGCGCCAGCTTGAAGCGGTCCGACTTGACCATGTCGTCCGTAATGGCAACACGGCCCGCCTCGATGATATGCGCCTTTGAGGCGGCATCCCTGTAGACCACTTTCGCAAAAGGTGCGCGGCCCGCCACGATGTCCGAGAACCCTTCCGCGGCCTTGCCGTTGGATTGTTCCGGAAAGACTTCCATGACCAGCGCCGACTTGCCGGACATTGCAGCCTTGCGGACAAGATCGAAGGCCAGATCGTGCGAAAGAGCATCGTCGTCGACACTGAGAACAACGATGCGTCCGGCGGCTTCGACATCCTCGGCGCGCACGGCGGCAAACTCGCCTCCAGCTGCGGCATCCGAGCCGCGGTCCTGTGGCACGTCCTCATCCGCGGAGGTGCCGCGCAGACTGCCGATCCAGTCCGGAGCGTGGCCTCGCTTCCCCGCTCCCCGCCCGCTACGCTCCCGGCGCCCCTGCGGCTGCACGCGCTCCCCGGCCTCCCGGACGCTCTCCGCTTCGACCTGCTCCGGCAGCTCCTCGACCGGACGCCCGTCCCCCTTGGCCCTGTCCGTCATCTGCTCGATGGACGGCTGTTTCTGGCCGCCCAGTTCCCGGAACGCCGCGTCCATCCGGTAGCTCGTGACCGGTTGGCCATATCCGCCGCCCCAGCCGTATCTGCCGTGCCCGGAAGTCGCTCCGGCGGGCATCTCGACGGTCCCGACCGAAGGTTCCGGCGCCGATGTCGATACCGAAGCCGATGATGGGCCACTTGTGCCGTGCTGTGGCAGCGGTTCGTTGATCCTGTGAAGCACATTACCGCTCAGGAATTCACGCAGGAGGACAAAGGCGCAGCCGAGGATGAAAGTCACGAGCGCGGCAATGATGGTGCTGGAAGCGACCTTCGGAGAAAACGGTTCTACCGGCACGGATGCCCGGGAAATGATCCTGGCATCGGCAGGCAGCACCTGGGCGCGCAAGCGGGAATCGGCTTCCTGAAAACTCAGGAGCAACTGGTCGAGCTGCGCCGACTTTGCATTGGCTTCGCGCTCGAGTTCGATCAACCGGGCCTGGTCCGCGTTGGAACGGGCCGCCGCCTTTTTCAGCTCTTCCAACCGCTTTTCCAGTGCCGCCGCCCTCTGGTTGGCAACCTTGGCATCGTTCTCCAGCCCCTTCAGAACCTTGCGGGCCTCGGCGCGGATCTGGCGGTCATAATCGCCGAGCTGGGACTGAAGTGCCTTCAGCTGCGGGTGGTTCGGCAAAAGGGTAATTGAGAGTTCCGCAATGTTCGCCTGGATCTCCACCTGACGCTCCCTCAGCCGCTGGATCAGCGCGGAGTTGAGCACGTCGCTGGCGGTATCGAGCGACCCTCCGGACGTCAAAAGTTCGCGGATGAGATCGGCCTTGGCCTGTGCCTCGGCCTTGGAGGCCTGGGCAGCCGAATAGTCGCTGCTGGTCTCGGCGAGCTGCTGCTGATTAAGCGGAATGTTGTCGGCGCCGATCAGGAGATCGGCCCGGGCCCTGAAATCGGCAACCGCCTTGCGTGCAGCCTGCACTTCCTTGCGCAATTCCACGATCTGCGGCTCCAGCGCGGCCGAGGCCTGCTCCGTGGTCTGCCGTTTGGCGTTGGACTGAACCGACAGGTATTCGTCAACGATCGTATTCGCCACCGTGGCGGCCAGAACCGGGCTTTCGGCCCTGTAGCTGACGGCGATGACCCGAGACCCTTCGAGACGATAGACTTCCAGGCTCTGATAATAGTGATCGAGGACCCGTTGTTCCTCGCTGTTGGAGGCCCCGTCCTTGCCAATACCCACCAGGGACAGAAGGCTGCCGGCCAGCGAGCCGCCGCCCTGCGCGTCAAATTCGGGAATTGCTGCCAAGTCGAGTTTCTTGGCAACCCTTCGGGCAAGATCCGCCGATTTCAGCAGTTGCACCTGACTGGCGACGCCCTCGCTGTCGAGCACCGCCCGCTGCTCTTCCGCGCCGCGGGTGGCGCCGGGAAACTTGTTGTCCGTGCTTTCAATGATGACCCTGGCTTCGCTCTTGTATTTCGGCGCGACGAACTGCAGTCCCAGGAAAGTCACCCCTGCCACGATCAGGGTGAGCGGCAACAGCCAGCCCAGGGACCGGCCGATCACGCGCAGCAGGCCGCCAAGGTCCAGTGCCATGTCGTCATCGGAATGCATCTGCCGCGGTGGGCTCATTGTCAGAATCTCCAGAGTTCCGACGAACTATGTCGAATTAGGGTAAGCGATCGGTTAAATTGCCCTCAAATCCACGCCCCCGCCCGTTTACCATAACGCTCCCCCGCGCAAACTGCCTCCACCCGTCGAATTTCGCGTCTTCACTCTCAATTAACCATAACACGCAATGCTAGCAGCGAATTGTAGGAGAGTCGCTCATGCGAACGAGAGCGCTACTGGTCCTGGGCCTTTGCCTGGGTCTTGCTGCGTGCAGTGGGTACAGGCAACCGCCGACCGCCTTTCATGAGACGTTGACACAGCCTTATCGCCTGGATTCCAGCGATAAGCTGCGCATCATCGTGTTTGGTCAGGATGACCTTTCGAATACTTATGTCATTGATCAGGCTGGGTATATTTCCTTCCCGCTGATCGGCAGCGTTGCCGCGCGGGGCAAGACGCAACAGAGCCTGGCCGCCGAGATCGCAGCCAAATTGCGCAAGGGCTACATCCGCGATCCGGACGTCTCGGTCGAGGTTGATACCTATCGTCCTGTCTTCGTCATGGGAGAAGTGCAAAATGCGGGCCAGTATAATTACGTCGCCGGCATGACGGTTCAGAATGCCATCGCCACGGCGGGCGGTTTCAGCTCCCGCGCCCAACAGTCGAACGTCGATGTCACGCGGCAGATCAATGGTGAAATCCTAAACGGCCGTGTGCCCATTTCGGACCCTATCCGGCCCGGAGACACGATTTACGTCCGCGAGCGTTACTTCTGAGCCTAGGCCGAATTAACGGTGGACTCATCTCCCTTTGCTAGGGTGCCTTTCCAAGGCCTCACAGGTTCACAAAGAAATCTGGAGGTGACAACAGGGAAATAGCACCATGACAACGGCTCCCATGCGGATCGTTCACTGTGTCCGTTCGCCCATTGGCGGAATCTTCCGTCATATTCGCGATCTCGCGGCGGCGCAGGCGGACGACGGTCATCAGGTCGGCCTCGTTTGCGACAGCAGCACGGGCAGTGCTTTCGATGCAGCGCAGATCGAGGAGCTGCGCCCGAAACTGGCACTCGGCGTGGCACGGTTTCCGATGCAGCGCCAGCTTACCCTCGGCGATCTCTCCGCAACCTTGTCTCTCTACCGCCATATTCGGGATCTGAAGCCGGACATTCTGCACGGTCACGGCGCGAAGGGTGGCGCCTATGCGCGCCTCATCGGCACTGCGCTCAGGCTGCGCGGCCAGAAAACATCGCGTGTCTATTGCCCGCACGGCGGCAGCCTTCACTATGATCCGCACCGTTTCGAAGGCCGGGTCTATCATACCATCGAGCGCCTGCTCGGCCGCCTGACGGATGGCCTCATTTTCGTTTCCGATTACGAGGCGTCGGCCTACGAAAGCAAGGTCGGCCAACCGCGCGCAAAGTCCCGGATCGTCTACAACGGCCTCGCCCCGGAGGAATTCCAGCCGGTGGAACCAGGTCCCGATGCCGCCGACTTTCTTTACATAGGCATGCTGCGGGACCTGAAGGGGCCCGATCTCTTCATAGAGGCGCTCTACAACATCCGCCTCATGACCGGCGTCGCTCCGCGTGCCCATATCGTGGGCGAAGGCCCCGACGAAGCACGTTACCGCATGATGGCCGCCAAGCTCGGTCTCGACGGCGCCATCTCCTTTCACGGTGCCCTGCCCGCGCGCGATGCGTTCAAGCTGGCGCGGAACGTCGTGGTTCCCTCACGCGCGGAAGCCATGCCCTATATCATCCTCGAAACGGTCGCGGCCGAACGTCCGCTGATCGCGACGCGTGTCGGCGGCATTCCCGAAATCTTCGGCCGTCATTCCCACCGGCTGATCGACCCCGGACATATCGGGAAGCTCACCATGGCCATGGATAAGGCCCTCGCCGAGCCGGACAGGATGGAAAGGGAAGCCAGGGAATTGCGCAGCTGCCTGGCGGAAACCTTCTCGACCGACCTCATGAAGGACCGGATCACGACCCTTTACCTGGACCTGCAGGGCCTCGACCCTGTCGACGACGCAACGCCTCTCAAAGAAGCCGCCCTGTCCGTTCACCGGGCCCAAACGGTCTATGCCAGGTCGAGCAACAGATCATGAACATGCAAGCTTTGAAACGCAGCGAACATGATGCCACCGCCGAAGGTCCCGGCGGGCAGTTCGGATTTGAACACAGGCTCGAAACGCAGCTTCGGCGCACGATCCAGGGCATGGACGGAAACACAAACCTGGAAGTGTTGCCGATGGCGCATTCGGCGCTGTCCCCGGAAGCGGTTGAAATCGCGCTCGGTCTCGGCGGCAAAGGCGTGTCCATACCCGTGCTGACCGGCCTGGTCCGGCTGACCGACGTCCTGCTAATCGCCGGATCCGCCCTGGTGGCCGGTTTTTGGGGGGCAGAGCCGGCTGGCTTCGGCATCGCCAACGGGTTCGTCGCCGGTGTTGCCATTCTCTTCGCACTTGCCTTTTTCCAGGCCGCCGACGTCTATCAGTTGCACATCATGCGGCAAGGCCTGTCCCAGCTTGGCCGGGTTGCGGCCGGCTGGACGCTGGTCTTCATGATGTTCGCAGTGCTGAGGTCGGCAACCGGTATTGGAGCCGACTTCCCGCAGGCCTGGATCGGCTCCTGGTATGCCCTCGGACTGACCGGCCTGTGCATTTCCCGACTGGCCGTCAACAGGATCGTCCGTGGCATGACGAAATCCGGCCGGCTGGAGCGGCGCGCCATCATCGTGGGAGGCGGCACGGCCGCCCGGGAACTCATTCACGAGCTCGAAGCTCAGTCCGACAACGACATCCGGATTTGCGGTATTTTCGACGACAGATCGAACGACCGGTCGCCTCCGGTGGTCGCGGGCTATCAGAAACTCGGCAATATCTCTGCCCTGGTGGAATTCGCGAGGCTTGCCCGCATCGACATGCTGATCGTCTGCATTCCCCTACGCGCCGAAAAGCGGGTTCTGGAACTGCTCAAGACACTCTGGGTACTGCCGGTCGACATCCGCCTGTCCGCCCACACGGACAAGGTCCGCTTCCGCGACCGGGGCGCCTCCTTCATCGGCACGGTCCCCTTCGTCGACGTGGTCGCAAAGCCGATTGCGGACTGGGACATGGTGGCCAAAAGGGTCTTCGACCTGGTGTTCGCGACCCTTGCCATTCTGATCCTGTTTCCGCTCATGATCGCAACAGCGGTCGCGATCAAGCTGGAAAGCAGGGGGCCGGTCCTCTTCCGACAGAAGCGCTACGGCTTCAACAACGAGATCATCGAGGTGCTGAAGTTCCGCTCGATGTTCACGGAGATGGCCGACCCGGACGCCAAGCAGGTCGTCACCAGAGGAGATCCGCGTGTGACGCGGGTCGGGCGCTTCATCCGCAAGACCTCGATCGACGAACTGCCCCAGCTCTTCAACGTGCTTGCCGGCACCCTGTCGCTGGTCGGGCCGCGCCCGCACGCCGTCAATGCCCACACGGACAACAAGACCTGGGATGATGTCGTCGACGGCTACTTCGCCCGTCACAAGGTGAAGCCCGGCGTTACCGGCTGGGCGCAGATCAATGGCTGGCGCGGCGAGGTGGACACGCCTGAAAAGATCCAGAACCGGGTCAAGTGCGATGTCGACTATATTGAAAACTGGTCTATTCTGTTCGATCTCAAGATCCTGTTCCTGACACCGTTCTGCCTGCTGAACACGGAGAACGCCTATTGAGCGTCACGACCGGCCCTTATGGCGGCGCGACCCTGGCGCGGCCGTCCGCCGGTCTTCCGGCCAGGAGCCTGGGCAACGGCGCCCTTTGGCTGGCCGCGTTCCTGTCCGGTTTCGTCATCGAGGAACCGGCACCTTACGAACTCTACATGGCGTTCCTGTCGGTCGTCTGGCTGGCTTGCGGGTTGAAGCTGCGCCGGGAGTTCGGTCCCCTGATCATCTGCATGATGCTCTATGTTGCCGGCGGCATCGCCTCGATCCCGATGGCGCGCGACATCGGCGAGGCGTCGATGTATATCGCCACCTCGAGCTTTCTCGCGATCACGGCGATCTTCTACGCGGCGATCCTGTCGGAGGATCCGGGCAAATACCGGATCGTCCAGAGCGGTTACACGATCAGCGCCGTGCTTGTGGCCGCGATCGGCATTGCCGGTTATTTCCATCTCTTTCCGGGCGCCGGCTACTTTACCCTTTATGACCGCGCACGCGGCACTTTCCAGGATCCGAACGTGTTCGGCCCCTTCCTCGTTCTTCCGACGGTCCTGCTCATCCAGCGGCTGCTGAAGGATTCGGTCCTGAAAAACCTGCACCTGCTGCCGCCGCTCGCGATCCTCACGCTCGCGGTTTTCCTGAGCTTCTCGCGAGGGGCCTGGGGCGTCATGGTTGCCGCTGTTCTCATGATCTATCTGCTGGCGCTTGTCACCGAACAAAACCTTTACCGCCGGTCCCGGCTGATCGTCCTCGGCCTTGCGGGCGCAACCGCCATATTTGTGCTGATTGCCGGCGCGCTGTCGATCGATTCCGTTTCGGAGATGTTCACCCAGCGCGCAAGGCTCGTGCAGGAATATGACGGCGCGCGCCTCGGCCGGTTCGCACGCTACTCGCTCGGCTTCCAGATGGTGATGGAGCGTCCGCTCGGGCTCGGCGCCATGGAGTTTCACAAGTTTTTTCCCGAAGACGAACACAACGTCTACCTGAAGGGCTTCACCACCTACGGCTGGCTGGGCGGCACGGTCTATATCCTTATGGCGGTCTGGACCCTTTGCGCCCTGGTTCCCCAGCTGTTCAAGTCCCGTCCCTGGACGGCCTTCACCCAGTCGGTCTTCGCCGTCTTTGCCGCACACCTGTTCCTGTCGGCCATCATCGACACCGATCACTGGCGGCACATGTATATGCTCTACGGTCTCGCCTGGGGCCTGATCGCGGCGGACAGGATCGAGCGGAAACGGCTGCGCGCCCTGCCCTATGCCCCGCCCGAACCGCCCCGGTCCTCCCCCTCCTGAAAAGTCTGGGCACAACCTTGCAGCGGCACGCAACAAGC
>JBNKGB010000091.1:0-19665 GCA_050289605.1 Roseibium sp. | reverse complement strand
ACGTCCGAACTGCCGGTTGATGACCTCATTCGGGGACATGTGCCCCACGTTAAGCTGGATTCCGCCAAGCTTGCCGAAGGTGTGACGTCCGATGCGGTACTTTTCCTCCAGCCGCATATCCTGATAGTAGAACAGCGGCCGTTTGTAATCGACGTCCCTGTCGGCATCCGCAACCCTGTAGGCCGACCACGCTGGTTGCAGTCGCTGCGGACTGAAGCCGACGACATAACCCTGGTTGACGAGGATCTGCACCGGTCGGCCGGCATCCAGGTTCTGCGGCGGGCCGCGCCAAAGGTGAAGATCGACGAGATGCGCAAGACTGGCGCAGGACGGGTGAATGGTGGTGTTGTCCATGTCGGGCTCCAACTGAGAACGGCTAAGATGACTTTGCTCGGTCAGCGTCGCACCTCTGATGGCGGTTCAGGAAGCAAACGAGCCAAAAATGCAGAAGTGTCAAAAAAGGGGTGACGCAACGTAAATCATTGCATTTGACGGCCGTGGTTGCAATGATCTGTTCATGACAATTCTAAGTTACGTTGCCGTTCTTGTTTTGCGTTCAACGTCATATGGGCGTTTTTTGCGATCCGCTTCCGCGTCAACACATCGGCTTCCGACCTGACCTGCCTCGTGAGGGCGGCAACAGGTCCTCCGAAGACAACTCTACAAAATCTCAAACAGACAAGAATGGCCGCTTGTTCAGGCGTATGCCACCCATCCTTCGAGACGCATGGCTTTGCCAAGCTCCTCAGGATGAGGTGTCAGGTGGGGTAGGGGAGGCTGTGGTGGTTTGAGAAGCGGCTTGCAGCGACTGACCTAGCTCTCGATCCAGTGCCATGCCGTCTCGATGTCATCCCTGTCGAAATGTTTCTCGGCAATACCGACCATCCTGGCGAAGGTGGCATCCACGGCGACGAGGGCAGCCAGCAGCTTGCTGTCGGTGACGATGGCGACCTTCGACAGGTGTTTCATGTTGGAAAGCACCCATTTGATATCCGCCTTCGCTGCCTCGAAGGAGATGCCGACGTGCTCGCCCAAAACGACAAGCACGGCGATCTTGTCGTGTTGCGCGATCAGTTCCTCCGCTTTGGCGATCAGTTCCCGCTCTTGGGTGATGTCAATTGTTCCGGTCACCTCGACGCCCAGAACAGCGTCCCGGCTGCGGGGCAGGATCGTGTACATGAAGGCTCCTCCAAAGGCAGGTGCATTTCGCGTCTCCGGACCGGTGGCAATGGCGCAGTCCGGAGAGGTTGATGGTAACGCCAATTTCCGGTTGTTCAAGGGAGAGCTGACCGCGCCCGGCGTCCTGGGCAGGCTGTAATCAGGCGGGCTCTCTGCCGAATGACCGCATGACGGCCCGGGTTCCTTCATCCGCAACGGCTCGGATCTGGCGGGTTAATGGGGTCACATCCGTCCGGTCCCGGCCGTAAGTGAGATTGAACCGGTAAAACCCGGCGCTGGGCGGCGGCATCAGAAGATGCTGGAAAACGGTTTCCAGCTTGTCGAAGGCTTTCGCATAACGCGCTTCCTGAGTTTTGGCCTCGGAATATTCATCCCAGATCGCCAGAAGCTCCGCTGAAAGGTCTTCGGCAAGTGGTTCGCACAAGGTCTGGAAATCACGCCTTTCGCGTGCATGGCGGTCATCGTCCGGCCGTTGCTGCGGGGCCGGTACGTCGCCGGAAAGGACTTCGCCAAGATCGTGGATCAGGCAAAGTTTCAGAAGCTTCAGCACGTCGACATCGCCGAGTTCCCGTTCAAAGAGCAGGATCATCAGCGCAAGCCGCCAGCTGTGTTCCGCGGTGCTTTCCGGCCGGCCCTGACCCGTGAAGCCTGATCGGATCGTGTCTTTCAGCTGAGCGGCAGCCTGAAAGAACTCCAAAATGCCGGTGAGCCGTTCGGGAGCCAATTCCTGGGCGAGGGGAGATGCTGTCTTGGTCATGGGCCAAGGCTAGCGGGCGTTTGGCGTGTGGTCGAGGCCGTGAATATTTTATGCGGGCCGGTGCAGCGGTTCCTCGCGTACGAGCCGTGCGAAGCTGCCGTCGGAAAGCGGCAGCCGCGAAATCCGGACCCAGCTGTCAGGGATGGTCATTTCCGGAAAGTCGGCCCTCTCCGTCCGGTAGCAGATGTCGGGACCATCCGGCTCGTACCAGCCCCGGTCAGGCAGCTGATGTTCCATCGTGCGGATGCCCTCCGTTGCGAACCGCCACAGCGGCCGGTTCAGAAACTCGCTAACCGGAACGCGCCACTCCCTTTCGCGGGCTGCTGACATCGCCAGCAGCCGGTGGGTCAGGTCGCAGACGAGGTGAACCGGTATGGCCGAGTGTTCGACCAGGTCCAGAAGCGCCCGGTCGGCGGCCGTTTCTGGCCGCGCCCGCAGCAGCTTCAGCACTTTCAAGAGGTCCGCGCCCTCAGGCTGTGCCTGTCCGCTTTCCCAGCGCGAGATTTTGCTCTGGGAAACGCCAAGGTCCCGCGCCAGAACCTGCTGCTTGACACGGTTCAGAACTCGCCATCTGCGTAAGGAGGGGCCAAGACTGGATTGGAGAACAGCGGCTTCGGTCGTCATGGGAGGAGCTTAATGAAACCGTTCGGAGGAGGAAAGAGGTCCGATCACGTTTGCTCTTTGCTCAAAACAGAAAGGGTGTCGGCTTTCACCAACACCCCCCTGTTCAGGTCAAGTTGTTGAAATCGGCATGTCCTGCAAAGCGGGAAAAGCGTCTTTCTCTTGATCTCAACTTGGCAAGGGACAATCGTGAGATGGTCCTTCACCCGCCAACCCGGTCCCCGAGAGGTCCAGGCTTGCGCTGACAGTGCAGATAACCCGCTGCGGCCAGAAAGCCGGGGCACTTTTAGCGGAGCGCTCCGCATCCAGTGCTTCCTGGGTGCCTCGCAACTTCTTCAGAAAAACCGCGGAACGGTTCTCTGAGGGGCTGCGCCCAGTCAGCAACTTGGGGACTTGATGTTCTGGTTGGCGTTCCCGAACTGGCCCGTCCGTTGCTGTTGAAGAGAGTGCACCACAAACCTGGGCGGCTGTCGAATCGGCCCTGTGCGCAAATGTGACTTACGGGGACAGTGGAGCGAACCGTCAGTCCTGTTCGCAGTTGCACAATGTTTCCAGGAGGTTGAGGCGACTGGAGAAATCGGACTGCAAGAGAAAAATGCAAAAAAAACACCGTACGGAAGGTGGAAAATACGGCCTGAGCAGTCCGGAACTGTCAGCGGTATTTCTCGATAAATTCATCGATCGACAACTTGCGAAAATCCGGCAGGCGCTCCTTCAACTGCTCGTGGCTCCAGTCCCACCAGCAGATCTCCATCAGCGCTTCTTCCTGGGCTTCTGAAAACCGTCGTTTGATGGGCTTTGCGGCAACTCCGCCGACCACCGTGTAGGGAGGGACGTCCTTGGAGACGACGGCGCCTGCCGCGACGATTGCGCCGGTGCCGATGGTGACCCCGGCGAGAACCGTCACGTTGTGGCCGATCCAGACATCGTTGCCGATGGTGACCCAATCCTCCTTGCGCCAGTCAAAGAATTCCGCGTCGTCTTGCCCCAGCCCATAGGCGGCCGCACGATAGGTGAAGTGATGCTGGGAGGCGCGCCAGGTGGCATGGTTGCCCGGATTGATGCGCACACGCCGGGCGATGGAGCAGAACTTGCCGATGGTCGACCAGACGACGTCCCCCTCCTGAACGATATAGGAATAGTCCCCCATCCGGCTTTCACGCATTTCCGTGCGCGCACCCACCTCCGTCCAGATGCCGAGCTCGCAATTGAGCACTCGGGCGTCGGGGTGGATATTCGGGGCTTCGTTCAGGGCAGGCTTGCTGATGGGCGCGGACATCGGGGCTCCTTCAAGTCAGCGGGAATGGGGAATCGGTTTGTAACCTTCCTGAGGACGTTTTGGGTGACGCTTGCGTGACAGCGGCGTGACGGACCTTGGGATTTCGCGGGATTGGGGGAGGGAGGTGCAAATCGATGGGCAGGGACCGCCGGAATTGTTGTGCTCAACGCCGCGAATATCAAGTGTCCGGGACCTGCCGGGCAAGGCGCGGGAAAGTCCTGAGGACGTTGCGGATTTCTGCCCAGACCCTGCTGCCAACTGTTCCGTCTGCGCGGCTATGTCATTGATCTGTCACAAATCTTTGACGGTTCGTTCAAGGGACTGTCATCTGCCTGTAACTCTCCGGTGGCTCTTGTCGCCCAGCACAACGAACATTTTTTGGACAGGGCTGGCGCGTGATTCAGTTTCAGGAAGTCACCAAGACCTTCGGGTCTCGGACGGCGGTCAACAAGGTCAGTTTCAATATCGACAGACCGCAGATGGTGGGTGTGATCGGCCGCTCCGGCGCGGGCAAGTCGACCCTGCTGCGCATGGTCAACCGGCTGACGCCCGCAAGCGCCGGCCGGATCCTGTTCCAGGAGCGGGACATCCTCAGCCTCAAGGGCGGCATGATGCGCCGCTGGCAGCGCGACTGCGCCATGGTGTTCCAGCAGTTCAACCTGGTTCCGCGCCTCGACGTCGTCACCAATGTCATGCTCGGCCGGCTCAACGGCCACGGAACGATCAAAAGCCTGTTCAACGTCTTCGGCAAGGATGAGGTGAACGCGGCGCTCACCGCCCTGGACCGCCTCGGCATTGCCCAGGAGGCCACCAAGCGGGCGGAAGAACTTTCCGGCGGCCAGCAGCAGCGTGTCGCCATCGCCCGTGCCCTGATGCAGGACCCCTACATGATCCTGGCGGACGAGCCGATCGCCTCGCTCGACCCGATGAACGCCAAGATCGTCATGGACGCCCTGCGCGAGATCCACGAACGCGACAACAAGATCGTCATCTGCAACCTGCACACGCTCGATACCGCTCGCACTTACTGCGACCGCGTGATCGGCATGCGTGACGGCTTCCTCGTCTTCGACGGCAAGCCGGAGGAGCTGACGACGGAGGCGGCGCGCGAGATCTACGGTGCGGACGACAGTTTCAACGAGGCAGCCACCTCCACTGCCATCGACGCCGGCCGGTCCGGCTTGAAGAAATCCGCCGGTGCGATGACCCCGGCGGCGGCGGCGGTCTGAGCCGCCTGCGCATTTGAACGACGTCATCACGATGAAGACCCTCGGGGAGTGTCCCAAATGAAAATCGTTTCCAAAGTTGCTGCGCTCGCCGCAGTCAGCATGATCGCACTGAACGCTTCCGTCGCCGGTGCCGCGGAAATCACCGAATTCCGCATCGGCCTGCTCGGCGGCGAAAACGCTTCCGATCGCCTGCGTGCCAACGAGTGCCTGCGCGAAAAGGCCGAGGAATTGCTCGGCGTTCCGACCAAGCTCTTCGCCCCGGCCGACTATAACGGTGTCATCGAAGGCCTGCTCGGCGGCAACCTGGACATGGCATGGCTGGGCGCTTCCGGTTACGCCAAGGTCTACCTGACCGATCCGGAAGCTGTTGATCCGGTTCTCGTCAAGGTCAACAACGACGGCAGCTACGGCTACTATTCCATCGGTTTTGCCCGCGTCGACAGCGAAATCAATTCGCTCGACGACATGAAGGGCAAGGTCTTCGGCTTCGGCGACCCGAACTCCACCTCCGGCTACCTTATCCCGTCCATCGAGATCCCGAAGCTCGGTTATTCCATGACGCCGGGTGAGTATTTCGCCGACGTCAAGTTCACCGGCGGCCATGAGCAGACCATCGTTGCCGTCTTCAACGGCGACATCGACGGCGGCGTGACCTGGGCCGACGGCCTCGGCGAATGGGAAGATGGCTACAATTCCGGCGCCCTGCGCAAGGCCACCGACGCCGGCCTGGTCGACATGACCGAGATCCACGAAATCTGGCGTTCGCCGGTGATCCCGGAAGGCCCGGTGGTTCTGTCCAAAAAGCTGCCAGAAGACGTTAAGGTCAAGATGACCGGCCTGATGGCGTCTCTAACCTCCATCGATCCGGAATGCGCCTACGGCGTCATGGCCGGCGAATCCAAGGGCTTCATGCCGATCACGCACAAAGCCTACGAATCCATCGTCGCCGCCCGCAAGGCAAAGAGCGAGTAATCGCCCTTCTTAGATTGAACGCGGGCCGGCCTCCGGCCCGCGTTTTCTTGAAGGACGTTCGATTCAATTGGTCATCCCCGCTTGCGCAGGGATGACAAGTTGAAAAGCACGAGTTCCATGACACCAGTCAGGCCTGTGGTGGAACGGGAAATGTAAAAGGGTCTCGTACATGGCAGTCGCCGCCCTCGAGCAGGAAATCCTCTCCCTGCGCAAACGCCGTCAGCTTTATTCCATGATCGGTCTGCTGCTGGTCGTGGCCGTTCTCGTGTCCGGTTATTCCAAGGCCAACGCCATGAATTCCGGCGGATTTTTCCAGGGTCTGTCCAAGTTCTTCGACTATCCCGGCGAGATCGTTGCCGAGGCTATCGAGGCGGGGCCAGCCTTCCTTGCCCTGGTCCTGCACTTCGTGCCCGCCATGCTGGAAACCCTGAACATCGCAGGCGTCGCGACGCTTTTGGGCGGGGCGCTTGCCGTGGTCCTGGCCATGGCCTCGACCCGCAACGTCGACAGTTTCGGCCCGCTGATCCCGGTGGTGCGCAGGATCATGGACATCATGCGGGCCTTCCCGGAATTGATTATCGCCCTGTTCCTGATCTTCGTGCTCGGCTCCAGTCCGGTGCCTGCCATGATCGCGGTCGCCTTCCATACTGCAGGCGCGCTGGGCAAGCTGTTTTCGGAAGTGAACGAGAACATCGACCGCAAGCCGATCGAGGGCCTGTCGGCCTGCGGGGCGAACTGGCTGCAACGCATCCGCTACGCCGTCCTGCCGCAGGTGGCGCCGAATTATCTCAGCTACTTCCTGCTGCGCCTTGAAATCAATGTGCGCGCCTCGGCCATTCTGGGCTTTGTCGGGGCAGGGGGCATCGGTCAGGAACTGCGCCGCACCATCGGCTGGGGCAAGGGGGCGGGCGACGAGACGGCGGCCATCTTCGTGCTCCTGTTCGTCACCATCATGATCATCGACCAGGCCTCGTCCTATCTGCGCGGCAAGCTGGTCGGTTCCGGACGCGCTCGCTGAGGGGTATGCAGATGAGTATCGAAACCCTCGAGGCACCGGTGGCACCGGAATTCGTGTGGCACAGGGTCCGCCGCCGGGCCCTCATGACCGTACTCGTCCCGCTCGCGGTCCTGGCCTATCTCCTCTACACGTGGTTCGCCTTCGGCGTGCCGGGGATTCTGGCCAAGGCGCAGCCGGAACGCGCGGCGATCCTGGCAACGGATTCAGTGGCCTACAAGGTTCACGTCACCAAGGATTTCCGTCACAACGATGTCGCCGTTGCGATCGAAGGCGAGCGGACGGCGACCTACGACCCGGCCGATCTGCCCGGCTGGGTGACGCTGGAGGGCGAAAACGCCCGTGTCGATCTCGGCGACGGCTATTTCATCGACATCGACGGCAGGACCGCGCTGTTCACGGTCCCCGGCTATGGCGTCGTCCGGGGAACGGCGACGAAGACCGGCGTGGAGACCGTCCTGCCGGACGGAGATATACCCGACTGGATCAAGGTCGATCCCCGCAAACTGGAAGTCAGGCCGTCGCTCGACAAGCGCCTGCAAATCACCAAGACCAAGATCGAGATCCATAACTATTTCGCCGGCTGGGAGAACTTCTGGTTTCCCTTCCGCTCGCCGCTCTACGGAATGTCCTTCAGCCAGCTTTACGCACTGGCGCTGAGCGCGGACCGCATGGACCCGGCAACCCCGAACCACTGGTACATTGTCGACGAGTTCCTCAAGAACCCGGACTGGCAGCATGGCGAGATCTTCACCGCCCTCTTCGAGACCATCATGATGGCGGTTCTGGGCACGCTGACGGCCGCCTTGTTCGGACTGCCTCTGGCCTTCCTTGCGGCACGGAACTTCACGCCTTCAAGGATCATGCGCTTCGGCACCCGCCGCCTTTTCGACTTCCTGCGCGGCATCGACATGCTGATCTGGTCGCTGATCTTCATACGTGCCTTCGGTCTCGGACCTCTCACCGGTGCGCTCGCGATTGCCTTCACCGACACCGGCTCGCTCGGCAAGCTCTTCTCCGAGGCGCTGGAGAACATCGACAACAAACAGGTAGAAGGCGTCAGGGCCACCGGCGCCAGCCAGATCCAGCGCTATCGCTTCGGCGTCATTCCCCAGATCCTGCCGGTGTTCGTCTCCCAGGTGCTCTACTATCTGGAATCGAATACCCGCTCGGCCACGGTCATCGGCGCGCTCGGGGCGGGAGGCATCGGCCTCATGCTGGTGGAGACCATGAAGACCTCGCGTGATTGGGAAAACACCAGCTATATCATCATCTTGACCATCATCGTGGTGATCCTGATGGACCAGTGCTCGAGCTGGCTGCGTCGCAAGCTGATCGAGGGCAGGTAAGCATTTTCCATTCCTTCGTCATCCCGGCAAAGCGAAGAGCGAGCCGGGATGACGCCTGCGACGTTTGTCGACATGCCGACAGAAGGCTCAAACCGCTTCCTGTTTCCTTTGATATCTCCACGTTCCCCCTTCCTGCCGCAATTCCGTCGCGCTAGCGTGTCAGCGTTCCAGAACCGATTCAAAACGGGTAGGGCGGGCGATGCGTTCGGGATTGTGGAAGTATCTTGCAGCTGCGGTTATCGGAACCGGTATCGGCCTGGCAGGCTTTTGCGAGTCGGCCCTGGCCATCGAGAGCTGCGTCGCTTCTCTCAAGAAACAGGCCATCGAGGCGGGGGTGCGTCCGGACATTGCGGACCGCATGCTCTCGAGCGCCACCTTTGATGAAAAGGTCATCCGTTTCTCCACGTCGCAGCCCGAACACCAGACCGAAATCTGGGACTACATGGCCTTCCTCGTGGATGCCGAGCGCATCCAGGACGGCAAGGCGAACTTGAAGAAGCATGGCCGCACGCTGGCCTCGATTGAAAAGCGCTACGGCGTCGACCGTCACGTCGTGCTGGCAGTCTGGGGCATCGAAAGCGATTACGGCCAGTTCACGGGCGATTTCTATACCCCCCACGCCCTCGCCAATCTGGTCTGCGCCGGCAAGAGCCGTCAGAAGTATTTTCGCGGAGAACTGATCAAGACGCTTCAGATCGCCTCGCGCGGCGACGTGCGACCGGACGATTTCCGCGGTTCCTGGGCCGGAGCCTTCGGCCAAACCCAGTTCATGCCGAGCACCTACAACAGCCTTGCCGTCGACTTCGACGGCGACGGCCGCAAGGATCTGGTCAATTCCGTTCCCGACGCTCTGGCCTCAACTGCCAATTTCCTGAAAAACGCCGGCTGGCGGAACAGTCGTCCCTGGGGCTTCGAAGTGAGGCTCCCGAAGGGTTACAACGGTCCGTCGGGACGGACGAAATACGCCTCGCTTTCCTCTTGGGGGCAGCGGGGCATCACGAAGATTGGCGGCGGCAAGGTTTCGGGCAAGCTCGACGCGGCGCTCATTCTTCCCGCCGGCGCGAACGGGCCGGCATTTCTGGTCACCCGCAATTTCAGCGCCCTGCGCTCCTATAACGCCTCGACGTCCTACGGTCTGGCGATTGCCCTGCTGTCCGAGCTGGTGTCCGGCGGGCAGCCGTTCAAGACTCCCTGGCCGACCGACAATCCGGGTCTGTCCCGGGCGCAACGGCTCGAGCTGCAAAAGCTGTTGAACGACAACGGCTTCAAGGTCGGGGAACCCGACGGCAAGGTCGGACCGGCCACCCGCAAGGGCATCGAGAAGGCCGAGGCGAAATACGGCATGCCAGTGACCGGCAGGCCGTCGTGGAACATCTACAAGGCGCTCGGCGGGAAGTAGTGCGGCCGCTTCGGAGGCGGTTTCCGGTCAGGATCTTCAAAAGCGCGCAATTGTTTTGTTGCGCCGCATTATATTGCGGCGCAATATAAGTGGGGCGTTTTTGGAGGTTTGAGATGTCCGGGCGGATTTTGACGGTTGCACAACAAAAGGGCGGTTCGGGAAAAACAACCTTGGCGGTACATCTGGCCGTGGCGCTTGCAAAGCGCTCCGGTGAGCCGGTTGCAATCCTCGACGTCGATCCTCAGGGCTCGCTCGGAACCTGGTACGAGGCCCGGGAAGAGAGCCTGGGTGAGGATGGCACGGGCCTGGAATTCCGGACGGCCTCCGGGTGGGGCGCGCGCCGGGAAGCACGATCCCTGGCAAGATCTCACGGCTATGTTGTCATCGACACGCCCCCGAAGACGGACGTGGATGCCAAGCCCGCCATCGACGCGGCCGATTTCGTGATCGTGCCGATCCAGCCGACGCCGGTGGATCTTTGGGCGACGTCGCAGACCATCGAGCTGGCCAGGCGCGAGGACACGCCGGCGCTGCTGGTGCTCAACCGGGTGCCGCCGCGCGCGACCCTGACGGGAGAAATGGCAGAGGCCATTGCAGCCTCCGGCTATGACACCCTGAACGCGCGCCTTGGCAACCGCACGATTTTTGCTTCCGCCATGGGCCGGGGATATGCCGTGACCGAGGATGCGCCTTCCAGCAAGGCCTCCCAGGAGGTCGGCAGTCTGATCGAGGAACTGATCGCCCGGGTCGGGTGATCGGCATCAAAACCGGTCCTGCAGAAAAACCGCACGTTCGCTTCGAAGCAAATCAGCATTTTTGCCTTGTCCTCGTCATGATCCGGTGCCTTGATAGGGAAAATTCTCGGCCCGGGAGGTCTGGCCATGTCTCTTTTAATGCATCGTTTTTTCCGTTTTCCTTGGTTTTCCGGTTCTCCCAGAAATGGCTACGTCAAGCCGGCCGCCCTGGCGCTGGCGCTTGCCGCCGGAACTTTTGCTTTCCAGGCCCCGGCTGATGCCCAGGACCGGCGTATCGTCACGGTCGACGATGCCGATTTCTTCGGCAGCGACTACCTGACGGTCAAGGATGTCGACCTTGAGGGCTGCAAGTCCGCCTGCCTTGGGGACAGCCAGTGCCGTGCCTTCACTTTCAATACCTCCGCGGGCTGGTGTTTCCTGAAAACCGATTTCGGCGAATTGCAGAGCTTTGCCGGCGCGATTGCAGGCCGTGTCGTCGAGGTGAAGGCTCCACGGGTTGACCAGAGCGTCGACCGGAAGGCGGAGCTGACCTTCCTGCCGAAGACGCAACTGGAAAGCGCGGAAACCTATTCACAAAGCATTGCGAACAACGTTCAGGTGAACGGCAAGACCGCGGACCAGCTTCGGCGCGACGGCCTGACCGCCTTGCGCTACCAGCAGGGAGCGGCCGCCGAGGAGGCCTACAAGCAGCTCCTTGTCCTGGAGCCGGGTGCGCTGGATGCCTGGTCCCAGCTGACCGTCGCCTTGCTTATTCCCGAGCCGGACAACTGGCTGGACCGGGAGGCTCTGCAGAAAGACGCAATCTCTGCCGCGATCAACACCTATCTGCGCACCGTATCCGCGGCAGAGCAGGCCGACGCGCTGAACTTGCTGAGCCGGGCCCTGCAAAAGCGCGGTGACTACAAGGGGGCGATCAAGGCGCTTCGTGCCTCTCTGGCCCGTGAAGAAGACCCGAACCTGCGCCGCCGCTATGACGATCTCGTGGCCGCCTATGGGTTCCATATCGTCGATCATCAGGTCGATTCCGACAGTGCCTCTCCCCGGATCTGCCTGGTGTTCTCGCAGAAGCTCCTGCCGGGCGAAGACTTCACTCCCTATGTCACCGTGAAAGGGCAGGGAACCTTTTCGATCGAGGCGGAAGGAGCCCAGGTCTGCGCGGACGGGCTGGAACATGGCCAGCGCTATCAGGTGACCGCACGCAGCGGACTTCCCGCTGCTGATGGCGAAAAACTGGAAAACCCCGCCGACCTGTCCATCTACGTGAAGGATCGGTCCCCGTCGGTCAATTTCCTGGGCCAGTCCTATGTCCTGCCCTCTGGCGGCAATCCGACCATTCCGATCGTGTCGGTGAATACGAGCGAGGTCGAGGCGACGATCTACCGGATCGGCAGCCGGTCGGTCGCCGAGGTTCTCAGGGACAACCGGTTCCTTCGACAGCTCGGCGGCTGGCAGGCCGACCGTATCGAGGATGAACTCGGCGAGAAGGTCTGGACAGGAGTGGTGGAAACCGGGAACCGGCTCAATCAGGACATTACCACGGCAATCCCGATCACGCAGACCGGCCTCGAGTTGAAGCCGGGTGTCTATGCCATGACGGCACGGTCAAAGCTGGATCAGGAGTACCGGTGGGGCGACCTCGCCACGCAATGGTTCCTGGTGTCCGATCTCGGCCTCACAGCCCTGACCGGCGAAACCGGCATTTCTGCCAATATCCGCTCGCTTGCCACGGCAAAGGCGATGGAAGGCGTTACCGTCCGGCTGCTCGGGGTCAACAATGAGATCCTCGGGGAAGCCAGCACCAATGCGGACGGCTTCGCGGAATTTGCGGCCGGACTGACGCGAGGTCGGGGGGGACTCGCACCCGGTGTGCTGGTCGCCGAAACGGCGGCGGGCGACTATTCCTTCCTCGATTTGCGCAAACCGGCCTTCGACCTCTCCGACCGGGGTGTCGAGGGCAGGCCGGCGCCGGGACCGCTGGATGTCTTTGCCTGGACCGACCGCGGCATCTACAAGGCGGGCGAGACCATCCACGCGCAAGCGCTCCTGCGAACCAGCCGGGCAACCGCCCAGGAAGACTTCCCGCTCACCTTCGTCTTTACCCGGCCCGACGGTGTCGAGCATGCCCGCTACACCGTCAATGACGGCGGGCTTGGCAGCCACCTGCAGGACCTGACGCTCAGCGCGTCCGCACAGCAGGGGATCTGGTCCCTGCGCATCTTTGCCGATCCCAAGGCAAGTTCGATTGCCGAACAGACGTTCCTCGTCGAGGACTATCAGCCGGAGCGCGTCGATTTCAGCCTCCTGACCAACGTCAAGTTCTACAGCCGCAAGGATCCGACCGATTTCCTGCTGACCGCCAAATATCTCTACGGGTCACCGGCCAGCGACCAGACGCTGGAAGGCGAATTGGCGTTTCGTCCGGTCCGCACCTTGGCGGCCTATCCCGGTTACCTGTTCGGTCAGGAAGACGCCGAGGCCTATCCCCAGAGAAACACCCTGACGTCCGACCTGAAAACGGACGAAAACGGCGAGCTCACGTTCCTTGCCTACCCGCCGGAACTGCCGGATACAACGGTCCTCTTTGAAGGCGAGCTCGTTGCCCGGCTGGTCGAGGCGGGCGGGCGCTATGTCGAGCGGACCTGGAAACTCCCCGTTGTCGGCGACGGGCCGCGCATCGGCGTGAAGCCTGCTTTCGAAGACGGCGTCGACGAGGGCGGTCCGGCCGATTTCTCGGTCATCGTGGTCGACGAGTTCAGCAAGGCGCTGGACGCTTCCGGACTGCGCTGGACCCTGTCCCGGATCGACAGGCGTTACCAGTGGTACAGGCATGACGGCCGCTGGTCGTTCGAGCCGATCACCTCCTCGCACCGTGTTGCCAACGGGGAGCTGAAAACGGAGGCCGGCAAGCCGGGCCGCTTGTCCCTGCCGGTTGAATGGGGTGAATACCGCCTCGACATCGAGGGCACCGGTACGCTGGAAACCTCGACCAGCGTCACTTTCGAGGCCGGCTGGTACACGGCCGACGCCACTTCCGAGACGCCGGACTATCTCGACGTCGGACTGGACAAGGCCAGTTACCGCCCGGGCGAGACCGCAAAATTGCGCCTGAAGCCACAGATGGCCGGCATTGCCGTCGTGAACGTTGTTTCCGGAGGCCTGCTTGCCAGCCAGAGTGTGGAAGTGACCGGTGAGGAAACCGAGGTCGAGATCCCGGTCAGCGACGACTGGGGGGCAGGGGCCTATATCACGGCAAGCCTTTACCGGCCGATGGATCTCGACCAGAAACGCATGCCCTCGCGCGCGATCGGACTTTCCTGGCTGAAAGTCGATCCGGGCAAGAGGGACATCGACGTCCAGATTTCCGCGCCGGAGCGGATCCTGCCGGAAACGACCCTGGACGTTCCCGTCAGGCTCGCAAACCTCGAACCGGGGAGCAGGGCCTATCTGACGGTGGCCGCGGTCGATGTCGGCATCCTGAACCTGACCGGCTACAAGACGCCGGATCCGGAAAGCTGGTATTTCGGTCAGCGGCGCCTGGGATCGGACATCCGTGATCTCTACGGCCAGCTGATCGACCGCACGGCGGGAACCCTCGGACGTGTCCGTTCGGGCGGAGACGCCATGGCCATGCGCCTCAACGCGCCCCCACCGGACGAAGAACCGCTCGCGCTGTTCTCCGGCCTCGTCGAAGTCGGCACGAATGGCGAGGCAACCGTCTCCTTCGATATTCCGGCCTTCAACGGCGCTGTCAGGCTGATGGCTGTCGCCTGGACGCAGGACGGCGTCGGTCACGGCGAACGGGAAGTTCAGGTTCGCTCTCCGGTCGTCATGACCGCGAGCGCGCCGGCCTTCCTTGCCCCCGGTGACCAGTCTCGCCTCGCGGTCGAAATCGACAATGTCGACGGCAAGTCAGGCTCCTATGAACTGGAAGTCTCCGTTGCCGAAGGCCTGTCGCTGGAAAACGGGACGGACCGGCAACTCCGCCAGGTCGAGCTGGAGCAGGGCAAAAAGGCGATTGCCCTGTTGCCCGTCACTGCGGGCGACGCGCCGCTGAAGGGCGAGGTTGTTGCCTCCCTGACGGGCCCCGAGGGCGAAGTCTTCGTCAAGCGCATGTCGCTCGAGGTCAAGGACACCCAACCCTCGGTCGTCCGCAGGTCGTCTTTCCAGCTGGCCTCCGGCAGCAGTCTGACCCTCACCGCGGACAGTTTCGATGGCCTCCGGGCCGAGACGGTGGATCTGACCCTGGCTGCCGGCGGAGCCGCAAGCATTGACGTGGCCGGCCTCCTTGATGCCCTGGACCGCTATCCCTACGGCTGCACCGAACAGACGACCAGCCGTGCCTTGCCGCTGCTCTATCTCAGCGACGTCGCCGAGGCTGCAGGGCTCGGGTCTGACAGTGCCCTGCGCGAACGCGTCGTGAAGGCGATCGCCCGTGTGCTCGGCAACCAGTCGAGCTCGGGCGGGTTCGGTCTGTGGAACAGCTATGGCGATGCCGACATCTGGCTGGACGCCTATGTCACCGACTTCCTGACCCGTGCCCGCGAAAAGGGCTACAGCGTGCCGGACATCGCCTTCACCAATGCGCTGGACAATCTTGAGAACCGGCTCTCCTACGCGAGCGACTTCCGGGACGGGGGGGAAGAGATCGCCTATGCGCTCTATGTGCTCGCCAGGAACGGACGCGCATCCATGGGCGACCTGCGGTATTACCTCGACGCCAAGCTGCAAAGCTTCGCGACGCCTCTGGCGAAGGCGCAGCTGGCCGCCAGCCTTGCCCTTTATGGCGAGCAGGAACGTGCCGAAACCGGATTCAAGGCAGCCCTTGCCTCGCTGCCGCTCGACACCAGCCATAACAGGTACCGGGGTGACTATGGTTCAGCCCTGCGCGACAGTGCCGGCGTGACGGACTATATCGTCTCCGCTGCCGTCGGCGACCATCTGACGTCCGAGGCGGTCAACCTCCTGAAATCCGCTCAATCGCGCTCGTCCTATCGTTCGACCCAGGAAATGGCCTGGCTTCTTCTTGCCGCTCAGGCCCTGAACGAATCGGCGCAGGAAGCCCGGATATCCGTTGACGGCAACGTGACGCCTGGACGGCTTGCCTGGGCCCTTGAAGGATCGAAAGTCGCGACAGAGCCGGTTGAGGTGACCAACAACGGGTCGGCGGCGACTGATCTCCTTGTGTCCATTGTCGGCCAGCCGGTGACGCCGGAGCCTGCCGGAGGCAAGGATTACGCGATCGAGCGCAGGATCTATGACCTCAACGGCGCTGAAGTGGATCCCTCCGCGGTTCCGGTGAACACGCGCCTGGCAATCGTCGTCACGGTCCGCACCCTGACCAAGCAGCCCGGACGCCTTATGGTGGTCGACCGGTTGCCGGCGGGCCTTGCCATCGACAACCCGCGGCTGGTGCGCTCCGGGGACCTCGGCGGACTGTCGTTCCTGTCAACGATCGACGAGGCGGATCACGCAGCGTTCTATTCGGACCGATTCGAGGTTGCCATCGATGAAACCCGGCGGGGCGGATCGGAGATGACCTTTGCCTATCTCGCCCGGGCCGCAACCCCGGGGACGTTTGCGCATCCTCCTGCCTCGGTCGAGGACATGTACAGCCCGGACCGCCGCGCGATCACCGAAACCGGCCGTTTCGTTGTGTTGGGGCCGACCCGGTAGGGCAAGGGGATGAAGGAACGTTTGCGGCAAGGCTGGCGCAGTTACCGGTGGCGGGCAGCTGCCGCCGGAGCCGGAATTGCCGTGCTGGTTGCTGGCGGCGCGTTGAAGATCCGGCAGGATTTCAGCGCGATGCCACCACTGCCGCCTCTCAACGACCTTTCGCTTTCCGTCGTGGTTCTCGATCGGGAGGACAGGCTTCTGCGGGCCTTCACCAGCGATGACGACAAGTGGCGGCTTCCGGTCAGGCTGGCGGATATCGATCCGCTCTATCTGAAAATGTTGCTTGCCTTCGAGGACAAGCGTTTTTTCGAACATGGAGGCGTCGATCCGAGAGCTTTTGTCCGTTCGGCGCTGCAGAGCCTGCGCGCGGGGCGAATCGTCTCGGGCGGCTCGACGCTGACCATGCAGGTCGCCCGGCTTCTCGATGAACAGCCCACCAAGAGCCTTGAAAGGAAATACGAGCAGGTTCTGAAGGCGGTTCAGCTCGAAAATACCTTTTCCAAGGAGGACATTCTCCGGATCTATGCGCTTCGTGCGCCGTTCGGCGGTAACGTTGAAGGGGTCAGGGCTGCGAGCCTGACCTGGTTTGGCAAGGAACCGGGACGATTGACCCCGGCGGAGGCCGCTCTTCTGGTGGCGCTGCCCCAGAGCCCGGAAGCACGCCGTCCGGACCGCTTCCCCGAACGTGCACGACAGGCCCGTAACCGGGTATTGAAGCGTGCGGAAGCGGCAGGCGTGCTGACGGCGGACGAATCGCGCTCGGCCGCCGCCGAGCCTGTCCGGGTCAAACGGCACGCCATGCCCTTCCTGGCGGCACATGAGAGCCGGTATGCCCGCCTGACCAGCCCGCAAGCCACGGAAATACGGCTCACGCTGGACAGGAACCTTCAAGCCGCTCTTGAAGGTCTCGCCCGCCGGAAGATCGGTGCTCACCCGCGGCCGGTCTCCATGGCGATCATGGTCGCCGATCATCAAAGCGGCGAGATCTTGGCCAGCATCGGCGCACCGGACATGCTGGACGGGACCCGTTTGGGGCATGTCGACATGACCCGTGCCATCCGTTCGCCGGGCTCGACCTTGAAGCCCTTCATCTATGGCCTGGCCTTCGAGGAAGGAATCGGGCTTCCGGAAAGTTTTATCGAAGACCGTCCAACCAATATCGGCGGCTATCAGCCGACCAATTTCGACCAGTCCTATAAGGGAACCGTCACGCTGCGCGAGGCCCTGCAGCTGTCCCTCAATACACCGGCCATACAATTGCTGGAAGCCGTGGGGCCTGCGCGCCTCCTGGCCCGGCTGAAACGGGCAGGTGTGGTTCCGCAGATGGAAAAGGGGGCGACTCCGGGACTGGCGATCGGTCTGGGGGGGCTTGGCCTTACCCTTAGGGATCTGACCCAGCTCTATGCTTCCCTCGCAAATGAAGGCAAGCCGCTTTCCCTTTCAAGCTGCCGAACAGGCTGCAGGCCGGACACTTCGCCGGATACCTCGGAAGCGCAGTCCACCGCCGTTCTGTCCGAGAAGGCTGCGTGGCTCGTGAGCGACATTCTTTCCGGTCTTCCTCAGGAACAAAGCGCCGGTACAAATCGAATCGCCTACAAGACCGGCACCGCCTACGGCTATCGCGATGCCTGGGCCGTCGGGTTCGACGGCCGGTATGTCGTCTCGATCTGGCTGGGACGGCCCGACGGTACGCCGGTTCCGGGCGAAACAGGCGCGAGTGCTGCAGTGCCGGTGCTTTTCGAAGTCTTTCAAAAATTCGGACCGGGGAGGGTGCCGCTGCCAAAGGCGCCGCTGGAAATCCTTTTGGCGTCGAATCGCGAGCCGCCGTCGCCGCTCCGCTATGCCCGACTGCCAGGTCGGCGCTCAACCGAGCGGTCGGGAAACGCACTTCGGATCTCCTATCCGCCAGACGGGGCGGAAATAGACCTGGGGCTGAAATCGGCTGGACTGAACGAACAGGCACAGCCACTCGTTGTCAAACTGAAGGGCGGCGTCGGCCCGTATTCGGTGCTCGTCAACGGCATTCCGCTTGCGGAAAAGCTGCAAAGACGTGTTCTCATCTGGCAGCCTGACGGCCCGGGTTTTGCGGATGTCACGATTCTCGACGCCCGCGGCGACAGGGTTGGGACAACCGTGTTCCTTCAATAAATTCAAATCGATTCACCCTGACGCGTTGGCGGAAAGCGTATCGCCCGACAGCGAATCTCGGGTGGTTCGCGTGTCCGGAGCATGCCCGGTCCCGTGCAAAACAACTAACCTGAATGTAAACCTCTAAAAATCGATGACGCGGACGGTAGGAAATTTTCTTACCTAGAGGTAGCTCTTGTTGACGTCGGTTGGTTTCGCAAAACAAGAATAATGGAGAAAAAAATAAAAGAATTTGTTTGTAAATATTTTCTAGATAACTGGCAGGCAGGAGTTTTTCTACTAAGGTAGGTTTTATCGGAAAATGGTCTTCCGTTAGAAAGATAAAACAAAGAAAAAATAAATAGAGGTTAATGTCTAAAGGATTCCGTAAGGGTAATTAATTTTGATGTCAAAAAAATACTGCATCTAGCAAATGGATTCCGTAGGGTAAATTGAAAAAGCCTTGTCTAGCAGTATGTTGCAGAAAAAGCACACAGAAGAGAGTCCGTGTGCGGTTTACGTGATTTGGGGTTGCTGCGGAGTCTCAAGTTTGGTTCTTACAGTTTTGCGAAGGCGAGTAATCGCCAGAAAAAATGGTTCAGACGAAATATTCAGTGCCGTTTTTCAAGGAATCGCGGGGACGGAACACGACGGATCGCAACGATCCTGTCCGGTTCCAGATGAAATTGACTTTGGAGGTCAGAATGAAACTCAAGAGCTTGATGCTCGCTGCTGCTTCCGCAGCTGCTGCTACCACCGCTCAGGCAGCCGATCTTCCGGTTGCTCCGGAGCCGGTCGACTACGTTCGCGTCTGCGACGCTTACGGCGCACGCTTCTACTACATCCCGGGCACCGAAACCTGCCTGCGCGTTGGTGGCCGCGTTCGTACCCAGTTCGTAATCAACAACGTTCTGGACGGCGGCAACTGGGGCGACCGTGATTCCAACGGCTACAACTGGTACAGCCGTGGTTATCTGTACCTCGACGCACGCACCGCGACCGAATTCGGCACCCTGCGCGCCTACGCTGCAATGTACGGGACCGCTTCCGACGGTTCCAACGATGCTCTGCGTCTTGATGCCGCTTACATCCAGTGGGGCGGCCTGACGGCTGGTTACACCGGTTCCAACTTCAACATCTACACCGGTCAGGTGTTCATGGGTAACGTCACCCGTGACTGGTCGGACGTCACCACCAACCAGATCGCTTATACCGCTGCTTTCGGCAACGGCTTGTCCGCGACCATCGCTCTTGAAGACCGTGCATGGCGCGAAGTCGGTGATTACGGCGGGTCTCGTGCTCCGGACGTC
>JBNKGB010000090.1:0-19759 GCA_050289605.1 Roseibium sp. | reverse complement strand
CCACAATGCCGGAGCGTATCTCAACCGAGTCGCCATCCTCGTAGCCAAGCTCGACCGTGCGGCGGGTTGCGGTTTCGCCGTCATTAACGAAGACAAACGCCTCGCCGTCCTGCTCGACGACGGCGCGCTTGGGGATCAGGATCGTCTCGTCCCCGGATCGCAGCAGCATGCCGAAATTCTCGTCGACGCCGACAAAGGTACCTGCGCGGCCGTCGACCTCGACAGGTTCGCCGAGGCTCGACACCAGCGCCCGCCAGTCGGCATGGACCGGACGCGGGCCGTCCTCCAGCCAGCGGTTGATCCAGTAGAGGCTGTGGCGCACCCAGCATTCCAGCAGCGGTCCGGGAGAGATGTCGCCGCAGCCCTCTTCAGAAAGCCAGGTTCTGTCCGGATCCGCTCCGGGACTGTTGCCGGGGCTGGTCATGTCGAGTTCCAGTCCGAGCACCAGCCAGTTGGGAACGGTGTCCGGGTCCTTGTCCGAGGCCTTCGCCCGCAGGCGCCCGCAAACCGCGCCGTTGACGCGGATCGTTCCGCCCCATTCCAGGTGAACCGCAACTTCCGGCGGCGCGAGCGCACCGAGAGCGGCCTGAATGCCGAGCCCGCAGACGGGCAGCATGATCATCGCCTCTTCCAGGCGGACTTCCGGCGTGAAGACGAGGCTCGCCAGCAGTCGCTCCTGGCCAAGATTGTAGACGACGGTTCCAGGCTCCGTGCCGGTGATCGCCAGGGCGACCGCCCGCTCGAACGGATCGCCCCGGCCGGTCAGGGCTTCACCGTGAAAAAGGGGCGGGAACTGCAGATCGCTCATGCCGCGCGCCCTTCGATCAGGGATTTCGCCAGGGTTCGGAAAACATTGGCCTCCGGCGCATCCGGAGCTGTGACGGCAATCGGCGTGCCGCTGTCGCCCGCCAGGCGGATGTTCAGGTGAAGCGGCACTTCGGCAAGCAGCGGCACGCCCAGTTTTTCCGCTTCGGCCGCCACGCCGCCATGGCCGAAGACATGTTCCTCATGGCCGCAATTGGAGCAGACGTGGGTCGACATGTTCTCGATCATGCCCAGGATCGGCACGTTCATCTGGCGGAACATGTCGATGCCCTTGCGCGCGTCGATGAGCGCCACATCCTGGGGCGTCGACACGATGATCGCCCCGTCGACGACGAATTTCTGGGCCAGCGTCATCTGCACGTCGCCGGTGCCCGGCGGCAGATCGACGATCAAAACGTCGAGCGCGCCCCATTGCACCTGGGTCATCATCTGCTGCAGCGCGCCCATCAGCATCGGGCCGCGCCAGGCGACGGCCTGATCGCCGGACGTCATCAGGCCGATGGACATCATGGTGACGCCGTGATTGCGCAAGGGCAGGATCGTCTGGCCGTCAGGGGAGGTCGGCCGTCCGGAAATGCCCAGCATTGTCGGTTGCGACGGGCCGTAGACATCCGCGTCCAGCAGTCCGACCTTGCGCCCCTCGGCCGCAAGCGCGCAGGCGAGGTTCGCCGCGACCGTCGATTTGCCGACGCCGCCCTTGCCCGAGGCGACGGCGATCACCCGGCCGATGCCGGGGACCGGCCGCGGACCCGAGGCCCCGGGTGGAACCGGGTGCGGTCGGATCGGCTGCGGTTCCTTCGGGGGAGGCGGTGTGCTCGGCTGGTCGGAATGGGAGGTCAGGACGATCCGGACGTCCTCGCAGCCGTCCAGCGCCCTGAGCTTTTCATCCGCCTGCGCCTTGAGAATCTCCATTTCGGCGACCCGTCCGGCATCGATTTCCAGCACGAAGCGAACCGCGCCGCCTGCCACTTGCAGCGCGCGCATCATGCCGGAGGCAACGATGTCCTCGCCGCTCAACGGATCGGTTACAGTTCTGAGAGTGGCGAGAACGTCTTCACGCGTCAGTGGCACGTCAGTCCTGTCCCGTGATTTCACCGGTCACCACATGCTCAAGACCCAGTTCCTCAATGGTCAGGACCGTCTTCACCTTGAGCTTCTTTCCCGAGGTCGAGCCGGCTTCCCGCACGGCCTTTTCGATGGCCTGCTGGGAGGTGACGCCGACCTGCTTCAGGAACTTGCGCATGGACATGTTGAAATCGTCGTTCATCCTGTTCTCCTTGGCTTTTCGCGATCGCATTGACGGCTCCCGATTGAACTGCCTAACTTTACGTGACCCCCGGCAACGCGAGGGAGGAGAACGTGTGCCGCAGTCTGCCGAAATCCTGCCTGCTGAAGTCCTGCCTGCTGAGCCTGGTGCTCGCGGCCCTGCTCGCGATTCCGGCAATCGCCGAAACCCGGTCGTTCCGCTTGGGGGCGCCCGGCGAACTCGGCGACACCGGCCTTCTGACGTTTCTGCTGCCGCGCTTCTCGCTCAAGACCGGAATCCGGATCGAGCTGGTGGAGACAGGAGAACCGTCGGATGCATTCCTGTCCGACCGGGAGGGGGAGACGCCTGTCTTCACCGGCCTCGGCAGAACCTGGTTCCTGGAGGTTCCGGCATCCTCAAACGGGAGCGCTTCCCGCTTCAGGGACTGGCTGACCGGTGAGGTCGGCAGAAAAACCATCGAGGCCTTCAAGCCGGATGGCACGGCACCGTTCACGGCCGCCGCCGCCGGTGCCGAAACGGACACGCCCGTCCTGATCACCGGCGACGCGGCAATGGGCGAGCAGCTTGCCGTCCGCAATTGCGGACGTTGCCACATGGTCAACGAGGCCACCCGGATGACCTCGATCGGGTCGACGCCGTCCTTCGCGGTGCTGCGCGGGCTCAAGAACTGGCAGGTGCGGTTTGAGAGCTTCTTCGCGCGTAACCCGCATCCGGCCTTCACGATCATCGACGGGGTGACGGAACCTTTCGACGAAACCCGCCCGCCGCCGATCGTGCCGCTTGAACTGACCCTTGGCGAGCTGGATGCCATCCTGGCCTTCGTATCGCGGATCGAGCCTGCCGACCTCGGGGCGCCCATCCAGTACCAGTGATGTGGATTTGTCAGGGTCAATGGTCGCGCCGCTTGCTGATGTAGTCGTCGGTCGTGCGGACCTTCGGCCTTTCGCCCATGGCGAAGGGGTTGTTTTCGGAGTGATAGACCGCGTTGACGCGGCAGTCGTCGCACATCTGGAGCAGTCGCACGGCCTTGCCGTCCTGGAACATGGAATGCTTACCGGCGAGTTTCTCCGTCAGGCGCTCAACGGTGGAGCGCACGCCGAAGGGCTTGCCGCATTCGATGCAGTGAAACGGCTCCTCCTCCTTCAGGACGACCGGTGTCAGCGCGCCGTCGCCAAGGTTCAGGCGCGGCTCGAGGCCAAGGGCCTTTTCCGGGCAGATGGTGGTGCAGATCCCGCATTGCAGGCAGGCATCCTCCTGGAAGCGCAGTTGTGGCCGGTCGGGATTGTCCTTCAGGGCTCCGGACGGGCACAGGGACACGCAGGAAAGGCAGAGCGTGCAGGCCTCAAGGTTCAGGTTGACCGAACCATAGGGCGCACTCGAGGGCAGTGCAATCATTGCGCCGTCATCGTTGAGGGCTTTTGCCGCAAGCCGCGTGACCTGCCGGCGCGAGCCGAGAGGCAGGATGGGATGGCGGGTCAGCGGTGCCTCGCCCCCGACGTAAAGCGCCTCTTCCAACCCGTCGGGATAGGCGGGTTCGATCAGGCCGACACGGCCCTCGCCAGCAATGGCGTTCGCGAGCTTAACCTGGAAGGGCATGCCTTCCTTTTCCGTTTCCGGCGAAAGGAGCACGGTCACGGAGGAAAACCCGCAGGCAAGCGCGCTTACCGCCTCCGCGTGGCCGAAGCCGGCAAGGGCGGCGACTTCCAGTGGGATCACATCCGCCGGCAGGCCCATACCATAGCGCGCGCTCAAGCGGATCATCTCGGCGCCGTGACCGCCGTCATGCACCAGAAGGCGCGGTGCGGCCGAACTCAGTTTGCGCCAGGTGGACGCAAGGGTCTCGATGCGTTTGAAGAGCGTGGAGACAGGTGGGGCGTCATAGGAAATCGCGCCGGAGGGGCACACGGCGGAGCAGCTGCCACATCCCGCGCAGACCATCGTGTCGACGGCGACATGGTCGCCGTCCGGCGTGATGGCGCCCGTCGGACAAAGATCCAGGCAGCGCGTGCAGCCGGTCTTCTGCGCCCTCGAATGAGCGCATAGCTCTGCGTCAAGCTTGACGAAGATCGGCTTTTCGAAGGTGCCGACCAGTTGGGAGGCGTCCAGGATCGCGGCGAGCCGTGCTTCCGTATTGCCGGGGTCGGCGCGAAGGTAGCCCTCGCGCTTGCCGGGAGCCGGAAAGAGCGGCGCTTCGCGGCGCAGATCCAGCAGGATATCGCATTCCGTGCGCCCGCCGTCGCGCGGCTCGGTCCAGTTGAACGCACCGCGTCCACCCGGCACCCGTTCCTGCAAGGCGTCGAAGGTCAGCCGGAACCGGCCGAGCGTTCCGGTGGCGGTCCTGATCCGGCCTCGGACGATGTCGAACCTTCTGTCGTCCACGAGCGAGACCTCCGCCTGCGGAGGCAGCAGAACGGTGACGCTCAGGTGGTCGCAGAGGTGTCCGGCGGCAGATAACGCCGCCTCGGGATCTCCGAGGATCAGGCAAGTGCCGCCGGATTCGACGTCGACGATTTTGGTACCCGGCTGCGGTAGAAGCGCGTCGGCGATCAGCGCCGCCATTTTAGGGCTGGCGGGAGCCTCACTGTCCGTCCAGCCGGCCCGGTCGCGGATGTCGACGAAAAGCGGGACGTCCGCTTCAAGCTCTGCGGCGATGTCCTCGAAAAACTGCCACTCCTGCCCGCAGGCAATGATCGTGTTGCCGGTCCGGATCGCTTCCTGTGCGGCGGGGGCTTCCGCGCGGCAAAGCTCCGTATGGATTTTCGAGCAGGATATTCCGGTTGCATTTTCGATCTGCCTTGCGTCGATCGCCTGGCTTTTCAGGCAATCGCAGAGCAGCAGCTTCAATTCCGACATCGCTTGCGCGTCCTCTCCCCCTGAAACCGGTAACAAGCTGATTCTGTGTCAGCCTTTGCGAACGGTCCGTACCCTGACATATCAAGGGCCGAGACGGGCGTCCGTCAAGTTCGACTTCCGCCGGACTTGAAATTTGCCGACATTGCTTCAGCTTATTGAAACAATAAAAATCTGGAAGACATCCGGGTGTCGGGAGGTAGGTCGACTGGTGAAGACGGAAAAAACACGCGCGATGCCGGTGGGGGTTGTGGTGCGCAGGCAGCCTGGGGTCACCAGGTGGCAGAAGTGGTCCTGGCATGCGGTTTCACTGCTGCCGGGCGCAGGCGAGGCACACTGGAAGGTGCTGCGGACGCAAGGCGATACGGTTGAATATCACGCGGCGACCCTGAGCCTGGAGCTGCACCGCACGGAGACCGAGGCCTATCTGATAGCCTTGTCCGACAAGGTTCCTTCGCTCTACGTGGTGATGCGTTCGGCCCCGGAGCTGGGGCCGGGGATCCCGCTGGAACTGCTGCTCGTGACCGCATCGGCGCACGAAGGCCTGGATTACGCGGATTCCAGCGAGGTGATCGTCGAAAAGGTTCCGATGACGCCGGGCCTGATGGCCTGGATCCGGGAATTCGTCGACCTGCACCATCAGGAGGAAGTCTTCCACAAGCGCCGCAGGGACGAGGCCCGGGTGGACCTTGAGGAAGACGGTGTCGGCGATCCGCGCATTCGCCAGCTCGGGGACGTCTACCGTTCGCCCGGCAGCAGGAAGAAGGACACGGTCCAGTGAGCGGCGGCGACGAGGTGAAGACGGATTTCTGGTCGAAGCGCAAGGCGGCCGTGCGTGAGGCCGAAGAGGCGGAACGGGAACGCAAGGAAGCCGAAGCCGTGGCCGGCCGTCGGGCGGAGCTTGAGGAAAAGAGCGACGCGGAAATCCTGGAGGAACTCGGTCTCCCGGATCCCGACACGCTGACCTGCGACGACGATTTTTCGGCCTTTCTGGCGAAAACGGTGCCCGAGCGCCTTCGCCGGCGCGCCCTGCGCAAACTCTGGGGCAGCAACCCGGTGTTCGCCAATCTCGACGGCCTCAACGATTATGACGAAGATTTTACCGATGCCGCGTTGGGCGCGCAGGCGGTGCGCACGGCCTATGAAGTCGGCCGGGGGTTCCTGTCGCGCATTGCGGATGACGCTACTCCTGAAAGCGGGTCGGAGAGTGGACAACCGCAGGGACCCACGGCTTCGGCTCAACCTGATTTTGATGCGTTGCAGCAAGAAGATTCTGCTGCGGCGCAAACTGATCTTTGCCAATTTGGAAATACAACTAGTCGATTGACGCAAAGACAATTGTCGGTGCAAGGTAGCGGCGACGATACTATTGACTCTGGTGAAATTGCGCTAATTGATTCAGAAGAAGAGCGTCCGGCCCCGAGGCGCCGCATGAAGTTCGATTATGATTAATACCAAAGTATAACGCGCAAAAACCATTGAGTTTCAGGATTTGCTTTCGGGAGGAGCAGTCTCTGATGACGGCAGTGGCAAGGGAATTTATCATCGATCCGGAAGATCAGGCCCGGTCCGAGCTCTATGATTTTCTGGGGCTTGTTCTCGCCGGGCCGGCGAATGCCGAATTGTTGCATCAGGTCGCCGGCTTGAGCGGAGACGACACGCCGATCGGCACGATCCTCGCCATGCTTGCGAAGATTGCCGCGGTCACCACGCCCGAAACGGCGGAGCGCGAGTTCAGTGGTCTTTTCATCGGCCTCGGGCGGGGGGAGCTGCTACCCTACGCCAGCTATTATCTCACCGGTTTCCTGAACGAAAAGCCTCTTGCCAAGCTTCGGCAGGAAATGGCCGAGCGCGGCATCGAGCGCGCCGAAAACAAGTACGAGCCGGAAGACAACATCGCCTCGCTGATGGAAATGATGGGCGGAATGATCGTGGGCCGCTACGGCCAGGTCACCTCCGTGGCCGAACAGAAGACATTCTTCAAGACGCATATCGAACCCTGGGCCATTCATTTTTTCACCGATCTGGAAGCGACGAAGACCTCCGTGTTTTACGGCGCCGTCGGATCTTTGGGGCGGCAGTTCATGGAAATCGAGGCGCAAAGCTTCGACATGCTGCCGAACTAGCGGGCTGCCGGACGAAGCGGATACCGCTTCGCCGCCTGCGGACACGCTGAAAGAGCACCTTGGCAATTTGGGCAGCCACTGCCCGTTTGGAGAGGAGAATTGCGACGATGAAAAAGACCGAAACGGCGCATCCGGAAGAGGGGACGGACCGCCGGGATTTCCTGAAGCTGGCGGCAATATCGGCGCCCGTCGCCGTGACCGCGGTCACGAGCGGAGCGGTTGCGGAAGCGGCCGAAGCCGATCCGTCCTCCACCAGGATGCAGGACACCGCGCACACGCGCGCCTATTACGACAGCGCCCGGTTCTGACCGGACCCTGTGAACAGACCGGCCATGGTTGCGAAACGCCCGGACCCCGGTTCACTGACACCCAGCCGTATCAGCACTGATACAAGCAAGGTAAGACAAGATGCTTAGGAAAAAGACCAATGGGGTAGCGCGACGCCCCCAGGGTGCAAGTATCCTGAAAGACGCTGCGCATAAATCTGTCGATCGCCGCACGTTCCTCAAGGGATCCGGGCTGGCCGCGGGCGGCCTGGCCGCCATCACCGCAACCGGAGGCTCGCTCACCAGGGCGCAGGCGCAATCGTCGGGCGGCACCGTGAAGACCGTGAAATCCGTCTGCACGCACTGCTCCGTGGGATGTACCGTGATCGCCGAAGTTTCGGACGGCGTCTGGATCGGCCAGGAGCCCGGCTGGGACAGCCCGTTCAACCTCGGGGCCCACTGCGCCAAGGGAGCCTCGGTGCGCGAACACGCCCATGGCGAGCGCCGGCTGAAATACCCGATGAAGCTGGAAGGCGGCGAGTGGAAGAAAGTCAGCTGGGAAGACGCCATCAACGAGATCGGCGACAAGATGCTGCAGATCCGCGAGGAAAGCGGTCCGGACAGCGTCTACTGGCTCGGCTCTGCCAAGCACAGCAACGAGCAGGCCTACCTCTACCGCAAGTTCGCGGCCTACTGGGGTACCAACAACGTCGACCATCAGGCCCGTATCTGCCATTCCACCACGGTTGCCGGCGTAGCCAACACATGGGGCTACGGCGCCATGACCAACAGCTACAACGACATCCACAATTCCAGGGCGATCTTCATCATCGGCGGCAATCCGGCTGAAGCCCATCCGGTTTCGCTGTTGCACGTGCTGCGCGCCAAGGAACAGAACAACGCACCGCTGATCGTGTGCGATCCGCGCTTCACCCGCACCGCCGCCCACGCGGACGAATACGTGCGCTTCCGTCCGGGCTCGGACGTCGCCCTGATCTGGGGCCTGCTCTGGCACATTTTCGACAACGGCTGGGAAGACAAGGAGTTCATTCGCACCCGCGTGTGGGGCATGGACCAGATCCGCGTCGAAGTCGACAAGTGGAACCCGGAGGAAGTCGAGCGGGTGACGGGCGTACCGGGCAGCCAGATGAAGCGCGTGGCGATGACGCTCGCGAACAATCGTCCGGGCACGGTGATCTGGTGCATGGGCGGCACCCAGCACACCAACGGCAACAACAACACGCGCGCCTACTGCATTCTGCAGCTTGCCCTCGGCAACATGGGCGTTTCCGGCGGCGGTACCAACATCTTCCGCGGCCATGACAACGTGCAGGGCGCGACGGACCTTGGTGTCCTGGCCGACACGCTTCCGGGCTACTACGGCCTGACAGCCGGCTCCTGGGCCCATTGGGCGCGTGTTTGGGAAGAGGATCTGGATTGGCTGAAAGGCCGCTTCGCGACCATGAAGGGCGCGGACGGCAAGGACAAGGCCATGATGAACCTCAAGGGCATACCGGTCAGTCGCTGGATCGACGGTGTCCTGGAAGACAAGGCCAATCTGGAGCAGCCCGACAACACCCGGGCCATGGTGCTGTGGGGACATGCGCCGAACTCCCAGACCCGCCAGCCGGAAATGAAGAAGGCGATGGAGAAGCTCGACCTGCTGGTCGTGGTCGATCCCTATCCGACGGTTTCGGCGATCCTGCACGACAGGACCGACGGCTGCTACCTGCTGCCGGCGGCGACCCAGTTCGAGACACGCGGCTCGGTGACGGCGTCCAACCGCTCGCTGCAATGGCGGGATCAGATTGTCGCGCCCCTGTTCGAATCCAAGCCCGACCACACCATCATGGCCATGTTCGCCAAGAAATTCGGTTTCGACGACCGGATGTTCCGCAACATCGCCATGGACGGCGACGAGCCGAACGTGGAGGACATCACCCGCGAGTTCAACCGCGGCATGTGGACCATCGGCTACACCGGCCAGTCGCCGGAACGGCTCAAGTCCCACATGGCGAACCAGCACACGTTCGACCGTACGTCGCTGCGTGCCATCGGCGGTCCGAACGACGGCGAGTTCTACGGCTTGCCGTGGCCCAGCTGGGGAACGCCGGAAATGAAGCATCCGGGAACGGCAAATCTCTACGACATGTCGCTGCCGGTTGCCGAAGGCGGCCTTTGCTTCCGTGCCCGCTTCGGGGTGGAGCGGGACGGCCAGAACCTGCTTGCGGACGGGGTCTCCAACCCCGGTGCCGAAATCCAGGACGGCTACCCCGAGTTCACCATGCAGATGCTGATGGATCTCGGCTGGGACGGCGACCTGACTGCGGAGGAACGGCAGTCGATCGAGGCCGTCGCGGGAGCGGCGGACAAGGTCGGCACCGTCAACTGGAAGACCGACCTCAGCGGCGGCATCCAGCGGGTGGCGATCAAGCATGGCTGCGCGCCCTTCGGCAATGCCAAGGCCCGTGCCGTCGTGTGGACCTTCCCGGATCCGGTGCCGCTCCACCGCGAGCCGCTCTATACCAGCAGACGGGACCTGGTGGCCGATTATCCGACCTACGAGGACAAGACGTTCTGGCGCGTTCCGACGCTCTATGCCTCGATCCAGAAGAACGACTTTTCCAAGGACTTTCCGATCATCCTCACTTCCGGTCGCCTGGTCGAATACGAGGGTGGCGGCGACGAGACCCGGTCGAACCCGTGGCTCGCCGAGCTGCAGCAGAACATGTTCGTCGAAATCAACCCGAGGGATGCCAACAATCTCGGGGTGAGGGACGGCGCGCAGGTCTGGGTCGAAGGTCCGGAAGGCGGCAAGGTCAAGGTCATGGCTATGGTGACCGAGCGGGTCGGCGAGGGCGTTGCCTTCATGCCGTTCCACTTCGGTGGCCACTATCAGGGCGAAGACCGGAGATACAAGTATCCGAAAGGGGCTGATCCGTATGTGCTCGGCGAGAGCACCAACACGGCGCAGACCTATGGCTACGACTCGGTCACCCAGATGCAGGAGACCAAAGCCACGCTCTGCAAGATCTCGGCAGCCTAAGGAGAACATGCAATGGCAAGATCAAAGTTCCTGTGTGACGCCGAGCGCTGCATTGAGTGCAATGCCTGCGTGACGGCCTGTAAGAACGAGCATGAGGTGCCCTGGGGCATCAACCGCCGCCGGGTGGTGACCATCAACGATGGCAAACCCGGCGAACGGTCGATCTCCGTCGCCTGCATGCACTGTTCGGATGCGCCCTGCATGGCGGTGTGTCCGGTCGACTGCTTCTACCAGACCGAGGAAGGCGTCGTTCTGCATTCCAAGGATCTGTGCATCGGCTGCGGCTACTGCTTCTACGCCTGTCCGTTCGGCGCCCCGCAATACCCGCAGGCGGGCAACTTCGGATCGCGCGGCAAGATGGACAAATGCACCTTCTGCGCAGGCGGGCCGGAGGAAAACAATTCCACCGCGGAATTCGCGAAATACGGCCGCAACCGTATCGCGGAAGGCAAGCTGCCCCTCTGCGCGGAAATGTGCTCCACCAAGGCCCTGCTGGCGGGCGATGGCGATGTCGTGTCGGCCATCTACCGCGAACGCGTTGTGGCCCGCGGCTTCGGCTCCGGTGCCTGGGGCTGGGGCACGGCCTACGGCCAGAAAGGCGGCTGATCCGGACGGTGAAGGCGGCCTGCATGCGCAGGGCGCCGTGCCGTTTTGCGGCCCGATCCGGCAAACAGCCTGTTCGGGGCGGCGCCTGTGCCGCCCCGGCGATCTCCAGTGACAAGACAAGAGGAACCGGACATGAAACGCCTGGCTTTGGCATGTGTGCTTCTGCTTGCCTTTCTGGTCCAGGGGTTTGCGCAAGACCAGACGCCTGCCCCATCCGCACCTGACAGATCCGCAACCGGCGGTGCCCAGACACTGGAAGACATCCTGAAACGCCAGCGCGGCGAGAAGGTGGATGACAGTTTCCGCCGCACCAACACGGGCGATCCGAATTCGGCGGCGGCAATGACCTCGCAGCTCGGCACCCTGGGCGGGGCCTCCGATCCGGAACTCTGGCGGGCGCTGCGCTACGGCTCCGCCGACGTCAAGGTGTCGGCCGGCGGCAACACCGCAACCGTGCTGGTGCAGGACGGCGGCATGCGCTGGCTGGCGTTCCGCGAGGGGCCACTGGCGGAGTACGGCGCCCGCCTTCTCGGAGCCACGATCGTGCTGCTGGCGCTTTTCTTTGTCGTGCGCGGCCGCATTCGCATCGACGGCAAGAAGACCGGGCAGACCATCACTCGGTTCAACGCGATCGAACGCTTCGGCCACTGGCTGCTGGCCGGATCCTTCATCCTGCTCGGCCTGACGGGTCTGCTTTCCCTGTTCGGACGGAGTGTGATCATTCCGCTGATCGGCAAGGACGCCTTCGCGCCGCTGGCGCAAGTGTCGAAGTGGATCCACAACAACGTCGCCTGGGCCTTCATCCTGGGCCTTGTCCTGGTGTTCGTCATGTGGGTGGCCCACAACATCCCGAACAGGACGGATCTGAAGTGGATCGCGGTCGGCGGCGGTCTTTTCAAGAAGGGCGTGCATCCTCCGGCGAAGAAGTTCAATTTCGGCCAGAAACTGGTCTTCTGGGGCGTGATCGTACTCGGCGGCTCGATTGCCGTCTCCGGCATCTCGCTGCTGTTCCCCTTCGAATTCCCGATGTTTGCCGGAACCTTCAAGATGCTCAACGCGACCGGCCTGCCGCAGCTTCTGGGCTTCGGCGTTCTGCCGACGCAGATGGCTCCTCAGGAGGAAATGCAATTAGCCCAGCTCTGGCACGTGATCGTCGCCTTCGTGATGATGGCGCTGATCCTGGCCCATATCTACATCGGCTCCATCGGCATGGAAGGGGCCTATGACGCCATGGGCTCCGGCGAGGTGGAACTGCAATGGGCGAGAGAACACCACGGCCTGTGGGTCAAGGAAGTCGAGGACGCACGGAAGGACGCCGGAAGCGAACGGGCGGTTCCCGCCGAGTAGGGGCATGCCGCGATGTTCGCCCGCTTCCTGCGACAGGACCTTGGCCCGCCTCCACGACCGGCTTGGGCCGCTGGCAAGCCTCATGCGATCCTTCACCTGCTTAAGGGCGCTTCGGTCCTTGCGGTTTCGGCGTGGTGGGTGTTTGGTGCGATCGCAGCCGATTTCCTGACCCTGAAAGGGCATGGCGGCCCGATCATGGCGATCGACGTTTCCCCGGACAGCGGCCAGGTGGCAACCGCGAGCTTCGACAATTCGGTCGGGGTCTGGACGGGCCGGACGCCGCGCTGGCTCGAGGGGCATGAAGCCGCCGTCAAGACGGTCAGGTTCATCGACGGCACGCATCTGGTGTCGGGAGGAGACGACAACGACCTGATCCTGTGGGAACTAGGGAATGGGACGTCACAGCGGCTGGAAGGTCACACGGCCAAGGTCGCGGGCCTCGCCGTCTCGCCGGACAGGACGCTGATCGCAAGCGCCAGCTGGGACGCGCGCATCGGGCTCTGGCCCGCCGGGGGCGGCGAGGCCGTTTTCCTGAAGGGCCATACGGCCGGCGTCAACGACGTGGTCTTCTCCCGCGACGGCGCGCAGCTCTATTCGGCCTCAGTCGACGGTTCGATCAAGCTCTGGGATCTGGCATCCGGGACGGAAAAGCGCGTGATCGACCGCAACGGCTTCGGTATCAACGTGCTGGCGATCGGCGGCAAGGGGGCAAGGGAGAGCTGGCTTGCCTACGGCAGCCAGGACGGCGTCACCCGGATCGTCGACATCGGAACCGGAGAGCGCTTGCAGGACTTTGCCTTCGAGCGCCGGCCCATCCTCGCGCTTGCCGTCAGCCCCGGCGGGGACAGGCTCGCCACGGGAGACGGCCATGGTTTCATCAGTGTCGTCAACACTGCGACCTGGGAGGTCGAGACTGATTTCCGGGCGGCTCTCAGGGGACCGATCTGGGCGCTTGCATTTTCCCGGGACGGTTCCGTGATCCATGCGGGCGGGATCGAGAACATCGTCTATTCATGGCCGCTGAAGGATCTTGAAAGCTTTGCGCCGATGGCGACCAGGACGCCCGACTTTCTGAAAAGACCGGAGGAAATGTCCAACGGCGAAAGGCAGTTCGCACGCAAATGTTCCATCTGCCATGCCTTGAGCGTGGACGGCGGGCGCAAGGCAGGACCGACGCTTCACGGCATTTTCGGCCGGCGGGCGGGAACCTTGCCCGGCTACCCCTATTCTGAAACGCTCTCCGGATCTGATATCATCTGGTCCGAAGAGACGATCGATCAGCTCTTCCTGGACGGCCCTGACCATTTTATTCCCGGGTCCAAAATGCCGATGCAGCGGATCGTGGGACCTGAAGACCGGAAGGATCTGATCGGCTATCTCAAGTCGGCGACCGGGTCCGGGACAACTGGAGGAACGCAATGAAGGCGATGCTCATTGCATTTGCGGCAATTATTCTGATCGCGGCCGGGGCCAACCAGATCCTGGAGCACATGGACTTTTCCAGCGCCGACAGCACCTTGAGCGACTCGGTGCGGTTGGGGGACTGACACGGTCATTGCCTGCCCCTAAAAAAAAGCTCCCTCTTTCGTGCGGGCGAAAGAGGGAGCAAGTGGTCGCGTTTGAATGGATGGCGGAAAGTCTCAAACCGCCCTCCGTTGCATTGCTGGATGTGCACACGCGACGAAAGAATATTTTATAAACGTTGGCGCAGGATTTAACACGCCTTTAATGTTCGTTTGATCGCGATCTACGGTTGTTTTACCCACCCTTTGCATTCGGGAAGAACAACTGCTGTCCGTCGACCTTGTAGTTCGCGATCGCGTTCTGGCCTTCGTCCGATAGCAGCCAGTCGATGAATTGCTGCCCCAAATTGGCCTTCACATGTGGGTGGACCTCCGGGTTGACCAGGATCACGCCGTACTGGTTGAACATGATCGGGTCGCCTTCCACGGCAATCTTGTAGTCGCCCTTGTTGCCGAAGGCGATCCAGGTGGCGCGGTCGGTCATGATGTAGGCGCCCATGCCAGTGCCCGTATTGAGCGTTGCGCCCATGCCCGAGCCGGTTTCGCGGTACCAGTCGCCGGAAAAGGCGGTCGGATCGATGCCGGCGGCCTTCCATAGACGGCGCTCCGCCTTGTGGGTGCCGCTGTCGTCGCCGCGGGAAGCGAACGGTGTCTTGCTGTCCGCGATCTTCTTGAGCGAGGCGACGACGTCGCTGGAACCGGCCACACCGGCCGGATCGCCGCTCGGACCGACGATGACGAAGTCGTTGTACATAACGTCCGCGCGGGCCGCGCCGTAACCGTCGGCGACGAATTTTTCCTCGGCCGGCATGGCATGCACGAAGAGGACGTCGGCGTCGCCGTTGATGGCATTCTTGATGGCCTGGCCGGTTCCCACGGCAACAACCCTGACCTCGATGCCGGTCTTGTCCCTGAAGATCGGCAAAAGATAGTCGAACAGGCCGGAGTTCTGCGTCGACGTCGTCGACTGGACAAGGATGAACTTGTCTTCGGCAAAGGATGGCTGACCTGCGAGAACGATCGTGAACAAGGTGGCGGCAAGCACCAGGAAAGTTCTTCTGATCAAAATTTTCTCCCGGAAAACGATTTTGTCTGATCTTGAATGGTTCGTGTGTTGGGGCCGAGATAAAGACGGCCGTCCCGCCAGGCCCGGGCAGGGTCGCTTTGGGGATTGGTGAGCACCTGATCCACCGGACCGGTTTCCGCGATAAGGCCGTCCTGCAGGAAAACGACGTCTTCGCCGAGACGCCGGGCTTGACCGGCGTCGTGTGTCACCATCACGATGGTGACGCCCCGGGCGTTGGCATCCAGCACGAGGCTTTCGATGGCGGCCGTCGACGCCGGGTCGAGGTTTGCCGTCGGCTCGTCAAGGAACAGGAGTTCCGGTTCCAGCAGCAGCGCACGGGCAAGGGAAAGCCGCTGCTGCTCGCCGCCGGAAAGGACACGCGCCGGGCGGCGGGCAAGATGAGACAGTCCCGCGAGAGCGAGGGTCTGTTCGATCCTCGACGCTCTTTCTCCGCGACGCAGGCCGCGGACCGACAGGGCGAATTTGAGGTTGGCCAGAACCGACCGGCGCAACAGGACCGGGCGCTGGAACACCATGGCCTGTGCCTGCCGGGCACGCGCCGTCATCGGCTCTCCGTGCCACAGGATCAGGCCGCCTTCGTCCGGTACGATCAATCCGTGCATCAGTCGCAGCAGCAGGCTTTTGCCGGCCCCGTTCGGCCCCATGATGAGGGTGCGGCTGCCGCGTCTGAGCGACAGGTCAACGCCACCGAGCAGCAACTCGCCGCCGGCGCGATAGCGCAGGTCACGCACTTCAAGGAGCGGCGGCCCCTCGGGCTCCGGGGAAAGGGAGGCGCTGGCGGCCGTGTTGAATACCATCTCACGCATAGGCGGACCTCACGGCGGAGGCTCGGAGGCCCATGACACAGGCGTTCACGGCAAAGGCGATGAGGAGGAGGACAACGCCGAGCGCCAGCGCAAGCTGCAGATTTCCCTTGGAGGTTTCCAGGGCAATGGTGGTGGTCATCACGCGGGTGACGTGATTGATGTTGCCGCCGACGATGATGACGGCGCCGACCTCGGCCACCGCTCGGCCGAAGCCGGCAAGCGCGACGGTGAGCAGGCTGTAGCGGGCATCCCACAACAGCGCGGTCATGCGGTCCAGCGGGCCGACACCCATGGAGGTGAACTGTTCGGAATATTCCCGGTTGAGATCCTCGACCACCTGGCGGGTCAGAGCCGCCACGATCGGCGTCACCAGAACCATCTGGGCGATAATCATGGCCGCCGGCGTGTAGAGCAGGCGCAGGGGGGCAAGCGGACCGGAAGCGGACAGGAGAAGATAGACAAGCAGGCCGACGACGACGGGTGGAAGCCCCATCAGCGCGTTGAGTGCGACCGTGAGAAAGGCGCGGCCGGGAAAGCGGAAAGTACCGGCGGCGGCTCCCAGCGGCAGGCCGAGGAGGCAGGCCAGCAGGACGGCCGTCAGGGTGACCTTTAGAGACAGGCCGATGATTTCCATCAGATCCGGGTCAAGCGAGAAGACAAGGCCGATTGCCCCGCCAAACGCGCTCCAGAAACTGTCCATTTGCGCTGTTCCTCCCGTATATTGGGAAAAAATAACGTAAAAAGCATAAAAATCAAACCGGGTTGCGGCGGCAACAGGTGCAAAACCGGCATGGCCCGGAAGTTGGCGGTGCAAATCCGCGGAACGATTGGGTAAAACGTGGCTATTGTCATAAGGGAGTTTTGCGCGTGGGCATGATCACGGACATCGAGGATTTTTTCACGAAAGGGTGCGGCCGCTGCGCCCGGTTCGACACCCCTGACTGCGTTACGCGGCATTGGGCGGAGGGCCTTGCCGGATTGCGCCGGATCTGCCTTGCCGCGGGTCTTGCCGAAACGGTCAAGTGGGCTCATCCCTGCTATATGCATGCGGACCGGAACGTCGCGCTCATCGGCGCCGTCCGGGGCGACTTCCGCCTGATTTTCTTCAACTCGGCGCTGATGCGGGACCCGGAAGGCGTTCTGGAGCGGCAGGGGCCGAACACGCAGCACCCGGACATGATCCGCTTCACGGGGAACGGGCAGGTGGAACGGCTGGAACCGGTCATACTGTCCTATCTGGCCGAGGCGAAGGACTATGCGGAAAAGGGCCTCAAACCGCCGAAGCAGGAAGCCGACATCGAGTATCCCGAAGAACTGGTCAACGCGCTGGATGCCGATCCCGAGCTTGCCGAGGCGTTTCATGACCTTACACCGGGCCGGCGGAAAAGCTATGTGATCAACCTGAACGGCGCCAAGGCCTCGGCGACACGCGCCGCCCGCATCGTCAAGTTCCGGGACAAGATCCTGGCCGGAAAGGGCGCGACCGAAAGGTGAGCGCCTTTCTCCGGCCCCGGAACAGGTCCTAGTAGAGCCACCGGGGCAGGAAGGTGGCAAAGACCGGGAACAGCCACAGGATCGCCACCGCCACGACCTGCAGCCCGATGAAGGGTGCGACGCCGCGATAGATCTGGCCGGTGGTGATTTCCTTGGGCGCCGCCCCGCGCAGGTAGAACAGCGAGAAGCCGAAGGGCGGCGTCAGGAACGATGTCTGCAGGTTGATGGCGATCAGCACCGTCAGCCAGATCGGGTCGATGCCCATCAGGATGAGCGGCGGGATCAGGACGGGCAACAGGATCACGGAGATCTCGACAAAGTCGAGAAAGAAGCCGAGCACGAAGACGAACAGCATCGCGAAGATCAGCGCGCCGGTTGGCCCGCCGGGCATTTCCTTCAGGATCTCGTGCACGCGGTCCTCGCCGCCAAGGCCGACGAAGACCAGCGAGAAGAAGCTTGCCATCAGGATGGTGGCGAAGATCATCGAAGTGACGGTCAGCGTCGACATCAGTGAGGCTTTCAGCAGCCCGTCGGAGAAGGCGGCCTTCAGGATGTGCAGAACGACGGCAAGCGCGAAGACGCCGAGGCTCGCATAGACCGCGGCGAACACGTAACCGCCCGCGGAGATGTCGGAGCGCTGAAGGCGCACCGGCAGCACGGAAGCCGCCACCGCGAGGATCAGCAGGGCGGCTGTGGCCAGAACGATCAGCTTCGTGGAAATGCCGAGGCGGCGGCCCGCCAGCAGGATCGCACCAATGGCACCGACCGAGGCGGCTTCGTTGGGGGACGCGATGCCGCCGAGGATCGAGCCGAGCACGGCGACGATCAGGAGGATCGGCGGCACGATGGCGCTTGCGATCTCCTTGCCCGAGGGCTTGCTGACATGTTCCTTCATCGCCGGCGCGTCGTCCGGAAACAGCCAGGCGCGGGCGAGGATATAGAAGCAATAGACCACGACCAGCAGCAGCCCCGGCACCATGGCGGCGGCAAAGGTCTGGCCGACGGAGATGGTCTCGATGGTGAACTTGCCCTGCGCATATTGCGCCTGCTGGAAGGCATTGGACATGACGTCCGCGAGGATGATCAGCAGCGTCGAGGGCGGGATGATCTGGCCGAGCGTGCCGGCGGTGCAGACCATGCCGGAGGCAAGTTTCGGGTCGTAGCCGTTGCGAAGCATGGTCGGTAGGGCGATCAGCCCCATGGCGACGACGGTGGCGCCGACAATGCCGGTCGAGGCGGCCAGCAGCGCGCCGACCAGCACGACGGAGACGCCGAGACCGCCATTCATCTTGCCGAACAGCCGTCCCATGGTTTCCAGGAGATCCTCGGCGATGCGGCTCTTTTCCAGGATGACGCCCATCAGAACGAACAGCGGGATCGCGGTCAGGACCGGGTTGGTGAGCACGCCGAAGAAACGCTGGCCCATGGCACCCATGAGCTGGATGTTGAAGTCGCCGATCCACCAGCCGATCAGCGCAAAGGCGGTGGCGACACCGGCAATGGTGAAGGCGACCGGGTAACCGAGCAGGATGAAGGCGATCAGCGCGCCGAACATGAGGAGGTCGAGCGGCAGGCTCATGCGGCAAGGCCTTTCAGTTTCTGTAGATCACGAATAAAGGCTGCCATGCCCTGGACCAGAAGCAGCACGCAATAGGCGGGAATGAGGCTTTTCAAAAGGAAGGAGGCCGGGATGCCGCCCACGGAAATCGGCCCTTCCAGAATGGCCCAGCTGCCACGCACGGCCGGCCAGGAGAACCAGATCAGAACGAGCAGGGCCGGGGTGAGCAGGAACAGGTGGCCGAAGAGGTCGATCCAGGCCTGGGTGCGTTCCGTTGCCTTGGCGTAGAAGATGTCGACGCGGACATGGGCATTGACCAGGAAGGTGTAGCCGGCGCCGAGCATGAAGATCGCCGCGTGGAAATAGAGCACGCCTTCATCGAGGAAGATGAAGCTGTAGCCGAAGACATAGCGCAGGAGCACGATCACGAACTGCAGCAGCAGCATGCCGAGCGCCGCCCAGCACAATGTATTGCCTATGACCGAATTCACACGCTCCAGCGCGCCCGCCACTCTGTCCATTTGCGGTGTCCTGTCTTGTATCAGCGGTGACAAGGAAACTTCGTCATTGTGGGCACGACCCCGCAATTCATGCCGAGACCTTCCGAGACCTTGAGGTCTTCCAAGCGACGAGAGGAAGCGGAATGGATCCCCTGGTCAAGCGATGAGATGACGAAGGGAGGAGGAAAAGCCCCTCCCTTCGCTGACTTCACGATCAAACACGTCAGTCGTAATTATAGTCCATGACGCGGGCGTTCATCTGGCCATTGTCGGCATAGGGCATGTAGTCGCGCATCAGCTTGCGGTAGGCGAGGAAGCTGTCGGTGATGCGCACCACCAGCTCGTCGTCGCTGGCCTTGAGGTCGGCAATGACCTCGCCGGCGGCGAAGGACCGCATCACGTCGCCGACGGGAACCGGCGGGGAATAGTTGGGCACGTCGTTGACCCAGCCGCGCATG
>JBNKGB010000089.1:0-19841 GCA_050289605.1 Roseibium sp. | reverse complement strand
TGCACTCCCTGCCGCGAGGGCTTCGGCTGGGTGCACCGGGTGATGCAGCGCATGGTGACCGGCAACGCGCGCGTCGAGGAAATCGACATGCTGTGGGATGTCACCAAGGAAATCGAGGGCCACACCATCTGCGCACTCGGGGACGCGGCCGCCTGGCCGGTCCAGGGTTTGATCAAGAATTTCCGGCCAGTCATCGAAGCGCGCATCGATGACTATGTCGCCAAGTCGAAGTCGTCTTCGGCCATGGTGGCGGCTGAGTAAGCGGAACGGGATTTGGAGAGCAACGGATGACGAAGCTCATCATCGATGGCAAGGAAGTGGAAGTCCCGGCGGACTACACGCTGCTTCAGGCCTGTGAAGAGGCGGGCGCCGAGGTTCCGCGGTTTTGTTACCACGACCGGCTGTCGATCGCCGGCAACTGCCGCATGTGCCTTGTGGAAGTGAAGGGCGGACCGCCCAAGCCGACCGCCTCATGCGCCATGGGTGTGAAGGACCTGCGTCCGGGCCCGAACGGCGAACCGCCGGTGGTCGAGACCAAGTCCGAAATGGTCAAGAAGGCCCGCGAAGGGGTGATGGAGTTTCTGCTCATCAACCATCCGCTGGACTGCCCGATCTGCGACCAGGGCGGCGAGTGCGACCTGCAGGACCAGGCCATGGCCTACGGCGTCGACGGCTCCCGGTTCCACGAGAACAAGCGCGCGGTGGAGAACAAGGAAATCGGTCCGCTGATCAAGACGATCATGACCCGCTGCATCCACTGCACGCGCTGCGTCCGCTTTACCACGGAAGTCTGCGGCGTGACCGATATGGGGCTGATCAGCCGCGGCGAGGACGCCGAGATCACTACCTATCTGGATGCCGCGCTTTCCTCCGAAATGCAGGGAAACGTGGCTGACCTCTGCCCGGTTGGCGCACTGACCCACAAGCCTTACGAATTCCATGCCCGGCCTTGGGAACTGACCAAGACCGAGAGCGTCGACGTCATGGACGCAGTCGGTTCAGCGATCCGCGTCGACACGCGCGGCAAGGAAGTCATGCGCGTGATGCCGCGGCTTAACGAAGAGGTCAACGAAGAGTGGATCTCCGACAAGGCCCGCTACATCTGGGACGGCCTGAAGACCCAGCGTCTCGACCGTCCTTATGCGAAAAAGGACGGCCGGCTGCAGCCTGTTTCCTGGAGCGAAGCGTTCCAGATCATCGCCGACAAGGTGAAGGGCACTTCGGCTGACCGGATCGGTGCGCTGGCCGGACAGCTCGCAGGCGTCGAGGACATGTTTGCGCTGAAGAGCCTGATGGAAAAGCTTGGCGTCGCCAATCTCGACAGCCGCTTCCCGGGCTCGCCGCTGCATCCGAAGAACGGCCGCGCCAGCTATCTCTTCAATTCCACGATCCAGGGGATCGAGGAAGCCGACGCCATCATGCTGATCGGCACCAATCCGCGCCAGGAAGCGCCGGTCCTGAACGCCCGCATCCGCAAGCGCTGGACTCGTGGTGACGTCAAGATCGGTCTGATCGGCGAAAACGTCGAACTGACCTATCCGGTGACATATCTCGGCGCCGGTCCGGAAAGCCTCAAGCAGTTCATCGAACATGCTCCGGCAACAGCCGAGCGTCCGATGTTCATCATCGGGCAGGGCGCGCTGAACCGTCCGGACGGGGCAGAGGTGCTGGCAAACATCGCGGCAGCCGCGAAATCGCTCGGCGTCATCAAGGACGGCTGGAACGGTTTCAACATCCTGCACACGGAAGCCTCCCAGGTGGGCGCGCTCGATCTCGGCTTCGTTCCGGGCGAAGGCGGCAAGGACACCGGAGGCATGCTGGAAGCCGGAGCGCTGGACGTCCTGTTCCTGCTCGGCGTCGATGAAGTCGAGGTTCCGGAAGGCGCTTTCGTCGTCTACCAGGGCACCCATGGCGACAAGGGCGCGCACCGTGCCGATGTCATCCTGCCGGGTGCAGCCTATACCGAAAAGTCGGCGATCTACGTCAACACCGAAGGCCGTGTCCAGATGGCCGACCGAGCCGGGTTCCCTCCGGGCGATGCCCGCGAGGACTGGGCGATCCTTCGGGCCCTATCCGCGGTCCTCGGCCAGACGCTGGCCTTCGACTCGCTCGGTGAATTGCGCGCAAAGCTTTTCGAAGCCCATCCGCACATGGCCGCCATCGAGTCCATCGAGGCGGGCGACCAAGCCGACATCGCAAAGCTGGCCAATGCGAAAGCAAAAATGGACAGCGCCGGATTCGCCAATGTGATCCGCGACTTTTATCTGACCAATCCGATCGCTCGTGCGTCCAAGGTGATGGCCGAGTGTTCGGCGCTCGCCAAGTCGCGGGCGGCAGAAGCAGCTGAATAGGGGGTAGGGGACCGATATGGCTGAGTTCATGACGACCTACGGCTGGCCGTTCCTCTGGATGGCATTCCAGAGCATTCTGCTGATGGTCGTGCTTCTGGTGATCGTTGCTTACGTTCTTTACGCCGACCGCAAGATCTGGGCGGCCGTCCAGATCCGACGCGGTCCGAACGTTGTCGGTCCGTGGGGGCTCTTGCAGAGTTTCGCCGACCTTCTGAAGTTCGTACTGAAGGAGCCGGTCATTCCGGCAGGCTCCAACAAGATCCTGTTCCTTCTGGCACCGCTCGTTTCCGTGCTGCTGGCCCTGTCGGCATGGGCGGTGATCCCGGTCGCTGACGGCTGGGTGATCGCGGACATCAATATCGGTGTCCTGTTCGTCTTCGCGGTATCTTCGCTCGAGGTCTACGGCGTCATCATCGGGGGCTGGGCATCGAACTCGAAATACCCGTTCCTGTCGGCTCTCCGGTCCGCCGCCCAGATGGTGTCCTACGAGGTGTCCATCGGCTTCGTGATCGTGACGGTTCTCCTGTGCGCAGGCACACTGAACCTCTCCGGCATAGTTCATGCGCAGGAAACCGGCCTTGCCAATCTCTTGGGCGTTCCCTGGCTGACCTTCCTGAACTGGTACTGGCTGCCGCTGTTCCCGATGTTCGTGGTGTTCTTCGTTTCCGCTCTCGCCGAAACGAACAGGCCGCCGTTCGATCTGGCGGAAGCGGAATCGGAACTCGTCGCAGGCTTCATGGTCGAATACGGCTCCACCCCGTACATGATGTTCATGCTCGGTGAATATGTCGCCATTTGCCTGATGTGCGCGCTCATGACGATCTTCTTCATGGGTGGCTGGCTCCCCCCGTTCGACTTCGCGCCCTTCACCTGGGTGCCGGGCATCGTCTGGTTCCTGCTGAAGAGCCTTCTCGGCTTCTTCATGTTCGCGATGGTCAAGGCAATGGTTCCGCGCTACCGCTACGACCAGCTGATGCGTCTGGGCTGGAAAGTGTTCCTGCCGCTGTCGCTGGCCATGGTCGTGGTTGTTGCCGCGGTCCTGATGGTCATGGGCTGGGCACCCGGCGCGGCGTGAGTTCTTTGCTTGCCGATTTCTCGCTTGCGGGTGTGATCGGTGCCGCCGTCGGCCTCTACATCGGCTGGCTCGACTGGAAGATCCTGAAGGGTATGCTTCAGGCGGCGGAAATGAAAAACAGACAGGCCGGCGGCGACGGCGGCCCTGTCGCAAGGCACAAGGCGCTTCTGGGCGCTATGGTTTTTGGAGTTCCGGTGATCGGTTTCCCGATCATTGGCTATTGGGCGGCCAGCAGTCTGGCTGGTTGAGGAAAGAGAGGCAAAAGCGATGGGACTTAGTCAAGCCGTCAAATCGCTGTTTCTGCAGGAGTTCGTGTCGGCCTTCATTCTGGCGATGCGCTACTTCTTCAAGCCGAAGCCAACGGTCAACTACCCGTTCGAGAAGGGGCCGGTGAGCCCGCGCTTCCGTGGCGAGCATGCGCTGCGCCGTTATCCGAACGGTGAGGAACGCTGCATCGCCTGCAAGCTGTGCGAGGCTATTTGCCCGGCGCAGGCGATCACCATCGAAGCCGGCCCGCGCCGCAACGACGGCACCCGCCGGACGACGCGCTATGACATCGACATGGTCAAATGCATCTATTGCGGCTTCTGCCAGGAAGCCTGCCCGGTGGATGCGATCGTCGAAGGACCGAATTTCGAATTCGCAACGGAAACCCGCGAGGAGCTCTACTACGACAAGGAGAAGCTGCTTGCGAACGGCGACCGTTGGGAACGTGAAATCGCCCGCAACATTGAAATGGATGCTCCTTACCGTTAGGAGCTAACCGAAACTTCGTTGTCAGCCCGGCAATCCGGCCGGGTTCGGCTTCCGGCCGCAGGGCCAAATTACACGCAGGTCTATAACGATGATCCTGAATGCCCTCTTTTTCTACCTGTTTGCCGGCGTCACGCTTGCGTCCGCATTCATGGTGATATCGTCCCGCAATCCGGTGACGTCGGTTCTGTTCCTGATCCTGGCCTTCGTGAATTCCGCCGGTCTCTTCATCCTGCTGGGAGCCGAATACCTGGCGCTGCTTCTGGTGGTCGTCTATGTCGGCGCCGTGGCCGTCCTGTTCCTGTTCGTCGTCATGATGCTGGACGTCGACTTCGTCGAGCTGCGGCAGGGCTTCCTTCAGTATCTGCCGATCGGCGGCCTGATCGGCATCATCCTGCTGGTCGAACTCCTGATGGGGCTGGGTGCCTGGATCATCGCACCGGGCATCCTCGGACATGGGGCCGAGCCGACACCGATGATTGCCGGAGTTCCGGGCGCCGAAGGCGTCACGAATATCCAGGCACTCGGGTCGGTGCTCTACACCAAATACATCTACTTCTTCCAGGTCGCGGGCCTGGTGCTGCTGGTGGCCATGATCGGGGCGATCGTGCTGACCCTGCGCCACAAGCCGAACGTCAAGCGTCAAAGCATTCCGGAACAGGTCGCGCGCAACCGCGAAACCGCCATCGAGGTCCGGAAAGTGGAGTCGGGAAAAGGTATCTGAGGCAACTTCGGTTGCGAAACCGGAGCCTTCGGTCTTCGAACGAAGGCCGGCGAGGGCTCCGGCAAATTGAAACGGTCAGCTTTCCGCCGTCGCGCGGGCCGCTTGGAAGCGGGCTGATCATGAGAAAGTCCGGAAACCGGCACGCTCCTCCGTGCGGTTTCCGGTTGGGGTAAACGAGGGGAGCACGGCGAGGCGCCCATGGAAATCGGTCTGTCGCACTATCTGTCGGTCGCGGCGATCCTGTTCACGATCGGGATCTTCGGGATCTTCCTGAACAGGAAAAACGTGATTGTCATCTTGATGTCCATCGAACTGCTGCTGCTGTCGGTGAACATCAATTTCGTGGCCTTTTCGTCGTTCCTCGGCGACATGATGGGGCAGGTCTTCACGATGCTGGTTCTCACAGTGGCTGCCGCTGAAGCGGCCATCGGCCTGGCGATCCTGGTGGTGTTCCACCGCAACCGCGGCTCCATCGCCGTGGAAGACGTCAACGTGATGAAGGGGTAGGAGCTGATGTATTCCGCCATTCTGTTCCTGCCGCTGATCGGCTTCCTGATTGCCGGCCTCTTCGGCCGCGCCATCGGGTCCAAGGCCAGCGAATATGTTACCAGCGGCCTGCTGATCATTTCGGCCCTGCTGTCCTGGATCGTCTTTTTCGGTTTCTGGCTGGGCGGGTCCGATTTGCAGATCGTGGAGCTGTTCCGCTGGATAAACACCGGTGATCTGAAGGTCTCCTGGTCGATCCGCGTCGACACGCTGACCGCGGTGATGCTGGTCGTGGTCACCACGGTCTCCGCGCTGGTGCATGTCTATTCCATCGGCTACATGCATCACGATCCGCACCGTCCGCGCTTCTTTGCCTACCTGTCGCTCTTCACCTTCGCGATGCTGTCGCTGGTGACCGCCGACAACCTGCTGCAAATGTTCTTCGGCTGGGAAGGCGTTGGCCTTGCCTCCTACCTGCTGATCGGTTTCTGGTACCAGAAGCCTTCCGCAAATGCGGCTGCTATCAAGGCTTTCGTCGTCAACCGTGTTGGCGACTTCGGTTTCGCTCTTGGCATCTTCGGCATCTTCTACCTGTTCCAGAGCATCGAGTTCACAACCATCTTCAACGATGCGCCGTCCTTCATCGAGGAGCACGGCGAAGTGATGACCTTCCTCGGCTATCATCTGGACGCGCATACCGCGATGACGGTGGTCTGCCTGCTGCTCTTCATGGGCGCGATGGGCAAGTCGGCACAGTTCCTGCTGCATACCTGGCTGCCGGACGCCATGGAAGGCCCGACCCCGGTCTCCGCACTCATCCACGCCGCGACCATGGTCACTGCGGGCGTCTTCATGGTGGCGCGCCTGTCGCCGCTGATGGAACTGTCCCACACGGCACTGACGGTGATCGTGTTCTTCGGTGCGACCACGGCGTTCTTTGCCGCCACCGTTGGCCTCGTCCAGAACGACATCAAGCGCGTCATCGCCTATTCGACCTGTTCGCAGCTCGGCTACATGTTCGTTGCGCTCGGCGTCGGAGCTTATTCCATCGGCATCTTCCACCTGTTCACGCACGCCTTCTTCAAGGCGCTTCTGTTCCTCTGCGCCGGTTCCGTGATCCACGCGGTGTCGGACGAGCAGGACATGCGCAAGATGGGTGGCCTCAGGAAACATATTCCGATCACCTACTGGACGATGATGATCGGTACGCTTGCTCTGACCGGTGTCGGCATTCCGTTCACCCATATCGGTTTCGCAGGCTTCATCTCCAAGGATGCCATCATCGAGGCCGCCTTCGGCGGATCTCTGGGTGAACATGCCAATCCCATGGCGCTCTACGGCTTCTGGCTGACGGTGATTGCCGCCGCACTGACGTCCTTCTATTCCTGGCGCCTGACCTTCATGACTTTCCATGGCAAGCCGCGCGCTTCCGTCGACGTCATGAAACACGTCCATGAATCGCCGCTGGTCATGACTGTGCCGCTCGGTATCCTTGCCGTCGGCGCGACGTTGGCCGGCATGATCTTCCTGGGCTCGTTCTTCGGTGAAGGCTACGATGCCTTCTGGAACACCGGAACCACGGGCGCGATGCCGTCTCTCGAAAGCAGCCATGTTCTCCATGCCATGCACGAAGTGCCGGCCTGGGTGAAAGTGTCGCCCTTCGTGATGATGCTGCTCGGCTTCCTGGTCGCCTACCAGTTCTACATCCGCTCGCCGGAAACACCGAAGCTGCTGGCGGAGCGCCACTCCGGCCTCTATCAGTTCCTGCTCAACAAGTGGTATTTCGACGAGCTTTACGACTTCATCTTTGTCCGTCCTGCCATGTGGCTCGGCCGCGTCCTCTGGAAGAAGGGCGACGGCACCGTGATTGACGGTTTTGGACCTGACGGGGTTGCCGCCCGCGTCCAGAACGTCACCACCTGGGTCGTCCGCCTGCAGACCGGATATCTCTATCACTACGCATTTGCGATGCTGATCGGTGTGGCTGCGCTCATCACCTGGTCGATGTTCACCGGTGCTGGCACCGGCGGGGGTTCACACTAATGATTGACTGGCCCATTCTGTCACTCACGACGTTCTTGCCGCTGCTCGGGGTGTTCTTCATCCTGCTGGTTCCCGGCGATGACGAGACGAGCAAACGCAACATCCGGATGGTCGCGCTCGTGACCACTTCGGTGACGTTCCTGCTCTCGCTCTTCATCTGGCGCTTTTTCGACACCTCCAACCCGGGCTTCCAGTTCATCGAACAGAAAGCCTGGCTCGGCAGCAACATCAGCTACCGCATGGGCGTCGACGGCATTTCCGTGCTGTTCGTCATCCTGACCACCTTCCTGATGCCGTTCTGCATTCTCGCCTCCTGGGAAAGCGTGCAGAAACGCGTCAAGGAATACATGATCGCGTTCCTGGTGCTGGAAACGATGATGATCGGCGTGTTCTGCGCGCTTGATCTGGTCGTCTTCTACGTCTTCTTCGAAGCGGGCCTCATTCCGATGTTCCTCATCATCGGCGTGTGGGGCGGCAAGCGGCGCGTCTATGCGTCCTACAAGTTCTTCCTCTACACGCTGCTCGGCTCGGTCCTGATGCTGATCGCGGTCATGGCGATGTACTGGGATGCCGGCACGACCGACATCGAGCAACTGCTCGCCCATGGCTTCCCCGCTCAGATGCAGACCTGGCTCTGGCTGGCGTTCTTTGCCTCCTTCGCGGTGAAGATGCCGATGTGGCCGGTTCACACCTGGCTGCCGGACGCGCACGTGGAAGCACCGACCGCCGGTTCCGTCATCCTGGCCGGGGTGCTCTTGAAGCTCGGCGGTTACGGCTTCCTGCGCTTTTCGCTGCCGATGTTCCCGATCGCCTCGGACATGTTCGCCCCGTTCATCTTCACGCTGTCGGTGGTCGCGATCGTCTATACCTCTCTGGTGGCGCTTGCCCAGGAAGACATCAAGAAGCTGATCGCCTATTCCTCCGTGGCGCACATGGGCTACGTGACCATGGGCATGTTTACCATGACCCAGCAGGGCGTGCAGGGCGGTATATTCCAGATGCTGTCGCACGGCATCGTTTCCGGAGCGCTCTTCCTTTGCGTCGGCGTGATCTACGACCGGATGCATACCCGTGAAATCACCGCCTACGGCGGCTTGGTGAACCGGATGCCGAAATATGCGGTGGTGTTCCTGATCTTCACAATGGCCAACGTCGGCCTGCCGGGTACCTCCGGGTTCGTCGGTGAAATCCTGACACTCATGGGAACGTTTCAGGTCAACACCTGGGTGGCCTTCTTCGCCACGAGCGGTGTGATCCTGTCCGCGGCCTATGCGCTTTACCTCTATCGCCGGGTCGTCTTCGGCGCGTTGGAGAAGGAAAGCCTCAAGTCGATCCTCGACCTGGATCTTCGCGAGAAGGTCATTCTGGTCCCGATGGTCTTGCTGACGATCTTCTTCGGCTTCTATCCGATGGCGATCCTGGACGTGACCCAGGGGGCGGTCGACAATCTCATCAATCAGTATACTGCGGCGCTTGACGCGGCTGGCATCGGCCAGAACGTGGCAGCTGCCGTCGTGGCACACTAAGGTTCCGAGGACGAGACAGCTATGTCAGACTTGACCCAACTGCCAGATCTCATGCCGGTGCTGCCGGAGATCATCCTTGCTCTTGGTGCCATGGCACTCCTGATGATCGGCGCCTTCGGCGGCAAGGGTGTGAGCTACGTCGTCTTCGGCGTGGCCATGGGACTGCTCGGCGGTGCCTTCCTGGTGCTGCTGCTTGCGCCGTCTTTCGGAGAAACCTTCGGCGGTTCCTTCGTTCTCGACGATTTCGCCTATCTGCTGAAACTCCTGGTGCTGGTGGGGTCTTTCTTCGCCATAGCCATGTCCTGGGCCTATGCGAAGAGCCAGTCCTTCGACCATTTCGAGTATCCGATCCTGATCGTGCTGGCGACACTCGGCATGATGCTGATGCTGTCGGCGAACGACATGATCGCGCTCTATCTCGGTCTGGAGCTGCAGAGCCTTGCGCTTTACGTCGTTGCCGCGATCAACCGCGACAGTGTCCGGTCCACGGAAGCAGGCCTGAAGTACTTCGTGCTCGGTTCGTTGTCCTCGGGCATGCTGCTCTACGGGATGTCGCTGACCTACGGCTTCACCGGTCATGTCGGATTCGCCGAAATCGCCGAAGCCCTTTCGCGTGAAGGCGCTTCCATTGGTCTGGTCATCGGCCTGACCTTCATACTGGCCGGCCTTGCCTTCAAGATCTCCGCTGTTCCGTTCCACATGTGGACGCCGGATGTTTACGAGGGCGCGCCGACGCCAGTGACCGCCTTCCTGGCAGCCGCACCGAAAGTTGCCGCCATGGGCATGCTGGTGCGGATCGTCATCGAGGCCTTCCAGCCGGTAACCACCGACTGGCAGCAGATCGTCGTCTTCGTGTCCATCGCTTCCATGGCGCTCGGAGCGTTCGCCGCCATCGGGCAGCGCAACCTGAAACGCCTGATGGCCTATTCCTCGATCGGTCACATGGGCTATGCGCTGGTCGGGCTTGCCGCCGGGACCCAGACGGGCGTGGAAGGCGTGATCTTCTACATGGTTGCCTATCTCGCCATGACCCTCGGCGTCTTCGCCTGTATCCTGTCCATGCGGCGCAAGGACGGCATGGTCGAGGATATCGGCGAGCTTGCCGGTCTGTCGCAGACCAACCTGCCGATGGCGATCCTGCTCGGCCTCCTGATGTTCTCGCTCGCCGGCATTCCGCCGCTGGTCGGGTTCTTCGGCAAGTGGTACGTGTTCGTCGCCGCCGTTGAGGCTGGTCTCTACCCGCTTGCGGTCATCGGCGTGCTCATGTCGGTTGTGGGTGCCTACTATTACCTGCGCATCGTCAAGGTGATGTTCTTCGACGAGCCGGTGGAAGCCTTCGAGAAGATGCCGATGGAACTGCGGGTCGTTCTGGGCCTCAGCAGTATCTTCGTGATCTTCTTCTGGCTGGCGCCCGGTTTCGTGGTGAACGCGGCAAGTGCGGCAGCACAGTCGCTGTTCTGACCGGGCTGATGAGCGGTCAACCCTTTGAACGTCCGGCGCCGGGTGCGCCGGACTTTCGTTTTGAGGAACACGAAAGCGTCGGTTCCACCAACACGCTGTGCTTCGACCGTGCCCGGGAAGGACATGCGGGCAACCTGTGGATCCGTGCGGACGTGCAGACCGAGGGGCGGGGACGCCGGGGACGGGACTGGCAATCGCCCGCCGGCAATCTCTTCGCCAGCTTGCTGCTGATCGATCCACAACCGGCCGGACGGATCGGCGAACTGCCGCTTGCCGCCGCGGTCGCGCTTGCGGAAACCATTGACAAAGCGGCGGGAACGCTGCAACTGGTATCGCTGAAATGGCCGAACGACCTTCTGGTCGACGGGGCGAAGATTTCGGGGATCCTCCTGGAGGCGGAGACCCTGTCCGACGGGCGGCAGGCCGTGGTCATCGGCTTCGGCGTGAATTGCGTTTCCCATCCGCCGCTGACCCTTTATCAGGCAACGGATCTCAGAAGTCTCGGCTTTCAGGTATCCGCTGAAAGGCTGTTCGATGTCCTGACGGGCGTTCTGGCGGAACAACTTGCGTGTTGGCGCCAACCGGGCGGCTTCCAGAGCATTCGCCAGTCCTGGCTGAAGCGGTCGGCGCACCTGGGCAAAGAAATCACGGTCAAGACGGCCAAGGAAGACATAACAGGCATTTTTGCCGATCTCGACGAACGCGGCCATCTGGTTCTCAAACAGGATGATGGCCGCCGGCGCACCATTTATGCGGGCGATGTGTTTCTTTCCGGCATCTAGAGCGGTGCAGATCCGCCTGGAGCCCAGAGGGGCACGAGTCGAGGCGGCTGTTCCGCCAACCCCGGGAAACAGACCCCGCGCAAAGACTTGAAGGAGCAATCCATGGCTTCGGCCAAGAAGGATAACCACGACATCGTATTCCTGCCACTCGGGGGCGTCGGTGAAATCGGAATGAATCTCGGGCTCTACGGCTATGGGCCGGAGGGGAACCGGTCCTGGCTGATCGTGGACTGCGGAGTGAAATTCGCCGGTCCCGAGCTGCCGGGTATCGACATCATCGTTCCGGATATCAAGTTCCTGGAAGACGAGGTCGACAACATAGCCGGCATGGTGATCACCCATGCCCATGAGGACCACTACGGCGGCATTCTGCATCTTTGGCCTTATCTGAAGGTGCCGGTTTATGCCACGGCCTTCACCGCAGGCCTGCTTGGCGCCAAAGCGGAGAGCGAGGCCGGCTCGGAAGAGGTTCCGGTGACGGTCGTCAAACAAGGCGAGCGGCACAAAATCGGCCCGTTTGACGTCGAGTTCGTTGCCATGGCGCACTCGATTCCCGAGCCCTGCGCCCTTGCGATCCGAACACCGGCGGGCATGGTGCTGCACACGGGGGACTGGAAAGTCGACCCGACACCGGGTGTCGGCTTGCCGATCGACATGGACCGACTGGCGGAGCTCGGACGAGAAGGCGTGATGGCCCTTGTGTGCGACAGCACCAATGCCATTCGTGACGGCGTCAGCCCGAGCGAACAGGACGTCGCCGCAGAACTGAAAAAAGTCATGGCGGGCGCCCGGCACCGGATCGCGGTGACGACCTTTGCTTCGAACGTTGCCCGTATCCGTGCCATCGCGGAAGCGGCTGTCGCCTGCAAGCGCGAAATGGTCGTGGTGGGCCGCTCCATGCACAGGGTCATCGAGGTGGCGGGTGAACTCGGCTATCTGGACGGCCTGCCGCCGTTTCACGACGAGGAGGCCTTCGGGTATCTGCCACGGGAGAAAACCGTGCTCCTGTGCACCGGGTCGCAGGGCGAGGCCCGGGCAGCGCTTGCCCGGATCGCCGCCGGCGACCATCGCAACATTGCCCTTTCCAAGGGCGACATGGTCATCTTTTCCTCGCGCACGATTCCTGGAAACGAGAAGGACGTCGGCGCGGTGCTCAACAACCTTGCCGACAAGGATGTGGAGATAGTCACGGACAGCCAGGCACTCGTCCACGTCTCCGGCCATCCGCGCCGGGGCGAACTGGAACAGCTCTACCGGCTGGTTCAGCCGAAGGTCGTGGTTCCGGTCCACGGCGAGCCCTTGCATCTTGCCGCTCACGCCGCCTTCGCCGCCGGCCAGGGCATCAAGGAGGTGGTGCGCGGCAAGAACGGGGACATCATCCGCCTGACGGCTGGCAAGGCGGCTGTCATCGACGAGGCGCCTGCGGGCATTCTGGTAAAGGATGGCGAGATCCTGGACGATCCGGAAGTGACGGGCGTCAAGGAGCGCCGCAAGCTTTCCTTCGCCGGGGCGGCAGTGGTCGCACTGGTGGTCAACCGGGCAGGTGAGCTGCTGGCCGATCCGGACGTCACGCTGCTGGGCATGCCGGACACGGACGACGATGGCGAACCGATGGAAGACATTGTCATCAAGGCGATCACCGGCGCGGTAACGAGCATTCCGAAGGCAAGGCGCAAGGACAAGGATCTGGTCGCGGAAGCCGCCAGACGGGCCGCGCGTGCCGAGATCCTGGACGTGTGGGGCAAAAAGACACTCTGCAAAGTGATGGTGACCCAACTATAGTCATAGTCACATGGATCAGCTTGTTTTTGCCGGCAATTGCGCGAAAACGTGGCATGGCCAGCCCTCGGACGGATGGCGTGCCCGCTCAGCAAATCCTCTTCACGGAAGGCCCCGGGAAAAACCGGCCTGATTGGAGCACGATTTGCCCGGGCGATGACAGGTTGCCAGTAACGGAGACATGCGCATGATCGGACGGCTTAATCACGTCGCAATCGCGGTAACGGACATCGAGGCGGCCGCGGCGGTCTACAGGGACACCCTCGGCGCGGAAGTTTCGGCAAAGGAAGAACAGCCGGACCATGGCGTCAGCACGGTGTTCATCAACCTGCCGAACACGAAGATCGAATTGCTGGAACCGCTCGGCGAGAATTCGCCGATTTCCAAGTTCCTGGAAAAGAACCCGTTCGGAGGCATTCATCATGTCTGCTACGAGGTCGATGACATCATCGCGGCTCGCGATCAGCTTGTTGCAACCGGCGCGCGGGTGCTGGGCGAGGCGATGGATCAGATCGGCGCTCACGGAAAACCGGTGTTGTTCCTGCATCCGAAGGACTTTCTCGGCACCCTGACGGAATTGGAAGAGGCTTAACTCATGTCCCTGGCGTTTGGCGCTGCGATCTATTTCATGATCTGGTGGATCCTGCTGTTCGCGATCCTGCCATTCGGCATGCGCCGGACACAGGAAGAGGCGGGCGAGGTGGTGCCGGGATCTGAACCAAGTGCCCCCGACCGGCCGCAGTTCCTGAAAGTGATCATTCTGACCACAATCGTGGCGACGATTCTGTTCGGCGCGTTCCTTGGGCTCCGGAACGCAGGCTTCGGCCTGGACGACATACCCTTCCTGCAGCCGCCCGCAACCAGTTACGATCATCCGAGGGGCTGAGACCAGCGCGCTGGTTATAGCATTCCGTGGGCTTTCAAGGCGGGGCAGGAGGTGCAATGGCCGAAGCAGGTGGCGCTGATTGATTGAGTGGAAAAGAAAAAGGCAGGGACTAATCCCTGCCTTGAAAAAGTTCCGCGTCTAAACTGACCCTATTCCCTTACCGATCGGTGTCCGATCCGGTTGAGCGGCTGCAACTTAAAAAGTGCGCCAGAGGGTCCTTCCTCCCAAGACTCAGACCGCGATGTCCTTGAGCTTCTTGGCATTTCTGCCGAGGCATCTTCTTGTTATGGGAACGAAACCTAGCGGATTGAATCGGGCTTGTCACCTATTTGTCGTGTGAAGACTAATTTTTTTGCTTGCCGATTTCGTTGGCGCCGTCTTGAACTAAGGTATTAGTAGAAAATGGCGTCCAAATTCAGGGAATTAACTGCCCGAAACCCGAGGTTTTTCGCCGTCTTCCTCGGCAAAGTTTGCAAAAGCCTTCGGGGCATGCGCAAAGGACTTGTAATTGGGCGCCGCATGCGCTTTGACTGCGCACAAAACAGGCTCTGCCCCAGATTGAGAGAACATTCATGCGTCTTTCCCGTTATTTTCTGCCCATTCTGAAGGAAACGCCCAAGGAAGCAGAAATCGTGTCCCACCGGCTGATGTTGCGGGCCGGCATGATTCGGCAGCAGTCGGCCGGGATCTATTCCTGGTTGCCGCTCGGACTGAAGGTTCTGCGCAAGATCGAACGGATCGTGGAAGAGGAGCAGGCGCGCGCGGGCGCGATCCAGCTTCTGATGCCGACCATCCAGTCCGCGGACCTGTGGCGCGAAAGCGGGCGTTACGATGCCTACGGCAAGGAAATGCTGCGTATCACCGACCGGCATGAGCGCGAGATGCTTTATGGTCCCACCAACGAGGAAATGATCACCGAGATCTTCCGCAGCTACGTGCGGTCCTACAAGGATCTGCCGCTGAACCTTTATCACATCCAGTGGAAGTTCCGCGACGAGGTCCGCCCGCGCTTCGGTGTGATGCGCGGACGCGAGTTCCTCATGAAGGACGCCTATTCCTTCGACCTCGACCAGGAAAAGGCGGTCGAAGCCTATAACCGCATGTTCGTCGCATACCTCAGGACCTACAAGCGCATGGGCCTGACGGCGATCCCGATGCGGGCCGAGACAGGCCCGATCGGCGGCGACCTCAGCCATGAATTCATCGTGCTTGCCGACACGGGCGAGAGCGAGGTCTACTGCCATGCCGATTACCTGACGAAGGAGACGCCCGGCGAGGACGTCGACTTCAACGGCGACCTGACGCCCATCGTCAGGGACTGGACGTCGCATTATGCCGCCACCGAAGACATCGTCGACAAGGCCGAATTCGAGGCCGCCGTTCCCGAGGACAAGCGGATTGTCGCCCGCGGCATCGAGGTCGGTCAGACCTTCTATTTCGGCACCAAGTATTCCGAGCCGATGGGGGCCAAGGTCGCGACGGCGGAAGGAACCGAAGTGCCCGTGCACATGGGCTCTTACGGCGTCGGCGTCTCGCGCCTTCTTGGCGCCTTGATCGAAGCCAATCATGACGACAACGGAATCATCTGGCACAAGTCCGTGGCCCCGTTTCACGTCGGACTGGTCAACCTGAAGCCGGGCGACGAGCTGACGGACAAGGTGTCCGAGGATCTCTACGCCAAGCTGGAAGCGGCCGGCATCGAGGTGCTCTACGACGACACGGACACGCGCGCCGGTGCGAAGTTCGCGACAATGGACCTGATTGGCCTGCCTTTCCAGGTGGTTGCAGGTCCTCGCGGACTGAAGGACGGCCTGCTGGAGGTGAAGAACCGGGCAACTGGGGAAAAGGAAATGCTTTCCCCGGAAGCGACCTTGAACAAGCTGACCGCGGCATTGACGGACTAGGCAAGTCCGGTGATCCTCGGAGCGGGGATTCGGCCGCGCGATGGCGCGGCCGGGCGGGCATGGCTGAAGTGGATGGACAATGACAGCGGCAGACACGGCGGACGTTGACCAGAGCCGGGGCCAGGCCCGGAACCCGGCAGCGCCTACACGCCCCTTTTCCCCCTATGAATGGATGATCGCGGGCCGATACCTGCGGTCCCGCCGACGCGAAACCTTCATTTCCGTGATTGCCGGCTTTTCCTTTGCAGGCATCATGCTCGGGGTCGCCACGCTCGTTATTGTGATGGCCGTGATGAACGGTTTTCGCGCGGAGCTTTTGGGCAAGATCCTCGGCATCAACGGCCATATGCTGGTGCAACCGATCGACATGCCGCTGACGGACTACGACGCTGTCGCCAAGAGGTTGGAAGGCGTGCCGGAAGTCGTCAGTGCCATGCCTTTCATCGAGGGCCAGGCGCTTGTCTCGGGTCCGGCCGGCAACCTCGGGGCGCTGGTGCGCGGGGTCTATGAAAAGGACCTGCGCCGCGTTCCCCTGATCGCTGAAAATGTCCGCTCGGGGTCGCTCGACGGCTTCGATGCCGGTGAGGGTGTCGCCATCGGCTCGCGCATGGCCCAGCAGCTCGGCTTGATGACCGGGGACAACATCACCATCATTTCCCCGCGCGGCAGCGTCACGCCGATGGGAGTCACGCCGCGCCTCAAGTCCTATCCGATCACGGCGATCTTCGAAATTGGCATGAGCGAGTACGACTCTACCTTCTTGTTCATGCCGCTCGAAGAGGCGCAGGCCTATTTCAATATGGACACCAAGGCGACCGAGATCGAAGTCTATGTCACCGATCCCGACAATGTCGGCGTGATGACGGCCGCCCTCGAGGAAGCCGCGAACCGGCCGACCTTCGTCACCGACTGGCGCCAGCGCAACGTCACTTTCTTTTCCGCCCTGGAAGTGGAGCGCAACGTGATGTTCATCATCCTGACGCTGATCGTTCTTGTGGCGGCGCTGAACATCATTTCCGGGTTGATCATGCTGGTGAAGGACAAGGGCAGGGACATTGCCATCCTTCGCACCATGGGTGCGACCCGTGGGTCCGTCATGCGGATCTTCCTGATCACTGGCGCCAGCATCGGTTTCGTTGGAACCTTTGCCGGGTTTTTTCTCGGCCTGATTGTCTGTCTCAACATCGAGAGCATACGCCAGTTCGTCTCCTGGCTGACGTCGACGCAGATCTTCGATCCGACGCTCTATTTCTTGTCGAAGCTTCCGGCCGACATCGACAGCGGCGAGACCGTCACCGTGCTGGTGATGTCGCTCGCGTTGTCGCTGCTGGCGACCCTTTACCCTGCGTGGCGGGCGGCACGGCTCGATCCCGTAGAAGCGCTGCGGTATGAGTAGGGAGGCGGAGATGAACAAGGCTGTTGACCCCCGCAAGACTTCTGGCCTTGCACCTGCTGCGCTGGAACTGTCCGGAATTGCCCGCAGCTTCGATGAGGGCGACCGCAAGCTGCATGTGCTCAAGGGTGCAAATCTGCGCATAGAGGCCGGAGAGATGGTTGCGCTCGTCGCAGCCTCCGGCACCGGCAAGTCAACCCTGCTGCATATTGCCGGGCTCCTGGAGCGGCCCGACGAGGGCGACGTGTTCCTCGGTTCGGTCAATTGCTCGGACCTTTCCGACGACCAGCGCACGGCGATCCGGCGTAACGACATCGGTTTCGTCTACCAGTTCCACCATCTCCTGCCGGAATTCACCGCCCTGGAAAACATCATGATGCCGCAGATGATCCGCGGGTTACCGAAAAAGGTTGCCGCGGAACGGGCGCAGGAACTGCTGCAATACATGCGGCTTGGCGAAAGGGGGCAGCACCGCCCGTCCGAATTGTCGGGCGGTGAACAGCAGCGCGTTGCCGTCGCCCGCGCGGTCGCCAATGCGCCGCGCATCCTCCTGCTTGACGAGCCGACGGGCAACCTGGATCCGAATACGGCCAACTACGTCTTCGATGCGCTGTCCGCCCTTGTGCGGGCCTCGGGGGTCGCGACGCTGTTTGCCACCCATAACCTGGAGCTCGCCGGACGCATGGACCGGGCAATCACACTCCAGGACGGACTGGTCAAGGAACTCTAGGCGCGTCGTGGCGCCGTGACGCAAACCCAGTCCTCCGGAGTCTTTAGCCATCCGGAACAAAGCAAAAACTTCAGCATGTTCCTGTGTTTGATTTGCCGGAGAACAATAGGAACAAAAAGGGCTTGCAAAGAGAACAAAATTAGAACATATTCGCGCCACGGAAAAGAAACGGGTGGAGGGTATGATGATCCATATCGTTCGTGATTTTGTTGCTTTCAGTTCCCTGGTGTGTTTCTGCACGACGCTTGCCGTCTGGGGCGACGTTTTGTTCTCCGTGGGTTGAGACGATCCCGGTTCCTTCCTGTGGCCGGAACAGGCCGGCGGACGAAAGCCGGACTCGTGGCGCACTGGCGGCATCGGTCGCGGAAGCGCGCTGCCGGCAAAGAACAGCGGTGACAACTGCTCGAGCGCCTCGACAGGCCTTTCGGAAAGCGCTTCACTTGACGACTGATTCTGGAAGTCGATAAGAGCGCTGTCATGACAGTTTCAGTTGCCACTGATAACGGGAGCCCCGCCGGCTCTGATGCGAACGGCCAATCGGGCACCGGCCCGGGGTTCGTGCATCTCAGGGTTCATTCCGCGCTGTCGCTTCTGGAAGGCGCTTTGCCGATCAAGAAGCTTCTGGATCTTGCCAAGGCGGACGACCAGCCGGCACTGGCGATTGCCGACACCAACAATCTCTTCGGAGCGCAGGAATTTTCCAGCAAGGCGTGGGGAGCCGGTATCCAGCCGATCACCGCCTGCCAGCTCTCCGTATTTTTCGATGACGGACTTGAAAGCGGGCGCCGGGGTGAACCCGCGCTCGCCGACGTGGTTCTGCTTGCCATGACCGAGACCGGCTACGGCAATCTGATGGAGCTGTCCTCGCGGGCGTTTCTGGACACGGAAACCGGACTGCGGCCGCATGTAACCATCGATTATCTTCTGTCAAAGGCCGAGGACGTCATTCTTCTGACGGGCGGCGCCAACGGACCGGTTGGGGCGGCTCTTCTCGCCGGCCAGAAGGACCTCGCGAAGACACGCTTGGGCAGGCTTGCCGATGGATTTCCGGGACGCTGCTACGTCGAGATCCAGCGCCATGGCATGGAGGCCGAGCGCAAGACGGAAGAAGCCTTTCTTGATCTCGCCTATGAGACGGGACTGCCGATCGTTGCCACCAACGAGGCCTTCTTTCCAAAGCGCGAAGACTATGAGGCACATGACGCGCTGATCTGTATTTCCGAAGGCCGGGTCCTAATCGAGGAGGACCGGCGCCGCCTTACACCGGAACATTATTTCAAGAGCCGGGCGGAAATGACGGCGCTGTTCGCCGATCTGCCCGAGGCTCTGGCTTCAACCGTCGAGATCGCGAGGCGCTGCAGTTTCCGGCCGCTTCGCCGGAACCCCATTCTGCCGCGCTTTGCCGGCGCGGATGCTGACCCGGAAGAGGCCGAGCGCGCCGAGGCCGCGGAACTGATCCGCCAGGCCCGCGAAGGGTTGAAGGCCCGTCTTGAAGCGCATGGCCTGGCACCGGGACTGGAAGAGAAGGACTACTGGGAGCGGCTCGACTACGAGACCGGCATCATCGAGAGGATGAAGTTTCCCGGCTACTTCCTGATCGTTGCCGACTTCATCAAATGGGCGAAGTCCCATGACATTCCCGTCGGGCCGGGCCGCGGGTCCGGTGCAGGGTCGCTCGTTGCGTGGTCGCTGACGATCACCGATCTCGACCCTATGCGCTTTTCCCTGCTGTTCGAGCGCTTTCTCAATCCGGAGCGTGTGTCGATGCCGGACTTCGACATCGACTTCTGCCAGAGCCGGCGCGAAGAGGTGATCCGCTATGTGCAGGACCATTACGGCCGCGACAAGGTGGGCCAGATCATCACCTTCGGCGCTCTGTTGTCCAAGGCCGCCGTGCGCGACGTGGGGCGCGTCTTGCAGATGCCCTACGGGCAGGTCGACCGGCTGT
>JBNKGB010000088.1:0-19896 GCA_050289605.1 Roseibium sp. | reverse complement strand
CAATACGCCGCCGACCACCTCTTGGCGTGAAGCCGTGCAACAGACGGAAGAGCTGTACGAATCGGCGCGCCAAGAAAAGCTAGTCGCTGAGAAGTTCGATCTGGACGGCACGCACATTGGTTCCGGAGGCGGCAACCACGTGGTGCTGGGGGGCTTGTCCACCTATGACAGCCCGTTCCTGCGCCGGCCGGACCTGTTGCGCAGCCTGATCCTGCACTGGCAGCGGCATCCGAGCCTGTCCTATCTCTTCTCAGGCCTGTTCATCGGCCCGACCTCGCAGGCCCCGCGCGTCGATGAGGCTCGCCACGACGGGCTCTACGAACTGGAAGTCGCGCTCTCCCAGATCCACCGCCCGGACGAGGCCCCCGCCCCCTTCCCCTGGCTGGTCGACCGGCTCTTGCGCAATCTGCTGGTGGACGTCACCGGCAACACCCACCGGGCGGAGATCTGCATCGACAAGCTCTATTCGCCGGACGGCCCGACCGGCCGCCTCGGGTTGGTCGAGTTCCGCGGCTTCGAGATGCCGCCCGACCCGCGAATGAGCCTTGCCCAGCAATTGCTGCTGCGCGCGCTGATCGCGCGGCTCTGGCAGCATCCGCTTTCCGGCAACCTCACCCGCTGGGGCACGGCCCTGCACGACCGTTTCATGCTGCCGCATTTTGTCTGGGCGGATTTTCTGGATGTGCTCAAGGACCTCGAGCATCACGGCTTTGCCATGCGCCCCGAATGGTACGAGGCCCAGGCGGAATTCCGTTTTCCCTTCTGCGGCGAGATCGAGGTGGAAGGCGTTCACCTGGAGCTGCGCCAGGCGCTGGAGCCCTGGCATGTTCTGGGAGAGACCGGAGCTATCGGCGGCACGGTGCGCTACACGGACAGCTCGACCGAGCGCCTTCAGGTGAAGCTGTCGACGAGCGACCCGGACCGCTACATCGTTACCTGCAACCGCCGCATGATGCCCCTGCGCAAAACCGAGACCAACGGCGTTGCCGTCGCCGGTGTGCGCTACAAGGCCTGGCAACCCGCCATGGCGCTTCATCCGGTGCACCCGGTCGACGCGCCGCTGACCTTCGATATCTTCGACCGCTGGAGCGGACGGGCGCTCGGAGGTTGCGTCTATCACGTCGCCCATCCGGGCGGCCGCAATTACGAGACGTTCCCGGTCAACAGCAACGAGGCGGAAGCGCGTCGGCTGGCGCGGTTCGAACCCCACGGGCATACTCCGGGACTGTATGTACCGGCGACGGAACGGCCGCATCCGGAGTTTCCGTTGACCTTGGACCTCAGACGACCGCAGAATGTCTGAAAGGCCACGGGCGGGAACAAATGAATGAGTCTGGACGATACGGCGGCATCCTCTGACCTGGGGCGCGGATTGCTGAAATCCTATCACCCGTTTCCCGACGTCTCGGACGAGCTTCTGAACCCGGACGGCCAGGTGCGTCCGGTCTGGCGGCCGTTTCTCGACCATCTGGCCTCGCTGACAACGGACGAGATCGTCGACCGCTTCGCGCGCGGCAACCAGTATCTCAACGACGCCGGCGTCTATTTCCGCCAATACGGCCAGGACGGCGCCAACGAGCGCGAATGGCCGCTCAGCCACATTCCGGTGATCGTCGTCGAGGACGACTGGCAGGTGATCGCGGACGGCCTGATCCAGCGCGCGGAGCTGCTGGAACAGGTGGTGGCCGATCTCTACGGACCCAACCGGCTGGTGGCGGAGGGCTTTCTGCCCGCGAGCCTAATCGCCAAGAGCCCGGAATGGCAGCGCCCGCTCGTCGGCATCACGCCGAAGTCCGGACACTTCCTGCATTTTCTGGCTTTCGAGATCGGCCGTGGGCCGGACGGCACCTGGTGGGTGCTCTCCGACCGCGCCCAGGCGCCCTCCGGGGCCGGTTTCGCGCTGGAGAACCGGGTCGCCACCGGCCGGGTCTTCAACGAATATTTCGCGCGGGCGAACGTTCACCGCCTCGCCGGCTTCTTCCGCCGCTTCCGCGATCAGCTGGTGGACCTGCGCGGGGAGACGGACAGCCGCGTCTCCATCCTGACGCCCGGTCCGCTGAACGACACCTATTTCGAACATGCCTATATCGCCCGGTACCTCGGATTCATGCTTCTGGAGGGCGAGGATCTCACCGTCCAGAACGGCAGGCTGATGGTGCGCACCGTTGCCGGGCTGAAGCCGGTCAGCGTGTTGTGGCGGCGCATGGACGCGGCCTGGACCGATCCGGTCGAGCTCAACGAGACCTCGCATATAGGCACCGCCGGGCTGGTGCAGGCGGTCCGCGAGGGGGCGGTGACCATGATCAACGCGCTCGGCACGGGCATCCTGGAGACCCGTGCGCTGCTCGCCTTCCTGCCGCGCATCAGCGAACATCTTCTCGGCGAGGCGCTCAAGCTGCCCAATGTCGCCACCTGGTGGTGCGGGGAAGAACAGACACGCGGCTATGTGAAGACACATGCGGAAGAGATGATGTTCAGCCCGGCCCTGTCGACCGCGCTGCCCTTCGCCTCGGCCCGGACGGACTTCATCGGCCGGGACTTCAACAAGTTCCACAAGGGGCTCCTGGAAACCTGGATCGACAGCGGCAGCGATGCCCTGATCGGCCAGGAGGCCGTCACCCTGTCGACGACGCCCGCCTGGCACGAGGGCGGGCTCGTGCCCCGCCCCATGAGCCTGCGCGTATTCCTGGCCCGCACCACAACGGGGTGGGAAGTCATGTCGGGTGGCTTCGCGCGGATCGGCCGGACGGAAGACGCAAGCGCGATCGCCATGCAGGCGGGCGGATCGGCGGCGGACGTGTGGATCGTCAGCGACCGGAAACCCGTGCGCGAAACCCTGCTGCACATGACGGAATCGCCCTTCTTCAAGTCCCAGTCCGGCACGCTGCCGTCACGCGCGGCCGACAATCTCTTCTGGCTGGGCCGCTATGTCGAACGGGCGGAAGGCGCGGTGCGGCTGCTGCGCGCATATCACGCAAGGCTGATGGAAACCGCCGACCCCGAGGCGCCGCTGGTCGCTCTGACCGCTACCTATCTGGAAAAGACAGGCGTCGCCACGGACGAGCCGATCCCTGAAAGCCTCTGCGCCATGCTGCAATCGGCGGTCGCCAGCGCCAGCAAGGTGCGCGACCGCTTCTCCGTGGACGGCTGGCTGGCGCTGAATGATCTGGCCCAGACCGCGAACGGCGCGCGCATGGCCATGCGCGGCAATGCGGACGTGCCCCGGGCGATGGGCCTTCTCCTGAGAAAGATCACCGGGTTCTCCGGCCTGGTCCACGAGAACATGTACCGCTTCACCGGATGGCGTTTCCTGAGCATCGGGCGGGCACTGGAGCGGGCGCACCGGATGACGGATCTCCTGTCGGTATTCACCGACCCGGATGCGCCGGAAGGGTCACTTGAACTGTTGCTCGAGGTCGGCGACAGCGCCATGTCGATGAGCCGGCGCTACGCGGTCTCCCTCAGCCATGCCACGGTACTGGACCTCCTGGCGATGGACCCGAAGAACCCGCGCGCCGTGCTCTATCAGTTGAACGACATGAAGGACCATATCGGCGTGCTGCCAGGCGCCACGGAAAACGGCCATCTGTCCAGTCTCGCGCGCTCGGTGCTGCAGGTCCATACCAGGCTTGCGATCTCGACGCCGGAAACCCTGACGCCGGACGAGCTGGCGGAACTGCGCGAACAGATCGCCTATCTCTCCGTGGAGCTGAGCGATGCCTATATCCGCTGACGGAAACCGACCCGACCCGGCCATTGCGCCCGCTGCGAGGCGATCTTGCTGTACGATGTAACGCTCGAAATCACCTATGACTATGCCAGCCCGGCCAATGCCGGGCGGCATTCCCTGCGCCTGCTGCCGGCGACGATCCCGAACGCGCAGACGCTTCTTGCCGGACAGATCAGCCTCGACCCCGCTCCGTCAGAACGCTCGGACAGGACGGATTTTTTCGGGAACGCAGTGACCGATATCGTTTATCACTCATCACACACTGAACTGAGCTTCAGACTGAAGGCCCGCATCGACAGAACCGCCATGCCGGAGGAATTCGACATCTCGCCGCCGCTGCGGTCGCTGGCGAAGGAAATCGCCGGCATCCAGTCCATGAGCCCCAGCGAGCCCGTGCATTTCCTCGCCGCATCACCGCGCCTGCCGCTGGCCCCTGCCTTTGCCGTCTACGCGCGCGAACATGCTTCGCCGGACATGAGCGCTATCGCCGCGGTCGAGGCCATCGGCAAGGCGCTCAACAACGACATGCGGTTCGACGCGGAGGCGACCACTGTCGACACGCCCGCGCTCGAAGCCTTCGAACGCCGCCACGGCGTGTGCCAGGACTACACCCACATCATGATCGCCTGCCTCCGCAGCATAGGCATCCCGGCGGGCTACGTCAGCGGGTTCCTCAGGACCATCCCCCCCGAAGGCAAGCCGCGCCTGGAAGGCGCCGATGCCATGCATGCCTGGGTCAGGGCATGGTGCGGTTTCGAAGCCGGCTGGATCGAATACGACCCGACCAACGCACTCCGGGTCGGCCAGGACCACATCGTCGTCGCCCGCGGCCGCGACTATGGCGATGCCGCCCCGGTCAAGGGCGTGCTGCGCACATCCGGCGGCCAGACGACCGACCACAAGGTCGACGTCGTCCCCCGCTGAGGACCTTCATTACGATAGTATGCGTGCCCTGTTCGGGCTTCCCACCGGAGTGTTCCGGCCACCGGAAATAGTTCGAAAGCTCTTGGCTAGGAACAAGACGCGCCATCATGCTAGTATAGCGAGCGTCGTGAAGAAAATGTTCGCAAAGATTGCATTTCCATCGTTGAACAAACGATGGCGGCAAGCCAAGACGCGCGTCACCTCACACTTCAAAAAAGCGAGGCAACGACATGATGAAAGAGAAACGCACAGGACCGTATGAAGTCTATGGTTTTGAATTCTGGATCCAGAACTGCACGGTCTGGTACGACAGTGACGGAAACGGAACGGTCGATACCAACGAGACCTGGGCCGATTTCAAGGCAAACCCCAACCACGATCAACGCACGAAGGACGGTGTGGAGGCACAGCTGGATGCGCTGGGGTGTTCGACACCGTAACCAAACAGGCCGAACTTCAATTCATCTCAACGTCGTAGCGAGTCCAATCCACATTTATCCAACGAACGCTGAACGGCAAAGCTATCAATTCAACAATCCCGTAGCCTATGATGCCGCTATCGGGGGTAGGTTATGCGTGTCGTCGTCAGTTCCTTTGTCTTTCTCCTAATCTCCATTGGCTCCAGCCTTGCGGACTACAACCAGTCGAAGGACTGGTTCTACGCGATGGAGCGGGACGCACGCATCCAGATCCAGCATTTTCTGGTCTTTACCGGAGACTATGCGACCGTTGTCGACGGCGATTTCGGGCGGCACACCTACAACGCCCTGACCTCTTTCCAGAAGCACCGGGAGTACCCCCAGACGGGAATTCTCGGTTCCGACCAGATGCAGATCCTCAAGCGTGACGGGCTCGACCTGGTCAACCGGGTCGGCTTCGAATACCGCAACGACGCGGCGGCCGGCATCTCGCTCGGCGTTCCGGTGAAATTGTTCGACCCGTCCGTCCCGACGCAGCGCGGGACCGAGTGGCGCGCCTACGACGGCAGCATCCGGCTGGAAACGCTGGCGGTTCCCGCCGTGGAAACCTCCTACGAGGATCTCTATCGACTGCTTTCCGAACCCTCGCAGACCCGGGTCATAAACGACACGCTTATGCGCAACGACTTCTTCGTCATTTCCGGCGAACTGGAGGGCCGGGATTTCCTCCTGCGCGTCATGAAGACCGACACGGACAGCCGGGGCTTCTTCCTCTCCTGGCAAAAGAAACACGCCGTCTTCATGGACCGTGTCGCCGTCGCCATGTCCAACAGCCTGGCCTATTACGACGGCCCGGGCGAGCCCACACCGCAAGAAGTGCCGTCCGCACAGGCCTCCGGCATCGTGCCTCTCGCCAAGGGCGACAGGCAGCCGGTGGAGTGACACTGCGGTTCAGGGCCTGAAGGACGTCAGCGTTTCCGGCTGCGAATAGTCATCGCCGATATCGAAGCGGAATTGCACCAGCAGGCCAAGGTCCTTCGTAAACCACATGGTGGACGTCGTGGTCTCGTCGACATCCAGAAACATTTTGACCTCGATGACGTTGGTTGCCAGCATCTTTCCGGCTTCCCTTCCATCCGGGATCTCCTCCGGTTCCAGAACCCGGATGATCTGCTCTCCGCTCGCATAAGGGAATTTTTCCTCGTGACCGGGCGTGAGGTCGCTCCAGATCCTGTCGATCGCGGAGATCATGCCGCCGTAGCTATCACGGCCGCGCAGCTCCCGTTCGATTTCCGCGGCGGTCCCACGCTCTGCAAGCATCGAGGCGGCCGTCTCCGGCGTAGCATCCTCAAACGCGCCGGTATCGGCGAAATCGGCGAACTCTCCCAGAAAGAAGCTTCGATAATACACTTCGACCATCTGATCCGAACCACCGTCATCGTGGGTCCGCACCACGGAGCGGATCGTCAGCTGGCCGTGCCGCGCCAGAACGGTTTCCCTTGCCGTGCCGTAACTCAATTTCCACTCCGCGACGGCCCCGACCGTCATCGGGTCATCCGGAATTTCAGTTGCATTCAAGGAAAGCGGGAACAGGAGGGTCAACGCGATAAAAAGTAATTTCTTCATCATGGCTCCGAAATGAATTTGACGAATTCCGGCACATCTGACCGCCGCTTGCGGTCGCTGCCATAAACGGGACCGGTTATAGAAATCCCGGCCATCCGTGAGAAGGAGAAATTTGACGCTGTGAAACGACAGAGGCGCTTCGCCTGCCCTGATCGAGGCTTCATGCGTGTCCAGGGGGCCGTGATCCTGAATGTCCCGGCTCCTCAGCGGATCGTCCTGTCCTCGGCATCGAAGAAATGCATGCGGCTTTCATCGAACGTCAGGCCGATGCGGCTGCCTTCGGCGACCTCGTCGCTGCCCGAGATCCTGACCAAAATCGTACCCAGGCCGTCGAGCGCCACGTAGAGGAAGGTGTCAGCGCCGAGATATTCGGCGACTTCCACCGTCCCCGAGCAATGGCCTTCGCCTTCGCCGGTGACGCTCATGTGCTCCGGGCGGATGCCGAGCCGGACTGGCAGCCGGTCCGATCCCGCATGGGGATAGTGGCCGCCGCCGTGGCCTTGAAGCGAAAACCGGTCGCCTTCGACCGAACAGGGCAACACGTTCATCTTGGGCGAGCCGATGAACTGGGCAACGAAGAGGTTGTCGGGACGCTCGTAAAGCTCGCGCGGAGAGCCGACCTGCTCGATCCGGCCGGCCTGCAGCACCACGATCTTGTCGGCAAGCGTCATCGCCTCGACCTGGTCGTGGGTCACGTAGATCATGGTGGTGCCGAGGCTCTTGTGCAGCCGGGCGACCTCGAACCGCATTTCCACGCGCAGCGCCGCATCGAGATTGGACAGTGGTTCGTCGAAGAGGAAAGCGCTCGGCTCGCGCACGATGGCCCGGCCGATGGCGACGCGCTGGCGCTGGCCGCCGGAAAGCGCCTTGGGGCGCCGGTCCAGGTATTCATCCAGCTTCAGGACTTCCGCCGCCGCGTTCACCTTTTTCTCGATCTCGTCCTTGGGAACACCTGCCGTCTTCAGGCCGAAACCGACATTCTCGCGCACCGACATGTGCGGGTAGAGCGCATAGGACTGGAACACCATCGACAGCCCCCTGCCCGACGGCGGCAGCGCCGTCACGTCCTTGCCGTCGATGTCGATCGTGCCCCGGCTGGCTTCCTCGAGCCCCGAGATCAGCCGGAGCAGGGTCGACTTTCCGCACCCCGAGGGACCGACGAAGATCACGAATTCGCCGTCCTCGATCTCAAGGTCGATGCCCTTGATCACCTGCAGGTTGCCGAACCACTTCTCGACCTTGTTGAGCTGGATCGCCCCCATGTGTGCCCCCTTAAGCTGCCTGTTCCGCACGCGTGGACGAGGCCCAGGCAAGCCAGATCGCCGATGTCCAGGAAAACGCGCCGCCACCGGCACCCGCCCCCGTTTCCGGGCTGAAATATTCGGCGAAGCCGCCGGTCTCGATCAGCTTGGCGGTATCGGCCCTCAGCCGTTCGGCGCGTGCCGTGTCGCCAACCTCGGCGAAGCCCTTTGCGATCATGTAGTTGATCATCGCCCAGACCGGCCCGCGCCAGTAGCGCAAGGGTTCATAGCTCGGATGGGCGGGATCGTAGGACGGCATCAGGTAGCGGACCTTCGCGGCAATGCGGTCGAAATGTCCTTGCAGGGCGGACAGTGTCCTTGCATCCCGAAACCCCGCATAAAGGGCCAGGAAAGACGCGCTGGAGATACCGTCGGTCTGTTTGCACGTGCGCTCGTTCAGGGCGACATGGGCCTGAAGATCTTCGTTCCAGAGCCTGGCCGCACCCGCTTCCATCCCGGCAATCCAGCCCCGGATTTCATCGGCCTCCCCGGTGCGGCCGAGCCGTTCGGCGAGGGCCAGGAGATCCCGGTTGGCGCGCAGGAAGATGAAGGTGACGCCCGGATCGGCAACGAAGAAAGGACAGGTTGCGGCAACCTTCGCCGGATCCCAGCCGACATTGCGGCAGGCGGCGACGATGCTCAGGTACCGGTCGTAATCCTCCTTGTGCGGCCGCATGGCCGGGTCGACATGCGAAGTGTCCTTGCGCTCATAGGGCTCGATGTCCTTGACCTCGACGGCGCGCAGCGCCTCGTCCCAGTCCGGCAGGTTGTCCCGGCCGCTCTCCCAGGGATGGATGACGGCGATCACGCCGAGACCGTCCGGGTCGCGGTAGGAAAGATACCAGCGGTGCCAGTCCATCAGCTTGGGCAGAAGTGCTGCCGCCCGCTTTTCTCCTGCACCCGTCGTGTCGCCCGCCACAAGGTCATGGACGACCGAGGCGGCGACCGGCGGCTGGGAGTGACCGGAACTCGGGATCGGACCGCCGTCGGTGCCCCAGACCGAAGGGCCGGGGAAATAACTCGGGTCGTCCTTGCGGAAGAGGATATGGGGCACCATGCCGTCCCGCCACTGGCCCTCGAACAGCATTTCGATTTCGCGCCAGGCGCGGTCCTGATCGAAAGTGGCAAAGCCAAGGGCGACGAAAACAGAATCCCAGTTCCACTGATAGGGATAAAGCCCCTTGGTCGGGATGGTATATCCGCCCTGATCGTTGCCGATCAGGATGGCCCTTGCCTGGTTATCCAATTCTGCATGCGACACAGCAAACTCCCCGGGCCTCTTGCAGAGCCCTTTGAAACATCGGTTATCCCTTGACGCTGCCGGCCGTCAGGCCCTGCACAAGGAAGCGTTCGAACCAGAGAAAGATGAAAAGGACGGGCACGGTCGCAATCACCGCGCCCGCCATAAGGTGCTGACGAGGCACCTCGGAGGAATTCAACGAAACGACCCCGCGCGACAGGGTGAAGATGTCCGGGTCGTCCAGGAACATGAAGGCGAACAGGAACTCGTTCCAGGCGATCATGAAGACATAGAGCGAGACGGAGGCGAGCGCCGGCAGCGACAGCGGCAGGGTGATCTTCAGGATCACGCCGAGACGCGACAGCCCGTCCATCAGACCGGCCTCCTCCAGCTCCGACGGCAGGCCGCGGAAATAGCCCTGCAGCATATAGAGCGCGACGGGAATGGTGGTCGCCGGATAGACGATCAGAAGCCCGGTCAGCGTGTTGCGCAGGCCCAGCTGCGAGAACACCGCATAAAGCGGGATCACCAGCACGATCGCGGGCACCATGTAGATCAGGAGCACGGAGCGGGCGAGAAAGGCCTGCCCCGGAAATCGCAGCCGCGAGACCGCATAGGCGCCCGGCACGGAGAAGAACAGGGTCAGCACCACGGTCGCGACGGAGACGAAGGCCGAGACCGCCAGATAGCGGCCGAAATGGAACTGGGTGAAGAGCTCCACATAGGAGCGCACCAAGCCGTCAAGCCCCTGCGAGACATCGATGGAAAGATCGAGCGGGTTGGCCAGCAGCGCCTGCTGGCTCTTCAGCGAGGTCATCACCATCACATAGAAGGGCAGCGCCACCATGATGGTGAAGACGACGAAGCCGATGCCCTTGGCGATGCGGATATAGATCACCTCGCGCTCGTAGCGGCTCATGGCACCAAGACGGGCGCCCGCCAGGCAGATCCGGTTGGCCGCCGTCACGCCGGCGAGAAAAACGATGAGCGCCAGTCCCTGCCAGACCGGCACGGTGCCGAGCGGCAGGCCGAAGGGCGCGGCGAAGGTGGCCACCATCAGCACCAGGAACAGGACCGCGGCGGCAAGGGCGGAAGCCGGGATGCCGCCGGCATTTGCCGAAGATTGCCGCCAGACGAAGGCAAGCGCGCTCAGGAGGCCGGAAAGGCCGGCGGCGCTTGCCTGCGGCAGGGCGACCTCGCCCGTGATCAGCGTCAGCGTGACGCCGGTGACCACCATGGCGACGACGCCCCAGAGAAGTCCGGTGAAAGCGGCGAGAAGGACACTTGCCGGTCTCATAGTCCTTCCTCCTTCGGCGAAAAGCGGATGAACAGCGTGGCGAAGGTGACCAGGACAACGAAGACGACCACCGCGACGGCGGCCCCGGCGCCAAGGTTGGAAAGCGCAAAGCCCTGCTCATAGACATCCACCGTCAGCGTGCGCGTTCCCGCATTGCCGCCGGTCAGAAGGAAGATGTCGTCGAACTTGTTGAAGGTCCAGATGAAGCGCAGCAGGAAGAGAACCGACAGGATGCCCATGAGCTGCGGCAGGGAGAGGTACCAGAACTGCTGCAGCGGCGTCGCACCGTCCATTTCGGCGGCCTCGTACATATCCGTGTTGATCGACTGCATGCGCGCCAGGATGAACAGGAAGGACAGCGGAAAATACCGCCAGGCCTCGAATGCGATCACGGTGGAGAGCGCCAGAGGAAACTCCATCGGGATGCCGAGAAACGAGAACTCGACCGCCCGCTGGCCGAAGAAATTGATCGGGTCGGCGACGACGCCCATCTTGGTCAGAAGCGCGTTGAGCGTTCCGGAAAACGGATCGAACAGCACCACCCAGGTGAAGGCGACCGCGATCACCGGCGAGACATAGGGGAAGAGGAACAGGCCGCGCAGGAAACCCCTGCCGATGAAGGCCGTATTCAGGAGTTGGGCCGCGAACAGGCCGAGCACCAGCGCGCCGCCGGTGCCGAAGATGGTGTAGTAGAACGTCACCCGCAGCACGGACCAGAATTCAGCCGCGCTGAAGATCCGGCTGAAATTCTCGAAGGTGAATTCGAAGTTTGTCAGGACGTTATCTGCCTCGCCCGAGATGGCGGGCTCGCTCGCCCGCTCCGGACGGTCGGCGGCGAGAAAGGCCTCCGAGACGGTGCCCTCCAGGCGCAGGCGGTCGCTCCAGCCCGGTTCAACCGTACCGATGGTGCAGGTGAGGGCCGGTCCATCCAGTGCGCAGCCGTCCGGCAGGCCGGTGACGGTGAAACCGTCCGGTACCTCGTCCTTCAGGGTCACATTGCGGATCTCCTCGTCCCGGGACGAGTTGCGCAACCGGTATTCCAGGGTGGCGCTGTCGCCGGCGGCCTTCGGTGAGCCGCGCAGCCTTTCATTGACCAGCACGGTCGGCGGGCGCAGGTCGCCGAGACGAACCGGCTTGACGCTGATCCAGAAATTGGCGAGCAGCGGACCGGCGACGATGACCAGGATGATGGCAAAGGTCGGTGCCAGCATCAGATAGGCCAGCCACATCTCACGGCGCTGCATCGGCCCGATCCCCTTCGGGGGCCCTGATGAAACGTCTGCCTGGGTCTTGGTGCTCATCGGTCGGATTCTGTCGGTGCCGCTGGAATGTTCGGGATACCCGGTGTCGAGGTCGATCACGCCCTTTCAACCGCTGGGAGGCGATTGACGTCGGGGCGGTAGACCGGGCATTCCTCATTGAGGAGACGCCCGGCCCTGCCTTGGGATGGCTGACCTTCCGCCCCGCAGCCGGGGCGGAGGATCGTTACTGGATCTTGGCCAGTTCCTCGTTGAGCCTGGCGACGGTTGCAGCCGCGTCACGCTCGTCGTCGATGTACTCGCGCACCAGACGGTTGATCACCTGGCTGTTGATCATCTTGGAGGCAAGCGACAGCTGGCCTTCCTTGACGCCCCAGCGGCTGGCGGTGTCGAGGCCGGAGACGATGGTCTTGATCGTGTCGGCATCATAGAGGTCCGTCAGCGGCGCCTTGCGGTCGACACCCACCGGCAGCTTGGCCCAGCCGTCGACGAAGGCGGCCGGGTTGTCCTTGGTGCCCCGGCGGATCGGGAACTTGCCTTCCGGCGCGATCGACAGCGTCGAAAGGTAGCCGTCGTCCATGGAGAACTCGACGAACTTCATCGCAGCTTCCGTGTCCGCATCATTGGTGATGCCGAAGTAGCGGATGTCGGCCCAGGCAGCGCCGTCCGGATTGGACGGCCCGCTCAGCGTGGTGACAACGCCGGTCTTCGACGCCAGTTCCTTCGAGGCCGGGTCGTCATTGATGGTGGGCGGTGCGCTGTCGCGCAGGCCCGCTAGTTCGTCCAGGATGAAGGGGGACCAGATGATCATGGCCGCCTTGCCCGCGAAATAGAGTTCGCGGGATTGCTTCCAGAAGAGATCCCCCGGAGGCGACGCCTTGGCGATGGCCTTGTAAAACTCGAGCGCCTCGACGGTCTTCTGCTCGTCCAGCGCCTTGAAGCCGTCACTGCCGACGGGTGTCACGCCATTGGCCAGGAACACATGCTCGAGGACCTGGCTCATGAAGTTCTCGTCGATCTTGGTTGCGGCGACGAAGCCGAACATTTCCGGCGGATTGTGCAGCTTTTCGACCGCGGCCAGAATGTTTGCATAGCTGTTCGGGGCGGCAAGACCGTTCTCTTCGAAAAGATCCTTGCGGTAGACGACCATCTGCGTCCAGCCGTCGACCGGGACGGAGGCGGTGCCGCCCTCGACGGCGGCCATGGCAACAGCGCCGGGCGCAAAGGTGTCGATGCCGAGATTTTCAACGATTTCCGTCGCCGCTTCCGTATCCAGAATGCCGGCTTCGGCCCAGGGCAGCGCATATTGCACCGTGTGATAGATCACGTCCGGCAGGTCGCCGGCGGCGAAGGCCGCGGTCGCGCGGGTGCCGAGGTCGGATTCGGTCACCGGAATGACCTCCACGTCGATGCCGGTCTTAGCCTTGAAGGCGGCGGCCATTTCCTCCTGCTTGGCCAGGCGGTCCGGCTGTTCTTCCGTCGTCCAGAACCGAAGCGTCTCGGCCTGCGCGGCCGTCAAACCGAGCGCGAGGATCCCCGCCACGGTCGAGGCCAGAAGTCTTGTCCTCCCAAACATCTTACTCTCCCTTACTGCCAGATTGTGGCTGGTCGTTCAGCCGGTTCCGGAAGAGCGCCGACAGCGCCTCCGGTGTCATGGTGGGCGCGCCGTCGGAAGCGCGCCGGATCAGGGTCGCCTTGGCAAGCGACTGCAAACTCGCCGGGTCCTTGCCGTCCAGAACGTCGACCAGCATGCGGGCGACACGCCCGCCCGCGTCCTGCGCGCTCTGGGAAAAGGTCGTCAGCGGCGGATCGAGATATTCGCCCACCGGCAGGCCGTCATAACCGATCACGGTGACGTCGGACCCGGCCTTGAGGCCGTATCTGCGGCAGAACTGGACGGCGCCGATGGCAAGGGCGTCGGTCACGCACAGAAGCGCCGTCGGCGGCCTGTCCAGCGACAGAAGGGCTTTTGCCCCGGCAAAGCCGCCCTTCTCGCTCAGGGCCTGCAGGGTTTCCAGTTGCGGATCGTGGGTGAGGCCCAGCGCTTCCAGTCCCTGCCGATAGCCGTCCCGGCGCTGGAGGGCGAAATTGAGTTCCAGGGATCCGCCGAGGAAGCCGATCCGCTCGTGCCCGAGGCTATAGAGGTGGCGCACGCCGTCCGCAAAGGCGGCGTGGTTGTCGATATCGAACCAGGCATAGCCCGACGGATTGGCGGTGCGACCGTGGGCGACAAACGGAAAATTCTTTTCCATGAGATACGCGATGCGCGGGTCGTCGACCTCGGTGCGGGTGACGATGAAACCGTCCACCTTGCGCCGTGCGATCAGGCGCTGGATGGTCTCGATCATGTGGGCGCGTGAATGAGCCGTGGTGACGAGAAGGTCGAGCCCCAGTTCGTCGAGCGCCCGGGCGATGCCGTCGATGAATTCCGACAGGAAGGGATCGGCGCCGCTGCCGTGGCCGACTGGAATGACGATGCCGAGCGTGTCCTGACGTCCACGCTTGAGATTGCGGGCCGTGGCCGACGGCTGGTAACCGAGATCCTGAACGGCTTTCAGGATGCGTTTGCGGGTCTCTTCGGAAATGTCCGTGTAATTGTTGAGGACGCGCGAAACCGTGCCCTTGGCAACACCCACATGGCGGGCCACGTCGTCGATGGTCACGGATCCGGAAGCCCGCGTCATTCATCCTCCCCAGGAGCCCATCCCGCTCCGAACTGCTTTTCACGCCTCGGGCAAAGCTGCCTCAAAACCGTATTTTCTTGAAAAGGAGGTTACAAAACCGATTTTGTAAGTCAACAAAATCGGTTTTGTGGATGTGAAATTAATTTTTTGCGAAGCGGGAAGTCGCTGACTTAAAAACGAAACAATGTCCGGAAAAGTTTCGGAGCAGGCACGCCGGCGCAATCAATAGCAGCCCCCGGCGCCGCAGCCGGCACCTGGGCGAAGCGGCCTGCTCCCACCGGCTCCCTCCTGTCACCGGCGGCGGGTAGACCTAGAACGGCACCCCGGAAATCAGGATGATGTTGGCGTAGGGCGTGACATCCCCTGTCCGGATCACCGCCCGGGCCTTGCCTGTGCGCGCCTTGAAGGCGTCATGGGGCATGCGGAAGTCCTCGATCGGCTTGCCGGTTTCGGCGGCCCAATGGGCCAGCTTGACTTCGATCTGGGTGACGAGCTCTGGCGACGCTTCGGCGGCAAAGACGGCCCCTTCCACGATCAGTTCCTGTGACAGGGCATCCAGAACATCGAACAGGCCCGGAATGCCGGGCGACACCGCAAGGTCGATGACCTCGACGCCGGGCGGCACCGGCAGGCCGGCGTCGGCGACGACGATTTCGTCCGTGTGCCCGAGCGAGGCGACGAGCCGGCTCAGGTGCCGGTTCAACAGTGCAGTCCGTTTCAAATGCAATTCTCCATCATGCGGCCGGGGGCCGCCGGTCAGACAAGGGACACCAGCGATTCGCTCAGCCGCACGGGATCGTAATAGGGACCCGACCCTGCACTGACAAGATCGAGCGGCAGGACCGGGATACCCGCCTGCTCGAGCCCCGCAACATCGCTATCGGGTGTATTCCGATCGACGATCACCAGATTGAGAAGCCGCTCTGCCGGGCAATCCTGGCCGGCGTCGCGCCGGAGATAGCCAAGCAGGACGTGCACCTTGTCCGCGACCGTCATCATTCCCGTTTCCGGGTCGTACCCCAGGGCCGGGACATAAACCTTGGGAACGGTATGATTGGCGATCGCCCTCCCGACCCCTTCGGGCAGAAGGTTCGCGACCAGGCTGGTATAGAAGCTGCCGGGTGCATAGCAGATGAGATCCGAAGACCGAAGCAGCGCGCCGTTGCGGGCCGGGAATTCGGATTGCGCAGGATCACGGGCACCCAGGCCGCGGTTGAGGTAGAAATCCCGGATAGGCGAGGTCAGCGGCGGGTGCTCCTTACCGGTCAGGAGATGCTGACCGATGATGGTGCCGCCGTTCTGCAGATCCGCGCCCAGATGAAGGTTGTCGTCGCACACAGCCCGGACGGTGCCCTGGACGCCGACGAGCTTGGCGACCAGGAAGATGATCGGTTCCAGCTGCTTGTTCTGGCCGAGATAACCGCCGGCGAGGATCAGGTTGCCTATGCTTGCGCCCCGAAGGTCGAAGTCTGCCGGGCAGGCGGCGCGGAAGGTGGCAAGCTGGTTCTGGATCAGGATGCGCATGGGGGCATCGATGGAGGCGACCAGCGCATGGGTGCCGGCGATCATCTCCTCCAGTTGCCCTGTCAGGTCCCGGACGTCGGCCACCTTGGGAAACCGGTGCGTGAACAGCCGGAACACGTCCGGATGCCCGAGCACGGTTTCATCGGCAAGCGCCATCAGCCGGCTTCTGAGATCGCCGATCGCGGGCATGTCGAAGGCGACGCGCAATCCTTGCGAACTGCCGCCGCTGTCGAACGGGGTGACGAGGTGGATTGAATTGTGCGTATAGCGCTTCAGGGTCTGAGACAGGCCGTTGAGCGCTGAGCCGCCGCTGAAGAACAGAAGCCGCGGTCCGAATTTCGGATTGGACAGAAACCGTTCGACCCGGAAGGGATCGGGCATGCGGACCGAGCGCGTAATCGTGACTTCAGACAATTCAATCCCCTGGCAAAGACAGCCGCACAATCTCTTTTAAGGAAGATGCCGCCACAAGAAAGGTCAATTCCGACAGATCTATGGCCCCGCGGAATTTGTCCCTGTGAAGAAGTCACGGGAATGTCAGAAAATAGTCTTTGCGTTTCTCCTGTCCCGCTCCCACGTTTTTTGAAAACCAGACAGGAGACCGCGATGACCGCCCTGGATATCCCCGCCTTCGACGGCGCGATCCGCAACCCGGACAATGCCAGCCATTTCATGGTAATCAAGGACGTCCCCCGGCGCATCCGCGTCTATCGGGGCGACAGGCTGCTTGCGGACAGCCGGCACGCGCTGCGCGTCATCGAGATCGGCAAATCGGTCTATGATCCCGTGGTCTATGTGCCGCAGGCGGACCTGGCAGTGGCGTTCGAGACAGTGGACAAATCCACCCATTGCCCGATCAAGGGCGATGCCGGTTATATCGCCGACGGCGGCGAGGAGATCGGCTGGGTCTACCGCACGCCGATCCCGATGGCGACAAGGCTTGCCATGCACTACGCCTTCTGGCCGGCGAAGGTGCGGATCGTAGAAGGCGAATAGCACCCGCTACGGCGGGACTAACCCTTGCCGACATCCTCGACATAAACCAGCGCCCTGCCCTGGCAGATGCGCGTGCCGTCGGCGGCCTCGCACACGGTCTCAAGATCCACCAGATGCTTTTCCGGCCGAAGGCGGGTGATGGTGACGGATGCCGTCAGTTCCTCGCCGACCGGGGCGGGCGCCAGGAACTCGAGGCTCTGTTTCAGGTAGTTCGTTCCCCGGCCCGGCAGTTCCACGCCGAGGAGATAGGAGAACAGGCCGCCGATCAGCGGTCCTGGAACGGAGACGGGAACATCCGTGTCATCGCCCGAGAGCAACGCGAAATCGCGCATGTCCTGTTCCGTGTAGGTCCGGGCAAGATCCGCCCGCTGTCCCACTGCAAAGGTCATTGTCCACCTCCAAGGTCACAGGTCCCCGACAGCGTCACGGCAGCGTCCGCGCTGCGCTTCACCTCGATCAGGATCTGGCCCGGCCGCTCCGGATTTTCCGTGAACGAAAAAGTCAGTTCCTCGTCCGCATAGGAGGGGTTCGGGAACATCAGCGTCTGCACCTGGTGCTGCCTGCCCGGGTAAAGCGCCTGCAGATGGGCGAAGACGCGGGTGTAGAGCAGCATGCCATGCGACACCGTGCGCCCGAAGCGGGTGCGGGCAGAAAACTCCGGATCGACGTGGATCGGATTGTCGTCGCCCGAGAGCCTGGCGAAGGCGTCGAAATCCGCCTGTCGCGGGATCCAGGTGAATGTTGCGCTCAAGGGCGCTTCGGCGGCTAGGCTCATGACGTCAGGCGTCCTCCGACGTTTTCTGGGATTGGAACGTGTCTTTCAGGATGTTCTTGCGCACCTTGCCGGCAGCCGTGCGCGGCAGGTCGGCAACCACCGAAAAGCTCTTCGGAATCTTGTAGGGCGCCAAATGCGTCCGGCACCAGGCGGGCAAGGCGGCCGTGTCGATTTCCTCGCCCGGGCGGGTGAGCAGGAAGGCGGCGCCAACCTCGCCCCACTTCTCGTCCGGAACGCCGATGACGACCGCTTCCAGAATGGCCGGGTGACCGACGAGCACCTTTTCCACTTCGGCTGGATAGACGTTCTCGCCGCCGGAGATGTACATGTCCTTGATCCGGTCGACGATGTAGTAATAGCCGTCCTCGTCGCGCCGGCCGACATCGCCGGACTTCAGCCAGCCGTCGACCGTGAAGGTCGCAGCCGTCGCTTCCGGATTGTCCATGTAGCCCGGGGTGATGTTCGGGCCGCGGAACTGGATTTCGCCCTCTCCCGGTCCTTCAAGGATGCCGCCGTCACCATCGGTCAGCCGGACGTCGGTCAGGATCTGCGGCTTGCCGACCGATCCGATCTTCTTGGCCGCATGGTCCTTGTCCATGAGAAACACGGTCGGTCCGGTTTCGGTCATGCCCATGCCGTTGCAGATGGTGACGCCGCGCTTCCGGAAGTCCAGCAGGAGATGTTTCGGCACCGGCGCTCCGCCGCAACCGAGAGACCGGACACGAGAAAAATCCGTCTTGCCGATCCTCTTCGACAGGGCCAAGGCCTGATAGATCGCCGGCACGCCGAAGAAAGCCGTCACCTCGCCCTTGTCGATCAGGTCCAGGACGATGTCCGGCTCGAACTTGCGCAGGACGACCGACGAGCCGCCGTTCAGGAAGATCGGCAGGGTCGGCAAGTTGATGCCGGCGGTATGGAACAGCGGCAGGAAGTTGATGCCCTTTTCGCCGACCGACAATCCCGTCGCCTGGGCGTAGTTGATCATGTTGGCGTAGGCCATGCCCGCCGTCTGGATGACCGCCTTCGGCAGGCCCGTGGTTCCGGAGGTAAAGAGAAGATACCAGGGCGCGGGGGCCTTCACGCGGCCGTCGCCGATCGCCGCCGCGCTGACGCCTTTCAAGAGACCGTCGAGGAAACTGCCGCCGTCTTCCGTAGCGCCGAGCGGCAGCAGGCCGACATCAGTGTCGGAGACAAGTTCCCGGGCGGTCTCCGCGAAGGGGTCGTCGTGAAAGAGAAGCCTGGCCTTCGAAGCCGCCAGAATGGGCTTCAATTCCGCCACCGGCTGACGCCAGTTGAGCGGCACCAGCAGCAGGCCGGTCTTCTGGGCGGCGAACAGCAGGATGAAGAAGTCCGGATGGTTCTGGCACAGAACCGCAACCCGGTCGCCTTTTTCAAGGCCCCGCTCCAGCAGCAGGTTGCCCAGGCGGCTTGCGTTTGTGTTCACCTCGCAGAACGTGAGGCTGCGGCCGGTTTCATGATCGGCAAAAGCGACCGCGCCTGGTGTGAGTTCCGCCCTTTTGGCGGCCATGTCCGTCAAAAACTCCATGTGTCCTCCCAACACCTGGTGTTCGTTGTCCTGGCGTGCCTCAGGCATGCACCGGACTTCTGACAAAGGTCTGTCCATTCCTGCGTCATCCCGGCCAAGCGGAGCGCGAGCCGGGACCGGAGAGGCAGAACCTCTGATTTGGTTACATATTCACCCGGCTCCCCGATCCCGGATCTTCGCTCCGCTTCGTCCGGGATGACGGAGGGAAGCTTGCCGTCACGCCGAGGCGTGACTCAGGCACGCTTCTTTCCGAAATCCTTCATGCCGGCGAGTGTTTCCGGCCGGCCGATCAGGTCCAGGAACCGCTTCTTTTCCCGGTCGAGGCGGATGCGCACGGCGCCCAGCCGGTCCGCATCCCAGACGTTTGCCCGCGTTGCCCGATGGGTCTGGGCGAAACCCCTGGCGATTGACGATGTCCAGGCGGCGATCCTCGCATCCAGCTGCGATGCCGGCACGACGCTCTGCGCAAGGTCCAGCGCCAGCGCCTCCCCGGCGGCGACGGGGCAGCCTCGAGAATTTCCCGAGGCCAGAGGAGTTGGAGGAGCTCCGGAACCCGTCGCAGGCTCCCCGGCGGC
>JBNKGB010000087.1:0-20033 GCA_050289605.1 Roseibium sp. | reverse complement strand
TTGTTCCGTTTCCAAACAAGGAATCACGGATCAACACAAATGGGAATCCCGAATCCAATCAACCGCGACACGCTCTAAATGGTGGGAAACTCCGATGCTCCACCGACCAACGAATTTACTCAATTTGTCAATTTGTTCTAACCGGACCGGCGCCATGTGGACAAGCACGTCATCGGCGCTCACCTGAGGGCCAAGGAGACCGCGGAACCTCAGATCGAGGTAATCTCCGCGCACACGAACAACGTCCTTGTGAATTATGACCGTATCATTCTGCCTCAGAAGCGCGATGCAGGAACGCCCGGCCGGGCCGTGACGATATCGAGGCTGAACCTGCCCCCTCCACGACCGGCAAATGCGCCGGATATCACGAAAAGAGAGCGGCAGATTCCGGACGTCCTGATAAACGGCAGTTCGGCGAAAGAAATTGCCAGGGAAATCAACCTGTCGCCCCGAACGATTGAAAACCAGATCGCCAATCTCAAGATCAGGTATTGCGCCCGAAACGTGACCCATCTGGTGAGCCTTGCGATTGCCGGTCTTCACGCGGATTGAAAGTGACCCGGTGTTTCCGCATCCAGCCCGAACCTATTGCGTCAATCAATCCTTTCTCAAGGGCTGAATGGAGCCATCGAATTTTGCCGTCGAGTTTGCGAGGCTCCGCAACACCCCGGCGCATGGTCTCCACCGGCCCTCCACAAGTCTGAGGTGTGAAAACGGCGCCAAACCCCTGCGCAACTTTTAAGGTTCAGTCCAAATCAATACCACTTATGAGCGGAAAGTATAAATGAAACGTGTTATTTTATTTTATTAACCCTACGTCATTTAGAATTCATTTACCCTTTGCATACAACAATGCGTTCATTGCGCTACACGGGGTGGTTTAGAACAAGTTGTAATTTTCATTTTTGCGCACTTTTCTCTCGCATTTTGATTAATTCTTCTTAATATTTTAGTCGATTTGAATATTTGCGCTGCGATTCACACTCGGACAAACGCATAAACCAGTTGGATTCTGGAGGAAAAGTTGACGGATCAAGTGACAACCCACCCACTCGAACTCACTTCTCCGCCAGCCTCATCGGAACTCCCAAAGTCAGGCCAGCGGGGCCGCCCTGCCGCCAGGCCGGACGATATCAAGCCTCCGGTGCGCAGTGACATCGGCACCATCCTCCTGCACTGGACGCTGGTTGTCGCAATTGTCGTCAGCCTGTTGACCGGCATCCGGTTTTCCACCGCGACGGAAGGCGCCTGGTTCGGGTTCCTGCTCGATCCGATCCTGCCGCAGGGTGAAATCTGGACTTGGCACTACATCTCGGCGGTTTTCGTTCTGGCGCTCATTTTCGCCTACGCCGCCTACATGTCGCTCGCCCGCCTGAAACGGCGCATTTCCTCCAAGAAGATCATCGTCCTGACGCTGCCGGCGAGCACCAAGCTCCGCGTCGCCGCCGTGAACGTCGCCGCCTACTGGCTGCTGTTCGCCTGCGTCCTGACGCTGACGGTCACCGGTGTCGTGCTCTATCTCGGCTATAGCGGGCTCTGGGTCACCGTTCACTACTGGTCGGCACTGGTGGTGCTGACCTACATCTTCGCCCATGTGGTCCTGCATTATGCCTATGGCGGTGTCGCCCAGCTGCTGCGGCTGTTCCGCCCGCAGGCGCTTCGCCGATTCCCCGGCATGGCGGCGCATCCCCTGGCCATCGCCCTGGCGATCGGCGCCGTGGTTCTTGCCGGAGCGGTCTTTATCGACTTCGGTACGCGCAGCGACCTGACCGTCGCCCGCGCAGACAAGCTGCCGGTGCTGGACGGCAGGCTCGACGATACCGTCTGGCAAAATGCCGAACCTGTCTTCGTCGAAACGCAGCTGGGGTCCAATTACGGCGGGACCGGCGGCTCGACCGTCGAAATCCGGGCCCTTCATGTGGGGGACAAGGTTGCCTTCGGTTTCCGCTGGTCGGATGCCTCGTTTTCCCTGAAGCGCCACCCGCTCATCAAGAAAGAGGACGGCTGGCACATCCTGAACAACAACGCCGACCGCTCGGACGAGACGGCCTACTACGAAGACAAGTTCGCCGTGCTGCTGTCCAAGTCGGACCAATTCGGCGGTGGCGGGGCAAGCCACATGGGCACCAAACCCCTGAGTGACAAGCCTGCCGCATTCGCAGGTGTCGGCCTCCACTACACCACCGACGGCAGCCTGGCCGATGTCTGGCAATGGAAATCCGCCAGGGGCGGCATGCTGGGCTACGTCGATGACATGTCGTTCAGCACGCCGCTCGATCCGACGCCGCCGGAGGCGGCAGGAACAGCGCGCTACAAGGCCGGATATCATTCCGATAAAGGCAAGGCAGCCTATGACGTGAACTATATCGGCGACCCCGAGACCCATTATCACGGCGTTATCAGCGTCAAGCGCCTGCCGATCGACTACAAGAAAACGGTCGCCAAGATGGGCACCATCGACCTTTCTCTGGACGCCAGTGTCGACGACGGGTCGCAGTGGTGGATGTTCAAGGACGAAACCGTTCCCTATTCGCCCGAAAAGGACGCCGAAATTCCCGTCGGCACCATCCTTCCCGGCGTCCTGATCATGAACCCCGGCTATGACGGCCACCGCGCCGACCTCAAGGCCGGATCCCATTGGCAGGACGGTTACTGGACGCTCGAAATCATGCGCGACATGGATACGGGCGACGAAAAGGACCTTGCCATGGAAGACGGTCTCTACATGTGGGTGTCGTCCTTCGACCACGTCCAGATCCGGCACACGCGCCATTCCCGGCCGGTCCGCCTGACCTTCGAGTGATCCCTTCCCAGCCATTCCTACGGAACTTCCCAAATGTCCAAAAGCACTTGCACCGTTACGATCAATGGCAAGCCGGTAAAGGCCAATGTCGGCGACACGCTGATAGACGCCGGACTGGGTGGACGCATCGTCCTGCCCCATGACTGCTGCTCCGGCCAATGCGAAACCTGCCGGGTCCGGGTCATCAGCGGCCAGATCGACGATCAGGGAACGCTTGAGAAGAATACCGTTCTGGGCTGCCTTGCCCTGCTCGAGGGCGACGCCGAAATCGCCTATGATCCGGTACCGCTCGTGAAAACCGTCAAGGGCGTCGTCGAGACGGTCCAGAAGATCCGGGAGGATTATCTCGAAGTCCGCGTCCGGGTGGCAAGGCCGGTGACCTGGCTGCCGGGCCAGTATATCCGCGCCACCTTCGCCGGCTATCCGCCGCGCGACTACAGTCCGACCACTCCCCTTAACCTTGATGCGGCGGAGGACATCGTCGTCTTTCACATCAAGGTCTATCCGGGCAGCGTCGTGTCGTCGAAACTGGGCAACAGGATCGGCAAGGGCCACGCGGTGAAACTGCGCGGCCCGTTCGGCAACGCCTTCCTGCGCCGCCAGCCCGAGCCGCTGCTGCTGACATCGACGGGAACCGGCTTCGCGCCGATCTGGTCGATTGCCGTTGCAGCCAGCCTGGGTCAGCCCGGCCGCGAGATCCGGGTCATCGCAGGTGCGCGGACCAAGGACGGGCTCTATATGCGCGACGCTGTGCGCTGGCTGCAGAGCCGCGGCATCGCCGTCACGCTGACCGCCGGAGACGGCGACGGCGAGACGGTTCTGACCGAGCGTCCGCAGGAAATCCTCGGCCCGCTCACCGCGGATCATGTCATCTATTCCGCCGGTGCGCCCGAACATGTCGAAGCGATGCGTACCCAGGCCCGGATCGCAGGCGCGACCTTCTATGCAGATCCCTTCTACGTGGCCGAGGAAGACAAGGGCCCCATCGCGCTCGCCGGAGCCCTGCTGCGCCGGGCGGCAAGCCCCTTCACGTCCTCGTCGGCGGACTAGGACCTGCCTCCTGAACGGATGATGCCGATGGCCTGCCATCGGCAAGCTTTCCGGAACCGGTCCGTCCGACGTGGTGACCGGCAACCCGGACAAGCCGCCGCTCGACATATGTGCCTGTTCAGGTGGCCATCTGAACGCGTTTCCAAGAAAGCAGGTAACCGGACGCAAGCTGCATTCGCCGGCGGCGTCAGCGTGATTGGCCCTCCTTGCCGCCATCCTGCCCGTCTCGGCCGGGTCGTGGACTTTCCGGATTGAGCTCGTGCCCTGGCGCCTGCAATTTCATTCGAGAAAAGCGGCCGGCACACGGTGTGCGGCACGGCGTCGTACCGGGCGGGGTCCTACTGGACGAGATCCTGTAGGACGCAATCCTGCCGGGTCTGGCTCTACTGGGCAGCGGCGGAGGGCAGTTCGCCGGTGCAGATCAGTTCCTCGGCCTTTTGCAGCGGCATCGGCCGGCCGAGATAATACCCTTGCGCATCGGTGCAGCCGATTTCGATGAGCATGTCCAGGAGCTGCCTGGTTTCGACGCCTTCCGCGGTCGTCGTCATGTTGAGGTTCTTGGCCAGTTCGATGACCGCTTTCACGATGGAGATCGAATCCTCGGAATAGGCCATCGAGCGCACGAAGGACTGGTCGATCTTGATCTTGTCGAACGGAAACCGCCGCAAGTAGCTGAGCGAGGAATAGCCGGTGCCGAAATCGTCCATCGAAACCTTGACGCCCAGGGACTTGGCCTGGTGCAAGGCATCCAGGACTTCCTCGGAATCGGTCAGGAGAACGCTTTCGGTCACTTCCAGCTCCAGCCGGTCCGCCCTGAGGCCCGTGCTGACCAGTGCGTCGACCAGGATCGGTCCGAAGGCATGGCCGCGCAATTGCCGGGGGGACAGGTTGACAGCGACCCTCAGGTGGTGCGGCCAGTTCGCCGCGATCCGGCAGGCTTCCTTCAGAACCCATTCGCCGAGCTGGGAGATCAGACCGGTTTCTTCGGCCAGCGGAATGAAATCGCCGGGCGAAACGAAACCGCGCACCGGGTGGTTCCAGCGCACCAGCGCCTCGAAGCCGGAAATCCGGTAGTCCTTGAGGGTGTATTGCGGCTGGAAATAAAGCTCCAGTTCCTCGTTGGTAATGGCGTTCCTGAGATCGGTGATCAGTTCCCGGCGGTCGTTGACCGCAACGCCCATGTTGGCCTCAAAGAACCTGTGTGTGCTCCGCCCGTCCGCCTTGGCCCGATAGAGCGCCAGATCGGCCTGCTTGAAGAGCTCGTCTCCCGCCGTGCCGTCTCCCTTTGCAATCGCGATGCCGATGCTGACACCTATGACGATCTCATGGTCTGCGATCTGGAAGGGTTGCGACAATTCCCAGATCGCCGACTGCGCCAGCTCGTCCGCATCATGCGCAGTGCTCGGCAGGTCCGTCAGGATCGCGAATTCGTCCCCGCCGAGCCGGACAACGAGCTCCCCGTCGTCGGTCAGGGCCCGCAGGCGGTCCGCGACCTGGCGCAGAAGTTCGTCGCCGATCGGGTGCCCGAGGGAATCGTTGACGGTCTTGAATTCGTCGAGGTCCAGGCAGAGGATGGCGAATTCGCCGCCCTGGACCTGCTGACGGTTCAGCAGCATTTCCATCTGATCGCGGAATTCGATCCGGTTGGGCAATTGGGTGAGAATGTCGTGCCGGGCCAGGTAGGCCAGGCGGTCGCGCGCCGCCTGGCGCTCGGTCACGTCCTCTGAAATCGCGACCCAGCCGCCATCGGACAGGGGCTGGCGGGTGGTCAAAACGATCCGCCCGGAGCGGATCTTCACCATTTCGGTGCTTTGGCTGCCCGAAGGTCCCTTGCGGCGGGTGTCGCTCTTGCCCGGCGAATCCTGCGCTTCGGTTTCAATCCGCTCGACGTGCTGGAGGCCGGAGAGCTCCTCCGAGGTCATCCCCGGCTTCACCCTGTCGCTGTCAAGCTCGAACAGCTCCAGGTACCGCTGGTTCGATACGATCAGCTTGCCGTTCACGTCGAACATGCAAAGGCCGTGGGACATGTTGTTGAGCGCGGCGTCGAAGAGAATGTTCTGTTCCCGGAGCTGGGCCTCCTGCGATTTCAGGATCTGGTTCTTCTCGTGGACGCGCGAACGCAGAGCGTCACGTTCCTTGACCGAGCGCTGCAGGGACACGACGGAGCGGGCGATATCACCGACCTCGTCGTAGCGATCGGTTCCCACCACTTCTCTCTCGAAATCGCCCGCAGCGATGCCGGAAAGGACACGCGTGATCTTCGTCAGGGGCCGCGTGATCTGACGGGCCAGCAGGAATGCCACAGTCGCGAAGGCGATAAGGGTCAGCAGACCGAAGAGGAACAACCATTTGAGGAGCTTTGCCTCCTCCTCCGCGCCGATCCTCGTGAGTTCGTTCTGGGTTTCCGTCAACGCCTCGATCGGCATCAGCGCGCAGACCGCCAGCGGACTGACGGGAACGCCGCATTCGATGACGCGCGATCCGTCCGCTGTAATGCTGGCAAGTTCCGCCGAGCTGGCCAGATCCGAGAAATCGCCGTCGAAGTTGGCGCGGGAAATCACCCGGTCATCATAAAGAACGGCAAGTTCGAAATAGTTGATCTTGGCAAGATCCAGCAAAAGGTCTTCCCGGGGCCGTAGCCAGCGCTGCGCCAGCAGGCCGCCGACGACATATCCGAAGTCGTCGAAGACGGGCGTGAACACGATCTGCGAGATGGCATTGACGTTTTCCCCCGGGACGAAGACGTCCGTGTCGGAGACCGGAAGAATTTTGGAAAAACCCATCTCGTTTCCGGGATAGCTGTTCTTGAGCGCCTCCCGGATCTCACCGTAGTAGCTGAAACCCTGCAGTCTGGCGCCGAGCGCGACCAGGTCGGCCTTGTAGGACGATGCCCCAATCAACCGTCCCGCGTCGTCCAGAACGATGATGCCGTCGACATCGGCAAGCGTCGCGGCGGGGCCAAGCAGTTCCGAAATGGCAACGACATTGCGTGACCCCATCACTTCGGCGGTGTCGTCCCGTTCGGCGATGGAATTGACCCGGCGGACCCTGTCCTGAAACAGCAGATCCATCCTAGTGCCGGCCAGCTTGACGTCCGCTTCCAGTTTTTCAAGAAGGCGGGAATGGGACAGCTCCAGAAGTTCCGTTTCCTGACGCGCCATGCTGTCTTCGAGCTGATAGGCGACGAGGCCGATCAGTCCGGCAAACGCGCACAGCGCTGTAAAAACAGCGCCATACGTGTAGTGCCAGAGAAGCGAGGAATGACGGAACATGGTCGATCAGCCGCTATTGTGAAACAGGAACCCCGCCGTAGTTGCGGATCATCTCCTGCGCCCGGTCGGACTGGGCGAATTCGATGAAGGTCTTCATCTGCTCGTCCATCGTTCCGTCCTTGTAGACGAGGGCGAGAACGACGGCACTTGGATAACCTTCGTCCATCGGGTGATGGCCGTCGATCTTGAGGACGTCGAGCCCTTCTTCGAGCGGACGGGAATAGGGACCGAAGGCGATAGCTCCCTCAACCTCGCGGGCACTCGAGATGGCGTCCTGCGTGGTCAGCGCCGTCTTGGAACGGGGCGAAAACTCCATATCCGTCCAGCCGGGCATGGTTGCCCTGAGCACCTGCAAGGTGCTGTCGCTTTCTTCCCGACGGATGACGCGGACACGCAAATCGGCCCCGCCGACTTCCGACCAGTTGGTGATCTTGCCCTCATAGATCTTGATGAGCTGCTCGCTCGTCAGTTCACTCACGCCTGTCGAGGGATGCGTGAAGATCGAGCTTGGAATCTTGGCGATCGGCAGGTAGACGAGACCGAATTCGACTTCGCTTTCCTTCAGGGGCCGAGCCACGCGTCCCATCCGCTCCGCACCGGAGCTGACAGCGGCAATGCCGCCGCCCGAGCCGATGCTGGGAGGTATGGACAGCTCTATTCCGGGGTAGGCTTCGGAAAATCCGCTGCCGATCTCCTGCAACATTTCCAGGCCGTCCCCGGTTCCGACAACCGTAAGCTTCGCGTCGGCTGAAATCGCGGAGGACTGACCAAACAGGACGCCTAACAATAAGGCAAGGCAAATTGGCATTATGCGCATTTCTACCACCAAAGTGAATTTTCGGTTTTGAAATTACGCCAATCGCGTTAATTAAATACTAAAATCGGGGCTAAAATTACAATAAATGTGTATTCCCACCTAGCAATCTAAATATAACTTTTCCTAATCTCAAGATATACGAATTTGCAAGCTAGGCAATATTTTCCCGGATGAAATATTAACTTCAGAAAACAAGCGAACCGCAATCACAACACCGGAAGTTGACGCAACGATTTGCAGCGCATTTGACATTGAGATTCGGAAGACGGCAAAAACATCTATAAGAAAAATTGAAACGCTATCAAGAATTGACGTGATCAGAAGAGAACATCCCTCGGAAAAATTCTGCTTTGTTATTCTTCCCTTATATAAATTTACGATATGAAATAATTCAATACACGCCTCCTCAACGGACAGCGGCGCTTGACCGCACGACCAGCTCGACCTCCACATAGACCGGCGAGGACGGGATTTCCCGATCCGCTTTATCCGGGTCGATGCAGTCCAGCAACAGCGATGCGGCCTTGGCGCCGAGCGCCCGCCGGTCCTGGCGAATGGTCGTCAGCGCCGGGATGTAATATTCCGACAGTTCGATGTCGTCGAAGCCGATGACGGAAATGTCTTCGGGCACACGAACGCCGTGCGCGGACAGGGTCGAAATCAATCCGAAAGCGACCTGGTCGGATGCGCAGAAGACGGCCGTCGGGCGATCGTCCATGGCCAGGATGCGCTGCGCCGCCATCCGGCCCGAATTCAGCGAAAAGTCGCCGCGGATGATCCAGTTCTCGTGAACCGGCAGCCCCAGCCGGCTACGCTCCTGCAGCATGCCTTCGCGCCGGGCGTGGGTAAGAACATTGTCTTCCGGCCCGGTGACATGGGCGATTTTCCTGTGGCCGAGATCGTAAAGATGCCGGACGGCAAGTCTGGCTCCCTCGACATTGTCGCTTCTGACGGACGGCAGCGTCGAGCAATGCACCCACTCGCAGGCGAACACGATCTTGCCGGAAAACCCACTGGCTTCGAATTGCTGCAGGTCCGTATCCGAGAGCGATCCGTCCAGACAGATCATGCCGTCGACCTGCGCATCCAGGAAATAGTCGACCAGCCGCTTTCCGGACGTCGTATGAACCTTGGTATCGGCAATCAGCACCGAATAGTCACCGATCCGCTCGCTGATCCCGGCCAGGATCTGCGAAAAGAACGGGTTGTCGAGATGGGGAACAAGGACGAGAACTGCTCCGGCCTGGCGCGTGCGCAGGTTCCGGGCCGTCCGGTTGACCCGGTAACCGGTCGAACGGATGGCGGCAAATACGCTTTCGCGGGTCGTCTCGGTCAGAAGCTCCGGATTGCTGAGTGCCCGGCTGACCGTCGCGGTCGAGACCCCTGCCGCCTCGGCAACGTCCCGAATCTTGATATTTTTTGGGGCCAACGGCGTCTCCGGCTTCTAAATATTATCTAAATCGTTGCAAATCCGGGTTGACACAGGGCCAATTCCCGAGAATTATCTATGTAATCGATTACATGGACAGATACAACAAAATGTAATCGATTACAAATGCGGTGGAGGCCGCATATCGAGGAGACCCGGACGAAGACGTTCGGCGGGAGGAAACAATGAAAGCACTACGCACTGTCCTTGCAGCAACCACCGCCCTTTGCGCAGCAACCGCGGCAAACGCGACCGACCTGGAAGTCACCCACTGGTGGACCTCCGGCGGCGAGGCGGCTGCCGTTGCCGAATTCGCCAAGGCATTTGACGCCACCGGCAACAAGTGGGTCGACGGCGCAATTGCCGGATCCGGCGGCACTGCCCGGCCGATCATGATCAGCCGCATCACCGGCGGCGACCCGATGGGGGCCACCCAGTTCAACCACGGCCGCCAGGCCGAGGAACTGGTGGAAGCCGGCCTGATGCGCGACCTCACCGACATTGCCGAGGCCGAGAAGTGGCGTGAGATCGTCCGCCCGTCCAGCCTGCTCGACAGCTGCACGCTCGATGGTCACATCTATTGCGTGCCCGTCAACATCCACTCCCAGCAGTGGCTGTGGCTGAACAACTCCGTCTTCGAAAAGGCCGGCCTTGCGGTTCCGACCAACTGGGACGAATTCGCCGCCGCCGCTCCAAAGCTGGAAGAAGCCGGCATCGTGCCACTGGCGATGGGCCAGCAACCCTGGCAGACGACCCTGGCCTTCCAGGTGCTCCTGGTCGCGCTCTCCGGACCGGACGCCTATACCAAGATCTTCGGCGGCAAGGACGCTGCGCTCGCCTCCGGGCCTGAAATCGCCAAGGTGTTCCAGGCCGCCGCGACGGCCCGTGACATGGCCAAGGACTCGAACGTCCAGAACTGGAACGATGCCACCAACATGGTCATCACCGGCAAGGCCGCCGGGCAGATCATGGGCGACTGGGCGCAAGGGGAATTCCAGGTGGCCAATCAGGTCGCCGGCAAGGACTACAGCTGCCTGCCTGGCCTTGGCGTGAACGAAGTGATCATGACCGGCGGCGATGCCTTCTACTTCCCGAAGGTGGACGATGCCGCCGTCACCGAGGCCCAGGGCGTCCTGGCCAAGGTCATGCTCTCGCCGGAAACGCAGGTTGCCTTCAACCTGAAGAAGGGCTCGCTGCCGGTGCGCGGCGACGTGGACCTGAATGCGGCCAACGACTGCATGAAGAAAGGTCTCGATATCCTTGCAAAGGGCAACATCATCCAGTCTCCGGACCAGCTGATGTCGGCCGACAGCCTGACCCAGGTGAACGATCTCTTTGTCGAGTTCTTCAACACGCCGTCCATGACGGCCGAAGACGCCCAGGCACGCTTCGTCTCGATCGTCGAGGAAGCTGACTGACATCCGGCAAGCCGATCGCCACCCCGGCGTCGTTGGGGGCACCTGAAAGGGGTGGCGTCCTCCGGCCCTGCGCGCATTCCGGTGCGCGCAGGGAAAACTGGACCACGTTCCGGAATTCGCATCGACGAGGATAACAGTCATGGCCGCAGTAACGCGACCGATCAGATGGCACCAGAACCTGAGTGCCAAGGTGGCGGCAATTCCGATGATCATCACCGCATTGGTGGTCTTTATCGGTGGTACCGCCTGGACGGTTCTCTATTCCTTCACCAGCTCAAAGCTTCTGCCCAAGGAGAAATTCGTCGGTCTGGCGCAATACGACCGGCTCTGGAGCAGCAGCAAATGGCTCATCTCGATCGAGAACCTGGCCATATACGGTGCCTTCTCGCTCGTATTTGCGCTGGTGATCGGTTTCGTTCTGGCGGCCCTTCTTGACCAGAAGATCCGCTTCGAGGACACCTTCCGGACCGTTCTGCTCTACCCCTTCGCGCTCAGTTTCATCGTCACCGGCCTTGCCTGGCAATGGATCCTCAATCCGGATTTCGGCGTACAGAACGTGGTGCGCAGCCTGGGCTGGACAAGTTTCACCTTCGATCCGCTCTATAATCCCGACATCGTCATCTACGGCGTTCTGATTGCCGGCGTGTGGCACGAGACAGGGCTGATCATGTGCCTGATGCTGGCGGGCCTGCGCGGCATCGACGAAGACATCTGGAAGGCGGCGAAGATCGACGGCATCCCGATGTGGAAGACCTATCTCTTCATCGTGATCCCAATGATGCGCGGCATCTTCATCACCGCCATCGTGCTGATCGCCGCCGGCATCATCAAGGTCTACGACCTGATCGTCGCACAGACCGGCGGCGGACCGGGCATATCCTCCGAGGTTCCCGCCAAATACGTTTATGACGCCATGTTCCTGTCGCAGAACCTTGGCCAAGGCTTTGCCGCCTCCACCATGATGCTGCTCTCGGTCGTGATCATCGTCGTGCCATGGGCCTATCTCGAATTCGGAGGCAAGCGGAAATGACAAAAACGTCCCACCTTCCGAATAATTCGCTGGAATACGAAGGCCTCCGTCCCGACGCGGGACCCGACCGAGCCCTCAGAGCCGCAACGGACACTGTGGAACACGTCATGACCGGCCCCCGCGGCAGCAAGCCGCGCAAGGCGCTGTCACGCCGGAACATCATGATCTACGGCACGCTGATCGTGGTCTCGCTCTACTATCTCCTGCCGCTATACGTGATGATTGTGACGTCGCTGAAAGGAATGCCGGAAATCCGCCTCGGCAACATCTTCGCGCCGCCCGTGGAGATCACCTTCCAGCCCTGGGTCAAGGCCTGGGCGGAGGCCTGCACCGGGCTCAACTGCGACGGCCTTTCGCGCGGCTTCTTCAACTCGGTGCGGATCCTGATCCCCTCCGTGATCCTGTCCATCGCGATTGCCTCGGTGAACGGCTACGCCCTTGCCAACTGGCGCTTCAAGGGGGCGGAAACCTTCTTCGCCATCCTGATCGTCGGCGCCTTCATCCCCTACCAGGTGATGATCTACCCGATCGTGATCATGCTGCGCGAGGTCGGGCTCTACGGCAGCCTGACCGGCCTCGTCATCGTGCACACCATTTTCGGCATGCCGATCCTGACGCTGCTCTTCCGGAACTATTTCGCCTCCGTGCCGCAGGAGCTCTTCAAGGCAGCCCGGGTCGACGGGGCGGGCTTCTGGGCGATCTACTTCCGCATCATGGTGCCCATGAGCATGCCGATCTTCGTGGTCGCGATGATCCTGCAGGTGACCGGCATCTGGAACGACTTCCTGTTCGGGGTGATCTACACAAAGCCGGACCTCTATCCGATGACGGTGCAGCTCAACAACATCGTCAACTCGACGCAAGGGGTGAAGGAATACAACGTCAACATGGCCGCCACGATCCTGACCGGCCTCGTTCCCCTCACCATCTACTTCATCTCCGGAAAACTTTTCGTCCGCGGCATCGCCGCAGGCGCGGTGAAAGGTTGAAGACAGTCCCATGGATGCAAGAATGGAACCCAGTATCGCCATCAAGAACCTGTGCCTGAGCTTCGGAGCCCTGGACGTTCTGAAAGACCTGAACCTGGATGTCGGCCAGGGCGAATTCCTGGTCCTGCTCGGCTCTTCGGGCTGCGGCAAGTCCACGCTGCTCAACTGCATTGCCGGTCTGCTGGACGTCACCGACGGCCAGATCTTCATCGGCGGACGCAATGTCACCTGGGAGGAACCCTCCAACCGCGGCATCGGCATGGTGTTTCAGAGCTACGCGCTCTATCCGCAGATGACGGTCGCCGGCAACCTGAGCTTCGGCCTGAAGAACGCCGGCGTGCCGAAGGCCGAGATCGAGGAACGCGTCAACAGGGCGGCCAAGGTCCTGCAGATCGAGCCGCTTCTGAACCGCAAGCCCGCCGCCCTCTCCGGCGGCCAGCGCCAGCGCGCGGCCATCGGCCGGGCCCTGGTGCGTGACGCGGACGTGTTCCTGTTCGACGAGCCGCTGTCGAACCTCGACGCGAAACTTCGGGCAGACCTCAGGGTCGAGATCAAGCAGCTTCACCAGAAGCTCTCCAACACGATGATCTATGTCACCCATGACCAGATCGAGGCCATGACGCTGGCCGACCGCATCGCCATCATGCGCGGCGGACAGATCCTGCAGCTTGCTTCGCCGAACGAGATCTACAACCGGCCGGCCAGCAAGTACGTCGCCGAGTTCATCGGCTCGCCGACCATGAACTTCTTCGAAGGCAGGATCGAAGGCGGCGACATGCTGCGCTTCGTTACCGGCGACAAGGCGTTCTCGCTTGAGGGCTATGAGTTCATGGACACCGCGACCGGCGGGGCCTGGTTCGGCATCCGTCCGGAGCACATGGTCAGCGGCGCCGACGCGGAAGCCGCGAAGGTCCGGCTGGAAGGCCAGGTGGAACTCGTCGAACCGCTCGGCTCCGACACGCTTGCCCGCATCCTCTGCGACGGCCAGCCGCTCTGGATTCGCCTGGACGGTCAGGTCTCCGTCACCCATGGCGACAGTATCACGGTCGGGTTCGACCCGGCCCGTGCCAACCTTTTCGACAAGGCAACCGAAAACCGGCTCTGAGCCGTTCTTTAAAACCTATCAGGACACTTCAAGATGGATGTTTCCTTCCAGCTCTATTCCGCACGCGAATTCACACCCTGGGACGACGTTCTCAAGCGACTCGCAGGCCTCGGCTACACCCAGGTCGAGGGCTTCGGCGGCAACTACGGGGACCCGGCCGCCTTCCGCGAGATGCTCGATGTCAACGGGCTTGCCATGCCCTCCGGCCATTTCTTCCCGATGGAGCAGTTCGAAGACGATATCGGCAAGGTGATCGCCACCGCGAAAGCCCTCGGCATGGAACGGATCTTCGTTCCGGCCGTGCCGCCCGAGCAGCGTATTCCGGACGCAGCCATGTGGCAGTCGATCGCCGAGCGCCTGGAAGCTGTCGGGACCAGGATTCGCGACGCCGGCCTCCGCTTCGGCTGGCACAACCACGATTTCGAATTCAAGACCTGCGCCGACGGCCGCCTGCCGATGGACATCATCCTGGAAACCGCGCCTTCCATCGAATGGGAAGCCGATATCGCCTGGATCGTGCGTGGCGGACAGGATCCGCTCGCCTGGATCAGGACCCATGCGGACCGCATCACCACCGCGCACGTGAAGGACATCGCACCGGAAGGCGAGTGTTCGGACGAAGACGGCTGGGCGGACGTCGGGCACGGCACGATGGACTGGAAGGGGATCATGGCAACCTTGAGAGGCATCGGCGTAGACCTCTTCGTGATGGAACATGACAAGCCGTCCGACTTCGAGCGTTTCGCAAGCCGATCCATCGAAGCTTTCAAGACCTTTTGAGGAACCCCATGAGCAAGACACTCGGCATCGGCATCCTCGGATGCGGCAACATCTCGGCGGCCTACATGCGCCTGGCGCCGCTCTTCCGAGGCATCGAGGTGCGCGCCTGCGCAGACATCAACGAGGCGGCGGCGAAGGCCCGTGCAGAGGAATTCGGCCTGCGCGCGGAAACGGTGGATGGCCTGCTGGCGGCGGGCGACATCGACATCGTCGTCAACCTGACCGTTCCCGCGGCCCATTTCGAGGTGTCGCGGAAAGTGCTTGAAGCCGGCAAGCACGTCTATTCCGAAAAACCCTTCGTTCTCAGTGTCGAGGAAGGCCAGGCCCTTGCCGAGATCGCCAGATCGAAAGGCCTGCGGGTCGGATCGGCGCCGGACACGTTTCTTGGCGGCGCCCATCAGCTCGCCCGGCATCTGGTCGACACCGATGCAGTCGGCAAGGTGACCTCCGGCACCTGTTTCGTGCAGAGCCCGGGCATGGAAATGTGGCACCCGAACCCGGACTTCTTCTTCAAGCCCGGCGGCGGCCCGATCCTCGATCTCGGCCCCTACTACGTTTCCAACCTGGTGCAGCTCCTCGGCCCGGTGAAGCGTGTCACGGCGATGAGTTCGTCCGCCTCCGAGGAACGGACCATTACCTCCGAGCCCCGGTTCGGCGAGAAGATCAAGGTCGAGACCCCGACCACCATCCACGCCGTGATGCAGTTCCATTCCGGCGCTCAGGTCACCTATTGCGCCAGCTGGGACGTGTGGCAACACGGCCATTCCAACATGGAACTCTATGGCCGCGCCGGAACGCTGCATGTGCCGGACCCGAACTTTTTCGGCGGCGAGGTGCGCATGACCGAGAAGGGCAGTTTCGTGAATATCTCGCAGGACTGGCCGCATCCGTTCTCCAGGACGAACGACCGTGGCCATGCGAACTACCGCACGGCGGGCCTTGCGGACATGGCGCTGGCGATCCTCGAAAATCGTCCGCACCGCTGTTCGCTGGAGTTCTCGCTGCATGTCGTCGACGTGATGACCTCGATCCTCGCCTCCGGCGAAAAGGGCCGGTTCATCGATATCAGCACCACCTGCGAGCGTCCGGAAGCGCTGCCTCCGGAAGCGGCCAGGGGATTGCTGACAGTTTGACGGGAGGCGACGCGGATCAGAACCAAAGGCATTGATTGCATATATTCGAATGAATAGAATAAATGCCTCTACTTATGATCTAGCAACGATTCTGGAGCATTCATGACCTGGACAGCGGCGCCGACGCGCTATGACACGATGGATTACCGCCGATGCGGGAAATCGGGACTGAAACTTCCGGCGATCTCGCTCGGCCTCTGGCACAATTTCGGCGACGACACCCCACATCAGACGAAGCAGGAAATTGCACGGACCGCGTTCGATCTCGGCATCACCCACTTCGATCTCGCCAATAACTACGGTCCGAAACCGGGCGCGGCCGAGCTTGCCTTCGGTGAATTGCTGCGGACGGATTTCGCGCCCTACCGAGACGAGATGATCATCTCCTCGAAGGCTGGCTATGAAATGTGGCCCGGCCCCTACGGCGAATGGGGCAGCCGCAAATACCTGATCGCCTCCTGCGACCAGTCGCTGAAGCGGATGGGGCTCGACTATGTCGACATCTTCTATTCGCACCGCTTCGACCCGGATACGCCCCTGGAAGAGACCATGATGGCGCTCGACCATATCGTCCGCTCCGGCCGGGCGCTCTATGTCGGCATATCCTCCTACAACTCCAGGCGAACCCGGGAAGCAGCCGCGATCCTGAAGGAGCTGGGCACGCCCTGCCTGATCCATCAGCCAAGCTATTCCATGATCAACCGCTGGGTTGAAGAGGATGGCCTTCTGGACACCCTGGAAGACCTCGGCATCGGCTCCATCGCCTTTTCGCCGCTCGCCCAGGGAATGCTGACGGGCAAATACCTGAAGGGAATTCCCGAAGGCAGCCGGGCAACGCAGGGCAAGTCCCTCAAAAACGAGTTCCTGAGCAAGGAGAACCTGGCGACGATCCGGGCGCTCAACGCCATCGCCGAGCGGCGCGGTCAGACACTCGCCCAGATGGCGCTTGCCTGGGTACTCCGAAAAGGCCGGGTGACCACGGCCCTGATCGGCGCGAGCCGGGCGGAACAGGTGCGCGATTGCGTCGGCGCGGTTGCCAATCTGGAGTTCTCCGAGGCGGAACTTCAAGAAATCGCGGAGACCACCCGCGAGGCGGACGTCAACCTGTGGGCGGCCTCGGCTGAACGAAAGGGACCCAGCCGCAAATGATCCATATACCAACCGTCATTGATTATGATCCATCTGATGGACCATATCGGTTTGCCGGCCAGGCGCGTCGCGCAGCGCGACCGTCCAGTCGGGCAAGCGATGCAACGACGTCCGGCGGGCCGATATGGTCCACCGAAGGCCGTGTTTTCGATTCGCCCGGTCATCGTCGCGTTTCTTGGCCGATGCCCCGTACCGCCCTGCGAAGCGCTCCTCGCCGAACGGTCCGAAAACGCGGTCAGATGGGTCATAATCAATGACGGTTGGTATCAATCCCATCCTGCCGGGCTTCAATCCGGACCCTTCGATCTGCCGGGCGGGCGATGAGTATTTCATCGCCACCTCGACCTTCGAATGGTATCCGGGCGTCCAGGTCCACCGGTCGAATGACCTGGTGAACTGGGACCTTGCCTGCCGTCCGCTCAATCGGGCGAGCCAGCTCGACCTGCGCGGAAATCCGGACAGCTGCGGCATCTGGGCTCCGTGCCTGAGCCATGCCGACGGACGGTTCTGGCTGGTCTACACCGACGTGAAGCGGCTGGATGGGAATTTCAAGGACGCGCACAACTACATCGTCACGGCCCCTTCGATCGAGGGGCCGTGGAGCGATCCGGTTTATGTCAACTCGCACGGTTTCGATCCGTCGCTCTTTCACGACGACGACGGCCGCAAATGGTTCCTCGTCCTTCAGTGGAACCACATTTCCAATTCCATCGGCGGCCATCCGCGCCATCCGGCCTTCGACGGCATTCTTCTGCAGGAATGGTCGGAGACGGACGGACTGATCGGCAAGCCGAAGAAGATCTTTTCCGGCAGCCCCCACGGCCTCACCGAAGGTCCGCATCTTCATAAACGCGGCGGCTGGTACTACCTGACCGTCGCCGAGGGCGGCACCGGCTACGACCATGCCGTCACCATGGCCCGCTCAAGATCGATCGACGGGCCTTACGAACTGCACCCCGACACTCACCTCATCACCTCCAAAGACGTGCCGGACTGGCCGCTGCAGCGGGCCGGACACGGGCAGATCGTGGAGACACCGGACGGCCGGGTCTATCACACGCATCTGTGCTCCCGCCCCCTGCCGGGGCGTTTTTCTCCGCTCGGACGCGAAACGGGTATCCAGAAATGCGAATGGCGCGAGGACGGCTGGCTCTATCTCGACGGCGGCGGCACCTTGCCGAAAACAGAAGTGCCCGGCCTGGGCGACGCCATCCCCCGGCCACTGCAAAGGATCGAACGGTCCTTTACCGGCGCGTCCCTGCCGCAGGAATTCCAGTGGCTGCGCACGCCCCATCCGGAACGATTGTTCACCCTGACCGGGTCGGCACTGCGCCTCACGGGCCGGGAGAGCGTCGGCAGCTGGTTTGAGCAATCCCTCGTCGCGCGCCGCCAGGAACATCTGAGCTACCGGGCCGAAACGACGCTGACCGAATTCGAACCCGACACCTATCAGCAGGCCGCCGGTCTTGCGACCTACTACAACCGGCACAAGTTCCATTTCCTGGCCGTCAGTTGGAACGAACGGCTCGGCCGCTGCCTGACGCTTCTGTCCTGCCCCGGCAACTGGCCGGACGGACGGCTGAGCTTTCCGGCGGAGCCCCTGGCCCTCGCCGGCGGACCGGTCGAGCTTGCGGTGGATGTCACCGGCGCCCGCCAGCAATTCTTCTGGCGCCAGGAAGGCGACTGGAAACCATTCGGCCCCGACCTCGATGCAAGCGTCATTTCCGATGAAGGCGGGCGCGGCGAACACGGGTCATTCACCGGTGCCTTTACCGGAATGCTGGCCTTCGACATCACCGGTCAGGGCAAGACCGCCGATTTCAGCAGATTTTCATATGCACCGGAGGGCACGTGAAACGCAAAGGCGTGTTCACAAGCCCCCGCAATCAAAACCTGGGAGACACTCATGGCCGGACTGATCAAGGGCCCCGCAATTTTCCTCGCCCAATTCGGCGGCGACGACGCCCCGTTCAATTCCCTGCCGGCGATTGCCGGGTGGGCGGCGGACCTCGGCTATAAAGGGATCCAGATCCCTACCTTCGACAGCCGTCTGTTCGATCTCGACAAGGCAGCAGAAAGCGAGGCCTATTGCGACGAGGTAAAAGGTATCTGCGCGGACGCGGGCGTGGAAATCACGGAGCTGTCCACGCACCTTCAGGGGCAGCTCGTCGCCGTCCATCCGGCCTATGACCTTGCCTTCGACGGCTTTGCCCCGGCCTCTGTCCACGGCAATCCCAAGGCCCGTCAGGAATGGGCCACAGACCAGATGAAGAAGGCCGCCATCGCCAGCCGGAAGCTGGGCCTCGATGCCTCCGTCAGCTTCACCGGCTCCCTCGCCTTTCCCTATCTCTATCCCTGGCCGCAGCGCCCTGCGGGTCTGATCGAGGAAGCCTTCGCCGAGCTTGCCCGTCGCTGGCAACCGATCCTCGACGTCTACGAGGACCAAGGCGTCGATGTCGGCTACGAGATCCATCCGGGCGAGGACGTCTTCGACGGCGCCACTTTCGAAATGTTCCTTGAGGCGCTCGGCGGACACAACCGCTGCCGGATCAACTACGATCCCTCGCATTTCCTGCTGCAGCAGCTGGATTATCTCGCCTTCATCGACATCTACCACGAGCGCATCTGCGCCTTCCACGTGAAGGACGCCGAGTTCAACCCGGATGGCCGCCAGGGCGTCTATTCCGGTTATCAGGGCTGGGTGGGTCGCGCGGGCCGCTTCCGCTCCCTCGGCGACGGCCAGGTCGATTTCTCAGGCATCTTCTCAAAGCTCGCGCAATACGGCTATGACAGCTGGGCCGTCCTGGAATGGGAATGCTGCCTGAAGTCGCCGCAGCAAGGCGCCGCCGAAGGCGCGCCCTTTATTCAGAGCCACATCATCGAGGTGACCGACAAGGCCTTCGACGATTTTGCGGGCGGGGAAACCGACCGGGAGCAGATCAGGCGGATGCTGGGGCTCTGAGGTCCTCTTCCTGGACCAATGCCTATGACTCATGGATTCGGTGGCGGCCAAAGACTCTAAGGGCGGATCTCGTCACGGCCGAAAACTAAGGCGGCT
>JBNKGB010000086.1:0-20172 GCA_050289605.1 Roseibium sp. | reverse complement strand
TCATCGACGACACCACAGCTGTGGACATCATCGGCGATTTCGAAGCAGGTATCGACGAGATTGACCTCACCGCGCTGCTGGACACCGTTCCGGCGGGCACGGATCCGGAAATCGGCGGCTATGTCCGTGTCGTTCAGGATGGTGCAGATGCTCATGTGCAGATCGACACCGATGGCGGCGGAGACAACTACACGACCGTCGTGACGCTGGACACTTTCACGGTGGTTGATGAAACCGTGAAGATCCTCTTCACCGACAGCAACGGTGCTACCCAGTCCACCGACGTCTGATCGGATGGCTGCCTAAAACAACCGCCGGCGCCCGCAGATTTTCCTGCTGGCGCCGGTTTCTTTTGTCCGATCTGTTGTGAATACGCCACAGCTCGGGAATTCCGTGTCCTGTCAGGCCTGTTCCGGCGCCTAGGGGCCGGTGGTCCGATTGACCCGGCAACTTACTTAAGGTTACAACTTGCAAGGTTTATTTCGAGGAAGACTCATGAAAAGATTTTTGTGCGCCCTTGCAATGCTGCCTCTGATGGTTCAGGGAGCCGGCGCTGCAGATCTTGGTGGGTATTGCCAGCTTGTGCAGCCTTCGCAGTTGCTCACCATCGACAACAACAAGCAGTTGACCGACGCCGTCGTCCAGATGATGAGCGAGGCCGTGAACGTTGCCGACGACGAGAAATACATCGTCAACACCAGCCCGGCCTTCACCTGGGCTTCGGAAGCCAAGGTCGCCTGCGGCATTGCCTATGGGTATTTGCGCACCAGCACCCGCGACGAGGACTACCTCAACAGGTGCGAATGCTTCCACCAGCGGATGGTCAGCTACATGTACTGACCGCGGGGACGCGAAAGACAGGCACGATCCAAGGGTCGTGCCTTTTTCTTTGCCTGCTCATCCGGTTGCCGCCTCAGCCCGATCTTCGGGCCTCGGACTTCGAACTTCGGGTGACGGTGTCTGACGGATATGTCTCCCGGACGAACCTTTCAGCCCCCGGGGACTGCGGTGCCCGCAGACTTTTACTTGAAGGTGGCGCTTCCGGCCCAAACCGGGCGATAAAATAAAAAGGACGGCTTTCCGATTCGCGCAAAAGGTCCGGGCAGGAGACCCGGTTGGTCACGAAACAGCCCTGACGGGCCCGTCGGCAGCGCGGATTTAGGCCGGTTCGAAACGACAAGAACGAAGAAACGAGCCAAAGGACCCGCCGGTTAGCGGAAAGATCAAGAGGGCCGTTCGAAGGTCCGGATTTTCCGGCTGTTTTCCGGTTCATGCCAGCACCCATGAAACATCCCTTCCGTCACGCCCTGGTCTTCCTCTCGCTGCTGCTGAGCGGGTGCCAATACAACGGGGAAACCCCGTCGGTCGAGGAATACGAGGACGTCGGTCCGCCGCTTGCCGTCGAAGTCACCGGTGAGGGCGATACGACCCTCGCGCTGGTCCTGCCCTTCGCCGGTTCGGATGCCCTTGTCGCCAAGCAGATCCGCAACGGCGCGCTGCTGGCCCAGGAGATGCTGTCGGAAGGCAAGCTGGCCCTCGCCGTCCAGGACGGCTCCAATGCCGACTACGGCGCCCTGAACAACCCGGCGCTGGTTGCCGTCTATGCGCCGGACGGCAAGCTGTCGCCGGAACCGCCGAAGAAATCCGTCACGATCAACATCGGTGAAAAACCGATCACCAAGGACGGCCTGTCACTGATCGCCAGCGACACGGACAGTCTGGTGGCGGGGCTGCGCTATGCGGCGCCGTCCGGTGCGCCGGTTATCATCCTGGCGCCTGAAAGCCAGCCGGACGACAGCCTGCAGGCCATGGCCAAGGCCGTCGGCGGCACGGTGGAAGTCGTCAAATACAGGGCCGAGGCCAGTGCCAAGGACCTTGTCGACCTGCTGAAGGAAACCAGCGACGTCGTGGCGGTCGGCTTCATCGAGACCGATGCGAAGGTGGCCGACGTGGCGGCCGAGCTCAAGAAGCGGAAGGTCTCGCCGCTGATCGTCGGTCATACAGGCTGGGGTACGAGTCTCGTACGCAATCCCAAGCTGGAAGGGGCGATCATCGCCCAGCCCGGCAGCGTCAGCCGCGCGCTTGTCGCACAGCGCTACGAGGCCAAGTTCGGCAGCCAGCCGAGCGAGATGAGCCTTTACGGCTTCGACATCGCCGCCGTCGCCTCGGGCCTCGTCCGCCAGCACGGCAAGACCGGCATCACCCGCAAGCGCCTGACCAGCAGCCAGGGCTTCAAGGGAGCGCTGGGGTCCTTCCGGTTCCGCGAGGACGGCACGGTCGAACGACTTTACGAAATCAACAAGATCGTCGGCGGCAAGCTGAAGGCCCTCCAGGCGGCCCCCGCCGGGTTCTGATTTTCCGGTATTGATTGCCATCCTGAAACGCCCTGCCACCTTCGTGGCGGGGCGTTTTGCTGAGCGGCGAGGGATGACGGGCTGTGGGCTTGCCATAGGCACAAGCGCCTCAAATCATGTCGGACCTTACTGATACCCGGCCGTCAGAAAATCTGCCGCGAGCGCGGAGAGATCCTCGAAGGCCCCCGGACCGGCCGCAAGAACCGGGGCCGGGCTCAAGAGCGCATCGCCCTCCGCCGGAAACGGGAGATGCCGTCCGCCGGCCTCGCTCACCAGGCAGTAGCCGGCAAGGCAGTCCCAGGCATTGAGCGAAGGCTCGAAGAAACCGGCAACCCGTCCGGCGGCGACAAAGGCGAGCATCTGCGCCGCGGAGCCTGTGCGCACATAGTTGCCGCCCGCCTTCAGCAATCCCTCGATGAGGGCGCCGATCATCGCCGGAGGTACCTTGTTGTTGGCACCGATGCCAGTGAGGCCGGTCTGCAGCGTTTTTGAAGGTTCCAGTTGCAGCCGTTCTCCATTCACACACGCTCCGTGCCCCTTCATGGCGGCAAAGGTTTCTTCGTCGCAGGGGATCCGGATGACACCGATTACCGGTTCGCCCTTTTCCAACAGCGCAATCGAGACGCACCAGTAGGGCAGGCCGTTGACGAAGGCATTGGTGCCGTCGATCGGGTCGACGGCCCAGGTGTAGCCGCTGGTGCCATGCCGAAATCCGTGCTCTTCGCCCAGAATGCCGTCCTCGGGGAAGACTTTCCCAAGCCGTTGCCGGATGAAGGTCTCGACATTCCTGTCGGCTATGGAGACGACGTCCTGCATGCCGCGCTTGGTTTCGATTTCAAGCTCGCGCCGCCTCCGGAAATAGTCCAGCGCCAGTTCCCCGGCTTCTTCGGCAAGGGTTTTCGCGAGCGAGAGGCGAGACCCGAGCGCCGCCTCCGAAGGGTGGGATGTCGTTGCCTCGCTCATTTCAGCCTTCGATCAGCGCCAGACCGCGATTGCGGAAGCCGAGGGACACCGTGCTGCGCGGGGGGAGCGAGCGCTCGATCTCGTGGTCGATGACGAAGAAGTTCCCCACCGGGGTCTCGATCTCGTATTCGACATGGTCGCCGAGATAGGCGGCCGTCAGGATTTCCCCGCCAAGACCGGTTTCGGACTCGGGCGAGAGAACAACCGCGCCAGGCCGGACCGCCAGTTTGGCAGCGCCCGTGCCGGTCCGCTTCGACGGCAGGGAATGTTTGAGGCCGCCGACGTCGATCACCGCCCGGTCGCCGGTGCGTTCCACGATCTGACAGGCAACGACATTCGCCTCGCCCATGAAGTCGGCGATGAATTCGGAGGCCGGTTCCTCGTAAAGATCGCGCGGAGCCCCGGACTGGGCGATCCTGCCCTCCTTCATGACGATGATCGTGTCGGAGACGGCAAGCGCCTCGTCCTGGTCGTGGGTCACGTAGACGGCGGTGAGGCCGAGCCGCTGCTGCAGCTCGCGGATTTCGGTGCGGACCCTGCGGCGCAGCCGGGCGTCGAGGTTCGACAGCGGCTCGTCGAGCAGCAGCACCTGCGGATTGAGGACGAGGGCCCGGGCAACGGCGACGCGCTGCTGCTGGCCGCCGGACAGTTCGGCCGGCAGGCGGTGGCCCATGCCGGCAAGGCCCACCTGGGCAAGGCCCTCCTCGGCGCGCTCCTTCGCTTCCCGTTTTTTCAGGCCGGAGGATTCCAGTCCGTAGGCGACATTTTCCAGGGCGTTCATATGCGGAAACAGCGCATAGGACTGGAACACCATGGAGACGTCCCGCTCGTGCGCCGGCATCATGGTGACGTCGCGCCCGCCGATCAGGATGCTGCCGGAGGTCGGATGCTCCAGGCCTGCCAGCATACGCAGCGTCGTGGTCTTGCCGCAGCCGGAAGGTCCGAGCAGGGTCACCAGCGTGCCGGGCTCAATGGTGATGGAAAGGTCCGGAATGGCGGTAAAGGTGCCGAAATCCTTGCGGACGTTCTTGAAGACGACGGAACCCGGTTTGAGGTCGGTCATGCAGTTTTCTCCTGCGCGATGCGAATTTTGCTGGATTTGGCGACGCCGGAAACGCGGTTCTCCCGGCGCAGGCGCCGCTCGCCGACAACGAACTGGAAGCCGGCGATGACCGTGATCATCACGAGGATCAGCATCGAGGAATAGGCGATCGCGATGCCGTATTCGCCGTTCTCGACAAGGCCGACGATATAGGCGGTGGCCATGTTGTATTGCGCGCTGACGAGGAAGATCACCGCACTGATCGAGGTGATCGCCCGCACGAAGGAGTAGACCAGGGCGGCGGTGATCGCGGGCCTCAGCAGCGGCAGGATCACCTTGCGCAACGTGCGGGCGCTGTTGGCTCTCAGCGTCAGCGAGGCTTCGTCCAGGCTCTTGTCGAGCTGGCTCATGGCGGCGATGCCGCCGCGCACGCCAACCGGCATGTTGCGGAACACGAAACAGGCGACCAGGATCAGGGCCGAGCCGGTCATTTCGAGCGGTGGCAGGTTGAAGGCCATGATGTAGCTGATGCCGATGACGGTGCCGGGGATCGCGAAGCTCATCATCAGCGCGAATTCGAAGGCATTCTTGCCGGCGAATTTCTGCCGCACGATGATATAGGCCGTCAGAAGGCCGACCGCGGCGGTCAACGGCGCCGAGATCAGAGCGATTTCCATGGTCGTCCAGAAGGAGTTCCAGGCAACGCCGGTCCATTGCAATGCCCCGTCCTCGACGGCGACGGAGAAGGCGCGCACGTAATGATCGAGCGTCAGGGAATTGTCGAGGCCCCAGGTCTTCACGAAGCCGCCGAAGAGGATCATGCCGTAGACGACGACGGTGAAGATCATCCAGGGCACGACGATGCCATGGACCGCGACCGACACGCTTCTGGGCAGGCCGGCATGGACGCCGCTGTCGCCCTTGCCGGTGACGGTGGCGAAACTTTTGCCCGACAGCCAGAGGCGCTGCGCCAGGAAGGCCGACAGCGTGAAGGTGAGAAGGACCATGGCGAGCACCGCCGCCCGCGACGGGTCGACCTGCGAGCCGACGACGGCGAAAAAGATTTCGGTCGAAAGCACGCCGTGGCTGCCGCCCAGCACCAGCGGGTTGCCGAAGTCGGCCATGCTCTCGATGAAACCGATCAGGAAGGCGTTGGCGAGACCCGGCTTCATCAGGGGCAGGGAAACGCGCCAGAAAGTGCGCCAGCGGTCGGCGCGCAGGGTCTGCGAGGCTTCCTCCATCGACGGGCTGACCCCCTCTACGACGCCGATCAGGACCAGGAAGGAGATCGGCGTGAAGGAGAGGACCTGGGCGATCCAGATGCCGGTCAGGCCGTAGAGCCAGCGGCTGGGTTCAATGCCAAAGAGCGTGGAGAGCGCCTCGGTGACGACGCCGGAGCGGCCGAAGAGAAGCGTCAGGGCAAGGCCGATCACGAAGGGCGGGGTGATGATCGGCAGGACCGTGAGAAGGCGCAGACCCTTCTTGAAGGGGAAGCTGGTACGGGTGGCAACCAGGGCGAAGGCAAGCCCAAGGACCGTCGAGCCGAGGCCCGAGAGGAGGGCGAGAAAGAGCGTGCGCCAGGCAACGCCGCAGCGGCCCGCGCCGACGACGCAATCGAGGCTCCAGATGCCGGGGTCCTGTATGTTGCGGAAGAACCCGTCCGGTTTGAAGCTGCCGTCGAAGTCCTGCACCGAACCAACGAACATGCTGCCGATCGGATAGAAGACGAAGACGGTGACCAGAAGGATCAGGACAGAAATCGAGCCGACGACGAAGGCATCGCCCTTCATGAAACCGCGCTCGGCCAGGCCGAAGGCGATGAAGAGGGTAAAGACCAGGCAAAGAAGAATGGCGCCTGCCCCCATGGCCGGCTGGCCGAGCGGCAAGGCTCCGAAGGATGTGTCCAGGAAGGTCCAGGCCCAGCCGGAGAAGCTGATGGCCAGGCCCTGAAAGGCCATGAACAGGATGCCTGTGGTGCCGGCGAGAACGAGCAGCTTGCCGCGTTTCTGCGCGTCGGCCGCGAAACGGGCCGAGGCGCCGATCAGGAACAGGACAAGCGCGACCAAAAGCCAGAGACGCCCTTCGGCTGACAACTGAAGGAGGCCGGGGGCAAGGTCCCTTGAAAAGGGAAATCCGGAAATCCAGTCGAAGGCGAAGAAGCCGCTTTCAACCCTGTACCACGGCACGAGGAGAAACGCGGCGAACCCGAGCCCCATAAGAGCGTTCAGCCGTTTGTTGCCGGTCAGCATGGCCACCCCTGTTATTCGTTTTTTTGATTGCGGGCGGAACCTGCCCCGGAACCGTCAGGTCCCGGGGCAGGTTCCTTCGGGTGTTGGGTCAGTTGGCGATAGCGCCAATCTCGCGGTCCCAACGCTCCAGGAGGGCTTTGCGCTTGTCCGGGTCGCCGTAGGTCTTGAAGTCGTAGTCGATCAGCTTGATGTCCTCGAACTTCGGGGCTTCCGGCGGGATTTCAGCCGACATGTTGGACGGCAGCTGGAAGGACTTGGCGTCCTTCATGCGCGACTGGACTTCCGGCGTCAGCGCCCAGTCGTACCAGACCTTGGCATTGTCGAGGTTGCGGGCGCCCTTGACGATGGACATGGAACCGATTTCGTAACCCGTGCCTTCGCAGGGCGCGACGGGTTTGATCGGGAAGCCGGAAGCAGCCTGGGCAACGGCGTCATGCTGGAAGACGATGCCGAGGCCGGTTTCCCCGCGGGCTGCTGCCTTCACCGGCGCGGAGCCGGACTTGGTGTACTGGGAAATATTGTTGTTCAGTTCCTTCAGATAGTCGAAGGCCTGATCTTCACCCATGATCTGGACGAGGGTTGCCAGCGCCGTGTAGGCGGTGCCCGAGGAGTTCGGGTTGGCGACCTGGATTTCGCCCTTCAGTTCCGGGGCCAGCAGGTCTGCCCAGCAAGCCGGGACCTTGTAGCCCTTTTCCTTGAAGATCTCGGTGTTGTACCCCCAGCCGAGCGCGCCTGCGTAGACGCCGACCGTCTTGTAGCCGGAGCTTTCCGCCTGCTTCTGGGCCCAGTCGTTGAGCTCGCCAAGTTTGGGCGACTTGTATTCAACCGTCAGGTCTTCGGCGGCGGCCTGCAGATGCGGGTCGCCGGTGCCGCCCCACCAGATATCGGTCTTCGGATTGCGGGATTCGGCGCGGATCTTGGCATAGCTCTCTCCGGACGACAGGCGGACCATGTTGACCTGTATGTCGTGCGAAGCCTCGAAGTCGCCCTTGAGCTGTTCGCAGATCACGACGTCGGCGGAGCAGATGACGTTGAGGTCGCCGGCGGCGAGGGCCGGGGAGACGGTGAATGCCGCCGCGCTGGCGAGCAGGGCGATCGAAAGCGATTTCATTGACATGGTTTCCTCCACTTTGGCTTTGCGCCAGTTGTCCGCCCGGGGCGGCTCTCTTTCAGCCCTCTGGCTGGGGTCGTGACCGGTTGCAGGCAAAGTTTCCCCTTTCGGAGCCGCGGAACGGTCCGGTGCCGGTCAGATCTTGGATATAAAAATAGGGTCCTTTACTGGGTGGTCACGGGGTCGGGGCCCCGGAGCACGTCATTGTCGAAACGGTCCAGCAGCTTTCGCCGCTTGCCGGGCGTGCCGAAGGCGGCGAAGTCGTAATCGACCATTCGGATCAGGGAGATGTCGGGCGCGGCGGGCGGCAGGGCCGCCTTCGCGTTCGACGGGATCTGGTTCTGTCCCGAAGCGGCGCCTGTCGCCTGGCCTTCGGGACTCATGGAAAAGTCGACGAATTGCCGCGCCGCGTCGAGATGGCGGGCACCCTTGACGATGCTAACCGCGCCGATTTCGTATCCGGTGCCCTCGCAGGGGGCGACGATCACAAGCGGGGCGCCGGCCAACTGCTGCGTGACAGCGTCATGGATGAAGGAGATGCCGATACCGGTCTCGCCGCGCGCTGCTGCCTTGACGGGTGCTGCGCCTGACGTGGTGAAATTGGAAATGTTCCTCGTAAGAGCCTCCAGATACCGGAAGGCTTCGTCTTCGCCGAGCAACTGGACAAGCGTTGCCAGCACGGTGAAGGCGGTGCCGGAGGAATTCGGATTGGCCATCTGCACCAGACCATCGTATTGCGGGTCGGTCAGGTCCTTCCAGCAGGAAGGCGTCACGAGGCCGTTTTCCGCCAGGATGTCGGAATTGAAGGCAAAGCCAAGCGCTCCGGCGTAAACGCCGAAAGCCCTGCCGCCGGACATCTGATAGAAATTCTGCGCCCAGGGAAGGGCGTCGCTTGCATGCTCCGGCCGGTAGGGTTCCAGAAGATCCTCGGCGGCGGCCTGCAGATGCGTGTCGCCCGTGCCGCCCCACCAGACATCGACCTTCGGGTCGTTCTGTTGGTCGCGGATCTGGTCGAGGATTTCGCCGGTGCTCCGGCGTTCCATGGCAACGTCAAGGCCGGTTTTCGCCTCGAACGCGGCTTCCATGGTCAGGCACCAGTCCCTGTCCACGCCGCACAGGACATTGAGATCCTGCGCCGACGCTCCGGCGAGCGTCGCAGACAGCCAAAGGGCTGCCCCCGCTGCGAGTGACGTGACTGGTTTCATGGTTCCTCCCGCCCCGGAGCGGAACCCCGGGTACCTCTCTACCATGGCAGATGGGGCGGCGATCGCAACCCGTGTTTGGTTACGGTTGTTTCGATGGCGAAGAAAAGAAGTTACAAATATTACAAGCCTTACAAATGTGACAAGCAATTGAAAAATCTGGGCTTTGCATAATTCTTGCCAGTGCATATGATGATTGCCGGGAGGACACAAGAGTGCTCAGCGAAGGCATCGGTATCCTGATCGTCGAGGACGATCCGGACATGGCGGAACTCATATCGGACCTGGTGGAAGCCGAGGGCTGGCAACCCTTTACGGCACGGTCCGCGGAAGACGCTGCGCGAATTCTCGCCGAGCGAATGTTTCATCTCGTCCTGGTCGACCACAATCTGCCCGGCATGTCCGGACGGGTGTTTGCGCAGAAACTGAGATCCCAGACGGATATCGGCATCGTGATGGTGACGGCTGCGGGAAGCGCGGCGGAACGCGTGCTCGGTCTTGAAACCGCCGCGGACGATTATGTGGTCAAGCCATTCGAGCCGATCGAGCTGACGGCGCGCATCAAGGCCGTGCTCAGGCGAACGCATCCGGCGCTCAAGAGCGAGCGTGAACCGGTGCATGTCCAGCACGAACCGTCGGCGCTGCTGCTCGGCGACTGGGTCATCGACCTGGTCAACCGGAAAGCGGTGTGCCGGACGCATCCGTCGCGTACGCTTACGTCCTCGGAATTCTCCCTTCTGGAAATCCTGGCGGCGACGCCCAACGAGCCGGTCAGCCGGACGACGATCCTGGAACAGCTCGGCGCGGAAACGGACCGCCTGATCGACCGGAACGTCGACGTGCTGGTCCTGCGTCTGCGCCGCAAGATCGAGCGCAATCCGGACCTGCCGCAGCATATCAAGACCCGGAGGGGGAAGGGCTACATCCTGCACAAGGATCCGTCCCCGGTTCCGGGATGATCAGCCGGCCGCTTCTTTCGTCAATCGCCTTCCGCCTGCCGGCGGCGATCGCGCTCATCTGCGCCGTCGCCTTCACCCTGTCGGCGATCGCGATCTACGGTCTCCTGAAGGCGCGGGAGGAGACGGCCGCCTATGGGCTAAAGGCCTATTCGAGCCTTGCGGATGCCTCGCTGGTGTCGCGCCAGGTGTCGGATCTCGTCTCCAGCGCCCCGTTCCTGATGAATGCGACCTCGCCCTATACGGTTTCCAGCAACAGCCGGGCGCTTGTGGCGCAGGTCGAAACGCTCCTGAGCGAGCTGCCCGACTATCCGCCGGGCAAGGAAACCTACCGGGCGGTCAACGAAAAGATCGTCGGTCTCCTGAAGCAGATCGAGGTCGAGGCGTTGGACCTTGCCGCCAAGGCGGAAACCGCGCAGAAACACAAGGAAGAGGCGTCCTCCGCCCTTGGCGTGATCGCGGTCGGCCATACGGTGCGGCAGAAGGAACTACGCCAGCGCCTCAATGCGATCGTCCATTCCGTGTCGAGCGCGGGCAGTCTGTTTCAACTCGGCGAACTCCGCCGAAGATACGTTGCGGAAACCGGTTCGCCTTCGCAGCCAACCGACGGCATGCAGCCGCCGACCGGCGCGGAGCTGGAGCCCTATGAACAGGTCTTTGCCGCCCAGACCAGCTATCTTCTGGAAATGTTCGGCGTCAGGGCGGCCATCGCCCGGCTGCACAATGTCGCTCGGGAACTGTCGCTTGCCACCGAAACCCAGTCCGGCATCGTGACGCAGACGCTGACCCGGGATTTCCAGTCGACCTCGGCAACCCTGCAGCGGCTCCTGGTCATCGTCGCCGCTGCGTCCGTGCTGGTCCTGACGATTGCCGTCCTGTCGATCCGGTCCGCCATCCGTGTCTCCAGGGGGATCGTCTCGCTTGCCGGCGGCATGAATGCGCTGGCCAAGGGGCAAAAGGACGTCGGCCCGCCCGACTACCAGGGCGACGAGACCGAGCTTCTGGATCTTCAGCAGGCCTTCCAGGCCTTCAAGGAGAGCGTTGACCGGGTGACGCGGCTGAGGCGGACGGCGGAAGCGGCGGCGCGGACCATCCGCTCCACCTTCCGAAGCATGAACGAGGGCATCGCCATATTCGACGCCGCCGGGCAACCGGTCACCATGAACCGGCGGGTGATCGAACTCATCGGGCACAAGGGCTCGGCCCGCAAACTGCCGCTTGCCCAGTTCCTTGCACCGATCCCCGAATTCCGGACAGAGGCGCTGCCGGGCGGCAGCAATGCCCAGGTCTTCAACGACCCGATTTCCCTGCGCCACCGGTCCAGGGACGGAACGGTCACGGAATTTTCGCTCTCCCGGCAAAGCGACGGCGGCGTGGTTCTGCTGGCCCGGGACGTGACGCTTCTGGACAAGCGGGAAGCGGAAGCGGCAATGGCGCTCCGGCTCGACGGCATCATGCGGCTGACCCACCAGCTCAGCCACGAGGTCGGCAACACCATCGGCATCATCACGGGCAGTCTCGGACTGCTGGAGCGGGAAGGCGGCTTCAGCAAGATGCAGATGCGCAACATCGCCCGCATCCGCAAGGCCGCCGACCGGGGAAGGTCGCTTGCCAGCAGCATGCTGACCATCGGCCGCCAGCAGCCGATCCGGTTCAGCCGGATCGAGATTTCCACGGTTTTGCGGGCCATGGCGGACGTGCTTGAAATCGCGATCGGGGAAAAGTGCAGCCTGGTGCTGGATCTGGAAGACGGGCTTCCGCCACTGATGCTGGATCCGGAACTCTTCGAGCAATCGGTGCTCAACCTGTGCCTCAATGCGGCTGCCGCCATGCCGGAGGGCGGCGAGGTCCGGGTGAGGACCTTTCAACACGAGGACTCCATTGCCGTCTCGGTGAGCGATAACGGGACCGGCATGAGCCGCGAGGAGGTGGACAAGGCCTTCGAGCCCTATTTCACCACACGGGCGGAGGAAGGCGGGGCCGGGCTCGGGCTGGCCGTCGTCTACGGGTTCGTCCGCCAGAGCGGCGGCGCGGCAAAAATCTTTTCCGAACCCGGCAAGGGCACCACGGTCGAGCTCCGCTTTCCATGCGATCCGGAACAGGAGGCCGGTGACGGCCTGAAGACCGAGGAACTTACATGAGGCTCGGTGGTAAGGTCGTTGAAATGTGAGCGAACGTTTCCACTCGCACTCTCCCGGGACAGCCGAATGACGGTTGTCCAGGGAGAAATGGATTGCTTTTTCTGATGCTAGGATCGCGGCAACGGTTTCCACGCCGGATACCGCCGCGTTTCAGTCAGCTAGTTGGTGTTGGGCGTCAGAGCCCCGGTGCCAAGATTCAGAGTGGTGACGTTCTTGTCGCTGGCCCGGGCCGCGATCGCGGTGATCACCGTTTTCTGGTCCGAGCTGTGCCACACCGCCTCCGGTTCCTTGTCCTTATCTTCGCCGTATTTGAAAACCTGTTCATTTGCTGACAGAACGCCGGTGTTCGGGTCGAGCTCTCGTGCATACAGCCAGAGGGTTGTCAGAACGCCCATGCCCAGGGCCCGGCCGCCGGCGGCCATTCCCACTCCGGTCACGACATAAGGCGCGTCCAACTGGCCGGAAGCCTGCAACGTATAGGCGCCTTGCTGTTCGCCGAAGACCTTTTCATACGGCTCACCCAGGGTGCCGTCGGCCTGGATGTCTGAAACCCACAGGGCCAGCGTCTCGAAATTGCTGTTCCCGATATAGGCGCCGACGCCAACTATCACCTCATACTGGCCGTCGAGGGCTCCGCTGACTTCCGGCGCCGCATCCGGGTCCGACCCGACTTTCTCTGGTTCTCCGGGATACCAAATGAATTTTGCGTCCATGACGTTTCTCCTTGAGTTCATCTGCGTTCGGGTAGACAACTTAAAATTGATTCTCTTTTAAGAAATATTCAGCAATTTCAATTGTAAGCGCCGGGCGTTGACGAATGCTAATTTATGATACTACCTATAGATGCGAAGCTGCCCGTGCTTCGATATGGAAACTGATTGTCCTTCGGGTCGGTGTGGAAACCACCTCTATTCGATGAAACGGCCGATCTGCTCGGTGAAGCGTCAGGTCCGGATGGAGGACCAGGTCTCAAGGCTATCGATGGGCGGATGACGGTATTGGATGAGCAGGGACGTGAAGCAGGACAGCCAATCCGGAACGGCCTTCGATGTGATGTCCATGAAACCGCCCGTCGGCGCGCCTGCATTTGCACGCCTGTCCTTTTGGCCGGCTCATATGGCGGTTTGGATCTTTCTCGCCCTGTTCGGGCTCGCATCCAGGATCGCGGCATTCAACGACATCGCCTTGGCGATCACGCTGACCTTGACGCTGGACCCTGCGGGTTTTGCTCTTACCGGGCTGGCACAAAGGTTCTATCTGGCCCGCACGCGGGATCGTCCAGCCGTCGTGGCTGGTTGGGTGTTTGCCGGCTCGGTTCTTGGAGGTGCGTTTCAGATGGTCCTTGCCGGGTGGATCAAGACCGGCCTGTTCCCCGGTATTTCCGGCGGCGAAACAGCGGCTGTCCGTGTGATCCCGATGATCTACTATACTGCCGCCTTCCTGGGCTGGTCGCTGGCCTATTTCTGGCTGCGCGCGGATATAGCCATCCGGTCTGAGCGGGCGCGCCGAAGCGAAGCCCAGGCGGTTGCGGCGAAAGCCGAACTGAAGCGCCTGCGCCTACAGCTCAATCCGCATTTCCTGTTCAACGCACTCAACACCGTTGCCGCCGAAATTCCGGACAATCCCGACCTGGCGCTGGAAATGACCCATCGCATGGCCGCCTACCTTCGCTATTCGCTGGACCAGCAAACCAGGCTCATGTGCCCTTTGAGCGAAGAGATCGAAGCCGTGCGGGATTATGTGCGCATGCAGGAGCTGCGGTTTGCAGGCCGGCTGCGCTGCGTTGTCGAAATGGATCCGGCCGCGCGGCCTGCTTCCGTGCCGCATCTGATCGTTCAGGGGCTTGTCGAGAATGCTATCAAGCACGGTTTGCGGACGGCAGTTTCGGCCCCGCAGGTACACGTCAAGGTCCGGCGAAGCGACGACGATGCCATCGAGATTGAGGTGTCCAACCCCGGGCGTCTGGCACCGCGCACGGCCGGCATTCCGCCGATCGGTCTGAAGAACACAAGGCAACGGCTGGAGCTGCACTATCCGTCCCGACACAACTTTTCCTTGACACAGTCAGGGGACAAGGTGCTGGCGCGGCTAAAGATATGGGGAGCGCCATGCCACGTGTGATCCTGGTGGATGACGAGCCACCCGCGCGACGGGTGCTGCGACGCCAACTGCTTGACTATCCGGATGTCGAGATCGTTGCGGAGGCCGGCACGGTTGCCGAAGCGCGCGCACTGGCGGTCGAGCATCGTCCCGATGCGCTTTTCCTGGATGTGGAACTGACTGATGGCCGCGGCTTCGATCTTATCAATCAGCTGACGCCCGTGCCTGCCATCATCTTCGTCACCGGGCACGATCTCTACGCTGTCCGGGCCTTTGACGTTCCAGCGCTGGATTTCCTGCTGAAGCCGGTCGTTCCTGCACGCCTGGCCGTGACGATCGAACGGCTGCGGAAGCAATTGCGGGATGTGCAGGGTGCCGAAGCTTCAGGAACCGAGGAACGGGACAGTGCGGAACTGGACGCCGACCTGGATCAAGGCCACGTGCAGAAACGGATCCATTTGCGCGTGGACGGTCGGTCGGTGATCGCACCGCTTGAAACAGTAGCCATGTTGTCGGCGGAAGCGGATTTCACACGGGTCTTCCTCAAGGGCGCGCGGGACTATCTTGTCTGCCGGTTGTTGCGGCATTTCGAGCGTCAGTTGCCGAGCCCGCCCTTTGCCCGTATCAGCAGGTCCCTGATCGTGAACCTCGATCAGCTCGAGCGGATCGAATGGGAGGAGGCGGGTCGCTGCCGGTTGTCCCTCGGCGGTGGCATTGATCCGATTACGCTCGGCCGCATCGCCGCACGCAGGCTGCGGCAGAGTATCGATACCCATAGTGTCGTGAGTACATAGCCTTTCGGACCGCAGAACTTTCAGCGGGGTGAAGTCGATTCATTTCCGTTCGATACCGCTGCGGCCGTCTGGGAGGATTTTCCGTTCGATCGAAAACGCCTCTTGACTCTTTTGGAACGTTCCAGTAATTGTCTTGCCAATAAATTGGAACGTTCCAAAAATCCAGAATTCTTTAGGGAGATCGTCATGCGTTGGGCTCTGATCGGTGCGAGCCGGATTGCCTCGAGCTACATGATCGGTGCGATCCGGGCGCAGGAAGGATGGGAGATCGTCTCTGTCCTGAGTTCAGATGCCGAACGCGGCGAAGCCTATGCTCGCGAGAACGGAATCGCGCAGAGCTTCACGGACCTGGACGCGCAACTTTCCGATGAGACTGTCGACGCGGTCTATATTTCCACGACGAACGAAAAGCATCACGCTCAGGCTCTGGCCGCGATCGCCGCGGGCAAGCATGTCCTTTGCGAAAAGCCGCTTGCGATGAGCCTCGAAGACGCCGCCGAAATGGTTCGCGCGGCTGCCGGAAAGGGCGTTGTCTTTGCGACCAATCATCATCTGCGCAACGCCGGATCGCATCTCGCCATCCGGGACCTGATCAGGTCCGGCCGCATCGGCAAGGTGCTGAGTGCGCGCGTCTTCCACGCCGTCAATCTGCCCGATGCCCTGCGCGGCTGGCGGATCAACGATGCCGCAGCCGGCGGTGGCGTTATCCCGGACATCACCGTGCATGATGCCGACACCATTCGCTTTCATCTCGGCGAAGACCCGCTTGACGTCGTCGCCAAGGCCGGCACGTCCGGGCTTGGCGAGGGGGTCGAGGACAGCGTCATGTCGGTCTGGTCGATGCCATCCGGCGCGATGGTGCAGTCCCACGAGAGCTTCACGCACCGGTTCGCCGGCACTGGCATCGAGTTCCACGGCACGGAAGGTTCGATCTTCGCCTGCAACGTCATGACCCAGCAGCCGGTCGGCGAGATCCGCCTGGTGACTGCGCAAGGCGAAAGCATCATCCCCTTCGAGACGCACAATCTCTACGAATATTCGCTTGGCCTGTTCGGCAAGGCCGTCAACGGCAATGGCGGTCCCTCCGCCGATGGCGTCGACGGCATCAAGTCGCTCGCCGTCGCCCTTGCCGTGCGCGAAGCCGCGCAATCGGGCAAGGCCGTTGCCGTCAACTACGGGGGCTTCTGAACAATGGCCTCCAAGATCGTTTCCATGGACGAGGCCGCAGCCCGCATTCAGGACGGTGCTGTCGTTACCGTTTCCTCTTCCTCCGGCCTCGGGTGCCCGGACAAGATCCTTGAAGCCATCGGCACAAGGTTCGACCGTGAAGGGCACCCGAGGAACCTTACCACGCTGCATCCGATTGCCGCGGGCGACATGTACGGCATCAAGGGCATCGACCACATCGCCCGGGACGGCCTGCTCTCGACCATCATCGCAGGGTCCTACCCGTCCGGCCCGTCCAACCTGCCGATGCCGGCGATCTGGCAGATGCTGGTCGAAAACCGGGTGGCGGCCTACAACGTGCCCTCAGGTATTCTCTTTGACATGCACCGGGACGTGGCGGCACGCCGTCCGGGCGTGATGACCAAGGTCGGGCTCGACACTTTCGTCGATCCCAGCCGCCAAGGCTGCGCCATGAACGAACTGGCAGCCGAACGCCCCATCGTTTCGCGCCTGGAGCTCGGTGGCGAAACCTGGCTGCATTTCCCGAACATCGTTCCGGATGTCGCCATCATTCGGGCGACGACGGCGGACGAGCGCGGCAACCTCACCTACGAACACGAAGGTGCCTATCTCGGCGGGTTGGAACAGGCGATTGCGGTGCGCAACCACGGCGGCCTCGTCATCGCGCAGGTCAAGCGTGTCACCGCCTGCGGCTCCTTACGTCCGCATGACGTGCGCGTGCCGGGACATCTGGTCGACCTTGTTGTTGTCGACCCCCATCAGCGCCAGACCACGGAAACCGACTACGACCCGGCGATCTCCGGCGAGATCATGCGGCCCTGGTCGAGCTTTTCGCTGGCCGAGCACGGTGTCGAGAAGGTCGTCGCCCGACGCGCGGCAATGGAGCTGAAGGCGGGTCAAGCGGCCAATCTCGGCTTCGGTATCTCGGCCATGGTGCCGCGCGTGCTGCTGGAAGCGGGTCAGGAACAGGCGGTGACCTGGGCCATCGAACAGGGCGCGACCGGCGGCATGCCGCTGACCGGCTTTGCCTTCGGCTGCGCGTCCAATGCGGATGCCTTCATGCCCTCGCCGCAGCAGTTCACCTATTTTCAGGGTGGCGGCTTCGACGTCTCCTTCCTGTCCTTCCTGGAGATCGACCTGGAAGGCAACGTCAATGTCTCCAAGCTCGGCAAGAAACCCTATCTGACCGCCGGTTGCGGCGGCTTTGTCGACATAACCGCGAACGCCAAAAAGATCGTCTTCTCCGGCCTGTTCGAGGCCGGGGCCGAATTGGACCTGAGCGAAGATGCCTTGAGGGTCAAGACACCGGGCAAGTTCACCAAGATGGTGGACGAGGTCGAGCACGTGACCTTCTCCGGGCGCCGGGCGCGCGAGCTCGGTCAGGACGTACTCTATGTCACCGAGCGCTGCGTCATTCACCTGACCAAAGCCGGACTGGTCGCCACGGAAGTCATGCCGGGTATCGATCCCGTGCGCGACATCGTCGAGGCTTCCCGGGGCCGTGTCCGTCTTGCCGACAATCTCATCCCGATGCCGAGGGCGCTTCTCACCAAGGGTGCGATGGAGCTGAGCCTATGAGCGCGCTGCATCTCATTCGCCATGGCGCCGTCGCCGAGCTGAAGCTGGACAATCCGGCCAAGCTCAACGCCTTCACGCTGGACATGCTGCGGGCGGTCGAACCCTTTTGCGACGAACTGGAACGGGATCCGGGCATTCGCGCGGTGGTGATCACGGCAGAAGAAAGCAAGGCTTTCTGCGCCGGAGCCGATATTCTGGAATGGTCGGAGCTGGAGCCCTTCGATTTCGCCCGTCACTGGGTCCGCGAAGGACATCGCGTTTTCGACCGGCTCACCCGTCTCTCCAAGCCGACGATTGCCGCCATCAATGCCCATGCCTTCGGCGGCGGGCTGGAATTTGCCGCAACCAGCGACATTCGCGTAATGGCCCCCAGGGCAACACTTGCCCTTCCCGAAGCCTCCGTCGGCATCGTTCCGGGCTGGTCGGGAACCCAGCGGCTTATCCGCCTCCTCGGCGAACCGTTGGTCAAGGAAATGGCGCTGTTCGGGCGAAGGATTTCGGCAGATCGGGCCTTTGCCGCAGGCTTTGTGGCGGAGATTTCGGATGATCCCAAAGCCCTGGCCTTCGAGATCGCGGAAAAGCTTGCCGGCAAGTCGGCACGTGCGGTCGAAGTTGCCAAATACATGATCCACGCGGCGGCCGGCGAAGACCGGAGCGCCATGATCGAAGCGCTCGGGGCCGGGATGATCAGCCCGACCGAAGACCGCGAAGAGGGCGTTACCGCCTTCCGCGAAAAGCGCAAACCGACCTTTCCTGGAAAATAAACATGAGTGACCTGAACGTCGTCTCCATCAGCAAAGCGCAGCTTCCGGCAGAACCGTTTGTCGCCCGTCATCTGATCGACGGCGGCTGGCGGCAGAGCGCGGACGGGGCAACCTTCGAGCGTGTGTCGCCGTCCCACGGAACGGTCGTCACGCGTGCCGCAAGGGGTGGGATCCGCGATGTGGACGCCGCGGTTGCCGCCGCGCGCCAGGCCTTTGACAGGGGACGCTGGTCGCGCACGTCCGGCAAGGACCGGGCAACCCTTCTCCTGAAGATCGCCGACCTGATCGACCGGGAGCGCGATCGCATTGCCTTCATGGAAACGCTGGAATCCGGCAAGCCGATTGCCCAGGCGAAAGCCGAGATCGAAGGGGCTGCCGACATCTGGCGCTTTGCCGCCTCGCTTGCCAGAACGATGCATGGGGAGAGCCATAACTCTCTCGGACCGGATATGCTGGGTCTCGTTCTGAAGGAGCCGGTCGGTGTCGTCTCGATCATCACGCCGTGGAACTTTCCGTTCCTGATCGTGTCGCAGAAGCTTCCCTTTGCCCTTGCTGCCGGCTGCACGGCGGTCATCAAGCCGTCGGAAATGACGCCGGCGACGACGGTCATTCTGGGCGAACTCTGCCTGGAAGCCGGCATTCCCGCAGGTGTCGTCAACATCGTGATGGGCTATGGCGATCCCGTCGGAACGGCGCTGACCACCGACAAACGCGTCGACATGGTCACCTTCACCGGCTCGACCAGCGTCGGCAAGGCCATCGTCAAGGTGGCCGGAAACACCCTGAAGAAAGTGTCGCTCGAACTCGGCGGCAAGAACCCGCAGGTGATTTTCCCGGATGCGGACATGGAAAGCGCTGTCGATGCCGTTGTCTTCGGCGTCTATTTCAACGCCGGCGAATGCTGCAATTCCGGCTCCCGGATCATCCTGCACGAAGACATTGCCGAGGAGTTCCTGAAGCGAACAGTGGAACTGTCGCGCATGGTTCCCTTCGGCGATCCCCTGGACCCATCGACCAAGGTCGGCGCGATCATCACGCCCGAACATCAGGAAAAAATCGAAAAATATGTTCGGGATGCAGAAAACGCCGGGGCAACAGTCCGGTTGGGAGGCGGCGCTCTTCAGGTGCCGGGCCTGACCGGGCAGTTCTACCAGCCGACGGTGGTTTCCAATGTGCGCAGCGACATGCCGATCGCGCGCGAGGAAGTGTTCGGGCCAGTGCTCTCTGTCCTGACCTTCAGGACGCTCGATGAGGCGATCGAGCTGGTGAACGATGCCGACTACGGCCTCTCCGCAGGAGTGTGGAGCGAGAACGTTCACACCTGCATGGAGTTCGCCCGCCGCGCCCGTGCCGGGACGGTGTGGACCAACACCTGGATGGATGGCTTTGCCGAATTGCCCTTCGGCGGCGTCAGGGAAAGCGGCCAGGGCCGCGAACTCGGCAAATACGGACTGGAAGAATTTCTCGAGGCGAAAACCGTGACCATGCGCATCGGACGCACACGCGCGCCTTGGGTTGACCCGCAGGCGGCCTGACCGCCTTGCGGAGGAGGAAGACTTTGCGCAAGACAGGGAGGATTCCATGCGTAAATTGACAAGGATGATGACGGCGGCCGCAGCACTGCTGGCGGCGGGTGCAACGGCACATGCAGGCGATGTCGAGGTGCTGCACTGGTGGACGTCGGGCGGGGAGGCTGCTGCCCTCAACGTCCTGAAGCAGGACCTTGAAAG